>CAZTDX010000015.1:0-57573 GCA_964612425.1 uncultured Pseudobdellovibrionaceae bacterium
GCTCCGTTGGTACAAAAGTATGAAACTGGGTGGTACATTTTGGTGAAATCGAGCAGATAGATTCTTAATTGTTCTCAACTCTGGGATTAACAATGCAGTATGTATTGCCGCAAAATGCCAAGTACTAAAATATTTTGCTTGAGATTCAGAGTCCATTCTAACTTCACTTCCGATTCTCGCTTTCACTAAGTTTCTCAACTCAACAATCGAGTTGACTTGCCTCTCGAAGACTTGCCTTAACTCTCCGGTTCCCGCCCGTTCTAAATGATTCAGCAAAATAAAAAACTCTGCTTCCTGCTGAGAAAATTCGAATACTCCCCTAAGACGAATACATTGTTCAGCGCTCAAATGAGCATTCCCATTTAAAACCTGGCTTACATAAGCTGTTTGTGTTTCGGTATACTTTGCTATGAGTTTTTTAGATCCGTGCCCTTTGGCCTGGACCCAATCCATCAAATAAGTCTTATATTCTCTGTATTCAAATATATTTGCTTTCATAACTAAATATTAATTATAAATTAATTTTATTTGAAATATTTAATTAAATTTATCTTTAAAACACCCGCCATAAGTATTAAATTGACGCTACGCGATGATTTCGTGTATAACAAAAGGAGACACTATGAAACATTTACAAAAACAAACGATGACCGCTTTTTTAGCTATCTCGTTATTCTATTCGATTTTTACTTTTGCCAACGATGGAGGCGGAGTGAGCGGAAGCGGAAACGTAGTCCGTTGCGCTGAGCTCAATAGTTCGGGGCAAAAAGTTTATAAATACCAGCTGTTGGATTACTACGATGCAGTGAAACCCAATGGATATGATTTTACCATTGATTTAGGCCCCGATAAGTCCTACGAAAAAAAAATAGACTATGTATTAAACAGACTCTCTGCAATTGATCCCTATCGCACTGAGCTTTACAGGAAGCTCTCTGAAAGTTTTTTCAAAGAATCTTTTAGAAACACAGAGGGGCATGCCGCCACACGCTCAACCGACCTCGGAAGCGGATATATTTTACCAAAAAATTGCAAAATTATTCGCGTAGTAATTCAAAAATCAGAAGAGGAGATGGCACTAAGTGGCTCTATTTACAAATATGAAATTGTCGAATCTGTTTGGAGAGAGTTAGATCAGGAAACAATCGCTGGTTTGATTTTACATGAAATCGCCTATAGAGAAGTCTTTTCACAAGGCGCGAAATCTTCGCTGCAAATTCGTCGTTATGTCGGCTTGATTTCGTCTAAAGATATTACCGCAGCCAATTACCCTTTAGAAATTTTAAAGTCTGGTCTCATGTTTTGGGGAAAGAGTGTGACTCCAGAGAATGGCTTTGATAATTATAAAAAGGCTGCTCTTTTAGGGCGAGTGGCTACTAACTTTGTAAAGTACAACGACATCGGGAATTCCAAATCAGTAAAGCTTTGGAATCTTGAATCTTACATTGATTTTAAAATTAATAAGGACATCATTAGCTGTAGTAACTTTGACTACAGTGACTATTCAAACTCGACAGCTCCCTATCTTTTTGATCTTTTCTCTAAACTTACGAGCACCGGCCTAAGCATTGCTGATCTTGAAAGAGGAGCAGTTTTAAGGTTTTTAAATTGTAAGGGATCACTGACTATTGATAGTAAAATGTTTAAAAATCCAAATTCAACTTTTTCCCTAACAGGAAATATTCAATCTTTTGAAAAAGCTGAGGGATTTTCTTATAATGATCCTATCTTTCTACTTGGTGGCAATTTTTTTCAAAACTTTTATGTAATAAAAGGTGTCATCGATGGAGTTGATGTTTCAGGCAAATTGTGCAATTACTCTTCAAAAGAGGGAATCAACTGTAAGTAGAGCTTTAAATAACATTTCACTACAGTGATTATTGAGTCTCTGTAGTGAAATTCCTCTATTCATCACAAATCAACAGGTCAACCATTTTTGAGATCGCTTCTTTAAGGCCCTAAACCAACCACTAAAAATTAAGTGGCTCGACGTGCCGCTGATAAGAAAATCTATACATATATTTAGCGCGCGATTGGTATGTGGGGCTTGCGTTTCAAAGCCATTCGCAACACCCTTTTGCATGGTCCTTATAGCGAACGAGGTTTCTTTTTATTCAGCGGCGGAATGGGTAATTTAAATTCACAGGTTTCATGGGGCTCTTTGCGAATTGTAGCACTGCCCACAGGCGAGCTTAGGACACGGGAAATCAAGCGCCGTTCGAGCTGACAGGGTTTTTCAGTGATACTGGCTGCTGCTTCGATCGGACAGTGGCATTCCTGCAATGAAACTTGTGAGCCGTGGCGAGATACTCGCGACCGCGGCATGAAGCCTTCCTTTTCTAACTCGTCTTTGAGAACTTCCAGGCGCGTTTCAAAATCATCTTTCCTTTTTTTTAGTAGACGCTCCTGAATGGCATCAAATCTCTGCTGCCAATAGTTTTCGAAAAAGTCATTAACGATTTGTTCATGACCAGAATCGATTAGAAACTTCAGAAGTGAACTCAATAGCTCCGCATCTTTTGAAGGAAAAAGCCTGCCGGCAGCTGACGTTAGCTGGAAAACCAATCGCGGACGTCCCCGCTCAGAGGGTTGAAAGCTCCGTACTACCAAGCCTCGTTTTTCCAAAGACAAAAGAGTTCTTCGCACCGCCGTTTTGGCAAGTCTCAGGATAGAAGTCAGATCATCCACGGAAAGAGAGCCTTTTTTCTTTAATTGCGCCAATATTTTGTCCTGTTGGTCTGATAAAAGCTTCATTTCTAAATTCTACAACATTTGTCGGATTAAAAACACATAATTGTGTCTAAAATAGAAAATCTAGTTATAGCGCGATATTATTTGCAGAGGGAGGTATTTGTATGGAAGCAAATCAGCAATATATTTCAAGAATTCAAATTATCAACTATGACTGTGGATTGATCATGGAGGCGATAAGGCGACTTATCGATGGCACTTGGCTGTTGAATGACGAAGACCGGTCGTATTCTTGGGAACTCTTTCCGAAAGTCCGGGATTCATTAATAGAGCATGTTCGATTTGAGGAAGAAGTCGTTTTCCCAACACTTCCCTTGGCAGAGCAAGCGCGCCACCGCGCCGATCATCGTCGCTTACAAGCCCAGCTATGGTCGGTTGAGCGAGCTTTGACTGAAATGAAAGCCGAGTACTTCCATGACCTCCTTGGGGAGCTTCAAGTGATGCTTTACGCGCACCACAATGATTTTGCACCCGTGTTAAGGGATGGCGGCGCTTGTTGCGGCTCATGCAATGCTGAAGAAAATATTTTGGCGCGTGCACAGCTCAAGAATTTATAGAAGATGATGTACATTCTACAGTATTGAGAAATAATCGATCATAAATAATTTTTGTTTCATTGATCAAAACATGAAACTTCGCTATAAAAGCTTTTAGTTTAAGCCTATCCATTATGTTTTGCAAAATAATGAAAAGTAAGATAAGTAACTATTTCTACCAATTTCAGGAGAATCTATGGACGCACATTATTCTAAAGTGATGAAGGCCCGCGAAGAAGTTAAAGATTCAGGCGTTAAGCTTTACTTCGCCTACTCAGGTGTCTTGGATGCGGAAGCCTTTAATCAGTGGCGCACAGAACACTCCTATCACTTTTTTGAACTTCCTGTAGGCCGATTAGCGAAAGCTGAAAATATCGATTTAATTTTTGATTTTCCTTCTCGTTGGTGGGGAGGTCGTGTGGCTGGACTGACTGACAAGCCGGGTGCTCACATTTATGGTTTGGTATTTGAAATACCCGCAAATAATTGGCCTGTCGTTCAGCACAAGGAAGGTGTCGTTACTGGTATGTCCATTGAAAGAGAAATACCTGTAATTGTTGATGGTAAAACTATTCTTGCGACGGCATTTACTACAAACCCCTCACGCTCAAGTCTTCAGGGCCCTATTAGTCATAACTACATTGAAGCTTTAGTACGAGGAGCCACGCTCTCAAAACTTCCAGAAGATTATATTAATAGCTTGAAAAATTACAACTAACTCTCCTCCCATGGCCCAATCATACTGAGAGGCTGACCCAGCCATGCGATCCCAATTCTGTTTATGTTAAACGCTCCTTGATTAAAATATCCCAATTGGTTAAATGCTCTTTAATTTGAAGCATTTTATTTCCCTGCCATTCTAAAAGATTTTCAGATTTAATTTCAAAATCAAACTTTTCTAGTTTATTAAAAGATTCACACTCAAGAACTACAGCCCAAAAGGGAAAGTCCTTTCTTGATTCCATGCTTTCAAAGATTCCATCGCCTGGCATCCCCTTGATGATTTTTACTCCATCATCCAGAACCCATCCCACTGTATCATTGGGTATCCCTAAAAAACTTTCCCATTCTTTTGCTTCAAGGGCGTTGAGACCCAAGTAAATTCCAAAAATATTTTGAATCCCATTTTCATGCATTAATGATAACGCCCTCATGGCCTTGTCGCTTTGAATCTCAATAGGTATTGAACCCACGCTGAAACTTTGTTTGTTTTGACCAAAAAAGGATAAGCCAGGACGTAAAAGCTCTCGGCCCTTTTCCGATTTCAACTTTTGATTTTCACTTTGATTTCTTAAAAAGGATTCCTCATCTTGGATTTCAATAAAATCTAAAGATATTGGGCTTCGAGTAGGAGAAGGAACAAAGAGCGATTGGATCAACTCTCCGTGACTTTCATCAGAAACTTCAACACCTTTTGAAAACCCCTTTGTCGTCAACGACTCATAGGGAAAAGGAGTAAATACATATTGCCAGCAACGAGCGAGTGCGAGTTTGTTTATCATAAATAAACGTTATAAGGATTAAATCGAAATATCAAGGGTTCAAATTTCAAACGGAATACTTGTTGCTTGCCGTACTATCAAAGTTGTTATAACTCCGTAGACTATGAATATGACCTTAATTGTATGCCCCTTAAAAAAAGAATTGTCGTTTTTAATTGAAGGCTTTGCAAAATTAAAGGTTCGATTTGAAGTCGAAACTAATCATAAATTAGTGACCCATAAAAACCATGAACTCGGCATCATTTTGGCGGTGGGTGGTCATGGCAAAACTCAATTTGGAATTCAAACCCAATATTTAATTCACCATCACCCTGAAATTCAATCCATTATAGCGACTGGAGCTGCAGGAGGTTTACACCCAGACTTGTCTATTGGCGATCTTTTGGTCGGAGAACAAATCATCGAGCACGATTTTAAAGAGAGCTTTAATCCTCATCGTAAAAAGCCAATATTTTTAACCTCTCCTGAGTTGGTTGCTAAAGCTAAAGTTGTTGCCGAAACTATTTCACCATTTAAAGTTCACTTCGGGGCAATTGCTAGTGGCGATGAGGATATTATTGACTTTAAAAGAGCCTCCGAACTCATCTTGGAAACTCAAGCCAAAGCCGTAGCTTGGGAAGGAAGTGGCGGCGCGCGTGCTGCTGTTTTTAACTCCACTCCTTACTTAGAAATTAGAGCGATCACCGACAATGCAAGAGACTCGGTGAGTGAGTCTTTCTTAAAAAATTTGCAACCCTGCATGCATAATGCAGCCTTCGTTATTAAACATATTTTATCTACTTAATTTTATACCAAATAAATAATGTTTGCACGACATCCAAAGCAATACACTTTACACTGAGTATCGCCTAAAGATTGAAAGACCTTTTTTTCCTTGATGGGAGATTGACACTGGGGGCACATTTGATGGGTTAAATCCACATAAGAAACTTGCCTCAATCGCCAAAAAAAATTCACTACAGAGAAGATCAAAAACGCTGGCACTAAAACAAAATGAATCACAGGCAACAAAATGGAAAGTAGCCCTAAAGCAAAAAAGAATAAAAACCCCTTCAGCGCCCTTATAACCCTCATCTTAAAATTAAACTGTCCATGAGGGATGTCTTTTTCGATAATGGTACCATCATTTAATTGAACTTTAATCACAACTTTATACTCCTGAGGTTCCATACTCGCTGGGCACACGCACTCCACGACGTTCAATTTTTTCTGTCATAATTGAATGAGTCATTAAAAAGTGTGAGACTAAATAAGAAATAGAACAACCAATTAATAATGGAATAATGGTTGCTGGCTGCTGTGTGGATTCAACAGCAAAAAGCACACTCGCAAGTAGACTTCTCGAGGCTCCCGCAAACACAGCGGCCATTCCAACCAAAGCAAATAAAGTGATGCTCACCTCAGGAACTCTCGCCTGAAGCCATCCTCCTAAGAGCATTCCACTCAAGGAGCCAACGGTGAGTAGTGGTGCTAATGTTCCTCCTGAGGTTCCTGAACTTAAAGCAATGGACCAAGAAATAAACTTCCAAATAAGAAGTCCTAACGCCGCTGAAACGGTTATTTGATGGGTTAACGCTGCTTGAATATTTTGATAGCCAACACCCAAGCTTAAAGGTTCAATCAGGCCGATGAGTCCTACGAATAATCCACCGAGACTAGGCCACCACATCCAGTGAATCGGAATTTTTTCAAATTGATCTTCGAGGAAATAAATAATTTTTGTTGCAATGACAGCTAAAAATCCAAAAAAAACACAACCCGCCGAAAGCAGTAATATATTCTTCAAATCCAAACTAAAATTGATTGGAATTTCTAAAAATGGTTTTGAGTCTAAGAACTGATGCCTAAGTGTTGCGGCGATACCGGCCGCAATGGCAACAGGAATGAATGATTTAGCACTAAACTCAAATAATAAAAGTTCAATCGCCAGAAGGACTGCTGAAAGTGGTGTACCAAAAATAGCAGACATTCCGGCCGCAGCACCACTGGCTAGTAAAATTTTTCGTTCTTTGGGTGTAATAAAGCTCAGTCGCCCCACAAAAGACCCCAACGCTCCACCCGTTGCAATGATGGGCCCCTCTGCTCCAAAAGGCCCTCCAGATCCAATGGAAATGGCCGCCGACAAGGGTTTTAAAAATATAACCCTTCTTGGAATTCGACTTTCTTTTAAGAGAATATTTTCCATTGCCTCTGGAATTCCGTGCCCCCGAATCGCCTTTGAACCAAAGCGAGCCATTAAACCGACAATCAATCCTCCAAGCACTGGTACAAAAATCGCAAGAAAACCTAAGTGATTCTCTCCCGGCACACTGGGTGAAAGGGAAAATTTTTGAAAATAAAATATGTTTGTAAAAAATGTTAATGCGAGTATGAGGAGCTTAGCTACGAGTGTGCTGGAAAATCCAATTCCTGTAGCCAAAAGTGATAAAATCAAAACGCGATCATTATATTTTAAAGTCTTCATTTATAAGTTTATGACAAAGCGATTTTCAAAAGCCAAGGCCATGCGCATCGAAACGGCGTGTCATAAATATAAACTAAATATATTTAATTTAATTATTGATACACATTGAGAAGTTGTTTCCACTTATCAATGGCTGGAACAAATAAAAATGCGAGCATACTGAAATTGAGGCCTAAAAATAAGCCTAACCACTTCGATCCTTGTGAAGAGATGTATCGACGAAGTGAGATTAAAATAAAAAATACAAACGGCAATATCAACCAAAGATAAATCCAACTAGTACGCAAAAATAGGGGTGCTGCACACGCCACAATCACATACAAAATAGTATAACCAATAATTTGTGAAAATGTTTTTTCAACCCCCAGAACCACAGGCAAAACCGGAAAGTTCCCCTTGGCGTAATCATCTTTGAATTTTATAGCCAGTATCCAGAAGTGCGGAATTTGCCATAAAAATAAAATTAAAAACAAATAAATGGAATCGCCACGATACCATGAGGGGTCGTTTGCAACATAGCCAATTGTTACTGGCAGCGCTCCTGGAATCGCTCCCGGAATCGCACCAAATGCCCATTTTTTTTTCCAAATATAGACATACAAACCATTGTACATAATCACTGTTAAGAGGCCAAAAATAAAAGCCGCAGGTGAACTCCAATAGAGAAGGACTCCGCCTAAGATCAGGTGAAGAAGCGCAATGAATAAACCTTGAAGAGGAGTTAGTTTTCCAGAGGCAATAGGGCGCTGACTCGTCCGAATCATTTTTTGGTCCAACTCCCACTCTTGAACTTGATTAAGAGCTAAGCTACCTGAGCTTAAAAAATATAAGCCAAAAACTAAATAAAAAAAGTGGAGTACCTCAAAAGGCTTTTCAACAAGAAAAGAGGTTGCATAACCTGCAACCCCTGACAAAAGAACAAAAATAACAATACCAATTTTTATAAGATCAAAATAAATTTTTATCATCAAACCAATTAAAAAAAAATTAACAAACCAATGCTTCCGATATTAGATTCTGCTGAAAAAGAGCCTAATTCGAGGCGGAAAAGCTTAAATCGAACGAGGCGTAGTTCCCCAACTTTAAGACCTTAACAGTTGAGTGAGATTTAAACTTTTTCAACGAAGAAGTAGGCCTTTTTCAGCAGAATCTATATTAGAGCGTGCTAGTTACCGGCACTCTTGTAAAAATATCCACAACACAAAGTACAAACAATAAGGCTACGAAAAAGAAAGCAACTCCAAAGATCGCTCGATTGATCGGTTTATCGTATTTTAAGTGCATAAAATAAGCCATCACCAAAACAGCCTTAGTCGTTGCAATGATAAAAGCAACAGGAGCTGCCAGCGACCCTAAATGCATTGTATGAAATGTTACTGTTAAAACAGTTAAAATCAAAAGTATCACTAATATGTTAAAAAATACTTTTGCGGGAATAACGTGATGACTTGAGCCGTGGTCACTACTGTGTCCATTACTGTGACTTGGGTTTTGAGCTGCCATAAATCCTCCTAGCCAATCAAATAAAGAATGGGAAATAAATAAATCCAAATTAAATCGACGATATGCCAAAAAATACCAACACCTTCCACGGGCGTATAATAGTGTTCGTCAAACTCACCTCTCATGGCTCGTAACATCACCCAAAAGATGAGTCCCATTCCCAACATGACGTGAATCCCATGCAAACCTGACATCACAAAGTAAAATGAAAAATAGAGCGCTAAATTCTTATGTTGAGCACCCTCATAGGCAAACCATTTCCCTGGAAAAATTCCTAAATGAAATTTGTGTGTATACTCAAAATATTTAATGACCATAAAGCCCGCGCCACACAAAAGTGTTACCGCAAGATACGGTACTGCTCGCTGACCTTTGCCACTTTGTAAAGACTGAATTGCCATGGCCATGGTCCACGAACTCACAAGAAGAATGCAAGTATTTGCAAAACCCATTCTCCAATCCAAATGACTGGCTCCTTCAGCAAACATGGAAGGGTACAAGGCGTGAAAAATTCCGTAAGCAGCAAAAATCGCACCAAACATCAGTATTTCTGTCGCCATAAATAGCCAAATACCTTGTTTGGATGTTTCATACTCATGCTCAGCACTTCTAAAGTGATGAGCAAAATGATGTTTACCAACGTGTGCTGTATTATCTGTACTCATAAGGCCCCGCTGTAATGATAGGTTCTTGATCAAAATTATGGTGAGGTGGAGGAGATGGAATCGTCCACTCTAAAGTTTTAGCACCCCAAGGATTTGCTGGTGCCGCAGGACCGGAGAAAATTCCTTTCAGAATGGTCGCCAGTCCAACAAAAAATCCAAAACCAATCATATATGATCCCACTGTAGAAATCTTATTGAGGGATTCATACATTGGCAAGTAATCAAAATAACGTCGGGGCATTCCCATTGAACCTAAAATAAATTGAGGGAAGAACGTGACGTTAAAACCTATAAAGGTAAAAACAAATGAAATTCGAGCCCAGGACTCTTCATACATTTTACCCGACATTTTTGGAAACCAATAAAACATGCCGGCCATTAATGCCATGAGCACTCCACCCACCATCACATAATGAAAGTGAGCTACGACAAAGTAAGTATCGTGAAAGTGCACATCAAGACCAATGAGGGCTAACATAATTCCAGTAACTCCACCAATCGCAAATAAAAACATAAACCCTAAAGCATAAAGCATCGGAGTCGCAAATTGAATCGAGCCTCTGTATAGTGTCGCAACCCAGTTAAACATTTTAATTGCAGTAGGTACACCCACCAAAACCGTCAAAATGGAAAACACCACTCCAGCCACTTCAGATTGACCACTCACATACATATGGTGACCCCAAACAAAAAAGCTCACTGCTGCAATACCTACGCTAGAGTAAGCCACTGCTGTATAACCAAAAATTGTTTTTCTTGAAAAAGCTGTAATTACTTCACTGATAATTCCCATGGCAGGAAGAATCATAATATAAACTGCAGGATGCGAATAGAACCAGAAAAAGTGCTGAAACAACACTGGATCTCCACCCAGTGTGGAATCAAAAATTCCAATTCCAAGAGTGCGCTCAGCGACTAATAATAGAAGCGTTATCCCCAAAACTGGCGTCGCTAAAACCTGAAGAATACTTGTTGAATACAATGCCCACACAAAAAGTGGGATTCGCTTCATTGTCATTCCAGGAGCGCGCAAAGTATGAACTGTAGCAATAAAATTTAAACCCGTAAGAATGGATGATATCCCCATAATAAAGGCCGCCATCACCATAGTCACTGTGGCAGTACTTGTCTTAATGCTGTAGGGAGTATAAAACGTCCAACCAGTGTCAATTTTTGAAGTAAAAAGAGTCGATATTGCTAAAAATGCACCGGCCATAAAAATATACCAGCTCATTAAATTTAACCGAGGAAAAGCCACATCTTTTGCCCCAATATGAATGGGCAGAAAGAAATTTCCTAAAATCGCTGGAATCCCAGGGATAATAACCATGAAGACCATAACCGCTCCATGATAAGTCATCACCTGATTGTAGGTGCCGGCACTCATGATTGTTGGGCCAGGACTAAACAATTCTGTTCTAAGCAAAAGTGCGAATGTCCCGCCTACCAAAAAGAATATTGAAACGGATAATGCATACATTAAGCCAATTCTTTTATGATCCAAGCTACAAAGCCACGACTTCAAACCTGCAAATTCGTTGATATAATTTTTTCCTGTACTTGCATGTGCTGCCATAAAATTATTACCTCTTATTTTTGATTCTTAATAAACTCTATAATGGCGGTCATATCTTCTTCAGAGAGCTGCCCTTGAAAGCTTGGCATAACCCCTTTTGGAAATCCTTTAACCGTCTTTGCCGTCGGACTCACAATAGATTCACGAATGTAGTTTTCATCGGCTTTCAACTCAGTACCATCATCAAACGCAGAAGCTCTGCCAAATAACCCTTTGAATGTGGGACCTACTTTGGGACTTCCATCTAAACTATGGCAAGCCACGCAACCTTTTTCATTGTAGAGTTTAGCACCTGGGCCGCCGGCAATTTCATTGGATGTCCCTAACCATTTTTCATAATCTGCCAAGCTAACTACTTTTAGTTTAGCAAGCATTTTAGAGTGATCAAGTCCGCAGTACTCAGCGCAAAATACGTGAAACTCTCCCAATTTTTCTGCCTGAAACCACAAGTCTGTATAACGTCCTGGGATCACGTCTTGCTTAATTCGAAAACTAGGAACGTAAAAGCTATGAACAACATCCTTTGATGTCATAATTAGCTTTACGGGCTCTCCAACAGGTACAACGAATTCATTATTTAATTTTTTACCGTTTTTATATTCAAATTGCCATAGCCACTGCTGACCATAAACATGAACTTCTTTTGCATTTTTGGGAGGAGATTTCATATCGTGGTAAAGTGACCAGCCCCAAGCAAACATCACTAAAAACATAACAAGCGGAATAAAACTCCAAATGAATTCCAACATTGTATTGTGTGTAATATAAGGAGTCTTATCATTATTAGTTTTTCGGCGGTATTTAGTCACAAAATACGTCATGCCACCAAGTAACAAAACGCAAGCCACCAAGCTTGAGATCAATAAAAATTTATAAAGACTATCCCACTCAGAAGCAATTTTTGTTGCATCCGTCGGCGCGAAAACACTCGCATTAGCAATTGACATCCACCACATGAAATTCCACTCCTTACCTTTTTTTCAAATAAAATATGTTTATAAATTATTAAGCTACTTTTCGGCGCATTTTTATCCAAAAAGGAACAATCCAAATCAGCAAAAATAAAATCATCGCACCACCGCCCAACTTCATTATGTTGGAGACCATAGGCGAATATTTACTTTGATGCTCATCATAGCGGAAACAAAACAAAACCATTCTATCCAGAAAAGTTCCTAATTTTCCTTCCATAGATTCATTCAACGATAATTTAATGTCTTGAGGTAGAAAATAAACTCCAGGCAAATAACGAGTGATTTTTCCCTCTGGAGACACAACAATAGCCGCAGAAGGATGTGCCCACTCTTGCATCTCTTCGTTCCAGTGGTATTTAAAACCAATCGCTGAGGTGAACTCTTTGATAGACTTTGCGTTTCCTGTTAAAAAATGCCAACCCTGTTCAGTGTTAGGGCGACTATAGAATTTCATATAACTAGCTTTTTTTTCCTTGGCTAACTCTGGCCCTTCATGATCATCAAAGCTTATAGCTAAAACCTGAAATTTATCGCCCGCATTCCAATTCAATCCCTTTAAACCTTCCGTTAGTCCATTGAGATGATAGCTACACAAACCATGACAACCATAATAAACGGGACTCACAATAAGTGGGCGACCTGGACTCAAATATTGACCCAGCTTTACAATGCGCCCCTCTTCATCTCGAAACTCAGTATCCAACGGAAAGTTAGAACCAATTTTTTGATCGATCCCAACATCCTTGAGTTCTTTAATGGGCTCGGTGGATGTTTTCCCAAGGGGAGAAACCAACCTATTTGAATTATCTGCAAATAGATTCACGCCCATCAAAAGCGTCATTAAAGTTATATTTATGAGCTTTATACAATACAAGCTCGACCTCTTTTCACAACAGCTGCTTTAAAGCACCTCTGTTTGTAACATTTGATTGAACATCAATTCTCAAAATTATTTTGCAGAATTGGCAAATTCACTTAGTTTAGCACTATCATCATTTATTTTATTTTTAGTAATTGATCTAATAAACTGAACAACGGCCCATCGGTCTTGTGGCTTAATCTGAGAAAAACCAGGCATTGAAGTCCCAGCAATCCCTCCGCTTACAGTTTTAAATAAAGAGATCGAATCGCCGCCCACTTTCCACTGACCTTCAACAAAATTACGTGGTTTTGGATTGAGAGCCGCTCCAGCAGCCCCATCCCCCAAACCTTTATCGCCGTGGCACATAGCGCAGTTTGCTTTATAAACACCTTCACCATATTGAATCACGTCATTATTTTCGACCCAAGGCTCTTTAACGCTCGCAATGTCGAAGGTCTTCACTTCAGTGCCTCCAGCAACAGCGACCTCCTTGATCTTCTCACCCATATCAACTCCAGGATGAATCATAATAAGGTACACAAAAAATGAAAGCACAAACACCATTGTAAAAACAAAGGTAATGAATCCACCTCGATTGTAAAGTGGTTCATTGGACGAAAGATTTTTATTATCGTGATCAGATGATGACATGATGATTTCCTTTTTACTTTTATAAACCCATACAAAAAAAAACATTGCGGTGCAAAGAAAATTTTAAAGAGATTAAAGAAGCGTGTTTGACTTCTATCCCTGACCACAGATAGTTAAAGCATTATGCCAAATGATTATTCACTTCATTTTGAAAATGATCCCGGACCAAACTCACCTTCGAACCAAAATTCGAACACAACTTTTACAAATTCTGAATCGCAAGTTTTTAGTGTTGAAGCGCTTAATCGCTTGATTCGCGGACAAATTGAAAGTCGATTCACCCAAGTTTGGGTCAAAGGTGAGCTGAGCAACTTTAAGGCACATACATCAGGGCATTTTTATTTTAGCTTGAAAGATTCTAATTCTCAAATTCGTGCTGTGATGTTTCGCGGCTATAACTCAAAGCTTAAATTTCGACCACATGATGGATTGGAAGTTTTGGTTCGAGGCAAAGTCACTGTTTTTGAACCTCGCGGCGAGTATCAAATTACTTGTGACACGATGGAACCCGTGGGGGCCGGCGCGTTACAAAAGGCTTTTGAGCAACTCAAAGAAAAACTCAAGCGTGAAGGTTTGTTTGAAAACTCAAAAAAGCGCCCGCTCCCTCACTTACCAAGACACATTGCCATTGTTACCTCTCCCACGGGTGCTGCCATTCGAGATATTCTCAATATTTTACAACGGCGAGCACGCGGAATTGAAATCACCATTGTTCCCACTCTTGTTCAAGGCGAAGCAGCAGCTCCAGCGCTGCGAGAAGCCTTTAAAAAGTCCACTCTCATCCCTGGAGTTGAAGCTATTATTATTGGAAGAGGTGGCGGATCAATTGAAGATATGTGGTGCTTTAATGATGAAGGATTGGCGCGCTTAATTTCGCAAAGTCCTATTCCCGTCATTTCTGCTGTCGGTCACGAAATTGATTTTACGATTGCCGATTTTGTGGCTGATGTGCGCGCACCAACTCCTTCGGCAGCAGCAGAACTGGTGATTAAAAGTGCTGACGAAGTGATGAATCGCGTGACCAATCTCAAAAGACTTTTATGGCTATCGATCAATCAAACCATGAAAGGGTTGAAACAAAAAGTAGCTACCCTTAATCACCGCTTGATCGACCCGCAACGGCGACTGCAGGATCTCATTCAACGCAATGATGATTTGAAAGATCGCCTCACCTTAGCCATTCAAAATTTTTTACTTCGACGACAGGAATCCTTACGTTTACAGACGAAGCGCTTAGGGACTCCGGAGGCAATGTTGCAGCGTAAACTCGCTCTTTTAGAGTCTCTGAATCTGCGATTAAAAAACACGGGCGACAAACTACTTATTAATAAAAAACACCGCCTCGAACGAGTGATGGTCAAAATGGATAGCTTAAGTCCACTCAAGGTGGTGGAGCGTGGTTACTCGATCGTAACACTGGATGCTCGCAATGAAAATGAGAGGTCGACTCAAGCAAAGAGCAAAGCCGTGAGTAACTCCGTGAGTGGCGAACTGATTAAATCGATTACTCAAGTCAATGCAGGAGATGCTTTGCAAATAAGAGTTATGGATGGAACTGTTCACGCCACTGTCACTGGTACAAACATCACAGATACAACAGCCACTGGAATAACTGCCACAGATAAATTTTAAATGAAACTGAATTGAACTTTATTTTTCCAAACAAAAGGGGATCAAAATGGATTTCGAAAAAAAATTAACTCGACTCGAAGAAATTGTTCAAAAAATGGAAAAAGGAGATTTAGCCCTTGAGCAATCACTCAAGTTGTTTGAAGAAGGCATTGGACTCACTCGCGATTGCCAAACTCAACTGACAGAGGCCGAAAATAAAATTCGTTTACTGGTTGATATTGATGCTAATAAACAAGCCGTCACTAAGCCATTTACGGCTGAAGAAACTTGACCACAAGAAGCATAAAGTTACTATGAAGTCATTTCAGTCGTTGATTCCCATCAATCATCTTCAAAGCTTAGATGAGTTTTTAAAGCTTTATTTTAGCCCCAAAGCCAATTATTTTAATTTTGAATCTGAGCAATACACAGTCTCTGATAACATTAACAGCGACTCTAAAAATGGAATCAATAGTAATTATTTAGTGGGCTACACAAAATTGATGGAGTCCATCAACTACTCCCTATTTACTGGCGGGAAACGCTTTCGCCCTATGGTAGGATACTTGCTGGGAGAGGCGCTGGGAATTTCTGCTGATCAACTCACGCCTTGGCTTGCAGCTATAGAATGTATTCACACCTACTCCCTGATACATGATGATTTACCATGTATGGACAACGATACCTTAAGGCGCGGCAAACCAACAAATCATGTCGTCTTTGGCGAGACAACAGCGCTCCTTGCCGGCGATGCACTTTTGACGGAAGCTTTTAAAATCATCGCTGAATATTATGTGGACTCGCCCCCATTGGGTTTACCTCTCGTCGGCATACTTTCGCGAGCTTCTGGAGTTCAAGGCATGGTTGCGGGACAGGCTTTAGATTTAGGATTTAATGTCACTGGTACAAATCTGAAGAACATCCTCGGTGCTGTAAAAATGATTCACCATCTAAAGACCGGCGCTCTTATCGCTTCAGTAGCACAAGGGGTTGCCTTATTCACCTCATACCCCCAAGAAATTAAAAATAAAATTCATCACTTTGGCTTTCTGTTAGGATTTAATTTTCAAGTGAAAGATGATCTTTTAGATTTTGACACCCAAGTTAATGACCCCAAAAATATCGCCCAGCGCCTGGGAGTTGAAAAGACGAAGGAGCTTCTTGTAAATAATTCGAATTTAGCCAAAGAAGCTCTTCACTTTTTGACCACCGAAAAAAAGTCTGCCCTCTTAGAGCTTATTGATTACAATGTTCACCGCACAACTTGATTCAGAATTCTTGAAGCTAGACTTTAAAAAAATCAAACGAAAAGCAAATAAGTTCTTCTGATTTTGATGGGTTGGCAACAGCTTTATAATCATCAAGAACTTTTAAAATTAACTGTTTAATAACTTCAAAATCATTTTTACTGATTGCTTGCACCATAGTAAAATGCAACCCATCAGTGCTTTTATTTTGACTATCAGCAATGGCCCGCGTCCTCCAATTACCATGCTGTATTGAATGCATAGGCGAAGTTTTTGGTAACATCATAGAGCCTGATGAAAACTTCCAAGTATCTCCTTGCCTTTTAACTAAATTAAAAGACTCAAGTGTCTGCAAGTAAGATCGAACATCCTGCTCATCTAAACCTAATCTTTCTGCTATGGCTTTCGATGTTTGGAATTGTGAAATATCAGTTAAAATATGAATAGCACTCCAATACCAGGAGGAATAATAAATCATTATTCGCTCTTGTTCTTCCATGCTGCTAAATTTATATCTTTTGGATAGGTTTTCTTGCTCCTCTTTAATTTTTTTTAATTCTGCATAAAGTTGCTTTCTATAACTGGGATTTGAAGCACGCTCATAGGAAACTAACTTTAAGTAAAATTCAGATTCTGATTCAGAAAGTTTCATAAAACGACACGCTTCAAAAGCTTGGTCAGGAGTTAAATGCTCTTCTTCTCGCAATACTCTCGTTAGATGTGAGTTTTGGCAGTTCATCATGGATGCAAGTTTAGAAAGTAAACCACGAGTGGTCTCCTGAGACTCAATCCACTCTTTTAAAAACAAACGATAATTTTGAGATATATAAAGTGAAGTAGACATGAGCTTATAATCCTTTGTAAATAATTATACTTTATATTTGCTAAAATAGCAAATTTAACTAACTTATTTCAGAAAATACATCTTTTATTTTGCTTCAATTTAAAATAGATTCACTAAACAATTTTAGTATATAAACAAATACAGTGTGGCACAGACCTTGCTGTATCAAAACGATAAGGAGAATAATTTATGAAAGCGTTTTTAAAGTCAATAGGGTCGATTATCTGTCTATTATCTTTACAGTTGACAGTCGCTTATGCTGAAGGCGGTGGCAGCGGAACTGGATCTGGCGATTATATTCCTTTAGATCAGCAGACTCAAGCTTCAGATGAAAACAAATTTGATAAAATTCTAAGTCTTTACAAAGATTCGAAGAAGTCCCTCACTTCATTTTTTTCATCAAAAAATAAGGGACTGCAACTGGTAAAGCATTACAGCGATATATATTTGTATTCTTCAGACGGAACTAGACTAGGTAATAGACAAGAATATGTGCAATTTCAATACTATGTCACAAGTCGAGGTCTAGAGTCAGATAAGCTTCAAGTTGAATTAACAGGATTTTTCCCATTCATTGATGTGAATGGCAAAGATTCATTCAATTACTCTATAGAAATTAACGATTCTCCAACAGAAAATATTGGCATCCTAGTTGATGGCACAAAGGTAAAATTCAAAGTAACTCAGTATAATGGTAAAGATTTTATCTTGGGCATTATTACAACCAACGAAAAAGGTGAGTGCTATGAAATGGGTACACATGGTGGAGATTCAACTTCAATAAAGCTTGAACTAAAAAATAATATTTGCGCGACCTTTGCTATTGAATTGAAACAGAGTAAATGACATTTCCAAAGTTCGTATTGTTAATCCTAGTTTGGCTAGCTCGAGCAACAATTGCTCATGCTAGCCCTTTTTTTATCGAATATTTAGATCAAGATTGGGCCCAAAATGAAAAAAGTAAACAGCAGTTCGAGAAAGATCTTATTAAATCTTATAATTTTGTGACTTCAAAAATTTTCGACCGCATAGACAGATCTCAATGTCGTATCAAAATTATATTTAGAGACCTTGAGGGAAAGCATTATGCGAGCATTCCTAATGAAGTGGCTCCTTGTAATGAAGTTATTTCGATTGAAAAAAATCTCAATCGAGAGAAAGTGCCAATCTATTTAATACATGAATTAACTCACATATTACGTAGGCAATACAATAAATACGAAGAGAGATGGTTGGATGAAGGTTTGGCGAACTTAATGATGTATTTAAATTTAAAAACTTGGCCAACTTCTATAGATGAAAGAATAAAGAAAAAAAATGATTTTACTATAACTACTGATTACGAAAGATATAACATCCGTAATACTAGCGGCTATGACACTTCAACTCTGCTTCTTTTTTACTTATACAATCGACTAGGTGGCGAAGAATTTTTGAAGTATCTATTACAAAGCGAAAAATCAGGCTGGGCAAATATTGAATCTGCTGCTGCTGATATTTCAAAGAATAAAAAAATAGACGGGAAAATTAATCGACAATTTATTTTAGCTAGTTTTTCCATTGCGCTCCTATTTAATAGCGATTTGTTAGGCAAACACACCATATATAGCATCGATTACAACTACACTCCTTTAATTGATCTCAAAAACTATTCATTTAATGATGTTCCACTATTAAATAGTAATAGTTTACCCTCAGAATTTGAAAATCCGTTTAATGGGCGAATAAAATATTTTACTAAACAGGAAGTTGTAAAAAAGCTAAGCACAAGCAAAGATTACCTTAACTACTATTTTGTAGGTATGGGCAACTCCGTTAATAAAAAAATTACCTTGAAAAAAATTAAGCTCAATGAATTTGATGATAACTTGAAAGAACATAAAAAATGGGTTCTGATTCAAATTGCCTTTTAGATATGGGCATCGCTCTAAATTAACCGAAATGGCCAAAATAATATTTTATTTTGTTTATTGAAGTAAGTTACACAATGATTTTAAACACAAACCCTACAAGTACTACCTGAAATTCATTAAAATTTAATTTAATATTATCCTGTAATTTTCAATAGATATTCGTAGACCAGAGAAAGTAATGAATTTTCTTTAAATTCTCTAGAGAATCTTTAAATTTAGCTGCAAATTCTCCAATTTAATATACAAAGAATTCGAATCCTCGCCTCTACTCACTGAACACATGATGCTAGCAATAGCTAATAAAGAAAAAAGTATGGATTATTGAAGATTAATTATTAAATTAAACTGTTATTATTTATTGAATAGTGGCAACCAACAGCAATCTGAAAAACCTTTTAAATTAGCTTGTTACAATGGCGAGGCCTCGCTGAATGAGCATTTCAAGACGAGGAGATTCCTTGGAAAGAACTGAAAGTTGATTTTGAATTTGATCGCAGATGGTGACTCGAAGGTTACTTTTTTTCAAAATTTCTAAGACCTCTAATCTCAATAACCAGTCACTGGGATAGGAATCATCTAATTTGGATAAAACACGCATTAATCGATCCAAAGAATCACCGTCCAAAGATTTTTTAACATTCTCTCTTATCTCTCTCACGATTCCATAAAGAAGATTGAGGTCTTTGTTTTCGCTAGTAAGATTCGACTTTTGTGGACGGGGCTTAAACTCACTCATCTGAACATGGGCAACAAAAGCGTTCCGGTCAGCAGCACCACCAAAAACGGATGTTATTTTTTCTCCCAGAGCCATGTCAAAAGTGCCCCAACTGGGATCAAATAAAATTTCTTTATCTTTGGGGGCATTTAAATCAGTAACCGTACAATCAACAAAGCTCATCAGTAAGACTTGCCCATTTTTTTTCAATGAACTCTTCCACAAGCCTTTCACCCGAATCCTTGATTCGAATTCAAAAGTACATACAGTGCCTTCAACGCAACCAATTTTAGTCCAATCTTCAGAACTACACTTTGATGGCGATTGCGGAAGCCCTTTTATTTTTCCTAAAGGGGAACTAAATCCATGATTATGATAGACCGGACCATGTCCTTCTAACTGCACCTCATCAACAGACAACTGAACCGGTCCACTATATTTTACAAAAGAAACAGCACCATGCGACGGCGCTCGATAGTCACTCAGAATTCCACTAATTTGCAATCCGGTTTCTAACTGAGTGGTCGTTAATGTCGCTGCCCGCTTTGCTTTAGCAAGCGCTTCGACACCACCATGCTTATAAGCCATTTTTTCAGAGAGCTGATCAATAACAGCTTCTAACTTTTTAAAATCATCAGTCACAAATAATTGCGGCTGAGGTTTTGTAATATCGTAAGACGTTTCTATGCAATCAACAGTGAGAGGAATTTTTTGAACACTCTCTTTTAAACAATTAAAACTCTCACCTACTGAAGAAAGTAGTCCCGCACCATAAATTAAATACTTTCCATTTTTTTCAAACAAACCATATTCTGTGGACCACCAACCTAAGCGCGTCACTTGCTGTGCCTCGCTGACGTATCCTACTTTCTCAACAGCCTCATTTAAATTTTGTTGAGCAAGATCTATATCCTTCTGAGAGGAAGCCGGATCTTCCTTAGTTTCTGACAATCTTAAAACCGCACAGTAAAGATCATTGTCTTCTTTAGCAAAAATAACTCTTCGTGCAATCTCACCAAATTTTTTCAGGTAGGATGAGTAGGCAGGATCTGCCAAAATAGGAGCATGACCAGCAGCCTCATGAACAATGTCAGGAGCTGGTGTGTAATCAATGTTTTCAAGTTTTCGCATGTCCGATGCAATGGGCAAAATTCGATGGGCCAAAAGTTCTAAAAAAGGCTCTGGCGGAATAAACCCCGTGATAATTACGGCGCGCCATCCAAACTTTTGTAATTTTTGATCCATTTCAGAAATTTTGGGAATTCGCTCAACAGTTACACCAGTTTCACGCAATCCATCGAGATATTTGGGGTGAGCATGCTCTGCAAAAAACTCCTTAGACACTCTCATTATGTAACGCCACGAAGCCTGATCAATGGGAGTATAAAGCGAATAGTCTTGCTCTGCAATATATTGACGTAGATGGGTTGGTAATTCTGCTGTTGAATATGTCATAGAATTCAAGAGTAAATACAATATGTATAAATGAATCAAGAAATTAATACAGAAAATTGAACACTAACCAGCAAAGCCATATTGCGACAGACTAAGTCTCTCTCATTATGTGATTTTTCCGCGTCAAACCTTTGAGGAAGTATGTCGCTTGAACAAACAAGAAAATGCTTTTTATATGAAGACTTTAATTTTTTTCTTAATCAATTTTTTAAATTCCTTTTTCTTTTCTTCTTCTAAAAAACTTTTATCAATCAATTGATTCCAAGTGGGAATGAGTTCTTGGAAATTTTGAATTATAGATTCAAAGACTTTCTTGGTCATACCTAAACTTTGAGTGAATGCTAAAAAATCTACTTTCTCGAGTTTATTCTTTTTTCCATTAATTGCTAGAGCTGACTCTTCATTGTCATCGACAATGAATAAATCAGTTGAAAGTAAGTCGTAGGCTGGACTCAAAAGTATTTTTGCAGCTTTTTCCTTTTCATAGGTTAGAGAAATATTTTTTAAGTGAAAGTCCACATTCCCGATAATAAAATTAAATATTGTGAGTTCCAATAATCGATATAAATTATCGCCAGGATAATCTGTTTTTTGTTTTATTATTTTTCCTACTTGCTCCAAACTACCATTATATTTTTTATAACTGGGCTTATTGAGAATTTGGCAAAAGTCCTCTTGATGAAATTCATCATGCAATTCATTTCGGTCAAAACGAACTGCGATTAAACCTAACTCTCCATTCTTAGTCGGTATTAGAGCGCTTTTTTCTACTTGAATCTTTGCAGCCTCTGCAAGCTTTAAACAGAGATGTTCATTTTCTGGCAAATGCGGAGGATCTCCTTTTGGTTTAAAAATAAAACGCCCCCAAAGATCTGTGACCGTCATGCGAAAAAGTTTACCTTTATCCTCCACTAAATCGAGAGACAGTTTTTTTTGTACACCAGCAATAGTGAGTTTTTGATTGAGTTGATTTTTAGCCAGTTTCTCCAAAAGAACTTCATCAATATCAACAATTGGATTAATTTTACTGCCAAAAACAGACAACATGCATTCTTCGTGATAAATCTCTTCTGCTGACTCGTAACAAATTAAACATTGGACATACTTTTTATTTTTTGATTCTTTCTTTTCAGAGAAAGAGATCGGCTTACTTTTGATCGATTTCTTTTCTCCAATATGAACAGCTCCAATGGTATCGTGGCAAAGTTTGATGAGTAGTTCAAAACGATCGCGAAGTGGATTAAGGCGCAATTCTGTACTGGCTAAATTAAGGAGCCACCCTTCCGGAATAAGTCCATCAAAAAATGGAAATAAATCCGATGATTCAAATATCTGGTCTGCTTTGGGAAACGTGAGACTGATTGCAGGGTGGTGAGAATTTATGTATTCGGTTTCATACTGAAATATAAATTGATCCTCTGCTGTTTTTTCTAAAAAACCTGCTAAGTTTTTTTTATAGTAGATTGGCACTTTACTCATCGTTGCGCCTCATTTCTATAGCGCTCACTTCAAGGCCAAAATAATGTAAAATTTGATTTAATTTATCGAGTCTAACACTCTCTTTACCTTGCTCTACATCTCGAATAAAACGCAGTCCCACACCGACTCGCATGGCTAGCTCTTTTTGAGAAAGCTTTAGTTCTTTCCGTTTCTGTTTAATAATATCAGATGTTAAGGGTCTTTTTTTTCTTTCCATTCAAATTATCCCCAATCGGGTATAATTTCATTATAATTAATATAATTATACCCGTAAAGGTATATTTTTAATAAAAACCATATAACTATACCTAATCGGGTATAGTTATATTAGAGTTGATTATTTTTACCCATTCAGAGACATAAAAATTACTTTTGCGATTTTAACCACTGAGCATAGTCGCGAATAGTTTTTTCAAAACCTCGATCGCTGGGCTCATAAAAGATTTCTTTTTTTACACCTTCAGGAAAATAATCTTGCTCGACCCAACCTTTGTTTTCATCATGTGGATATTTGTAATCGCGACCATAACCTAAGCTTTTCATTGCTGAGGTTTGCGAAGACCGTAAATGAAGGGGCACTGGCACTGACTTAACTTTTTCAACGAACTCTTTAGCTTTTAGCCAACCTAAATAGCTTCTATTTGATTTTGGCGCGCTCGCCAAATAAGTCACCACTTGAGCTAAATTAATACTACACTCAGGAAGTCCTATCAAATTGACGGCTTCAGCACCCGCGACAGCGACTTGCAGGGCGCGAGGATCAGCATTTCCCACATCTTCACTCGCCAAAATCACTAAGCGCCGAGCGATAAACACTGGGTCCTCTCCAGATTCCAGCATGCGTGCGAGATAATATAAAGAGGCATCTGGATCAGAACCCCGAATGCTTTTAATAAACGCCGAAATGTGATCATAGTGAGCATCTGAATTTTTATCGTAGGTGAGAAGATGTTTAGGTAAATAACTTTTAATGGATTCTAAATCATGTGGACCATCTTTGGCGCTCAACACTTCAATGATATTAATAAATCGGCGAGCGTCACCATCGGCAACCTCAATAAGAAACTCAATTGTACTTACTTCCAGCCAATCCGTTGGTTTTTTGAGATGCTCGCAAGCTTGATTCCATATTTTCATTAAATCATTTTTATTGAGTCTATTAAAAACTAAAAGATGGCAGCGACTTAAAAGCGCTTTATTGAGCTCATAGCTCGGGTTTTCTGTTGTAGCTCCAATAAGAACAAAATCTCCCTTTTCGATAAAGGGCAACAAGACATCTTGTTGGGATTTATTCAACCGATGAATTTCGTCGATAAATACAAGAGTTTGAACGCCCTCCATCTGAAAGCGGAGGCGTGCTTGCTCTCCCGTTTCACGCAAAATTTTTGCGCCAATTTCTACGGCATTTAAAGAAAGAAACACGGCCTGAAACTCATTGCCAAGGATCATTGCGAGGGTTGTTTTGCCGGTCCCAGGTGGACCCCATAGTATGAGATTGCTCGCTCGACGATTTTTAATAAAAGAGCGCAATAATGATTGGGAACCAAGCACTGAATTTTGGCCAATAAAATCGTTCAGAGTTTTGGGGCGCATCGCGTGGGCTAGAGGTGCATTCATGAGACCTGGAACTTACTCAATCTCTTTTAAAAAAACAAGGCTGATTAACGGTATTCAGGCACAAAATCGGGTCTCAACTGAAATCGGTTTCGCCAATGATCCAACAGAGGATACATTCTCATCAACTGTTGAAACTCTTCATATCTAAATAACCCATAGTTGGAGCCTAGGCTTATGATTTCAATTTGATTTATTTCATCTGAAATTGTGGGATCAAATAAGCAATCCAAGGTAGCTGCCTTTAAAGCCTTTAATTTAAAAATTAAAAAATTTATTAAAGTTAAAATCACCGAATAAACTGTTAAGTTCATTGAATGGCTAAATGAGATTTACTTTTGGTCTCAATCATTGTTCTTTGCATTTTTTTAACGCTTTATAAATATAATAGGAGAGGTGACTACGAACCTCATAGGCCTGATTGGTTTCATCATTTTTTAGCCTAGATTTAGCTCTATTACCCAGCATACTTTCATCAAAAGATTTTCTATTTACAGGCAATACACAAGGCCTGAGTATTTTACCTTTATAAACACAAGAATCAGCAGCTTTAGCTCCTTGAAACTCATAAAAGGAGTGTTTTCCCCCCATTGCATCTTCAGTAAGGCTAATTTTTTTAATATCATCCTTATCAAAATCTACTTCCACAATTTCATTACTCTCTTTAAAGTAAAATCCTAACGAGTGATTCGATTGACAGGTGAGACTCTGTATAACTTGGTCGACATCTTCTTTTGCTTGAATAAAATAATCACAACTTAGCTTGTGAGAGAGAATTTCTCGAGGATTAATAACCCCAGAAGTCACCGTAGTGTTCGAATCATTATCTGATCCTAACGGTGTTAATAAGAACTTTTGCAGCTTTGGATTATTTAAGTGTTCCCTCTGGAGTTTACATTGACCATCAGCATTTTTTTCATAAACAGATAAGTACCCTGCACCCAATCCATCACATCCAGTTTCAGGAGAATAAATGGCCAAATCTAAAGCTAAAAGTGTCCCTTGTACAACTGGATTCGCAAGAAATGAAACTCCTCGGTAAAAATTCCCACGTAAATACAAATCTAAATAGGAGTCAATAGCATAACTAGAACTAATTTTTCCCGCTTTAAAAGCGGAGATTTCAGAATTTCTAATTTGTTTAATGAGTTGATATCGCTCAGAGGTTGTTAACGATTTAAATTCTAACCCCTTCACATGTTCAAAATATTTTAACTTTCCTGTCTCAGAATTTATGGCGTCATAAAAAGCAGTGGATTTAGGATACAACTTACCGAACCTTTTATTTCGCGGATACATCTTTTGACCTAAATACTCTGCTTTTCTCGTCACTGGGTCGTACATTCGATCCGTCTCATCAGGTAATAGCAATTGATCTTTTAAAACTTTTCGCTGCAAAGCCCTTTGCCTCCGTTCTTGACTCGATAATTTTGTTGAATCACCCAATCCAATTTCTTTAAAGAGTTGTTTTAAATTTTCATCACCCACTTTGTTCAAAGGATCAATAATTGTTGGTCTATCAATTTTCTGCCCTACTCCCTCATATAACTCTTTATAATTTGGTTTGCCGTATCTTGAAATGGCCTCTAATTTCTCATTATCATGAATTTCTACCGCTCGTCTTACTTGCTCTCGTGTCAGGCCTGCAAACTCATCTGGATTGTTATCGTAGTTAAGCAAAGTCAGCCTGATCATTCGCTCTTTATGTAACTGCGTGTGGCGATAAAAATCTTCCACAGCCCGCAATGGATCAATATGACCGTAGGCTTCCAATTGCTTCATAACTGGATTAAGAGCACGAACCGATTGTACTGTTGAAACCGGCAACATACCAATTTGACCTTTGTCTTCTGCTGCTCCCTCTGACGATATCTGATATTTCTCTGGAAACATTAAAACTTTACATAACTCGCCAGCTCTATCCTTACTGCATAATAATTCTTTTTTTAACTCATCATAAGCGGGAACAACTTCACTCTCCCAATTATTTTCACAACGAGTTTTTTGATTGGATATTCTTACTTTATTAAAATGTGGATTAAATACAGGTTGTTCTAAAGGCTCCTTCGCCTCTGAACCAGCAACTTCAGAAAAAGCTGATACTCCCATTAAAACTATGGTTGTAAATAATATTAATTTAATATTAAATATTGTTTTCTTTAACAATCGACTAACCTCATTAAACAGTGTAAAGTGGCTGCCTAACTTTTTAAGTTCTTAATCTTAATATGAGTTAATTATACAATAATCTTCGGATTTATTCTTGAATTAAATGTTTAGCCGATAACATGAATTCTTCATAACTCAAAAAAAAATAAAAACTGAGCCAAAAAATCACCATACTCAGCACAATACTCAGTGGTAAAACGTACAAAATAAAGTGATCGATGTTATTTATAGACAAGGTGACAAAAATTGTTCACTCGAAAAAATCTCTTATAAATACCATTTTATGGCTTAAATCATCTACAACAAAGGGCTTTATATATCTGACTAAATTGGACATGACTCCAATTTTTACGTATTGATAACAATACTTTTAATCACTGAGGGGAGGAGTTGAATTATATCCGTTGCAATAAGACTAAAATCATTTTTCCATTTTCGACTGAAATACTCCCCTGCCTTACCATGAATGTAACCGGCAAGACAAACTGCCGTAATTGGCTCTAACCCCATGGCCATAAGACCGCCAATGAGCCCTGCTAAAACATCGCCGGTGCCGGCCTTAGCTAAGGCGGGATCTCCAGAGCCAATAACTGTAACTCGCCCAAGAGGGTCTGCAACTATGCTTCGATGTCCTTTTAATAAAATAATTCCGCCCCACTGCTGTTGCGCCTGCATTAGAAATTGTAGTCTATTATTTGAAATTTCTACTGAAGAAACATTCATTAAAGCTCCTAGTTCACCGCCATGGGGAGTCAATACCCAAGAGCTTGGTATTTTTAGATTCAAGTCTTTTATTAAATGAATTGCATCGGCATCAACTACCACCGGCAAACGAGAGTATTTTTTATAGATAAGTTTTATTAATTTTTGACTTTGCTCTGACTTTCCTAACCCGGGGCCAATCACAATGGCGGTAGGAGGCTTTATAGAATTAAGAAATTCACCTTTTTCATCTAATTTTGCCGTGAGCAGTACAGCCGTCAGCCAGGGTAAATTCTGTTCTGATAAATTTAATTCTGATGTCTCTGCCTCTTCCCACTGAGCCCATGTGACATATCCAGCTCCCATACGTGCACCCGCTAATGAGACCATAGCTCCAGCGCCAGTCATACCCACAGAGCCCGCGATGACCAATAAATGACCGCGATGGCTCTTATTGATTTTCCACGAAGATTTTTTGGGAAGTAAACGGCGAGCTTGAGACTTTCCAAAATATTGAAGCGAAGGCTTAAATTCCATGAGTGCTTGTTGCGAAAAACCAATATCAATAATTTTTATTTTCCCGCAATAAGCAGGACCATCTCCTGTTACCATACCAACTTTTGGACACCCCACTGTGTAAGTTTTGTTAGCCTTAAAGGTCCCTTCTGCGGCTATTCCAGTTGTCCCCTGCAATCCTGAGGGAATATCAACGGAAACTTTTACTACACTCTTTTTTTTAAAATAAAAAAAGAGATTTTTCCAATGTGGTTCTAATTCAGAACGAAAACCAACTCCAAACACAGCATCAATAACCAAATCCCAGGAGGATTTTTTCATGGAGTTAAATTCAGCGCCATCGGTCCAATGCCATACGGTATGACTTGCTTTTAATAACTCACTTTTTTTCTGCTGCCAAAGTTTTGTTGCTCCTTGTTTGGGGCAAATTATAGTGAGCGATCCGTGGGGCTTGATTTGATTAAGTTTCAATAAGTTGATTAAGTGTTTTGCAATAACTAAACCATCGCCGCCGTTATTACCCGGTCCAACAAGAACAGCTATCTTCATTACATCAGGAAAATCTTTCGCAATAGCCTCGGCAATGTGCGCTCCCGCTTTATTCATGAGATCTTCTTCAGTGAGATGGCAAAGCTCTTGAGTTCTCACATCCCACTCACGGGCTTGCTCACTCGTAACCAACGGAGTAAAGGATCTTAATGAATCAAACTTTTGTGGTGAATTATTTTTAGTCATATATTTCAATCGATTTCCTCTTGCCTACTGACTTGTAAAAACACTATAGTTCAGCAGTGATCAAGCATATTATTTGGCTTACTATTTTACTCAGCCTTTTTCTCCATTGGAGTAGCTACTGGGGATCGTCCTATATTTCTATCGAACCTGGTTTTATCAGTAAACAAAAAAAATCGATACAGGTCGATATTGTTGAAAAATCCAACTCCCAACAAGATCAAAAAATGAGTACTCCAATTCGCTTCACAGAGGCCCCAAAAGAACTGATAGATGATAGTTTAGAGAGCTTAAAAAAGAAAGTCGAACTACTCTCTGAAAAAGCTCAAAGGGTCAAAAAAGAATCTCAAGCCAAACTCATGGGCATGACCAAAAATCGCTGGCAAAATTCTCTTCAAAAAAACAAGACACCATCACCTTCCGAGTCAGAAAAAAATAATTGGACTAAAAATTTACCTAAAGACATAGACGGAGTCTCCGACTCATCCCCTCGTGAAAAAAAGAGCGTCGAGACTTTAGACCCTGGGCTATCCACATTCGGCAACCAGCTTGATAAAAAAGTCGAGGTGGGCAACTTTACAGCCCTTAACACAGACTATCATCTGTTTGGATCTTTTTATTCGCGCGTCGAAGAAATGATTCGACCTCCCTGGGAGGATAAAGTCACCGAAGAAGTAATGCGAATTAAAGATTTAAAACTATTACGTCCCAAAGGTGGGTGGAGCACTCGGATGGATGTTATTTTAAACCCAAAAGGCGAACTACAAAAAGTCGTTCTATTAAAGAGCTCTGGAATCAAGGGTTTTGATGAGGCTGCACGAATTGCTTTTCTGAAGGCTGGTTTTTTTCCGCACCCACCAGCAGGTATGGTCCATGATGGGCAAATCGTACTTAAATACTCGTTCACAGTATATTAGTCAGAGAGACCTAGTCACAGCTCGATTTTGGTAGTGATGATAATTTATGGACTGCAATGAAGCATTCGTTTTCAATAGAATAAAGCTATGAAAACTGTATTTATTTACTTCGCATTTATTATCCCTTTTTTATATCAATCAAATTCCATGGCCCTATTTACTGAGTTTGGTCTTTCTCAGAGTTATAAAAAGACGTCATTTACTTCAGACAATTATGTAGAGTCGGAAATGGTTTCAGGCTCCATTTCTTTTTATATCTGGGATCGAGTGGCTCTGGAATTAAGTTATTCCAAAGGAACTGGTGTTCGCAAAGAAAAAGATAGCACCAACATTTTACGCACGATTACACAATACTCCACCGTTTATGGGACTGACTTGATTTTGGGATTTGCCGACCGTCGCACGACATTTCAACCCTTTATTAAAGGGGGAGCTGCTTATATTGAGAAAAAGCAAATCACGCAAGATGAGGGGAATCCCGCGTCTAGCGCAACGCCAAAACCTGGTTACGTGCCATCCTATGGTGTAGGGGTCAAGATCCGGCTCACAGAGAGCTTTGGTCTTTCAACAAGTCTCGATGTATGGAAAGATGATTCCGCTTCAACAAATGATATTGCCAGTCGTACTGGAATAACATGGATGTTTTAATTCGGTGGTTACTGCTGCTCTCCGGAGCTGGACTTATCACCAGTTGTCAAATCACCTACCTCCTTAAAAGTGCCTACAGTCAAATGAACATCCTCTATCATCGAGAACCATTAGAGAAAGTTCTTAAAGATCCCAATTTAAATCCAGAGGTGAAAAAAAAATTACTCATCGTACAAAAAGCACGCGACTTTGCTAAAGAAAAATTGTTTTTAAACGTAGGAAAAAATTATTCAACTTATGTTGATCTCCACAGGCCCTATGTTGTTTGGGCTGTTAATGCCTCTCCTCAGTGGAAATTAGAGCATCACCTTTGGCATTTTCCGATTATTGGAGACGTCCCCTATAAAGGGTTTCCCTCCGAAGAAGACGCAAAAGATGAGGCTCACTCTCTTGAGCAACAGGGGTTTGATACTTACACTCGTGGAGTTACTGCCTACAGCACCTTAGGTTGGTTTAATGACCCTCTTCTCTCTTCTATGATGCGCTACTCTGAAGAAGACTTAGTAAATACGATTATTCACGAATCAGTCCATGCAACCATTTACATAAAAAGCAATGCTGATTTTAATGAACGACTCGCCACTTTTATTGGTGATAAGGGGACTGAGTTGTTTTATCAGACTGAGGATGGCCCAAACTCTATTCATTTAATAAAAATAAAAAGCGAAAATGAAGATCAAAAATTATTTTCTGAATTTATTACTCAAGAACTGGATGCATTAAAAGAATTTTATCAAAATCACCCAGAACCTGACTTCTCACTCAGGGAAATTCAGTTTAAGAAAATAAAAGATCGCTTCCGAGAAACTCTTCAGCCAAAACTAAAGAGCAAGTCCTATGAGAATTTCGAAAAAACACCACTGAATAATGCTAGACTACTTTTGTTTAAAACTTATATTGAAGATCTCAGTGATTTTCAAACTCTCTTAGATAAAAGCAACGGTGATTTAATCCAATTTTTAAGCAAAATAAAAACTTTAGAAGGAACGTCAAATCCTGTTGAAGCTCTCAAGAGCTTGTGACAATAATATCTTGATTCTGCTGAAAAAGGCCTACTTCTTCGTTGAAAAAGTTTAAATCTCACTCAACGTAGAGGAACTACGCCTCGTTCGATTTAAACTTTTCCGCCTTGAATTAGGCTCTTTTTCAGCAGAATCAACTTAGATATTAATAATTACTTTTATTTCATATAATTTTCATTTTTTCTTCAAGGAGCATCTCAATGGCAAAACATTCTCGTTTTCTAATTATTGGTGGTGGCACAGGCGGCATTATGGCCGCCGCTCAATTAAAACAAAAGTTTACTCCTGACTCCATAACTATTGTTGAGCCTGCTGAGTTTCACTATTATCAACCCTTATGGACTCTTGTTGGTGGCGGGGTTGTCAACAAAGAGGCATCTCGAAAACCAATGGCTTCCGTGATTCCCTCAGGTGTTCAGTGGATCAAAGATCGAGTGAGCGAACTCAATCCCGCTCAAAATTCGGTGACCTTGTCATCTAACGATGTTTTAACATATGATTTTCTCATTCTTTCACCGGGCCTTATCGTCGATTTTGAAAAAATAAAGGGTGTTGTTGGAAACTTAGGTAAAAATGGACTCTGTTCGATTTATGATTATGAACAAGCAGAAAAAACATTTGAACTCATCAATAGTTTTACCGGAGGTACCGCATTATTTACTATGCCTCCGGTTCCCATTAAATGTGCTGGTGCTCCTCAAAAAATTATGTACTTAGCTGAAGAAACCTTTCGCCAGAATGGCACTCGAAGCCAATGCCACGTACACTATTACTGCAATGCTCCCGCCATCTTTGGAGTTCCTGTCTATGCAAAAGCACTAGAGCAAGTGGCAAAAGCTCGCAACATAAACACACATTATTTAATGAAATTAGTCGAAGTGAAAGCCGAACAAAAGGTCGCAGTCTTTGAAAAAGTCGCGCCCCCACCTCCTCCTCCAGGCGCGACGACTCCCACTCCCGTCAATGCTCATCCCGAAGTTGGCACCCGAGTCGAAGTGTCTTATGATTTACTTCATGTAGCGCCACCTAATTCTCCGCCACAATTCATCTCACAAAGTCCCTTGGCCTGGAGTGAGGGCCCTCATAAAGGTTGGCTTCAAGTTGATCAATATACTTTACAAAGTCCAAAATTTTCAAATGTGTTTGGCTTAGGAGATGTTACAGGAATTCCAAATGCAAAAACAGGAGCTGCTATTCGTAAACAAGTTCCATTAATGATAAAAAATTTACTTCAAGTCATCAATAAGGAAAACCCCAGTCATCGCTACGATGGCTACTCGTCTTGCCCATTGGTCACCAGTCGAAGCTCTGTTATTCTTGCGGAATTTGGTTATGATGGTAAATTACTTTCCAGCTTTCCCGTAGACCAAACCAAAGAACGTTTTTTGTTTTGGATTTTAAAAAGACATCTTTTACCTAAAATGTACTGGTGGGGCATGCTCAAAGGGAGAATGTAATCATACGCGTACACAAGCAGACTTTCAATTTAAGTGTAGTCTGCTTGCTTAAACATAGTGACTTATAATTCTTTAGACCTCTGCAATAAGTTTTGGATTAGATCTCGGCAAAGCAAGGCCTGTTTTTCAATGTCACAAATTACAGGATAAAGCGCGTTCTCTTTGGGTAAATCCATTTTTTGAAGTTGAGCTAACGTTAGCAACCCTCCAATGGGATTATTCAATTCATGCGCAAGACTGGCTTTAAAAATTCCTACTTCGGCAGTTTGTGCGTAGGTTTTTAATTTATCTTCTAGTTCCCGTTGATGAAATTTATTTCTATAAAGGTGAACATAGAGAGGTCTTTGAGAATTTTTTCGTAAATGTTCATTATTTGATAGTTCATGACTGCTCATTTCCCATAGTTCACCGGGTTTCGAAGGTCTCACCTCAATATTTGATTTTTTACCCCAACGACAAAACTCACAGGGACTCAAACGTTGAAAGAGTAGTTTATAACAAGGCTCTCCTGAATCCAAGGGGCTATTCATTTTATCACGAGCCGCTTTATTAGCTTCAACCAGCATATAATCTTCAGAAACAGTAATCAGTGGGTCTGATATGGCATCAAAAGTTGCTCTCCACTCAGTCTCTAAACTAATATTTGTTTCATGAGCCATAAGCTTAGGAATATGCAAGGAGACTGCATCAGAAACATTTTCCAATGTTCTTAAATCTCGTTTTGAAAATGTTTTGTTCTCTATTGAGGCAAAAACAATTTTTCCAATCGACTTTTCATGCTCAAACAATTCAAATGAAACATTAGCCTCATTCAATGTTTGAGGGTAAGTTGTCCCGGAGTGAATTAAAATTCGTATATGAAGATCCCCCAACAAAGGTTGCAAAACTTCTTGAAGTCGCAACTCAATTTCAGCCAATGATTGACTTGTAATGAGTAAAAGAAGTGTATCATGAAGGAGTTTTTCTTGCTGCAAGTTTGATAAAATTCGATTTTGAATTTCATTAACTTGCTTTTGTTTATCGAGAAGGTCATTCATGAGTTTTTGATATTGATTTTCTTGATTCAGCTCATCTTCCTCTAAAAGCTTTTGATAAACTTCCGTTTGTTCTTCTAATCTTTTAGTTAATAAAATAGCCAAAATTAAATCCTGAACTCGTGAGCTTTCCTCTTTTTTAACCATGGCCACAATTGGAAATTGATGAAGGAGCTTTATTAACTCCTGTGGTTTTATGGGATCTGGCTCCACTAAAATTAGTTTTTTTCCAATTATTTTTTCGCTTAACTTCTTTAATTGAGAGAAACGATCTTTTTTAATGAAATTATCATTGATCACAATTATATTGTACTCTTTAGACTTCATATTATTTTTTAATAATTGATCCAAAGAACTAAAAACATCTGCCTCAACATTCCACTCATTTTTATTCCAGCCAATAATTGCAACTTCTGCCATAAAAGATAATGCTTCCTCAAACTTTTTTTAATTTTTCATCTGTTAATAAATGAAATAATTCATTTAAAGTTTTAATCTTAAAATCTGGTATCTGATTGGGCTCCATGGGGAGTGAATTTCGATGCTCACCGTACTCCATAAAACATGTTTGCATCCCTAAGCGTTTTCCGGTCGCGATCTCATTATCCAGGCGATTCCCAATAGACAAAACATGAGATGGGGATAAATTATACTTATATATGATTTCTGTCATGGCATTAAACTTCGATTCACCTGAATAAGGATCAACGTAATAAATACCTCGAAAATAGGGAGCGATTTGCATCGCTTCCACTTTTTGCATTTGAGATTTAATATCACCTTGAGTTACTAAAAATAACAAGAGTGGATTTTTGGATTCTTTTGCATGGATATGCTTCAGGACTTCTAATCCCCCAGTTCTCACTTCTAATCGAGAGGGAATTGCGGGTTTTCTAAATATTTGATAGGCCTCTTGAACTAATTGTTGTTTTTCAACATCTAGATTTAAGTCGATAGAAGTTTTCTGTATATCAACAAGTTTTCGAATAATCTCAAGGCTTGAAAGTTCGTGCCTCAACTCCTCCCAAAATTTTAAACCAACCTCTTTATTTTGAATTATTTTTGTCTCAACAAAATACTGAAATACTTTTTCCATGGACGGAGGTATGAGTAACTCTGATGTATCTAATAGGGTATCATCTAAATCAAAAATCCAAGCTTGCCACAAACTAGAGTTTTGTTTCATAGAAACAACTCCATCAATGCTCTCTGAAAACGTGGCCATACATGCTCACGCAGAGTTCCTTCCTGCTCCTCAATACAAATTACAGGAGTCTTCAAACTCAACCATCCATACTGACCCAAACTTCCTGGGGTAGGATACCCAATATCCTCATGAGCAGGATACCCCGAAAGTTCGCCCAATCTTTGCGCCAAGGGCTGAGCGGGCGCGCCCGTAAAAACCACACAAGGCTTCCATGAATGAAAGTGAATAATTAATTTTGGTTTATAAACAGAAATTGCTTTTAAAGCTGCTTGAACTTCAGGCTCACTTCCAGGATCTACTCCAGGATTATAACGAGGAGCTTTCATTTCAGATGACCAATCAGGCGAAGGAAAGTTTCGATTTAGATCAACTCCGGCAGAATTGGTTCGCTCTAACCGACGATACCCCTCGGGATTCAAGCAAGGCATTATCACCCAATTTTGTTTAGGCCACTTTGATTGTAAGGGCTGATGGGGCAAGTGTCCTCTTCTTTGATATTGAGTTAATATCCAATTTAATAAGGCCTCTGCTAACCAAACCCCCTCAGGCTCATCTCCATGCACACCACCAATAAAAAGAACGGAATCTCTGGAAGCATCATCAGCAGGATTGCGCGAACTCCATAGTGGAATCTCCAACCCTTGCCTTGTTTTTGACCAAACTGAGTTAAAATAAATTTTTGAGTTCATGTTCAACTATCAGTATGCTTTGATGAAGTCACTAGAGTCACAGGATTTTAAACAAATTTGAGGTGTATGTCATGGATACAAAAATTTCTGCAATTATTTTAGCTGCTGGTAAAGGAACACGAATGGCATCTCCTCTACCCAAAGTACTTCATCCCGTAGCTGGCATCCCAATGATCCATAAAGTCATCAGAGCATGTATGGGATGTGGAGCAGAAGACATTAGACTTGTTATTGGTCATCAAAGTAATTTAGTACGCGGTGTTTCTAATGTTTTACCTGTACAGTGTTACGAGCAATTAAACCCCCAGGGTACAGCTGATGCCGTTAAGTCTGCCCAAATAGAAACTATTGAGGGCTTAGTGCTCATCATCGCCGGGGACCACCCTTTGATAGAAGCGGAAGATCTTAAAAAAATTATTACAGAGTTTCAACAAACTAAAGCTGATTTAGTTGTAGTCACAGCCGAAGTCAAAAATCCAGGTTCCTTTGGACGAATTGTCAGACACCATGGAGAACTCATGGCAATCGTCGAGGCTAAAGATGCTTCAAAAGAGACCCTTAAAATCAATGAAGTGAACACGGGAATTTACATAGTTAAATCTGAAGCCCTCAACGAAATTCTCCCCAAAGTTAAAAATAATAATTCTCAAAGAGAATATTATCTCACGGATATTGTCACGCTCGGTAAGGAGTTGGACTACCGAGTAAAGGCTCTCAAAGCTCCTTTGCATGTCGCCTTTGGTGTGAACACGCAACAAGAACTTTCCAAAGCCAATCGTATTTTATTTCAACGAAAAGCAAAAAAGCTCATGGAACAAGGCGTGGTCATCATTGATCCTAAAAATACGTACATTGAAGAAAGCGTAGAAGTTGGTCCTGGCTCTGTTATTTACCCAGGAACCTACTTACGAGGAAATACTAAGGCTGGTGCGTTCTGCGTTTTTGAACCTCATTCGTTTGTAATCGATTGTCAAATTGGAGACAGCGTGGAGGTACGCGCAGGCTCTTACTTAGAAAAAAGTAAAATTCACAACAAAGTCTCTCTTGGCCCTTACGCTCGTCTTCGTCCCGAAAGTGAAATTCTTGAGGAAGCTCATATTGGAAATTTCGTGGAATTAAAAAAGGTTAAGTTTGGAAAAAAATCAAAGGCCGGCCACCTTACCTATTTAGGCGATGCTGAGGTTGGCGAAGAAGTAAATGTGGGATGCGGGACGATCACTTGTAATTATGCTGCTGATCGAAAAAAATATAAAACGAAAATTGGAAATCGAGTTTTTGTGGGCAGTGATGTTCAATTTGTTGCGCCAGTAGAGATTGGTGATGGAGCCATCATCGCCTCAGGCTCCACTGTCACCGAAGATGTTCCCGCTAAAGCCTTAGCGATTGCTCGCTCTCGTCAGACTAATAAAGAAAACTTTGCCGAAAAATTTAATAAAAAAGACGACGAAGAGTAACAATTGTATCTGCTTAGATTCTTCTGAAAAAGAGCCTAATTCGAGGCGGAAAAGTTTTAAATCGAACGAGGCGTAGTTCCCCTACGTTGAGTGAGATTTAAATTTTTTCAACGAAGAAGTAGGCCTTTTTCAGAAGAATCTACTCAACTCCGTGGTTTTGATTATCATCCTTACTAAATAAGTTCTTACCCGCTTCGCCATTACTTGGACCACCACCCGCTTGCGACAAGACTCGAGGAGTTAAGAACAAGAGGAGTTCAGTTTTATTTTTTGTGTAATTTTTACCGCGAAACAAAGCTCCCAAAAAGGGAATATCTTTTAAAAAGGGAACACCGGTCTCTATTTCTGTGGCATCATTTTGAAAGATACCACCGATAACGGCCGTTTGTCCGCTCTTCACCATGACTTTTGTTTTCGCGCTTCGAGCATTTGAGTTTGCGCCTCCATTATCCCGCGGAGCTCCAGGAAACTCTCTCACTATATCCACTTGCATTTGCACGATGCCATTGTTGGCAACTTCGGGAGTCACTTTAAGCTCCATTTTCATTGTCAAATCTCGATAATTTCTGTTTGTAACTTTCGTTGCCAAATCGGTAGCTTCGGAAGCTAAAACAGCAATGGTGGAGGTTTGGGTGATCGTCGCCTCAACGTTATGTAAAGTAACAATCCTCGGTGAAGAGATGACTTTAACATTTTCCTCTTGCTCCTCTAATGCAAGTACCGCATTCAAGTCACCAAGCATATCAATTGTACCAAGAGTCAGCCCAAAACCTAAACTACTACTCCCGCTCGAAACAACTCCTGGTCTAATGTTTAAGTTTGGAGTCAAATTAGCATTTCCCATTGCAGGTAAACTTTGTCCATTGAGATACCAGTTCACACCAATTTTTTTAGTAAATACATCTCTGGCTTCAACGATTTTTCCTTCAATTAATACTTGTGCTGGAGCAATGTCTAAACTTGAAATAATTTTTTTAGCACGATCTAATACTTCTTCCGTTTCCGTAATAATTAAAGAATTTGACCGCACATCTGCAACAATTTTACCTCGCCCGGACAAAACTTTTTCTATTTGATCCTTCAAATCTGTAATTTTAGCATAATTGATAGGAATCAATTGAACCTTGAGAGGTTCAACAGTTTTTCTTGATTCAGCTAACTTGATAGCATCTTCTTCTTCTTGTTTAATTTCTGAGATGGGTGAAATTCGTAAAACATTTCCTTGTCTGGTGTAACCAAGTTTTTTTGCTTTTAAAATTAGAACTAGGGCTTGATCCCACGGAACGTTTCGCAATTTTAATGCAATATTTCCGGAGACTGCTTCGGACATAACTAAATTAGCACCACTCTCTTCAGCAATTAAATTGATGGCATTTCGAACTTCGATATCTTTAACTTCAATCGAAATTTTTTTCCCCGAATACTTTAAGTTTCCTGATAAAAACTGTTCTAAATTAGTGCTACTTAAAATGCTCCCACCCTTTTTACCATCATCTGAAAAAACATCATTAACCTCGCTATCCTGACTTGCAACACTAGACGTGTCAGATGATTGCACCCCAGACGGAGTAATAATAATGCTCCCATCTTCGCTATGTGCCGTCGGCTCACCAGCTCCTTCTCTCATCTGCACAACGACTTTCACAGTATCACTTCCTGGAGCTTGATAAGCATCAATGGACCCCACTAAAGTTTGAAAGTCCTTTGTGATAAAAGGTCTTTTTAGTTGCTCTGGAAGATGGGCATTTCTAATTTCAACAACGTATTGTTTCGTTTGAGGATTAAAATGACCCGTAAATTCCAGTGATTGATTACTTTCAATAAGAATAGATCCACCACCCTCATTACCTTGAAAACGAATATTATTTATTTCATTTTTCATAACACCAGTAGAGGCGTCAGAAAATGTTTGGGGGTCTTGGCTTGGTGGTGAACTGGTCACAGAGGGAACCGCATCTTTTAAAGGTTCATCAAGAAGTGGCTCATTACTTTCTTCTGCCTGAGTAGGAGCCGACTCCGCTTGCTTTTCAGCAACTATAGGTTGCGGCTCTTGAGTAACGAGATGATCTTCTTGGGGAGAGTCTGATGACTGATCTTTTTTTGCTTCACTAATCAAGGGATCTTCTTCTAAAAGAGGATCGCCATCTCCTGCAGACTTTTGTTCTTTTGCCAAATCTTGATCTAAACTATCCAACTCTTCATTTTTTTTATTAGCTTGAGAAGATTCTGTATCTGATGAAGATTCCGTTGAATTTGCACCACTCTCGTCAATTAATCCACTATCACTTGCATTTTTTGCCACCTCTTCACTTTCTTTGGCCGAGTTATCATCTAGAGGTTGTCCTGCACACGATAATAAGTTACCTACAAATACTAATAGCGTAAAAAACTTTAGTACATTTTTCATGACCCACAACCTTTCGTTTTATCAATACAAAGTATAAAAGGCTCTTTGATTATTTTTCCATTAAGATCAAACAACTCAAAAATAACCACTTCTCCTTCACGGATTTCAGCAATGTATCCTTCATTTTTTCCAATACGCTGTCCTACAACTACCGAGTGTAATCCCTTATCAGGGTCTTGAATCAAAGCTTTTGGCTTTTCGTTGGACCAAACAATAGCTACAACTTGGAGTGTTTTTACATCAAATTTTTCAAGCGGATCTAAAGGACGTGAAGGTGTTCTTATTAATCCAACACCCACTTTAGAATCTCGAAATGGGCGAAAGGGATCACGTTTACCCACTGGTTCATAACGATATTCCGGTGCCGATTCAAAATTCACAGGAACTGTTTTGGTTTCTACATTACTCGCTTTAGCATTAGCATCACTTTCTAATGGAGACGCCCCCTCTGGCAAAGTTTCTGGTGGAGTCGAAGCTGCTCCCTCTTGGGAATAGCTTTTACTAAAGTAAAAAATAAATATCAGGATAATCCCGAGAAGTAAATTAACTTGAAATTTTTGAGTGAGCTTAATTTTCTTCATCAAGCTCCTCCTGAGTTAATTTTACTATTTTTATTTCCTTTTTCTGGAGTAACTTCTGGTGGCTTTCGATATTTATAACCTACGATAGTCGTTGAAAGTTTGATAACACCGTTATACTCAGAGGAGGTATTAACAAACTCGAAATCTCCAAAATTGGTGACTCGCTCTAAGATCGTAATATTGTAAAGTAAGAGTAATAAATTATTAAATGTACCGGACAACTCAAGTTTGATTGGAACCTCTTCGTATAGTTCCTGAGTAATAACTTTTTCTTTTTTTACAGAAATAACTCGAACATTAACGGTTTTAGACAAACTGTTGATAACGTCAATTATTTCATCGGACTTAAGACTTATAGGAAATTTCAAAATGATTTCTTTAAATTTGTCGGCTAATTCTCCGACTTGCTTTTTCATCTCTACTTCTTCTGATCTTATTCTATCTGTTTCCTTTTTCTTTTCTTCTTCTACTTGAACCTGTCCTTGAAGTGTTCGAATTTGACTATCGATTCTCGATCCATCGTCATAAATCGATTTATAATAAAATCCACCGACTAGCACTGAAATACCTAATATTTGAGGTAAAGCAAGCTGACTGAGTTTCTGAATAGCCGGATTGCTCATTGCGCCACCTCTAAGTTAAAGTTAATTTGAAATTTTTTAAAGTTAACTCGATCATTGGGCTTGTCTTTTGAATCCTCAGAAGAAATAAGACTCACATCACTGAAATAAACGCTTTTTCCTACTCGTGCTAAAAAATCAGAAATTTCAGTTTCAGAATAAGAAATTCCTCTTGCCAACAAATTATCACCATTGGACTTTAGCTCAACAAACCACATTTTTTCAGGAATATTTTGTTGTATTAAATCCAGTGCCTTAACGTATTTTGATCGAACTCTTGATAAACCATCCAAAGATGCAATCTGCTTTTCAATAAGAGCTTTATTCTCTTTATGCTTTTTAATTTCAGCGACTAAAGATTCCGATTTTAAATTATAATTTGTCACTTCTAGCAATTTAGAATTTTCTGCAGCTAGCATAGAATTTAGCTTGGGAATATTAATTTCTTGGTAAGTAAAAAGTCCAACGGGTATTGATAAGATTATTATTAAATTTAAAATTGCTTTAACTTCAGATGATTTCCCACCGCCGATATCATTGCTAGCGTTTACTTCCCTGGCAGACTTAGCAAAAAGTTTGCTCAAAAAACCTCCAGAAGTGAATTCATTTTCAAGAGTCTCTCCAGAAAATTCAGGAACTTGTTTTTGAGCGGTGATTAAGTTAATGCGAATCATTTTTTATACGCCTCCCGTGAGGCCAGCCCTACGGCAATCGGTGCAAGGTAAGATATTTTATCTAAATAATTTAAATTAAATTTCGCAGTATTAACTTTGATATTTTTAAATGGATCCATTTTTTCAAAGCTAATTCCAAGACCAATCGAGACCCTCTGGATCAAACTCGATAAATGTGCTCCCCCTCCAGAAAAATAGACTTTGCTAATGCTGATACCCATGTTTGAAGCGCTAAAAAAATCAAAACTATTTTTAATTTCATCCACCATTCGATCTGATTCTGAATTAATTGTTGCATGAACTTCTTCTGGCACTGCAGCTCCAGCAAGAGCACTTATCTTAAAAGCTTCGGCATCACCTATGGATATATTAAGAGTGCGACTAATTTCATTACTGATATTATTTCCACCAACTCCTATATCACGACAGAATATGAGTTCACCATTATGCATAACTACAAAATTAGTTATCTCGGCACCAAAATTCATTAATGCCAAAGTTTCATTTTTAATGACACCATAGTTGATTTCAAAGCAGTTGGCGAGAGCAATGCTATTTGCATCCATAATATTACATTGATGCTGACTTAACGTAATTGCCTCAACATATTGAATTAATTGATCACTTTTCGCGGCGATAATGAGTATGTCCATTGTGTCTGGAGATGATTTCGTTTTTAATACGACATGCGTGAGTGCCACACTCGACATTTCAAATGGAATATACTGTTCAGCTTCAAAACGTATCGTATCTTTCAAAACCTTGGCATCAACTTTAGGAATTGAAATTTTTTTAATAATTATACTTGTTCCCCACATACCAGTAACTGCCACTTGGCACTTTGTTTTTATATCTCTCATGATGCTTTGAATAGCTGTTGCTATAGCACTAGTATCATTGATTTGACCATTTGTGATAGAATCTTTAGGCGTTGGTACCACACCAAATGAAACAAGTTTATACGACTTTCCAGCCGGCTCCATTTCAACAACTTTTATTGAGCTTGACCCAATATCAATGCCAATAACTTTTTTTGAGCTAAAAAACATGAAGATACCTCTTATCCTATTTAAAAAAAGCTAGGCTTAAGAGTCAATTTATGCACTTATGTGAGTGAGCAATTCGAATAAATTCGGACTTAGGACCCGCCATACTTTTGACTTTAATTAAATAATCTCATTCAGACGGAAAAAGTAAATGCAAATACCATTGACTAAGGTCTGATCCTGCAAATAAATAAACTAATGCTCCAAGCGCAAGATAGGGACCAAAAGGAATGACTGTTTTCAAATTTCCTTTACTTCGAACCATAACGGAAACTCCAATGATTGATCCTGTAATACTCGAAAAAAATATAACAAAGGGAATGGATTTCCAACCTAACACGGCTCCAATCCAAGCTAAGAGTTTTATATCTCCTCCCCCCATACCTTCTTCTTTGCGAAGAACATAATAGAGATAAGCGATCAGCCAAAGAAATCCACCACCCATAAGCACACCATAAAGAGCATCTAGGAACTCTCGCTCAGGGTTAAAAATTCCTCCGAGCAAACCTAAAACAATTCCGCTCAATGTAAAAATATCTGGAAGTATAAAGTGATCTAAATCGATAAAACTCACAATAACTAATCCAAAAATAAAGAGGAGATACTCTAAAGTAATCCATTGCCAACCAAAGATTAGATAAACCATTAAAAATAAAATTCCCATGAGCAATTCAACGAGAGGGTAGCGAATCGAAAATGGCGCTTTACAGGAAAAGCATTTTCCGCGAAGTATAAACCAAGAAAAAAAAGGAACGTTATGATACCACGGCACTGTCTTCCCGCAGACCTGACAGTGACTCCGTGGAGTGACAACACTCTTGTTTTGTGGCAATCGGTAAATGACGACATTTCCAAAACTACCGAGCAGCAAACCTAAAATAAAAAATCCCAAACCAAAGAGGATATCGAACTCCATTTTTTATTCTCCTTGTGGAAAGTTTTATAAAAGATTTTTTCGGTGAAAGAATCCATTGGCTAACAACAAATATAATCCAAGCCACGCTAAAGCATGAAATAAACTCATCACCCCAATGTTAACAGGAATTCCTTCATCAAGTACATAAACACTGCGCCAATTAAATCGATAAAGATTAGGAAACACCCAAGACATGACATCACTAAAATTAATAAAGAAATCATTTTTAGATTTATCTGCAAAATGCTTCATGCTCTCTAGCCAGTTTCCAACAAGAAACACACCAAAGCTAGAGAACACGGAGACAAACGGCGAAAAAACTAAACTCAGGAGCATTGATAATGCTAATATTACTGCTGATTCGAAAAGTATCCCCAGCAAAATGACAGAAAAATTTCTTATTAACTCCATTGAGTTTAAAAGCACTAACAATCCCAAGCCCATGACTAAAGTTGATACTACAGTAACAGAAAAAATCCCTCCGAACTTTCCAAGAATTAATTCCATGCGACTTAACGGTGTCGCCAGTAACGTCATGTAGGTTTGGCGATCCATTTCTTTTCTTAATGAGGCTCCACCAATAAAGAGACAAATCCCAAGATTGAGCCAATGGATGGCAGATATTCCAAGATCAAATAAAATACGTTTATGCTCTTCAAATGAAAGCTCTCCAAGGAGTAAACTTAAGATAAAAAAACCAACCACTCCTAAAAGGAGAATCAGAAAAAAGCGATCTCGATACATCTCTCGAAAAGAATTCTGAATAATGATAAGAATTCGCTGAATCATAGGCGTCCCTTTTCTTTACGCAAAATAATAAACGCTTCCTCTAAATTAATCTTCTTTTGAAGCACATGAACAACTTTGCCCTTCTCACTTCGAATAGAATCAATTTTTTGTTGCAGCTCTTTTGCAGAAACTGCTTGAGTATTTATCACGTTTTCTGTGCTTCCGCCCGTCCATTTAATTATGTACTCGCTTTCTTGACGAGCACCTAAATCCAGTAAACTTCCTTCGTAAATTATTTCACCTTGATCGATGATAACCAATCGCGTGCAAAGCTCTTCCATATCTTGCAGTAAATGACTGCTAAAAAATATTGTAGCCCCTTGAATATGAAGACGCTTGATAATATTTTTAACGAGCACTCGGCCATCAGGATCCAATCCACTCATGGGCTCATCTAAAATTAAAAATTCTGGATTATGGATTATGGATTGTGCAATTCCAATTCGCTGGAGCATCCCCTTGGAGTATTGTCTTAATCGAAGATTCTTTCCGCGCTCTAAATCAACTTCTTTTAAAACTTCGTTGCAGCGAGACTCGAAGCGCTCATCCAAAGAGTTCCCTCGAAGCTTCCAATGAAGAGCTAGAAACTCTCTACCTGTTAAAAAATCATAAAAGTATGGCCTCTCAGGCATAAACCCTAAGCGCTGGCGACTTTGATGAGAGAGTCCTGCTTCGCCGAAAAATTCGATTTTACCTGATTTAAGATGAATAAAATCTAAGAGTGTTTTGATGGTTGTGGTTTTCCCGGCCCCATTCACTCCAATAAAACCCGTGAGCGAACCTTTAGGAATAGAAAAGCTAATTTCTTTTAATACCAATTTTGGTTTAGAACCGGGAGTTTTTAATTCTTGTTTTAATTTTTCAACTTTTAAATCAAATAGCATTTATTTACTCCAATTAAATACTATTGAGCCCAAGACCACCAAGACTAATCCTAATATCTTAATGGTTGAAAATTGAACACCATTCATAAAGTAATCCCAAAGGAAACCAAATAAAATTTGCGAACTGACGATAAAAATAAAAACCGGCGCTGCCCCCAAATGATGAATAGACCAAGGGGTCAAAACGACTATTCCAAAACCACAAATCCCAGGCAATAGATGCCACAATTTAAACTCATAGTGACTTAATCGAGGAGGTAAAAATTCCGGAAAAGAAAGAGGCAATTTTTGAGCTACAACAAACATACCAAAACCAAGTGCTGCAAAAACGAGGGCATTCACAAATGTTGCCATCGATAGACCATAGGAAAGTGAAAATTGTTTATTGAGAACACTCTGCAATAAAATGAAAAGTCCTACTAAGATTGAAAAAAAATGCCAAGTTGTCATCATCCCTTATAGAATGACAAACTTGGCATCGTTTAGACAAGCAGAACTTTAAAAATAAAGAAAGTTTATTTTGTTGTCCTGCTTGAACCTAGAAAAGCGACCTAAAACCCTAGCCGCCATTGATCAAAATCTAAAAATTACTTTTCGATTCTTTTCGCTGATAGAATCTCAACTGTTGTTTCTGGGACATCATCATATCCCTTTTTGCTTGTTGTACGGATATTGGCAATTTTATCCACTACATCCATACCCTCTACAACCTCACCAAAAACAGCATAGCCCCAACCGCTCGGAGACTCTGATTTGAAATCCAAAAAGGCGTTATCAACTAAATTAATAAAAAATTGAGAAGAAGCGCTATGTGGATCATTCGTGCGAGCCATGGCTAGTGTGCCACGTTTATTAAGTAAGCCGTTATTTGCTTCATTTTTTACTGGTGCATGGGTTGGCTTTTGAGTCATATCACTAGTAAAACCGCCCCCTTGAATCATAAATCCTTTAATTACTCGATGAAAAATGGTCCCTTTAAAAAAACCTTCATCAACATATTTTAAAAAACTTTCCACTGTTTTGGGTGCTTTTTCAGCGTTTAACTTAACCTTGATCATGCCTTGATTTGTTTCAAATGCTATTAACATACTTTCACCTTTCTTATCTTTTGATTTTTTTTCGTTTTTACCCTCTACCTTTGTATCAGCAACGTGCTTGGCGCCAGAATCTTTTTTTACAGACTCTTCAGCAGCATTGGCCGATTGAAAAAAGGTCAAGGTAACAAGAAAAAACGTAACAACATAAATCCAAAGCGCCACCCAATAGGATGAGCTTAATCTATTTCTTACATGCATAAATCCCCCTGAACCTCTTGGAGTAATCCTATTTTAGTAGAGAGGTCAAGCTGGCTTATTAAAATTGCCTTTATTTTAATCTACTTACTCAATATTCTTCGACCAGCGAGGCTTGTAATAGCTATTTTTGTCAAAAGTAATTCGACGCTCATTGGTTCCATCGATATTGATAATATAAATTTGATTCGTTCCATCTCGATCACTCGAATACATTAAGTGCCTGCCGTCGGCTGAAAAAACTGGGTCTTCATTGGTTGACCAAGCACCATCTTTTCGCTTCGCTGAAGTAAGCCTCTCAAGATTAGTGCCATCAGCGTTCATAATAAAAATGTCATAGTGGCGGCCATCTAAACCTGCGAACGCGATTTTTTTTCCATCTGGCGACCACGAGGGTGACGAGTTGTATTCGCCAGCAGAAGTTCTTTTACTCGCATTTGAACCATCAATATCCATCACCCAAATCATCGGCTTACCTAAGCGATCCGAAGAGAATGCAACCTTTGTTCCATCAGGGCTCACTGACGGCTCAACATTGAGCGCTCCACTGGGGCCATTGGTTAATTTTTTAATAATGTTACCGTCTAAATCAACTCGATAGATATCTGAGTTCCCTTTATCAGACATCGTCATCACGATGGACTGACCATCAGGATGAAAAAAGCCACCTGAGTTAAGACCCATTCGATAAGAGACTAACCAACGTTGATTCTTTACTAAATCGAGTAAAAATAAATCTGGGTTACGAAGGCCTCTTGAACCTTTTTTGACATAAGCTGTGTAGAGAATCTTCTTACCGTCTGGCGACCAATTAGGTGAAAGCGTAATCGAATTATGCGAAGTCACTTTTTGTTGATTTGCGCCATCCCAATCCATAATATAAATTTCTTTAAACTTAGAGCCTGCTTTACTTGAAGACACGACAATTTTAGAGAGAAAAATGCCTTCTTTTCCTGTTAAAGCAAAAATTAAATCATTGGCAAACCGATGAGCTATTTTTGAAATTTGCGATACAGATCCCTTATATTTTTTATTCATGATTTTTTGCAAACGAGGAACATGATACGCATACGTATCAAGCTCTACTGTCTCACCGGTCAGTGTGAAGCTAAGCCTTAACAAGAAATCCGCCCCCAGGGTCTTCCAACTATCAAACTTAAAACCATTGGGAGCTTCTGTGATTGGCACTGAGGCTACTTTAGAGGTATCCTCAAGAAAGGACTTGGGGTCCATCATTTCAAAGTAACCTGTCACATCTAAATCATTTTTAATGATCTTATAAAGCTCTATCCCAACTCGCTGATACTGAGGAGCCGCAGACGTACTACTAGAAAACTGTACGGCAGGGAATGCCAGCAAGCTTTTTTTAATTTTGGCATCACTCACTTTTATATAAAATCCCTCTGGAGAACTTTGACTCTGTGAGCTTTGGGCAAACAAATTTTGTTGCCCAACAAAAAGGAACAAACAAGCTCCAGCTAAAAAAATTATTTTATTCATAATCTCTCCCTTTATCTTCTTCTGACTTCATCATTTCGTAAACTCAAGGTCCACCCCTAAAACTCTGATTCTCTCTTGAAGTTTTTCTGGTGGAGTCGGATAAGGAACAGCTTTTTTTACTGTTTCTAACACAATATCATCATACTGTGCATTCCCGCTTCCCTCGATAACCTGTGCATTGACCATTAATCCATGAGAATCTATAAAAATTCTCACTCTGGACTTAAAATTACCCCTAGCTAACCATTCTGGTAAACTCCAAAAATTTTTAACATGGCGATCCAGTTGAATTAAATAATTTTCATTTTGAAGTTTATTTATTCCAGTCAGCTCTGTTCCTGGTGATAATACGTTTCCTTTAAATTGAGTAATCCTTTGAGAGACTTTTTGTGAAATCTCTTCCCTCTCTTGATTTTTAATTTCTTCTTTAATTTTATCAATAGCCATTTTCTTTCTTATTTTTTCAATGGCTTCAGAGGTTTTCGCATTGTGAGACTCATTTTTTTGGGGCTTTAATACAAGCTCGGGTTCCTTGGGCTTTGATTTTGGCACTTCATGAGTCGGTATGACCTTTTCAGTGGGTGGAGTTTGCGAAAGTGGAGCGTGTGGCGGAGGAGGAGATGGTAAAGACGGTGGTGGTTCGGGTGGAGTGATTACTTTGTCGGGTAGTCCAATAATATCTACTTTTATAGCGGATTGATATGGCTCTTGCTTTTCGGCCCAAAAAATGGATTCTACGGCAAATAGGAAAACTAAAAGCAAATGAAAGACCGTCGACCATAAAATGGGTCGCGTAATATCCTCATTCTGCACTGATGTCACTTCTCTATTTACTATTTTTTGCATGCGCTATTCAGTTTTTGGCAATGTAACCAAACCTATACTAAAAATTCCTGCACGACGAATCTCTGCCATGGCCTCAGCCACAAAACCATAATCAACAGACTTATCCACCTGCAAGTAAAGTTGTTTATTTTTTCTCGCTTTAAATATAGAGCGAAGTTTAGGTTCTAAGTCTTTCATCAATAAGGATTCTTTTCCAGCTGTAATTCGACGACTTTTATTGATGACTAACATAAACGGGTCTTCGGTTGCTTGCACACCTGAAGCTGCCGTCTTTGGTAAATCGACTTCAATACCTTGCTGCATCAGTGGCGTTGTCACCATGAACATAATGAGAAGAACAAGCATTACATCCACTAATGGAGTCACATTGATTTCACTCATGGTCGCGCGGCTTTTGCGAGATCCTCCAAGTTGAGCGCCCATAGTTTACTCCCTAAAAAAATTTCTCTTCGCAATATTTAAAAAATCCGCCGCAAAATTATTAAGTGCCATTTCATGCTTTTTAATTTCAGCAATAAAATGATTATACATCATGACGGCCGGAATAGCCGCAGCTAAGCCAATCGCCGTGGCAATCAAGGCCTCTGAAATTCCGGGTGCGACAACGGCAAGTGTTGCCGACCCCATCTGCCCAATCTTGTGAAATGAACCCATAATCCCCCACACAGTACCAAATAAACCAATAAAGGGTCCGGTACTTCCTGTTGTCGCCAATACATTTAATTTATCTTCTAAAAGAGCAATTTCGATTTCTATCGATTTTCTTAAAACTCTCTCCAAATTATCAATTCCAGTTAGCTGTAATAGTGTTCCCTCGCGTTTTTCTCTTCGTGGAGAATCCGCTATTTTTTTCATTTCATTATATCCTGCTATAAAAATACGAGCCAAACTGCTTTGAGGATGCTGCTCAAGGTTATCGTAAATTTGATCAATGGAATTACTTTTTTCAAATTTTTCTAAAAAGGGAGCATTTGCTTTTTCGATGCCTTTAAATTGTTTATATTTATAAAATGCAACAGCCCAACAGATAATTGATAAAAAAACTAAAATAAGTAAAGTTAATTGAACCAACGGACTTGCCTGCAATAAAGCATCCAGAGCTGAAGTATTTACTTGAACCGCACTTCCCATAAAACCCCCGTATAATTAAATCTTAATTACCGTCTATTCTACTGAAGAGATCAATAGAGTTACAACTTCTTTTTAAACTTAACCTTGATAGATTTAAATACTAATTATTTTCAAAGAAATTCAGTTTAATTTGATTAAGAATTGACTATTTTCACTATTTGTATTAGGTTATGCCCCACAATATAGTTCTCCTTCTATTTAGCGGGTGAAAAAAACTTGTGGGTTTAATTAATTAATTGAAGTAAGTATGAACAGCATAGGATTCTACTTCGGCAGCAACTGAATCACCGTCACTTATCATACTTTTTATGGTTAACTTTAATGGCCCTTGAAAGCCAGAAAACTTCGACAACACTTGAGTTAAATAACCTGCACGCGCGTGAGATTAGACATATGAGCAAAATAAGAAATTATAGCTAATAAAAAGAAAAATAATTTTAATTCACCATTAAAATTATTTTTCTTCATTAACGAAATAGGCTCTTACAAGAATTTGGAGTTGATTTTGGAGGAATAGGATCTTTTTCTTTGGTTAAATGGTCTCTAGGAGCAATGAATCCTATTTTTTCAGCAATAATAGCAGGGCTTTTTTTGATGAGTAAATTCTTTACTTCAGAAGTGAGAATATTTCGGAAGACTGACTCTGAAACATATTTCTCACCAAAGAGTATGATTAAACCTTTTAGACCACCAAAGATATATTTAGTAGCAAACTTTATTCCGCCGTCTCCCAAATCAATGATAATGTCACTCATTAAATCTTGATAATTTTTTGATGTTTGAGTTTTAAATTTACTTAATCTTTTTTCAATTTTATCCGCTAACACTTTTTCCTGGACTGGAGTTAAACTCATAGTTCGACTCATTAGGTTTGCGTAGTAGACAATGTTTTTTGCATTTAAATCTGAAAGAGCAACTAAAAATTGAGCCAAAACCAGTCTTGGATCATATTTAATTGGATTAGAAGATTTCATAAAATTTTCTAGTTGACCAAAGTCAATAAAATGAATCACTTTATTTTCTGCATCTATTATTATATTTCCTGAGTGTCTATCTGGATCAAAATATCCATATTTAAAAAGCATTTTAATTTTAACTTTTACAACAATTTCTCCAACAGCCGCTTTATCTCCCTCAGTTAGATTTTCAAAACTTGTGCCTGAAACCAATTCGTTAAACACAAAATTTTTGCCACTTGGAGTTCCTTCTAATTTGCTTGGGATATTGAGCTTCCATTCTTTTAGCTCAGACTTTAGTTCTGATTCAATTTCTTGAATAATTTTTTTAGTGAGTAAAGTTTTTTTTACTTCTTCTTTCATATCAATTTCAGAAATAAGCTGCTCTTCAAGTGCTTCAATTAAATTTATCATAAAAAGTGAATTTTTTATGACAGATTTTTGTTTTAGCTTTTCAATAAATTCCTTACCGAGTTTAACATTCATTTCTATAATTTCAGCAACATGCTCGCCTTGAAGAGCAAAGGCCCCTTGGCGTCCATCAGTTAGAGTAACCCTAGTTGTTGTTTTAACGCTGGCAGAGCCCAAAATATTGTTAAATTCTGCAATAAGGCTACGAATTTCATGGTGTCGTTCGTAGGCGAGAGACATAATTTCTGCTCTACTGAGCCCGCCAGCATCATTCTTCAAATGTTTTGCTTTTTCAGCCAAATCTTCACCAAAAATTTTCCAAATAGAAATTAATTGACCAAATTTAATTCCAACAGTTCCAAAAACTTTGAATAGTTCAGCAACATTTGATCCTGATTTATCATTAGCAAGACTGAGCATATATGCTAAGGCAATAGAATTTTCAGCCTTAGGAAGCACCTCAAGAAACGTCAAAAATATGGCTTCTTCTACCGAACCTGGCTTATGTTTTAGAAATTGTCGCGTGATATTAGTAGGCCAGTCCGGCGAATTAATTGGAGCTTTAGGACCTGAGGTCAGCGTGACTTCAAATAATGGAATTCTTTCGGCAGGAGTAGAATCGCGAATTGCTTCTTCAGCTTTAAGCTTTAAAATCTCTGCCATTCTTTCAGCTTTTTGTTCTAGCTCTCTCATCTTACTATGATTTCTTTTGTCAGATTCTTTTACTGCATTTAAAAGTTCATTATAGCTGATTTTTTTAAGTTCATCAAAAATATCTGTAAATAAGGAAGTGTCGTTATTTATTGGATCGATTAAATAATTGATGAAACTGATTCTGGATACGGAGCTAAGTTTTTGTATATGGCTAGCTAATAGAGATCCCACGCGAATCAACATAGGATTAGCTTTTCTCCAGTTTTGATATTTTTGATCTTCAATAAATCCATCTAACTCTGATCCTTTCAACTGAAGCGATATGCCTATTTTTTCTAAGAAATGATCTTTTTTTAAGGAGCCATTTGGTGCATAACGATTTAAATCTTCTATAAGTTGATTTAATGCCCATCGATCCACTGGGGTTTTGGTTTTTTGAATTGATTCGGTTAACTTATTAACCCTTTCTCCTATAAAAAGCTTTGCGGCCTCGAGTTTTAAAGAATCTGTAGAGATTCGCCCTTCATCTAAAGCTTGTAATGCAAGTTTTCTTGATTTTTGATTTAAATTATTTAGATCCACAATTTCTTTAAAAAGTTCATCGGTCATTCTTGTTGGACCAGACTCAGTGAGCCTCAAAAAAAGATCCAGTTTTTGTCCTTTAATGAGCTTAAACGATTTTGAAACTTCAAGAAGAGTATTTTTAATACGTTGAATTTTATTGGCATTCATATACGCTGACTCTGATTCGGTTACTGATTGCAATGTTGATTTCTTGCTTTCTTCATATTCTAATTCATAAAGAGTTTTTCTCTCAGATAGAGGGACTACTAAGCTAACCCATCTCATAAATTCATCAACTGATCTGGGTTTAATACTTTTAAAATATTCTTGTAGAGGTTTTTCGGAGGCTGCCAATGCTGCAAAGTAAGAAGAATCCCTTGAGATGATTTTACGTTTCTCGATTACTTTCTTTGGCTCTTTAAGTATTAGCATCATTTCAAGTATATTAGATTGGAACAATTGATTATAGGCGGTGATAATTTGTTCGTTTAGAGGTCTCATTCCCATGTATTTGAGTTCACGATCTGAATTGATTTCATAAGAACTCAAGCTACTAATAAATTTTTCCCAGGCAATAGGCTGGTTTCGATCAGAAAAAGATTCATGCTCAAGGGGTCTTAAAAACAATGCTTCAAACCACCTTTTCTTTTTTTCAATTGGAAGATCAGAATTCATAATCAGACTGATTTGTTTTTCTAGGAGATAACTACTATTCCAACGTTTGATTTCCAAAGCTGAATCGACAGAAGTTTGATGCGATATATTTTCTGATCCAGAGAAAAACTTAACATGTCTTTTGGCTATATTATTGAGGAACACTTGATCAGACATATTAGTTAAATTTTTTGAAATTTCATTTAAGGCATCAGTCATTTCATTGTGGTACTCAGCTGTGAAAACAGATTTTTCTTTTAAACGGTAGTTGTTTTGCATATTTTCAGCACTAGTTTTAAGTAGTTTGGCATTTACTATTTCTTGTACAGAGTCATTGTTTTGTAATGGAGCATTTAGGATATGAGGACTCAAATTCTTTGAGTTCCAGACGAGCCAACTAGAATGTCCCTTTTTATCCATCGTAATATCACTCTTATTTGTTGCGATCAGCAAAAGCTTATTGAATGAAGGAATACCTTTTTGTTCAAAACTTGTTTTTCCATTCATGTATTTTACAACGGCTCTTTCAATTTGATTGAAAGCAATTCTTTGATCTAGATCGAGAACTTCTATAATTAAATTCCAATCTATTTTATTTTGATTGAAGAGTATTTCTGAGGCACCATAAAATCCTCTGAGTTCCCAAATTTGCTTGCAATTTTCTCGAAAAACTTTTACAGATTCTTCAATTTCGGGATGTTTTCCTGTCTTTGCTAAGAGTTTTCCTTGCCTATATAATGTTAAAAGTGGGTTGCGATTTATTTCTGAAAAATCTTCAATTAAAGGTATTGGTGACCACAATGATGAGATTGAGTTTTTATATATTTTCCATGCAAAAGGAACAAATTGCATGGATTCTCGTAAATCAATCCCAAGCTGTATAAACTTACTCTGAAACAGTATCCCAAAAGGTAGAAAAATATTAAATTCGGTACCTGTGTTGTAATATGGGGTAGCTTCTCTGACCCAGACCTTTTGTAGAAAATGCTCAAGTTCAGTATGGTTATTTTTAAAAAAAATCTCAGGATCAGAAACTGATGCAAGAGCAAACAAATGAAATGAAAAGGAATTTCCCCAATGAGCGCCCCGCGTAGGATTTAATTGCTCAAATTCAGATTTTAAATTTTTAACAACCTCTTCTACTTCTTTTGATTGATAGATTTTAAGATTTTCTAGAAAATAATAATGGGTTGGTGAGTATTCTAGACCTGAAATACCAGATTTTTTATTTACTGAAGCTCTTAAATCATTTAAATTAAATATTCTATAGTTTTCTTCTCTGTATCCCTCGGCTCTTGTCATGATTTTATAAATTATATTTAATATTTCTTTAAAAGTTTCTTTCTCTTCCGCAGTCAATTCTTGTCCAGCTTTTTGTAACTTCAAAAGTAAATGATCAAAGCTCAATAGGAGTCTATTAAACTCAAGTTCATTAAATGCAAAATTCTCATTACCTTCTACCTTTGATATTGTGGTGAGTCTTTCTGCAATTTCGGAAATATTTTTGGGTTTTTTATATGGATATCGACCTCTTTTTTCTTCAACCTTGTCGAGTTCAGACGCCATGGCTGATACGTCAGAGTCAGATAAATTTATTGCCTTTGGTTTTGAGATTAGACCGTGATTCAGTCGATCAATTGCTAAGTAAAGGCGAGCACTACTAAGTCTAAAATCTAAATGAGGGTGAGTGCTAGACATAGCTCCAAAAAGAGAACCTTTATTTGTATCACCAAATAATGTTAGTAGAGAATTATAGAGAGTATCTGTTGGGTAATTTGCCATGCGAAGGATTTTCATACCCATTATATCAGCTTTTATTTCAATTGCTTGGCTGGCTGATTCACGTCCATAGTGATTTTCTAGGGATACTCCTGAGACATCCCCTTCTCCTCCAGCTAATGAAGTTTTATCAATTGGGTGGCCAAATTCATGGGCAATGACACCAGAGAGTAGTCCAGTCATTTTATTTATAAAATTCTTTTTATCACTAAAATCTATATTGGTTGATGTTTTCTCTGACAAATCAAATTCCGTTTTACTTCCTAAAAGTAACTCACGAATGATTCCAGTAGTTAAAAATAAATGATTTTTCTGCACTCGAATACCAGTGTCAAAATCTGTCCACACAAAAGCGTTGACTTCTGATGATTGGACAATGTGAATATGGTTTACAGCAGCAGTTTTACTCTCAAGAATTTTTTCTTGAGCTTTAGCTAAATCATTAAATATTAAAGCAATCCCTTCATGCAATGTCGGGTATTTATTTGGGTCCAGAATTAAGCCCCATTGAGACTTAACTTCATCTAATATTTGCTTATTGTTTGGCAGGGTGTAGTAATTTGCATTTTGATCGCTGCTCTTTGATAAAGAAAAACTACCATAAAGAAAAACTAAAAATGTAATAATAGTGCATTTAATTATTTTTAATAAAGGTCTCATTTTCTGCTTCTCACTATAAACAAATTTCAATTATATTTTTAACATAGCACAGTTTTAGGACTCTTTGAAACTGTTATTATTCTCGACAAAGTGACATTATTACGCCTTCTTAACTCCCTGGACATACGCATAGATATTGGTTTGAGTTGAAGTATATGCTATAGCCCAAGTTTCGTAGTATTTTGGGGATCTAAGAGCTTGAAAGGCTGCGTGTGCTGTAGCTCCAGTTGTAACAACGTTATCAACAAACAGAATATATTTGTGTTTAATATCATTAAATAAATTATGATTAGATATCGTCATTGAATGTCTGAAGCAATTATTTCTTTTAGATTTTTTTGATTGTTCAATAAATCTGAATTTAACAATAAAATATCTTGTATTTCCCATCCAGTAACCTTTGCAAGGGCTATTGCTAATTTTAATGCTGAATGGACAGCTAATTCCCATTGAAGTTAAAGCTCGTGTTAATTTAAAATCCAAAAGTTTATCACAGTATATTTCAAAGTATTCTCCAACTAAGGCGTATCGCTTTAGTCTTGAAGCTTACAATTCCACCAAAAAATGGTGCATTCATTAAAGATTATCCAATCTAATTAGCGGGTGAAAAAAACTTGCGGGTTTAATTAATTGAAGATTTCCATCTAGCGTTTAGATTTACATGATTCTGACTGAATTAAATCATAGAGTTTGGATAAATGATAGGTATCCATGTATTCTTTAACCTCAACGAATAATCCGTTCTTCAGAGTTATTTTGAAATGATATTTATTATTATAAACAAAAGGTTCTGGATCTCCACAAGTATGAACAGCATAGGATTCTACTTCGGCAGCAACTGAATCACCGTCACTTATCATACTTTTTATGGTTAACTTTAATGGCCCTTGAAAGCCAGAAAACTTCGACAACACTTGAGTTAAATAACCTGCACGGTCATAAGTACCTCCAAAAGACAGTGATTCTGGAACCCACCATTTCACATCAGGGGAGACTAAGGCGAAGGCCTGCTTGGCATTTCCAGCGCTAAAAAGTTCAAAAAATTTCTCTACGATCTGTCTATTTTGATTTTCAATGCCCATATGTAGCTCCTTTATATTGTTACTATTATTACTGTTTTGAACTTCTGCATTTAACGTTAAACTCGTTAAGGTTAAAAAGCAAAGTGCCATTATTCTTTTTGTCATAATTCGCTCCTTTTAAGGATTGGGTCACCCCCTCTATTTGAAGAGCGTCTACCCAAATCGTTGACAATTTATATAAAATTAATATTATTTATGATACTATTTAATTAGAAGTATCTTATTATGATACTTCTCCAAGCAAGGAGCGATACTTGACTCAAACTCAATTGATTATAAAACATTTAAAAACCGCGCTTCATGAAAAAGGTCTCACCTATGCTCAATTTGCGAAAAGATTAAATCTCAGCGAAATAACCATAAAGAGAATCTTTTCCTACAAGTCTTCCTTAACGCTAGATAAAATTGAAGAATTATGTGAGGCTTTAGATCTCGATCTTTTTGAGGTCATTAAACAAGTTAAAATAAAATCCACTAATAAAAAACAACATTTAACTCTTGAGCAAGAAAAAACCTTAGATAAAAATCCAAAGCTTCTTGTTTTCTTTTACAGCTTATTAGGTGGTATCTCTCCAGAAAAGATCGTCACGAATTACAATATTAGTGCTAACGAAAGCCAAAAGTACTTAATTGAACTGGATCGCCTAGGTCTTATTTATTTGGAGACCAATAATAAATTTAAAATTTTAGCAAGTCCCTTTGTTGAATGGTCAGAACATGGTCCTCTTAACCAAAAATATGAAAAAGATCTGCGTACCGAATTTTTGAACTCTATGGCTTTAAAACCTAATGAGTGGTTTCTTTTTAAAAAAGCCTATCTGACTAAAGAGTCACTAAAATTAATACGAAGACAGCAAGAGGAAGTATTAGCAAAAATTAAGGAGTACTCAGAGTTTGACCGATCGACTCAACCAGATCGCTGCGAATCGACAACATTTCTATTTGCTGCTAGAAATTGGATACCTTCATCTATTCTTAAGTACAAAAGACCAACATAGATTTTTTCATAAACTTCCCTTTTTAATATTGTCTTCTAATGCACTGAAGTTGTTTGAATTTGAGTTAAGTTTCTCCTTCTTAATCAATAGTATCAATATAAGATACTTTTTATTAATTAGTATCATAAATTATTCTTATTTTGTAATTAACAATTCAAGTTTGAATTAACTTATGATTACAGGAGGATTAGTATGGATAGAAAAACAGTTTTTATTTCAG
>CAZTDX010000016.1:0-56689 GCA_964612425.1 uncultured Pseudobdellovibrionaceae bacterium
TCCGTCCCCAACTCCGACTCCGTCCCCAACTCCGACTCCGTCCCCAACTCCGACTTTACCTCCCGGAGCCGTTGATGATAACCACGATGGAATTGATGACATCACTGGAGACCCCATTTTCTAATGGTTAATTAAGTCCATCACGTATTCAATAAAGTTAAATCTCTTCAAACCCAGTGGCCAGACGATACATAGAGAGTTTGCCCACTGGGTTCTTAATTTCAATTGCTAATTCACACGTCTTGACTCACCAACCAAGACTCCACTAAACTCTACGTATAAATTAAAAAACAGTGGACTTATAAATATGGATTTTAACATTTTACAGTTTTCTTATCTCTTAGGGGTGGGACTTACTGCAGGTATTGCTTCTGGTCTTTTTGGTATTGGCGGTGGAATTATCATCGTTCCACTTTTAGCCGTGATTTTTAACTTGGATCAAAAAGTCGCCAGCGCCACGTCACTTGTCTCTATGCTACTCCCAGTAGGAATCCTTGGTGTTTGGGCTTACTATAAGGCAGGAATTATTAACCAAACTCACATCCGAATGGGGCTCTTTGTTAGTGTAGGACTTCTTATTGGAGCGCTATTCGGATCAAAACTTTCTATTGTTTTACCAACTAAAATACTCAGCAAAGGTTTTTCACTTCTTCTAATCTATGTTGCCATAAGGCTCTGGTTTCAAAGTAAATAGCTTCTGCTGAAAAAAGCAAAATCTAATAGTTGCCGGCGAATCACTCACTTTATCAAAAAAAGTAAAACCCTTAATCACTTATTTTTATAAAATCGATTAATTTTTTTTCAAAAAAATTGAACCAAAAAAACCTTTATTTTAACTGTTTCAAATGGAGACTGGCTCTTGAAATTAAACAGGTGTCTAATGTTATACTAACTGTGGAGAAGTTTAACAGGCAAAAAACTCAAAGAAAACGAACTCCAAACTTACAGCACGTACTTCTAAATGACTAGATAATCAACCAGAGTGCCATCATGGGCTCAGTGAAGTATAAGGAGTACTTGTTGTGAAACAAAATATAATTATTCTTTTTGTTATCATTACTCAAATTTTATTTACAAGTCTCAATTCAATGGGCGCCAGTAAAAAGAAGCTCCAAGAAATTACCTTTAATGAAATGGATGTTCAAGGATCGGCCCGAACTCCCGACGGAGCCTATCTCGTTCAAAGACGCGGACTACGATTTTTACCATTGTATGAAGTTAAAAAGGACCTCGACTTAAAAATAAGACAATCCATCAACTATATGAGATAGAAGCTAAAGTAGGTTACAACTATGTATTTACGTGTAGAGCATAGAAAAAAAGATTTTAAGAAGACCTGGAAGCTAGAGTCCAACAAAAAGACTTTTAGCTTAGGGCATTCAAAATTTGCCGATATTCGAATTGATAATACCTATCCTGGCATTTGCGGTGTCTTTGAATATCAAGATGGTCACTGGGGATACACTCATCTCTTCAAACCAGATCAAGAGCAGAGCCAGAATCGATTTATAAACATAGAGGGTCCAACAGTAATTCCTCTCATAGATAGTGAGCTTCATGTTGTTCCTTTTGATCGTAGTGTTGAACTGTTAACTCAGCCCGAGAATCAAACCAAAGGTCCTGATTCTAATTTTAACAAAAACCAAACCGCCCAACAAACTTGGGTTTGGCTTGTGTGGAAAAGAAATGATCGACATTGGTACAGTCAATTTTTACCAGAAAACACTCCCCTTATATGGCCACAAAGTAAAAAGCCCATTCTCATTAAGCCAACATCAGAGTGGCAAGAAACTGAGAGCGATGGAATTACATTAAAGTACAAATTAACTATTGCTCCTGAAACGCAGGGATTTAATTCCGGTTCATTTAAAGGGCTACTTGATCCAGCACTTCGACCTTATATCTTTGGAGCCTTGATCGCTTGTCTGCTTACTGGATTATTATCCTTTATGGGAAGTAAAAATAACGCAGAAGTCGTTGCTGAAAATCAAACAAAAAAGGTTGATGGTACAGTGATTCAATTACAACCGAAAAAAGCTCCACCCCCTGCTCCTCCTAAAAATGCCGTAGCAAAGGCATTAGCACAAACCAGTGCTCCACAATCCAGCTCTCCCAAAGCCTCAAATACTAAAGCATTAGGAAAAGTATTCTCGATGATCGGCAAGCATTCACTAAAAAATATTGCTGTTGGAATAGGACCAAAAACAATTTCTATTACAAGTACCACAACACCTGCTGCCAACACATCTTCAAAAACTTTTAAAGTATTGGGAAGTCTCGGTGGCGGAACAGGTTTACATCCAAGTCAATTCACCAAAGGACTTGCCAAAGATGGTGGTATCGGGCTTGGAGGAAGTGGAACGATTGGCGGCACAGGCTTAGGCCAAATTTCTCAAGGAAATGTGGGCCAAGGAGAATTAGGACTTCTGCATAAAGAGAGCGAAGTTTCAGGTGGTCTTGATCGTGAAGTGATTGCTAAATTCATTCAAAGTCAAAAAGGAAAAATTTTATTTTGTTACGAACGGCAATTGAGTGCAAACCCTGGCCTCTTCGGAAAAGTGGCTGTTAAGTTTCAAATTGCTCCTGGAGGTGAAGTTGAAACCTCTAATATTACCGAAAGCACTCTCAGCAATAACAGCGTTGAGACTTGTTTATTGCAATTAATAGCACAATGGCGATTTCCTAAACCAGAAGGCGGGGTTCGCGTTTTGGTCAGTTATCCCTTTGTCTTTAAAAGTTTGAATTAAATGAAGAGGTGTATGAAGCCCCTCACTAACTGAAATGATACCAATTGGAGTGAAAATATGAAAACAAGGAAATTGAATTCAATGTTCGAAAATATAAATAAACATAATTTATCTTATTATAAACTTTTAACAGTACTAACAGTGTCTCTCCTTGGAATCCCCAATTGGTCTCATGCACAAAATACTACTCCGAACGGAGAAGACCAGAGTAAACCCAGTGCAGATAAAATTGATGTTGAAAATTTAGAAAAAAAATATTGGTCCTCCAAAGACGATGATTTTACGGTTGTACAAAATCGTAGCTTCACTAAGGACAAAAGAATTTACTTCAGTTTAATGACTGGAAAAATTGTCAACGACGGCTTTCTAGAAGGAACATTGAACTCGTTTTCTATGGGATATTTCTTTACGGAAAAAATGGGATTAAATCTCGACTACACTAATTACAACACTCATGATAATTCCGTAACAAAAGAATTCTACACCTTTGGAACCAAGCCTGCCTACAACTCACTGGTATCCACAACCTCAGCGCGATTTCTTTGGTCTCCCATTTACGCTAAAGTCAGTCTTCTTGAGAAAAAAATTCTTTACCTCGATATCGGTCTTGGTTTGCATGCCGGTATGACTAAATACAAAATGATGAGCGAGAACGGTGGTAAAGTGAAGCAAGCTGTTCACTACGGGTTTGATATCAGTCAACTTTTGTTTTTAAGTAAAAGTTTTGCATTACGATTTGATATTCGCAACACCTGGACCAATGAACAACAAATAAAATTTAAAGGCGAAACAGATTTGGGTACAACTCGCTTTCAAGATAATGCATGGCTCTTGGGTGTTAACTTCTTTTTTGGTGGCAAGGAAAGGTAAACTCCATGAATAAATTAATCTTTGTTTATTTATCACCACTTTCTTTATCTCTGGCATTGGCGGCTACTCCCAATTCAGTGATAAAAAAAGCTAAAAAGCCTACGGCTCCACCGAATAAGTTTTCTGTTAAAGGAAAAACGTTTAAATTAAAAAGCGTTAGCCTCATCAATGTCAAAGCAGACGATAAAATTGCTACTCCAGAAAAACCAGTATTGAGCGAACATCAAAAGTTTAAACTACCAACCTTACTAGCTGTGCCCTCTCAACCTTCACCTCAGTTGCCAAAACTCAGTGAAATGGCTAAACTCACTCCTCTTCAACGCTACACTCTTAAATCCCTTTGGCTGGGGCAAAAGGATGCTCGACTATCTCCAGAATGGACTTTACCTAATACACCAGCGGCAGATCCGAGTGTTGTATCTGCTGCAATTGTCAGTGATGGCGAGTTTAAAATTTTGGAGTCTCTACTATTATTAAAATCAAAGGACACAACTCCACTCTCCGCTGGGATTGCGTATCCACTCTTGAAGCAAGCAGAGACAAAAGACGCGGCTCACGAAATTCTTGGTCGCGGAATGTCTCAACTCAATATTCGTACAGCCTCTCAAGAGCATTTTAAAGAATTACTTAAATCCGACAAAGATACAATGAGAGCAAAGCGAGGACTTCAATTTGCTTTGAATAACGTTCGCACCACAGACTATGAAGACGCATCCTTCTTTTCACCATACGCTTTAAAACTTAATCTTGAAGATAAGGATTTAAAAAATTTACCATTAACTGTTGCGCGCCTGGCACTTGAAAAGAAAGACTTGCAAGTGGCTTGGAATTCTCTTACCCGTGTTCCTGCTGATAGTGAGCAAGCGGGTGAAGCTCGTTTTATGACGGCACAAATCTACTACCGCACCAATGATGTCGACTCTGCTAAAAAAGAATTAGAAACTCTCTTACAACAACTTCAAACTAATCAGATTAAAGCCCAAAATGCTAAAAACTTAAAATCTCTCACCGCTGCAACGCTTGGACAAATCTATTTTCAAAAGGGAATGTACAAGGAAGCCTTAGACGCTTATCGTTCCGTAGATCAAGAACATCCGCTCTGGCTTGAAACTCTTGTGGAAAGTGCTTGGAGCCAAATCTTATTAAAAGATTATGAAGGTGCCGCCGGAAATATGTTTTCACTGCACACCAATTACTTTCAAGGTGCTTACAAGCCAGAATCCTATATTGTAAGAACCGTTGGCTATTTGCAATTATGTCAGTTTGGAGATGCAAAATCAGTTCTGCAATCCTTTTTAGCAAAATACAAATATGCACAAAAGCAGTTGGAAAATTATAGTAAACAAAATCCCAATCATTTAGACGTTGTTCGTGACTTTTTAAAGGCTGGAACACCAAAAACTTTTGCAGGACTTCCACGTTCCTTACTCGTGGAAATTGCTCGCGATCCAAAATTTATTGAGTTACAGAAGAAAGTAAATGAAATTGAAGAAGATGCTGCCAACCTTGAAAAACTGCCTTCAATGTTGAATGAACTGGATCAAAAATTTCATCAAGCTCAGCTTAAATATACACAACTTCTTCAGGAACTTGAGGGACACTTAAAAGCATCAAACAATGCCGCTAAACGGGATTCTTTACTCGCTCAAAAGAAAGACTTTGAGCGAAATATCAATAAAAATATTTTACTAAGAAAAATTGTCCTTGAAGCTAAAGAGGGACTTGTATCAGAGGTAGCGTACTTTAATCCCATTTGGACAGATAAGAAGACTAAATTAAAAAGTTTTCAAAATAATATTTTACAAATCAGTTATCAAAACTTAGCTAAGGATCTAGAGCACTGGCTGGATCAGAGCGAACTTCTTTTTTATGAAATTCATAATGGCGCAGGCGAGCATCTACGGTATCAAATGGCCAGCAATAGCAAAGCCAATTCACGAACACCTGCCTCTGAAAAATTAAAGCAAATTAAAAAAGAAGACAAAGATCAACTTTGGTCCTTTGATGGTGAAATTTGGGAAGATGAAGTTGGACATTATCGCTCTTCACTTAAAAATGTTTGTCCTGAAAACGAAGCTCAAACAAGTAAAGGTGGATCGATCGCAAATACGACTGAAGGTAATTAATAAGAGCGGTTTTAAAATTGGTATTTTAAATAAATTTTAAAAGTAATAAATATTTATAAAGATTTAAAATTGAAGGAACGGGAGAGAATTTATGAAAAGTTTAAAAAATAAAAAAATAATGAAAGAAGCTCTTATTATATTGAGTTTTTTGATTGCTTCATCATCTGGCCTCGCTGGTGAAATGACCACCGAAGATGGTTTAAAAAGAATTTCAGAGAATATCGAAAAAAGCACCACCAACCGTAATGAATACAACAAGGCTTTAGAGCAAGTGAACCACAACATAAACACTCTCGATTCCGCAAGTACTGATCTACAATCGCAAAAAAAGAAACTCCAACAGCAAATCACTGAAAACAAAAATACTTTAGCTCAACATACGAAAAAAATTCAAGAGATCGATAAAGCCAAGCAAGAAGAAGAAAAGAAAAAGCAAACAGACATGGATAAAATCGCTCAATTAGAAAAAGTATTAACTCAACTCAAAGGACTTCAAGCGGCAAGACAAGAGCGTATTGAAAAGCTCATGGAAGATCGAGCCACCGTAGTTAATTCCCAAAAAGAGGGCGAGACGCTTCAAGGGACTCTTGCTGAAGAAACCAAGCTTCTTGATCAAAGAATCGCTGAGTTAAAAAAAGAAGTCACTCCTTGGAGATCTAAAAAGAAAACTTACGAGAAAGAGTCTGCTCGTTGGAACAACGAAATTGATCGTCACCAAAAAATGGAAACTGAAGTTAAACTTCTCGTGGATGAAACGACTTAATTCAACATCAAAAAGAAGTTGCATATGCTTTCTTCCTGCGCAACTTCCTCTAACTGAATGCCTTCATCGAACTTATAGAGGCTAAAAGATAGCTGTTATCAATAGGTATGACAATTTTAAATAATTATTATTTACTTAGTAAAGCTGAAAAATTGAATACCACTCAAATTCAAGCCGGATGAACCTTTCTGGAAGAAATAATCAAGTGCGAATGGCCATAGACTAAATATAGGGATTTTCCATGACTTCCATAATTTTGTCGTTCTCTCTTCCTTTATTTTTAAATTATAGCTAGTATATTTTAAATATTACTACATTTGGAAGTTTCAATGACACAACAAAAGCCATCCTTATTAAGGAAATTATTAAATCTAAGCCGAAAAGAATGGCCCTTATTAATTAAAGGTCTACTTTTTCTATTTATTAGCAGCTCGGCGCTGATGATTTATCCACAATATATCAAGGTTATCATTGACGAAGCCTTAAAAACTAAAGATTCAAAAAGTCTAAACATAGCTGCCTCCATTGCATTAGTCGTATTTATTCTTCAAGGACTGACATCAAGTCTTCGCTACTATTATTTCTCTCTTGCCGGTGAAAAAACTGTTATGCGTTTACGTTCACGCTTATTCAGTCAAATTCTATCTCAAGAAATGAGCTTTTTTGATTTTTCCAAAACAGGGGAACTTTTAGCTCGCTTAACTGCTGATACAATGGTTTTACAAAATGCGCTCAGTGCCAATATCTCTATGTTTGTCCGATACTTATTTCAAAGTCTTGGTGGAGTAATTCTTCTATTTGTTACCTCAATAAAATTAACTATTTTTATTCTATTTATTATTCCACCCATCGCTTTTTTCGTGGCTTATTTCGGAAAAAAAGTAAAAATAATTTCCAGAACAACACAAGATGCCTTGGCTCAATCGTCTTCAATTGCAGAGGAGGGTCTCTCTGGAGTACGAACTGTAAAAGCTTTTGCCCAAGAAAAATGGGAAAGTCATCGCTATGAGAATCAACTCAATAAAGCTTTCTTGTATTCTGTAAATAAAATAAAAGTGATTTCCAAATTTACCGGATTGGTCTCCATACTAGGATTTTTATCTATCGTTTTTATTGTGTGGTACGGAGGGATTCTCGTAATTCAAAACGAAATGACCACCGGTACACTTACCTCCTATATTCTATATGTTATGACGGCCGCATTTTCTGTCGGTGTCTTAGGAAATCTGTATACTGATTTTGTTTCAGCGCTTGGTGCTGCCAATCGAGTTTTTGAATTGCTTGATAAGGCTACTATCGAAAATGAAAATATAAATAAACCCCTAAAAGTGATTACCCAAGGACATCTTGAGTTTAAAAACGTGGTGTTTGCTTATCCTGCCCGACCTGAAATGATTGTATTAAATAAATTAAATTTAACTATAAATCCCTTTGAAACGGTGGCCTTTGTGGGCTCTTCCGGAGCAGGAAAAACGACAATTGCTCAATTGATCATGGGATTTTATGATATTAAAGAAGGTGCCATTTTAATTGACCATGAAAATCTACAAAACTTTGATTTATTTGCGCTCCGTAATCAAATCGGTATTGTACCACAAGAGCCCATTTTAATTTCTGAATCTATTGAAGAAAATATTCGTTATGGAAAACCCTCTGCAAGCAATGAAGAGGTTATTCGTGCTGCTCAAATGGCTTATGCTCATGATTTTATACTTACCTTCCCAGATGGATATAAAACTCTTGTTGGAGAAAAGGGTGTACAGTTATCCGGTGGACAGAAACAACGAGTTGCCATCGCGCGAGCCATTTTAAAGGACCCCAAAATACTCATCTTAGACGAAGCCACCAGTGCTCTTGACAGTGAAAGTGAGTTTTTAGTTCGATCTGCACTTGAGAATCTAACTAAAAGCCGTACGACTCTGATTATTGCTCACCGCTTATCGACAGTTAAAAAAGCAGATAAGATTTTTGTTCTCGACCATGGAAAAATTGCCCAGGAGGGCTCCCATGAAGAGCTTCTACTAATCCCAGATGGCCCTTATAATAAATTACTTCAAAAACAATTGGGTTAGGGAGGGGGTAATATAAAATCTTTACTGGATTAAAGTGAGGTTCATCTAGGATTGCTCAAAACCATTTTAGCTTTGAAAAATTAGTACTAATAGAAAATAATTATGCAGATAAAAAACAAAATCCATTTAGTATCCTCATAATACGTTCTCCAGGCAAGAAATTTTATAGGCCTGTTGTTTATTTCGGGTAGGTTGATTAAGTAACTCCGTATCTTGAGAATTTTTATTGAAGCGGACCAAATACTTTAGAAAACACAAACTTTAAATTGCAAGGATCCAAGAGGACCCACTGTATCACTTTTAATCTTCAGTCTACAAAAAAGAGTTAATGCTAAACTTTTTGTGATTAGCCTGCCAATACTTATTTTTATTGGAGGTATAATTTTAAGAGCAACTCTTTGGAAAATCTATCTATCTCCCCTAACTGGAGAGGAACACCTTAGGGAGTTTAGTAATTCTTTTGGTAAAATCATTTATTATCCAACATATACTCGTCTTGATGGAATTCTAATGGGCGTAATAATTGCCATGTTATTTACTTTTAGTAATCATTTCATAACAACTCTCAATAGAATTCCTAATTTACCATTACTCTTTGGATTCTTTTTCTTAGTATTAGGATGTTGGCTTTGTTCGGATCGAACATCATTTTTAGCAGCGGTATTTGGTTTTCCTGCTTTTGCTCTAGGTTACGGTGGCTTAGTTATAAGTGCCGCAATACCTCATTCGGTTCTCAACTATTTTAAAATACCCGGATCAACCTTAATGGCAACGTTAGCTTATACATTTTATTTAACACATAAAGAACTAATTCACTTATTTCATCCTTGGTTAAAATCAATTCATTTTTTTCAAAATGATAATACTATGCTAATTACACTATTTTTCATTTCTATAACTGGAGCACTGCTGTTGCATTTGACAGTAGAAAAACCATTTCTTAATTTGCGAGACAAACTTCTTAAAAAAAGAAAAATGCTATAATTGTAGTTAATGTCGATTCTATGAAGAGATCAAAATTAATTGATTCTTAGAATAAAACAATGAATTTCGACCCTTTCTTATCAACTTTTTTAAAGTAAATAAGAGAAGAATAAATGTATGGCTTTAAACTAGCGTTTTAGGATTATATTTCTAGCTTTTTGAATTTGTGCTTGGACCGATTGAGGAGCCGTGCCGCCTTCACTGGTTCGGGCCTTCATGACTTGAAGATGCTGAACTTGAATTAAAACGTCATTATCAAAAAGGGGGCTAAACTTTTGTAGTTGAAGAAGAGTCATATCTTCGATATTTACTGCTTGATCTAAACAAAATCGCACGATTTTACCGACAACCTCATGAGCTTCACGGAATGGCAATCCTTTTTTGGCTAAATAATCAGCCAGGTCCGTGGCATTCGACGCATCACCTTTAAGAGACAGAGCCATTTTAGCTTTATTAAACTGGGCTTTTTGCATTTGACACAACATCAATTGAATGCAGTAACGAAGACTATCAAGACCTTCAAACAAATGATATTTATCTTCTTGTAAATCACGTTGATAAGACAACGGCAACGCTTTCATGACGGTTAAAATACCCATCAGTGCACCCGTCACTCTCCCCGTTCTGGCTCGAATGAGTTCTGAAACGTCGGGATTTTTTTTCTGAGGCATAATACTGCTACCCGTGGTTACAGAATCAGCCAACTCTATAAATTGAAACTCAGGCATGCTCCACAAAACCACTTCTTCAGCCCAGCGAGAAAGATGAATCATTATATTGGAGGCAATCGATAAAAACTCGATGACAAAATCACGATCAGAGACAGCATCCAGACTATTCTCAGTCACAGACTCAAATCCTAATTCTTGCGCTACCCTTTGACGATCAATGGGAAATGAAGTTCCTGCCAAGGCTGCTGAGCCCAACGGTAAAACATTAAGACGATGGTAAAAATCTTGTAGTCGAGTGACGTCTCTCCGAAGCATCCAAAAATAAGCCATCAAATGGTGAGCTAAACTGACTGGCTGTGCGTGTTGCATGTGAGTCAATCCAGGAAGAATGGTTTCTAAATGCTGTTCACTGGTTTGAATAATCCACGATTGAAGCTGAACGATATTTTTTTGAAGGTCGTTTACTTGATTTCTAAGGTAAAGTCTCAAGTCGGTCGCCACTTGGTCATTTCGGCTGCGAGCGGTGTGAAGCTTTCCAGCAACCGCACCTATTTTATCATACAACCGCTGCTCCAGATCGGAGTGAACATCTTCAGCCTTCGATTTCGCGAAAGGGTCATTTCCGGATTGAATTTCTGCTTCGAGTTCTTTTTTAATAGTCTCCAAAGCTTTTACAATCTCTTCGCCTTCAGCGCGTGGAATTATTTGCTGATGAGTAAGCATTTTAACGTGCGCGAGACTTCCTTGAATATCCTCTCTCCACATTCTCTTGTCTAAAGAAAGGGAAGAAGAAAACTCATCCACAATTTGCTCTGTGCTTTCGCTAAACCGGCCGCCCCAAAGTTTATTGCCTTGGTTATTATCACTCTTGCTCATGCAAATTTTCCTTCAATAGTTTTTACTTTTTTTGATTTTTTAAATGCAAATACATTCGCGCTTGAAGACCAAAGTTTTTTACAGCTCCGGTGCTTTCACGCTGGTCATAGGCTTCGGCATTGTCAAAGGAAGCTAAAGCCTCAGAGTATAAAGCCCAAGGACTTGATCGTCGAATAACTTGGCATGAGCCCTTAAAGAGTCGCAAAACTATTTTTCCACTAACGCGCTCTTGTGTCTTATCAATGAAGGCTTCAAGGTCTTCTTTCAATGGATCAAGCCACAAACCTTCGTAGGCAAGTCGCGACCACTCTTGATCAATGGTTTGTTTAAATCGTAATTCTTCGCGTGTTAATACTAAAGCCTCAAGTGCCTTATGAGCCGTTAAAAGTAAAGTTGAGCCTGGACACTCATAATTCTCACGAACTTTTAAACCCAACAAACGATCTTCCATAATATCTATGCGGCCCACACCATGAAGGCCTGCAATTTGATTAGCTTTACTGATTAAATCTGCCGGCGCTAAAGACACACCGTTAATATGGGTCGGCACTCCTTTGGCGAACTCAATGGTGACTTCAGAAGATTCATTCAAGGCTGCGTCTGGTCCTTTCGTCCACTGAAAAATTTCTTCTGGTGGAGAAAAATCAGGGTCTTCGAGTTTACCACCCTCAATCGATCGTCCCCATAAGTTTTCATCGATGCTCCAAATTTTTTCTAAACTTTGTTTGATAGGAAGTTGGCGCGCTTGCGCGTATTCAATTTCCCAAATACGAGTCATATTTTTCTCTCGAACAGGAGCGTGAATCACTGCCTCCGGCATGAGTGCACGAATTCCATATTCGATACGAAACTGATCATTGCCTTTGCCCGTGCAACCATGAGCAAAAGACGTCGCCCCTATTTTTTGTGCCACCTCTACTGCTTTTTGACTAATCAGAGGGCGGGCGATGGATGTGCTAAGAGGATAACCTTCGTAATATCCGTTGGCTTTAATGGCGGCAAAACAAAATTTTTCTGCAAATTCGGCACGCGCATCCACAGTAAAGTGATGAGTCTTGAGAGCCTTGGCTTTTTCTTCCGCTTGTTGAATATCCTCACGAGGCTGACCAACATCCACAGTGACAGTAATTATTTCATTATAACCATATTCTTCTTTCATCAAAGGAATGCATACCGTAGTATCAAGTCCACCCGAATAAACCAGCACTACTTTTTTAGAATTTCCTGTGTCAGCTTGCTTAACTCCGCTCATGATTGTTCTCCTTATTTTCAGCAGAATATTTATTTTCTGGATGTTGCATATTCTTTCATTCATTGCAAGTTAAAACGCAAATATAAATATTGACTAAGTAATGCTTTATGCATACTTATGCTTTTCTATGCATAATTATTCATTTGAAAATAATTCCAAAAAGGCTTCCAATGACTCCTCATTGAATTCTAATAAGTCGAAGTCAAATTCTACTGGGTCCGCCACTTCTCGATTAAGAGTTGGACTCATCGGCGCTCGTGGCTACTCAGGAATGGAACTTGGCCGCAGTCTTCTGCAACATCCCTATGTTGAATCACTCACTCTGGGCACCAATGAAACTGCCATTCACCTCAAGCACTGGTTACCCGAATCCCTGGGAAGAGAAGTTCAATGTCTTCCTGTGAACGCGCTGATAGAGTCCGCCTCTCAATTCGATATTGTCTTTTTAGCAACGCCTGCTGAAGCATCTATGGAGTTAGCGCCAGGATTATTAAAATCCTCTACTAAAGTGATCGATCTCAGTGGCGCGTTCCGCTTGAGCACCACTGAAAAATACCAAACTTGGTATGGACTAAAACATACATCACCAGAATTGCTTGGATTGGCTCAATATGGATTAAGTCCTTTTCTTTCTACGGCTTCGGATTCTAATTCAACTTCGCCTCACAGTGAAATTCGCTTGATTGCCAATCCCGGTTGCTATGCTACGGCTGTTCAAATGGCGCTCATTCCACTGTTGAAAAAAAATCTTCTCCAAACGGAATCCATCGTCATAGATGCCAAATCAGGAACTACGGGTGCCGGAAAAAAAGCTGCTGAATCTCAACTTTTTGCTGAAATTTCAGAAGACTCTTTTCCCTACAAAATTGGAAAGCACCAACACTATCCAGAGTTTTGTGATCATATTTCATTACTAACTCAAACAAAGATTAATCCTCATTTCTCCACATCCCTCCTCCCACTTCGTCGAGGAATCACCGCAGGAATTTATGCTCATCTTCAACCAGGATGCCAGTTGAGCGACGTCACGCAAGCCTTTCAAGAAGCGTTTGCCCAATATCCGCTCGCACGCTTCACACCATTAAACGATCCGTCCAACTCTGCCAGTGAAGATCACTCGATCCTCTCTCTTAAAAAAGTGGTTGGCAGTGCCCGCACTCACATTTCCTATGGTGTTATCGACAACAAACTTTATCTCTACTCCTGCATTGATAACTTAATGAAGGGAGCGGCGTCTCAAGCTATAGAAAACATGAATTATTTATGGGGATGGCCCGTACACACCGGCCTACTTCATCGTGAAGGACTAATATGAACTCAAACACACCTCTTCATTCTCAATTGCAAACGGGACCTGGGATCTCGCGGACTCCTCTTCCAAAAGGTTTTTCAACCAGTGGAATTAATAGCGGAGTTCGCAAATATCGCCCCGACTTAGGCTTAATCTTATCGGATGTGCCAGCAACAACCGTCGGAGTTTTTACTCTGAACGAGCTTAAGGCCGCGCCCATTCGCTATTCGCAAGCCTTACTCCCTTCAACAGAAATCCGCGCGATTATCACCAACAGCGGGCAAGCCAATGCAGCTACAGGAACTTTGGGAGATCACAATAATTTACAAATGGCTGAAGCCGCGGCTCAATCTCTCCATTGCATGCCTCATCAGGTTTTAACAGCCTCCACAGGAGTGATTGGCAAACATTTAGAAATTGAGAAAATAAAATCAGCAATGCCCGAACTTGTTGAGCGTCGTGTGGACAACGCAGAAGCTTTTGCGCTTGCCATTCTTACAACGGACTTAGTGCCAAAATCAGCTAGCATTGATATCGCGCTCACTAGCGGCGTTGTTAAAATTACTGGAATCTGCAAAGGCTCAGGAATGATTCACCCGAATATGGCGACCATGCTTGGGTATGTTTTAACCGATGCCGTTTTGACAAAAGAACGCGCGCAATCACTCCTCTCTACTACAACTGATAAAAGTTTTAATATGATAAGTGTGGATGGCGATAGCTCAACGAATGATTGCGTTTTTATGATGGCCAATGGGCAAAGTGGATGTGGAATTGAAACTCCAGAAGATCAACAAAAATTTGAATCAGCCTTACTTACCATTATGCAAACTCTAGCCAAATCCATTGCTCGCGATGGTGAAGGCGCAACAAAGTTGATTGAAGTTCATTTAAAAGGCTCACCCACACTAGAACTTGCAAGAAAAGCCGCACGAGGCGTGACGTTAAGTCCTTTGGTGAAAACCGCCATCCACGGTGAAGACCCGAATTGGGGAAGAATCGTGGCTCGCCTCGGAGGAGAAGGTGTGCCTGCTGATTCCATTGCAAAAATGGAGTTACGAATTCAAGGAACATTAGTCTTTAAAAATGGAACCGTCGTCGAATTTAATCGTGACGATTTAAGACAAGCACTAAAACGCGATACAGTCATGATTGATGTAGAGCTAGAGAGCGGTGAGTTCCAGGCTCAAGCCTGGGGATGCGATCTCTCTCGAAAGTATGTTGATATTAATACGGAGTACTCATGACTCCACTGAAAAGCACTCTGGCCTCACTAAAATACCTTCAAAAATTTCGTAAAGAAACTTTGTTGATTAAGCTCGGAGGCGCAGCTCTTCAAGATCAAAATCTTGTCAAAGCCCTTTGCGAAGATCTTTCTCTCATAAACTCCGTCGGCATTAATTTAATTTTAGTTCATGGCGGAGGCCCAAGCATCAACAAAGAACTCACTTCACGTGGTATTCAATGGGAGTTCGTCAACGGACTTCGCATTACAACACCTGAGATGATGGAAGTGATTGAAATGGTTCTTTGTGGACAAGTAAACCATCGCATTGTGCGAGCCCTTAATCAGTCAGGGGTCCGCGCCATTGGACTTTCTGGCGCTGATGCCTCACTCTTACAATGTCGACAAGCTGATCCCGCTCTTCAACAAGTGGGGCTGATTGAAAAAGTCGATACGTCTTCTATTTTAGCGCTCATGAATCAGCCTTTCATCCCTGTGGTTGCTCCGGTGGGCGTTGGAAAAAAGGGTGAGGCCTATAATATCAATGCTGATTGGGCTGCTAGTCGCATTGCTGAGGCGATGAAAATTAAAAAAATGTTTTTTCTCACTGACCAAGATGGAATTTTAGATGCAGACATGCAATTGATTTCGGAGCTGGATGCTGGTCAACTTGAAAGCCTCATCGACCAAGGAGTTATTAAGGGAGGAATGCTCGCCAAAGCTCAAACGATTATCTATGCACTTCGACATGGAATTAAAGATGTTCATATTATTAATGCGCGCAGACCCCACGGCTTAATCGAAGAGTTGTTTACGGATAGTGGCGTCGGCACCGTTTGTCGCTTACGTTCGCTTGAACCTAAACGTCAACCTCCCAAAGTGAGCGCGAAAAATAATTCTTCTCCCACCTCTTCCACAAAGGAAACATTATGAAAAATAAATCGATGAGACATTTTTTAACTGGCATAGAGTGGAGTGTTCAAGAACTTAATGACATGCTTGATTTAGCGATCCAATTAAAAAACGAACGAAAGCTTCAATCAGTATCTTCCGCCTCATCACTCCCACATAAACTAAATCAACCTCTCTCCGGGAAAACCATCGTCATGCTTTTTGACAAACCCTCGCTGCGCACTCGCATGAGTTTTTCTGTAGCCATTCAAGAACTCGGCGCCTACGCCATTGAAAGTGTGGGCTCGAACCGCAAAACAGAAGAGCCCGAAGATATCATTCGAGTTTTATCAGGATATGCCCATGGATTAATGATCAGAACATTTGATCACGCCTTGGTTGAACGAATGGCCGCCCACTCTCAAATTCCCATTATCAACGGACTTACGGACAGTCATCATCCTTGCCAAGTGATGGCGGATTTACTGACTTTAAAAGAACGTTTTTCTGAATTACGTGGGCTTCGTTTAGCTTATATTGGTGATGGAAATAATATGCTCCATAGTTTAATGCTCCTTTGTCCGCGTCTTGGAATTGATTTACACTATGCCTGCCCAGCAGGTTTTGAACCCAACGCTTTTATCGTTAAAAGTTCTAAACAATTTTCATTGACTGAGGGTGGCACCATCACCGCGCACGACTCCCCTGAGTCTGCTGTCGCCTCTGCCCATGCCCTTTATACCGATGTTTGGACAAGTATGGGATTTGAACACGAAGAGCAAGCGCGCGAACAAGCTTTTGCGGGCTTTCAACTGAACGAAGCGCTTTTATCCAAAGCAGATTCGCAAGCGGTGGTGATGCATTGTATGCCCATGGTCCGCGGCAAAGAAATCTCTTCCACGCTGCCAGATCATCCCCAATCCGTCATATTCCAACAAAGCGAAAATCGTCTTCACGTGCAAAAAGCGATTTTATTAAAACTTCTCTATTAAAAATTTCTCTGGAGAGTCATGAAAACATCCACATTGAAATCAAACCTCAAAAAGTCTGGCAAAGTTCCAAGTAGACCTCGTATCGATGCCTTACGACACCTTCTTTCTGAAGGGACTCTGAGCACCCAAGAAGAGCTGGTTGAAAAACTGGAAAAACAACACTACCAAGTAACACAATCCACTGTTTCAAGAGACTTGCGAAAACTTGGCGCCATCCGCGCCATCGACAACGAAGGTCGCACCGTTTATCGACTCCCAGAAGAGTTCTTTACACCTATTAAATCAACGTCGTTAAGGGAAATGGTTACTCGTATGAGTTCCAATGGTCACCTCATTGTGATTCGCACGCATCCTGGTTCAGCCTCTCTCGTCGGCCGCTTTATTGATATGACTTTCTCCGATCAAATTCTGGGCTGCATTGCCGGAGACGACACCGTTTTTGTCGCACCAGAAAACACGAAAGAAATTAAAGACCTTCTCAATAAAATCGAAACAGGTCTCAGCGAAAACCAATAGTAAAAATTAATCACAACGTTTCCACTGTAATTGATAATGCGTTTTTAATGAGGAAAAAACTGGTGACAAGCATCATTAAAAATATAGAATATTTACTATGCCTCATCAAGATAGCGCTTTTTTAGCAATGGATTTTGGGACGAGTAATTCACTCGTTGGTTTCGTTAGTGATGACCAAAAGCAAATAACTCTTCCCATTGATCCCTTGTCTAGTGATTCCTCGATTATGAGAAGCTTAGTTTATTTTCCTGATGAAAACAGTGCTCACTACGGTGAGCTTGCGATCAAGGAATTTATTCAAAACGACTTTGAAGGTCGACTCTTTAGATCTTTTAAATCTCACCTTCCAAACCCTTCTTATTTAGGAACCTTAATTGGAAAAAATCGAAGACTTCCCATTGAAGAGTTGGTTGGTCTATTTATTCTTCAGCTCAAAAAGCGATCTGAATCTCACTTAAACCAAGAAATTAATTCGATCATAGTTGGCCGCCCAGCACGATATTCGATGGAGCCTCTTGAAGATGAGTTGGCCCTTCATCGGATGAAAAAAGCCATTGAGTTTGCCGGCTTTAAACAGGTCTTTTTTGTTCCGGAACCATTAGCCGCAGCCTTTAATTATCGTAAAACACAAACAGCAGAAAAGATTGTACTCATCGGTGATTTTGGAGGAGGAACATCAGACTTTACCATAATTCGCCTGAGCCCACAGCAATTTAAAAAATCTGATGTACTTGCCATTGAAGGATGTCCACTCGCTGGTGATGCCTTAGATTCATTATTCATGAGTCAGCATCTGAATCGTTACTTTGGTGCAAAAGTGCAATATAAAATTCCTATGAGTAATAATTTACTTCAAATGCCTCCACTACTGCTTGATCGACTGAACAAACCCTCCCACGTGGTTCACTTAAAAGATCCAGAAACTTACCTTTTTATAAAAGAAATTCTTAAAGCCGCAATGAAAGCAGAAGATCAAAAGTCCATTGATCGACTCCTCTGCATGGTGGATGACAATCAAATTTTTTCCTTTTTTGAAGTGATCGAAAAAACTAAAAGAACTCTATCGGAATTGCCAAAGGCCACTTTTAACTACCACTATCCTGGTATTGAAATTAGTGAAAATATCGAACGATCTCAATTTGAAGGCTGGGCCTTTGATTTTAAACAAAAGGTATTTGACTCACTTCACCGAGCCTTAGACGACGCTCAGCTATCATACCAATCTATAGATCTTATCTGCCTTACTGGGGGCTCTGCCTTTGTCCCATTAATTCATGATGAGTTTTCTCGCCTCTTCGGACGAGAAAAACTACAAACCACTTCTCATTTTCACTCGGTGCAGAGTGGTCTGGTTGAAGCCGCTGATCTGATAAGGCAAGGCGTTGATCTCGGCCTTTAATACTAACTAAAAAGATGCGCCTAAATAAAAGCGAACTACCATAATATTTGAATCAATCATATTTCTTTGAATTTTACTACGTCCAGGATCTGAGCTCCCCTTTGAATTGCGAAACTCATAGCTATTAATTTTGTGACTCAAAGGGAATACCATTCCAAACCAATCACACCCTAATGTAAAACTATCAAATTGCCATTGATTTCCAATGGCAAAAGAAGCAGACTCTGAAGTCCCTGACAAATCAATCTCCTCTTGCGTGTTCAAATAAGAATTATCAGTACAGTTATTAATAAGGAAAGTAGAACATCCCTCTCTGTACTTATAATTATAAGTACGATGGATCAAACCTGTCTTTAAATAAAAAGTATTTGCAACAAAGACTTTCCAGTGTAATCCCAGTGAAATACCAGTTTCTTGATCAACTTCATGATCAGAGAAAACGCTTGAAGTACTGTAATCATTCATTGTTGTGTAATCCAAAATAATTTGATGATTAGGCTCTAGAAAAAAAGCGACTTGAGCGCCTTGAGTAACACCATTGGTTGGACCAAAACCAATGGGTTGGAAAAGAATCGAAAAAGATTTATCGCTTCTATTATATGTACTGGTACCTGGTGTGATCTCTTGAAATTTTTCCTTTTTAGATGATGGAACTTCTTCAGCGTAACTTACGGAAATCATCATTAAAAAACCAATAAGCATCACCAAAACTTGTTTAATCTTAGTCATTAGAACTCCTTTTTAATAACAAACTATGTCTACTAGGAGCGTAATAAAATCAAGTAAAATGTACAAACTCGTTTTTACATTGTAAAAATGAAAAATTCACATTTTCATTGTAAAATCAGAACAAATCTTCTACTCGTAGGCAAATAGGAAATCAAAAGAACATGAAGCGCCCACAAATTTTTGATTATAAAGAGCCAGAGGACTACATCAGAGAAATGATTCTTTTTCATAAGAATCAGGATAGCTCTTTCTCTGTTCACTCCAAGGCCAAAGAGTTAAGGCGCATATCCCCCGCACTGATCACTTTAATCGTTCAAAAAAAGCGTAAGTTAACTTATGATCGTGTTGACGAAATCAGTAAGCTCCTCGAGCTTGGCCACAGCGAAAAGGATCTTTTAAAAAAATGGCTTCTCCATCGCCCCACACTTCCTGCTTTTATTGAAAATAAACCTTCTACCACAACGACTCGTTATAAAAAGGTATCAGCACATCTTCTCAGCGAGTGGCTCAACGTTTATGTGAAAGACTGCTTTCAAATTGAAGCGATTCAAAATAACCCTTCATTCCTCTATAATCAGTTATCCCAACTTGCTTCGCCAAAAAGAATTGATCAATCCTTACGATTTTTACTTCGTGAAGGATATTTAAGAAAAACACTCGATGGAAAAATCGTTCAGGATACTCCCCTCACCGTGACTGAACCCGAAAGTTCACAAAAGTCCGTAAGACAATTTCATAAAGCGGCCCTAGAGATTGCAAAACGAGGACTTGAGACTTTTTCTATCGAAGAGCGAATTGCCAACACGTTCGTTATGCCAATTGATGACCAAATGTATGAAAAAATTTCTCAATTACTTAAGGAATTCAGTATGAACTTAAATCAAATTCTTTCCTCAGTGGAATGTGAAAAAAAAGAAGGCCTACGCCTATACCAATTAACATTAAACTTAAGCCCCATTGGAGGGAAATCTAAATGATGCAGCTAAAAAACCAGATTATTTATTTAATCGCTTTTATAACTATAAATTGTTTTTCAACATTCACGCAAGCTTCTTCAACTTTCGTAGGTAATGGAGGAAGCTCTCGTGATCTCGAGCTCCAAGTCACCCTTTCCCAACTCAAAGATTTAACTTCTGTAATTGAAAGTAAGAGTAAAGAAAACTCTAGTGCTTCAATATGCACTTGCGATCCTTACTATAGTGAATTTGACTTTTGTATCACACTTTCTAAACTCTCCGAGTCACAACAAAAATACTGTAGTGACTTTGTCGTTAAACAAAATAAAGAACTAAAATCCATTCACCAAGGCAATGCCACACAAATTCAATGGACCGAAGAATCAATGGCAGTTCAAGAGGGTGCTCAACAGAGAGCGGTAGAGGCCGTTACAGATTTTAAATCAAATAAAATGACTATACAGAAAGAGACTTTCTTTAAATTAAAACCCTACGAAAGACTCTTTCTTTTATCCCATGAGTTTTATCATCTCACTGAAATCGATGGAAAACCTTTGCTTGATAACGCCCACTATGGCCCTTTTGCAAGCGCTGATGGTGGTAAGTTATTACTAAACGCCGCAAGTGCCGCTCAAACTCAACTAGCCTATAAAAATGGTATTATTTCGCAATACACTTCTGTCTTAAATCGCTCACGCTATGTTAACTGGAATTATTTTTCATTAGGCTTTCACGATCAGAAGTCCAGCACTGAGGATAATAATAATTTTGGATTTTCAAACACCTCTGGTTATCAGTTTAAGTACCGATTTCAACCAGGCTTATTCGGCTTTGCCATCACCTCAATCTCATCAAGTTCAAAAAAATCCTTATTATCAACCATTAATGCCACTGAAAATCGCTACACACAAAGAATTGGCGCTACCCTTCGCACCCCCATCGTTCCAAGCCGTCCTGAATCCTTTTTTGGACAAAGCCATGTTGTCTTAGAAATAGGAGAAGAGATGATCTCTGGCGATTACCAACTTAAAGATAGCTATGTTTCTTTAAAGGATACGGCTCAAGCAACGGCACCTTACTTGACAGTGAGTCTTTTTGCTCCCCTTCAAAGAAATTTCTGGTTTTATTTTGAAGCAACACTTCACCAAACAAAATTAAATTATAAAGAATTAGATTTAAAATCATCAATTAACAACTCATTTAACACAGGAATTAGCTATGGATTCTAAAAATTATTTAAAACCTAAGGCATTAAACTCATTAACAAAAAAATATACACAATCTCTGCAATACTTGTTGCTGACTCTGGCCACTTTAGCACCACTCCTCCTCACAAACTGTACGAGCAGTAAAAGTACTGACGATAAAAAAGAAGAATATAAAATTGGCGAAAAAGTTGATACTTCAACAAAACTCGTTAAATCCGACGGGAGTGATCAAAATTTACTAGCGATTTTTGATAAAACAATAAAGAAAATTCATTTATTTGATATTGAAAATATGACTCATATCAAAAAGTTTAATGTCTTACATCCAGAGGAAAAGCACTACGTTTATCTCTCTGAAGGTGGAAGCTATATCATCGATATGAGTGCTAGCTCTTTTGCCATCCATCGACCTAACGGCGAAAGCATTTTAAATCCAATTAATATGAAAGGCTTGCCACGCTCCATTGCTTTTAATGAACATCACAATTTTTTTATCTTACAAGATCAAAACCGTGTGGTCACGATTCTCAAAATTTCACCTCAAGGTTTTATACAATCACAATGGCAAGGCGGTGGACAAATAAGTTCTACGCTTTCATTTACCTCTGGAGATCTTCTCCCAGATGGGACCTTAGCCATTGGCTTATCGGATCGCTCCTTAGCCTTTATTGATTTAAACCTCACACTTGCCAATCAAAGCTGGACCATGAAAACAGGCGAAGCCCCCATTGCTGATGCCTCGCCCGAGGAGATCGTTTGGGTTGGACCCTGTCGCAGTAATAGCGATTATATTTTATTACGCTCCAAAAACCAAGTTTCGCTACTTTCTCGATCACAAAAACAAATTGTCGATTTTATAAAAATAGAAAATTATGTGGCCGAGAAGTATTCTAAAAACTTAGATCCCCACATTGTACTAAGAAAGTTATCAAATCATTCAAATTCACTCACTTTAGTTTATGCAAATGGTTCTAATAAAATTGTCACTCATGAGCTTTATGATCACCCAGAGATAGTAATTAACTCTCAATTAACTTTAGCCAATCAGTCGTGGTCTTTCACTGACTTGCTCGATCATTCTGATCTCCATAATTCCAAAAAATTAATAGACATCGAAGACTTTGATAAGGGTCGACACTATCGTCGCTTTAGAATTACCGCTGACTTTATGCTTGATCAAAGCTTTAACATTCCTGATTCTCCGCAAATACTTATGGCTAACAATTTTATTTTTGCTTTGTTCCCCTCTGAAATGGGCTATGCAGTAAGATATTCGGTTTATCAAGACACACCAGAAAAAGAATTGAAACTCTTTAACTTAAAAGATCTTGGAAAACTAAAGTAATAAAAAGCATTTAGTTATAAATATTTAAAACATTATAACTAAAATCAGCTTATGCTGAAGCTTCTTGGAAAAAGTGCTCTCTCGATTTAAAATTAATATTAAAGCGATAGAATTGTCGAGCCCGATAAGCTTCAACTAATCCATCCGCTCTAAAAATTAAACCAATGGAGCCATCGCCTAAAAAGGTGGTTCCAAAAAAGATATCAAAAGCCTTCATATGGTCCGTGAAGGGCTTCACAACAGCATCTTCAAACTCTAAAACATCGTTCACAATCACTCCAAGAGCCGCGCCTTTTGACGATCTAAGGACCGCAATTGTTTTTACTTTTTCTTCATCGATATTAATTTTTGCCGTCCCCAAAATTTGATCGAGTTGAACTACGGGGATGATTTCATCTTCCATAGACAAGATATAAGAGTCTTCAATTTTAGTCAGTTTCGCTGTATCCGTTTCGCCGTCAAGGTGAACAATACGATACACGTTTTCATTAGGGACACCTATTTGCATTCCAGAAATTAAGATAAAAAGACAACGAGTAATTAAAACAGATTTAGGCAGAGGCATTGATAAGGTCATAGTAGAGCCAGCACCAGAGACTGAACCAATTTCAATAACACCGCCGATAGCCTCTACCGACTCCTTCACTGCACTCATCCCAATACCACGACCACTAATATCAGTAACTTTTTCAGCGGTCGAAAAACCAGGGGCAAATATCAACGGCCACACATCTTCTTCTTTAAGTGACCGCGCTTGTTCTTCGGTCATCAAGCCGCGCTCAATGGCACGATTTCGAATTCTCTCTGTTTGTAGACCTCGACCATCATCTTTAATTCGTACATAAACGTTATCATTTTCTTCAAAGGCTTCGATACTGAGTGTTCCACCAGCTGGCTTTCCGTTTTGAGAACGTTCGTTAGGCGATTCTAAACCATGATCAATGCTGTTTCTAACAATATGAATTAAAGTATTATTTAAAATTTCAGCAATGGCGGTATCAATTCGTAATTCCGCACCCTGAACTTTTAGGCTCACCATTTTATCAAGTTGCTTTGATAAATCACGAACCACTCGATTTAGAGGAGCAACAATATCTTTTAAGGGAACTTTTCTCAAATCCAGAATATGGGTTTGCAAACTTCCATTGAGCTTATGTAACTCTTCTAATAAACTCGACATTCTTTCTAGCTCGCGGTCACCACTGTAGCGAACTTTCAAACCACGATCGAGCTTATTAATCATATTACGTACCACTGTTAATTCGCCTGAAATATGCATCAAGGTATCTAGTAAACTGATTGGAACTTTTAGACTCTTTTCTTCCTTCTTTTTATTTCCATGTGGTGGGGAGCCTGCCGCGGGAGCGGACGGTGTGGACGGAGGTTTTATTCTGCTATCTCCCCCACTCTCTTTACTACTCATAGTTTCTTCGGAGCTACTTGGTGGTGCTCCGGCATTTAAATCAGAATTTGAAATTTGATTCTCTTCTATTTTTTTATCTAAACTATTATTATTTATTATAGTTGTATCTGTCTCTTGAAAATCGGCAGAAATTGTGGACTTTAGCTTTTGGCTAGCACTAAAATATCCCACGAGTTCATTTTCATCGTAGACGCGATGAAATTCTGCACTTAAATCTTCCACTAATTCTTTAGACTTATCAAGAACCCCCAGCATTAAAGTTATCAACTCACTGGTGATCTGCAACTCTCCCGATCGCAATCGATTGATCAAATCTTCAAACTTATGCATAAACTTCTCAAGGTTTTTGGGCTGTAAAAAACTACTGCCACCCTTGAGGGTGTGAATATTTCCAAAAATGGAGTCCAGAATAATTAAACCATCTGGATTATCTTCCATACTTAAAACCATTTCTTCTGTTTGCTGAATGATATTAGCAGCATTGAGAACAAATGCTCCCCTCAACTTCACTTCTTCGCCTAGGAGGGACACCCTAGTTAAAACATCAAATCGAATAAAATTATACCACTCTTCACTTGGAATATTTTTATTGAGGTAAACATGGGGATTTAAATCGTTTCCCATTTCATCAACGGCAGCTTCATTATTGATTTCAAAGGGCATGAGTTCAGTAATAATGGCATAAGGAGTATCATTGGTATTTTCTTGAACAAGAAGTCTTAGTTTTCGACCATTTTCATTTTCAAGACCAAAGCTTGTAACGATAAGAACAATTTTAGATCCATAAACATTAATAAAGTTTTTAGCCTCGTCGATAGTGTCTGATGTTAGTAAATTTAGTCCTAACTCTTGAGATTCTTTTTGGAGTATTTCTGCAATACTAGAATCGTCTGTAAAACATAATAAGTATAAGCTATCGAGATTAGAAGCCGATGCTAATGACTTCTTTTTTGCTGCATTTGAAGTCTTCATCCATTCTTCAGAAAATATTTCAGCCATGAATGCTTATCCTTCCTATTTACTCAACCCATTTTCTTTAATGCTTGAACTAACGAGGGAGTTAAAATATTCCAAGTATTAGTATCTTTTAGTAATTTATATAATTCTTCTTTATAATTGAGACGAGGCTTTCCCCATTGGACTTGGCACATTTCATCAAGTATTTCGACGAATTGAATTAATTGAGCTTCAACATTAATTTTTTCTCCTCGCACACGAGGAAATCCCTTTCCATCAAGCCGAGAATGAGAGTGCAAAATGGCTTCTCTTACAATGGGATCAATTTGTAGTTTCTTTTGAGCTGCATAGTTGATGCTGAACTGAGGATGTTGCTCATACTGACGCTGCATCTCACCAGCGAGTGATTGTGCACCACTTTTTCGTAATTCCTGCAAGCAATCCGTAGGGACAGCAAGTAATCCAATATCACATAATAGAGTCGCTAAAATGGCATGCTCTGGTTTACCCATATCACTCATCATGGATAAAAAACCTACCATAGCTGCTCGCTCTGGTGCCCTCGTTGAGAAATTAAATCCACCCTCCAGCCCCTGACTGATAACATCAAAAACACTCCCTGCATTCATCATCGCAGTCATCAGATCCTGACTTAATTTTTGACATTGGTCTAAAATCTTTTTCCCCTCATCATAGGAGGATATTTCAGCTTCCTCTGTTAAGTGATTGACGAGTTCTAAATAAGCATCTTTAAAGTGATTAAACTGCAATCGACAACGTCTTATGAGACCATTCGCCGATTGGTCCTGATTATTTTGTAAATAACGATTGTAGAGTTCGATATCAGCTCGCTTTACATAAACATCACCAATTTTTTTAATTTTTTCAACTTTTTGTTCCGTCAATATGCTATTGCCAACGACTATCGGGTAATAACGTCTGTTCGCGGACATAAAGTAAAATAATGATAAATCCACTTTCGTATTTAATTTAAAGTCATGGGGCTTAACTGGGATATATTCATTTCCGACATACTGATAAACAAAAAAGTCGAATCGAACACGCTCCATAAATTCAACATCGGACATAATAAAATTAGCGCCTGATTTTCTCACCCATTGTAAAACTTGCTTATCAAAACGCTTTGGAAAGACTACCAAAATTGGCGTCTTCGGAAACACATACCGCAAAACTTGTAAAAATCCTACCACTTCATTTTGTGAGTTCGCTGGAGCGGCATCGAGGATAATGAAATTAATGCCAACCTTTTCTAAGCTATCAGATGCTTCATCTGGAGTCGCCACTTTATGAAAAGTATATCCATAAGATTTAGCAACACTTTGGATTCTAAAATCAAAATTACTGTTTGGACTCACCAAAAGTAAATCAAATTTCTTTTCTTCATTACTTTGTAACGCTACTGACTCTGACATGTAATCAGTCTGATGGAGATTAAACTTCGGAGCAATCAAGAACCTCGCATTAAGACATTAGTCAGAGCCAGGAAGGAGTCTAGAGTTTTTCCTAGACTCCTTAGAAAACCTAAAACCTGGGCTTAAAATTAACTAGACCTAACTAAAGACTGCTACACATTTAATTTCTGCTGCCAACTCTCAATAAAAGTCAAAGCTCTGATCGGAGTAATTTCCCCTAACGGAAGCTCTTTGATTTCATCACAAACTTTATTACGGGCATCCATAGTTGAAGGACCATCATCAGGCAGAAAGTCATCAAAGCTCAATTGAGCGCTCACGTTGACTTTTTGTCCTTCAACCTGTTTTAAGAGCGTTTTCGCTCGTCGAGTGACAACCGAAGGAAGTCCCGCTAACTCTGCAACATAAATTCCATAGGATTTTAAAGCTGGTCCACGAATCAAAGTATGTAAAAATTGAACTCCACTCCCCTGTTCACTCACGGCCATATGGTAATTAAATAAATTTTGATAATGATTTTCTAATTCCGTAAGTTCATGATAGTGAGTTGCAAAAAAAGTCAGAGATTTTTTCTGAGTTAGTAAATGCTCTAAAATGGATTGCGCCAAAGCCAACCCATCAAATGTACTTGTGCCACGTCCAATTTCATCTAAAACAACGAGAGAGTCTTTGGTGCATTTTTTTATAATGTCTGCAGCTTCGGTCATCTCAACCATAAAGGTACTCAATCCCTCTGATAGATGATCACTCGCGCCAATACGAGTAAAAACTTGGTCAAAAAGGGGAAGCACAGCTTTCTCACAGGGAACAAAGCTACCCATCTGAGCCATAATGGCAATAACGGCGACTTGTCTCATCAAGGTACTTTTACCGGCCATATTGGGACCCGTTAAAAGCATGCACTGACCTGAAGTTAAATTAATATTATTTGGAATAAAGGGGCTTGAAATTTCTTGCTCCACGACAGGATGGCGAGCACTCACTAAAACCATTTGAGAATGTGGAGTCGCCGTGCCGCCAGAACTTTCATTAATAGAATCTATAAATTGAGGCCGAGAATAATTTTGCTCCAGTGCCAACCAACTCAAACTCGACAGAACATCCACTTCGGCAATTTCATGAGCCAAAGATAAATAAACTTGTGATGACGCAATTACTTCACGACGGATCTGATCATAGATCGCCCATTCCAATTCAGCGCGCTTGCTTTGAGCTGTAAGAACCTTTTTTTCTAACTCAATAAGCTCCTCTGTACAGAAGCGTTCGGCGTTGGCTAATGTTTGTTTTCGTTGATAATGAGAAGGAATTTTATCTTTGTGCGTGTGGGTAATTTCTATGTAGTATCCAAACACATTATTGTATCGAATTTTAAGTGAATTAATTCCTGTTTCAGCTCTTTCTCTCGCTTCCATCTCGGATAAAAGAGTCTGCGTATCTTGAGTTAAACGAATCATCTCATCAAGTTCAGCCGAGACTCCCTCCTGAATTAAGTGCCCTTGACGTGTTGAGAGTGGAGCATCCTCGCGAAATGTTTTGAGCATTCTTACAGACTGCTCCTGAGCTTGCCTCAACCATTCAACGTTTAATCGTCCTTTCCAAACGCCCTTAGAAATCTCAAGCGCGGCAAGGGCTCCTTGAGTGGCCTGCGCTAGCGATAGTAAATCCCGAACTTGACTCTGTGGTGTCACCAGTCGACTGAGACGCCTTTCAATATCTCCTGTTGTGGCAAGTTGCTTTCTTAACTCTTTCATCTCTGTTAAGTGTTGTTTCCAAGCTTCGACGTGGTCAAGGCGCCAATGGAGTATTGATAAATCTCTTAGTGGGAATGCCAACCATTGCCTCAGTAGACGTGCGCCCGCTGAAGTTTGAGTGCGATTGATAGCTCTAAATAAACTTCCTTTAGTTTCACCTTTGTAAGTTTCATAAATTTCTAAGTGACGTAATGTGCTTGGAGATAACTCCATTCGATGTTGCCACTCCCTTTTTTCAAAAGGCTTTAAGACAGCAAGAGCATCAACTCCCCCCAAGGATTGAATGTATGAACGTAACCGTAAGCATGCCATCGATTCATTTTGTTCAGTTTCTTTGTGCTCAGTGTTGGTGAGGTCATTGTTATCATCACTCATAGAATGAATTGACAGAATAAAAGAAGACTTACGATTTTGCCACGTCGGCAAATCTTCTGCCGGCACCACCAATTCTGCCACAGGAAGTACTTGTAATAATTGTTCAAACATTGAAGTATTTCGCGACTTAAAATAAAAAGACTCCCCTGTTGTCGGATCAATAAAGGCTAAACAATCCTTTTCCAGGCAGGCCATATAGTGAGATTCTGTCGCCTCTAAAGTTTCATTATCAAAAACCATTCCTGGAGTTAGAATTCGCGTGACCGCCCTCTTGACAATTCCTTTCGCCATTTTTGGATCTTCAATCTGATCGCAAATTGCGACTTTATAGCCTAAGGATAAAAGTTTATTAATAGGGCCAGCGACCGAATGATGAGGTAATCCACACATAGGAGTTTCATCTAATGCTTTTTTATTTCTGGAGGTTAAGGCTATTCCTAAAAGGGGTGCGGCCGTCACAGCATCATCAAAAAACATTTCAAAAAAATCACCCATACGAAAAAATAAAATCTTATCTCCGTGAGCTGATTTAATTTCCCAATACTGCTTCATCAGAGGGGTAGAAGTATCCTTTTCTTTTGCCATGAACTGTCTCCAAAATAGGGAAAAAGTGTGCACTTATGCTGTGAAATAAAGTCGCAATATACTGACTTCTATAGCTTTCGGATAAGTGTTTTTCACTTTCTTTTTGGCTTCGACGGGCATTGTCAGAGCCTTTAATTCACTCAGGAATGGAACCTGAAATGGCCCTAAATTTCGAATATTGGCTTCTAACCTGATTTCTTCCTCCAGATAGGTTTTTAGATAAGCATCTAATTCCATCGAAGGCTCTTCAGATAAATAGACTCTTGGAGTTCCGCCCCAGCGTAAGAATTTATTTAATTCAAAATTAGGAATTTCGGCGCCTCTTGAAGTTCATCAATAATAATAAACTGGCTTTTTTTGAAAGGCTCTATGATTGAGCGAAGCGCAGAAGGATCAGACTTAAGAGTAAAATTTTCTCTAGGAGATTCTATATCGAAAAGTGCCAGATTAAATTTGTCATTTTTGTAAAAGAATACTTAACACTTTGTCATAATCCAAATTTTGGAGTATAGAGCTACGAATTATGCCTATTTTCGATTACCAAAATTACCGAGACTGCTTGAAAGACCTTCTCTCCCAAACTAACAAAGATGGTAGTAAAGGTGTTCTTACCGCTTTAGCAAAAGCTATCAATGTCCACTCTTCGCTTTTGAGTATGATTTTATCTGGCAAGCGAGATCTCAGCGCGGAGCAAGCTTTTGATGTATGCCAGTACTTTGAATTAACTCCCCTAGAGTCAGATTACTTTACGCTTCTCGTACAGCAGGAAAGAGCAGGAACAAAGCGTTTAAAAGTTCACCTTAAAAAGAAATTAATGCAACTTCAGCAACAATCAAAGTTGTTAAAAAGTAAAGTGAGTGATCTTAGAAATTTAACAAATGAAGAGCAAAGTGTGTTTTATTCTAGCTGGCTCTACTCGGCAATCCACTTGTACTGTGGCATCAGTGCCAATGGGAAATCCCTTGCTGAAATTTCATATGAATTTAAAAGACCTCGCGCAAAAGTTACGGAGATACTGGAGTTTCTTTGTCGCACTCAACTATTGAAGGAAGAGCACGGTCTCTATGTTGTCACTGAAAAAAGTACAGCACTGGGCTTGGACTCTCCTCACCTCGTCCGTCATCATCAAAATTGGCGCAATCGCTCTTTACTAAGGATTGATGATCTCACAGAAAATGAATTGATGGTGACAGCTCCTTTCTCAATCAGTCGAGGTGATTTTATGAAAATTCGGGAATTGATGATGGAAACTGTAAAGAAATCAACTAAAATTATACATGCTTCACAGGAAGAATTATTGGCTTGCCTGAATATTGATTTATTCTATGTTAATGGCAGCACCACTTTTGAGGAAGAAGGAATCAATGAAGATAAGTAAAATTTTCTCTACTGCTATGATTTTCACTTTTGGAATTGGTAAAATTGCCCTCGCCGGAGGAGTCCATATTGGTGGCGGCAACACGAGTGAACGTATTCCTGATACTCAAACTGAAATTCAAAACTTACTGGAACACTTTCATCAATCTCGCTCTGAGTTTGTCACCTCTTTACAGGTGGCAGGTCTCACCTCAAAAAGACTTCTCAATACTGAATCAAAATTATCTAAGCCACTTGACCCAATTGAAAAAAACAAACTTCTATCGCAAACTCAATTATATGAGGTCCTTTTTCAAAAACCGATTGATCCTCAACAAATAAAAAATATTAAACTTCATTTTTCAAATAATGATTGTCTAGATAATTTAGGAAATGCTAACGACGCCAGTGTCGTTGATAGTGACATAAGTACTATTTGCTTCAGCTTACCACGACTCGAATCTAAACTGGGAAAAGACAATTTTGAAATCGAATTATTAGCACTTTACGTTCATGAACTGACCCATTGCTTTGGGAGCGATGAGCCTGAAGCGGAAGCGATTCAAAACGATCTTCGAGATCTCGGGGCAAAAGCCAAGGACTATTTATCGTTTTTAAACCTACAAACTCCCAGTTTAAAAGCTCAAATTGAAGGGTTTTTAAAGCAAATTAATCAAATTGAACTTCAAGTGAAAAACAAAGACTTACTTTGTTCTTCGCTTAACAAAATAAGCGAAGAAATGCTCAACTTAACTGTAGAACAATCTGGTAAAACTGCAGGACAAGCCGTCTTAGGTTATCATGGTATCATTGCATTTCATGGTGCTTATGTTGTCAGTGCTTATTTAAATGATTACTGTGATTCAGTAAGTGAATTTCGTAAACAAATAAAATTTAAAGATCATCAACAGCTTTATGCACGTGATCTTTACCCCGATCCAACCTTACTCTTTGCTCCCCTTGGAAAGGATTCCGCTTTAAAGCTCTCTGCTTACCTTTTGGCAGATCTCAGTGATGCCGTGGTTACAGCAACAACGGTGGGCGATCTCAAAGGACTCAACAGCAATTTGCAAGAATTAAAACGACTCCTTGAGCTGAGCCTCTCTGAGAAGTCTTCCCGATAATAAAATTTAATTCTGGCATCAGAATTGCGCACTGACTCTTTCTGTCACGAGAGTTAACAAAAATTGTTTTACTGTCAAAATCTCTACAGGTGAAACTCTATTCAAACTCATGTATAGTTCTTTAAGAAATTAAGAACACATAAATAAATTAATCTTATTTATTACAACGGAGTTTTTTTGAATACTTTCTTCACCTTTGGAATATCGCGACCAAACAATCAATTGATATTATTGTTAAGTCTTTTTTTGTTTTGCAATATAACTTTAGCACAAAACTCTGGGCTAAGTGATTACGAAGCTATGATGCTTTATTTGGATAAGTTCAATAATAATGAAGTTTCAACTGAACTTCGAAATCAAATTTATGTAATATCTCATGAAAATATTGAAAGAGGACACCAGGTTTACTTGGAGTCTCTTGAGAATAACGAATTCTTAAATATTTATGAAAAGCCTGGTCTTTCGTGGTCACTTTGCAATCGTAAATCAAAAATCAAATCTAATGATTGCCTTCCTATTGGATGGCTTGATCGTAAATCCTATATTTCCACTCTTACTGCTAATAATTCTGTGGGAAATGCAGAAACTATTGAAACTTTCGTTCAAGAAGCCCTTCCTCAATCTCAAGAAGATATTGATAAAAAAAAGGAACCAATCTATGAATCCGTTAGCTACACGTTGGTTTACTTTAGATACACTCGCTATGCGAGTAAAATCACAAAACCCAGCGACCTGCAGAATACCCCAACCATCACAAATGAAGGTATCGGCTGGATAAAGTCCTCACTGTTGTCTGAGGAAAATCATACTCCATTTTATAAATCTTCCCTAACGAAATTACAACCCTATCAATCCCCGACTTCAAATGATGAAGGGGATGATGCTATAGGAGAATGGATTGGTTCACAAAGACCTATTCAAAATCCTCCTCAAACAAATAAAGCTTTTCCCAAACCACGCAAAAAACCCCCCTTTAAACAACCTCAAGCTTTTAATGTTATCCAATCAAAACCTAAACAAAAGCAGATACTCGTACCTGTACCTGCCCCTGTTGAAATACCCAAGAACCCCCTTCAAAATCCAGAAGAGTTAGATTTTGACCTAGTGTCATATTTAGCAGATCAGATTAAGCCACTAACTGGCATGTGCTTTAACCCCTCCACTAAAAAAACAAACGAGCTAAAAGAAATTAAGAGGGTGAATCCCTTTGACATATTAATTTATCCCGAAATAACAGAATCTATTATTTATCGTACTAACAATGGCCAATTAGACCTCGTTAAGCTCTCTAAAATTGCAAATACAAAAATTGATGTCGAAGACATCGTCACCATTGATGCTTTAGCTCGAACTCTCTACGGAGAAATGGGAATTTGTTTTAAGCATGGACTTCACTATCCGATGGCTGTTGCTAAAATTGCATTAAATCGCTCAAGAAGTGATGAACTTGCTTTTTTTCGTTTTACTAATAGTGCCACACATATCCAAGGTAAATCAAAATTGAATATGATCGTAACGACACCTAGTCAATTTCAATCATGGATACCGAAAGAAGAAGTCCGAATAGAAAATAAATCTGTGAAAACCACTGCCTTTAAACAAACACTTTGTCCTCCATCAAATCCTAACAAGAATTTTTATTTAGGTTACAAACCTGATATCGATCAACTTAACATTTGGACTAACGCAGTAAGAATTGCCACAGAAGCGGTTTTGTTTCCTGATAAATTCGATAAAAGAACTCATTCAATTACAGGCACTCTCTACAGCTCGGGCTTAGCTGGAAATCCTTGGGACAAAAAAAAGGTTTTTCGAAAAATTGAGGGGAGATCGCTTAGTCTGGAATCCTGTATTCAAATTTGGGTTGACTAATTAAACCGAATTAACTTTTTCACAAATTCAAAATAAAATTTAAACAAAATTTAATTACTTCTGCGTAAGAAGTAGTTGCTTAACCTCTTGAGCCGCTCGGCGACCTGTGTGATGGGCACCGTGAGTCGTACTTGGTTGAGTGTGATCACCAAATGCTGTAGCTTCACCGGCCCAAAATAAGTTGGGTGTCGTGGAGGAGTCAGCCAAAATTCTTCTAGCATAAATAACAGGGATGAGATTCTCCTCCGAACCAGCTCTCAAATAAGATACAGAACCTTTTGTATGCGGATCTTGGCTCCACTGCCATTTTAAATAAGTGGGAAATCCCGAGCCGCTTAACTCCAACAAATTAAATATTGTTCCACCAGCTTTTTTAGCTTCTTTTGGGTACATTCTGTCAAAGTCACGAGCCAGTGCTTTTATGATTTCGGTATCACTCATCTTAGCAATTTTATCAGCTTCTTCTCCACAAAAATAAATAGATAAAATATTATTTTTTACGGGATCATTGGCATGAGGAATAAAATAGGTTCGAGCCATTTCTCTTCGATTATCTATTCGAGTTAAAAAAACAGCGTCATCAGGCCAAAACTTTTTCTTAAATTTTAATATGAGTTTCGCTCGATCGCCCACTTCTATCCATGACAAAGCTTGTTTTTTTGACTCAGGAAGTGGGGGATTAAATTCAATATCACCACTCTTTAATATTCCAATAGGTACAGCAATAATGGCTGTTTTCGCTCTGAACACTTGACCAGCTCTCGTTGTCACTTCAACACCATTGAGGCCATATTTGACAGCAGCAACAGGTGAGTTGTAACGAATATCAAGGTGCTCACCAGAGTAAGGTCCAATTCCGTTGGTTAATTGCTTTAAAAAATTTCCATAGCCATTTTTAAAACCATACTCATTCCACTCTTTAAGCTGTTCAGAAATTCGATCGGAAGAAAAACCTTTTAAACTAATTTTATTGAGCGATCCTGGCAAGTGACCTGTAAAGTAAAAATCAACAAGATTGCGACCAAAACGAGAGTAGGTTTGGCGCTCAAGCCAAGCCTTTGCGGAAATATTTTCCTTTCCAGCATAGGAATCAATTTTTTGTGAAAACGTCAGCACATCTTTAACATTCCATCCCGACGCCATTGTTAAATGCGAACGCAAATGATCTTCCCAACCATCGTAATACATTAGACCCTTTAACATTCTAGGGTACTTAATTATTTCTGGCTTGTATAAATTAATATCATCCCAAATTGAAATATTGGGACTCGGTTCTCGATGAATATAATCAGCACCTAACTCAACAGGCCCTCCAAAGCGCTCATCTTCTAAGGTTAAAATCCGACCACCAATTCGATGGGAGGATTCTAACACAATCACTTTATTTCGAGCTTTTCTACCTCCTTGTCGTGGTGAAAAACTCAAATCCCGTGCGGCCACTAATCCAGCCATTCCAGCTCCAATAACAATACAATCCGCAATTTCAATATCTTTTGCCGCCGGAAGATTCAACAAATTAGCATATGAAACCTGACGAGCAAAAGTTAATCCCGCCGTACTTTGAAGAAAGTGCTTTAGAAAAAGTCGTCTATTTGTCTTCATTATTCCTCTTAAAAATTAAATATAATTTATTTAATTGATGGATATAAACTTTCTTTGTTTATTATATAAAAATTTGCTGTTAACTTCCAGAGAATACTTTCGAAAATCAAAAGAAACTTCAACTTCTACAATTAAGAATCAGAAGCTCAAAACAATCTATGCCCAACTTAATAACACTTTGACAAAGAAGGGCACTTTGTAGAAGCACACAGTGATCAATTTTTTCTTTACGATCAGAAATAAGTGGAATAAACTTTAGGGGTGGATTTAATTGATACCCCCCTCTCAACTCGAATTATCACTGAAAAGTCTCTTTTCAAATTAGCAGGGATCAGTGCCTGTGTCGGCATAGCGAGTGGCGCTCTCTGTACGCTCTTTTTACATAGCTTAAATTGGATAATCGAAATCCACCGATCTCAACCTCTTTGGGTATTGGGTCTTCCCATTGCTGGTGCCATTCTCCCTTTTCTTTTTAAACCACTCAGAGAATACTCATCCCGCGGCATGAGTCTCATTCTTGAAGAAGTTCACAATCCTAATCAATGGCTTCCATGGGCGCTCACACCAGTCATTTACCTTTCCACACTGCTAACTCATCTTGTGGGTGGCTCCGCTGGAAGGGAAGGGACAGCATTGCAAATTGCAACAAGCGTTGCAGATCCCATTTCAAATTGGTTTCGGATTTCAATGAATGATCGCCGTTGGATTTTAATTTCAGCATTAAGCGCAGGGTTTGGTTCCGCTATTGGAGCGCCATGGGCCGGAATGATTTTTGGCTTAGAAGTCTCTCGTAAATTAAAATCAACTCCGTCCAACCCTCATCTTCTCGTTCTTTGCTTTATCTCTAGTTTTAGCGCCTGGTTTATATCTCTGGGAATGAAGGCTCCCCATTTCAATCCTCCAATACTATCACCTCCAGAAATGAGTGGTCGCTTGCTTTTTTTAGTATTGAGTTTTGCCGTTTTAATTGGACTTGTTTCACGTTTTTACAGTGAGTCGCTCAGGCGCTGCGAAAAATTATTTCATAAAATCCCCTTATCCTATCGTACTGGCGCGGGAGGGCTTTTACTTCTTGCTCTGTATTGGTTTTTTCCTCTCGATTCCTACCATAACTTAGGGTTGGAATCTATTACCTCGGCCTTTCAATCGCCTTCTGATTACAAAGCACCTCTCTTCAAACTCTTGTTGACCATACTCACCTTATCTTCTGGATTTAAGGGGGGAGAGTTTGTTCCTTTAGTATTTATCGGATCTACCATGGGAAGCGTGTTTGCTAACCTATGGCAACAACCACTTTCATTTTTTACAGCCTTAGGCTATGCCACACTCTTTGGCGCAGCGGCCAAAACACCTCTGACCTGCACTCTCTTAACCGTCGAATTTTTTGGATGGCCAATGGCTCCCTTTGCCCTACTCGTTAACTATGCGGCCTATGCCACTGCTGGCCCCTTTGGAATCTACCACTCTAAATAGATTCCGCTGAAAAAGGCCTACTTCTTCGTTGAAAAAGTTTAAATCTTACTCAAAGTAGGGGAACTCTAACCCTATATCACATTTTTACACATAAGTCTGTGCTTGAATCAGGGGCTTCTCGATATGCGTAGGGAAGCTTTGCCTCGAGCAAACAAAAGAGCAATTTATGAATGTGCTAGATTATAACCAATGGACATGTAAATTAATTTTTCATGGCATCCTTGATAGTACATCCTTCTGAGTTTGAATTGGCTCTTCATCACAAGGAGGATCTACTTCAAAAGCTCTCAGGGTCAGTAAAAATATCAGGGAAGCTTAGGTCTCTCTGGATTGCTTCGAATACGATCCACACACAGTTGTGCCCGAGCCTCCAACCGATGATCTGGCAGATCCCACTCCATAATGACTTCCTAACAAATAAGTACTAACCGCTACTTTATGAGCAAAGGCGAAGAAAATACCTTACACAAATAAAATTTGTTGATCGAGGCAAAGCTTCTCGAAGGCGCAGGGAAGTGAGGCCATGGATGGCCGTCCCGAAGTTGCCTCTCCACCTCACTTCCCTACGCCTATCGAGAAGCCCCTGATTCAAGCTCAAACTTATATGTAAAAATGTGATATAGGGTTAGAGGGGAACTACACCTCGCTCGATTTAAATCTTTTCCGCCTCGAATTAGGCTCTTTTTCACCAGAATCTTTTTAAGTAAAATCTATTTAGATTCTGCTGAAAAAGAGCTTAAAAATGGGGAGTTCTCGCGTTATTCCTTGCCTCTCACCCCTTCTCTCTCGATACTAATCGTCTATGCATCCAATACAACTTACTCAAGTAACTAAAGATTATTTTCTCGGAAATGTTCGCGTGCCAGCTCTCAAAGGCGTGTCACTCACGATTGACCCCGGAGAGTTCACCGTGATTGCCGGCCCTTCAGGAAGTGGCAAAACAACGATTTTAAATTTAATCGGCTGTGTTGATACCGCAACAACAGGGAGCGTTCTTATCGCAGGTAAAAAAACCTCTGATCTCTCGGATTATGATCTTACTAATTTGCGACTGAATACTCTTGGATTTATCTTTCAATCTTTCAACCTCATCCCAGTGTTAGATGTTTTTGATAATATCGAATTTCCATTGTTATTAAAAAAAGATCTTTCTAAAAAAGAAAAGAAGGAACGTGTGGAATACTTCATTGAGCGCGTGGGTCTTTCCAATCATAAAAAACACAGACCCTCTGAGCTTTCAGGCGGGCAACGGCAACGAGTGGCCATCGCTAGAGCTTTGGTGACAAAACCTCAAATTGTTTTAGCCGATGAGCCCACCGCGAATTTGGACTCTAAAACAGGTCAAAGCATTATTGACCTCATGAAGGAAATCAATTCTACTGAAAAAACCACATTCCTTTTTTCTACTCATGATTATTCCATTATGAATCAAGCTCGTCGAATCATTCATTTGCAAGATGGGATGATTCAATCATGAATGGTATTTTATTAAAATTTGCCTTCCGCAATATTTTTTTACATCGCATGAAAACTTTTATTGTAGGAACTATTTTAATCTTTGGATCTTTTTTAGCGGTTTTAGGAAACTCCATTGTTGATGCCATTGCCTCTGGCATGAAAAATTCAATCACTCAAAGTGTCACTGGAGACTTGCAAGTCTACTCGGCTGATGCGAAAGAAAAACTTTCTGTCTTTGGAAATATCGATGGCTCTCCGGTTGATATTGGTTATGTAAAAAACTTTTCTGTCGTTCAAGCTGAACTCCTTAAGCTTCCCAATGTCCGCGCGGTTATTCCTATGGGAAGCAATTTTGCCATGATGAACCCAGGCAATGTGATCGATGTTCAGGTAGAAAAACTACGCCAACTCTACAAGCGATCTCCTCGAGATCAATCGCTCATTAATAACTCTAAACAACAAGTTTTATTTTTACTCCACTCTCTTCAAAACGGTATGAAAGAAAATCGAGCTGAAGTTATTTTAAATGCCGAGAAAGAGATTAATGAGGCCAAAGCTCACCTTAATGAGGTCTTAGATGATTCTTTTTGGCTTGATTTCGATGATAAGTATGAAAGTAAAATTGAAATCATCGCTAATAAAATCGCACCTCTTATCTTTGATAATAATCTTTTATACTTTAATTACCTTGGAACAGACATTGATGCCTTTCAAAAAAACTTTCCACAATTTGAAATGGTTAAGGGTGAAAAAATACCTCCAGGGGAGCGTGGTTTTTTAATTCATGATTATGTTTATGAAACTATGGTTAAAAACCGTGTCGCTCGACGCCTAGACTCAATAAAAAGAGAAATAGAGAATAATCATCAAACTATTTCTTCTTCAAAAGAAATTCAAGATCGTTTGGCTAAAAACAAAGAGCAACTCTCTGATTTATATTTAACTCTTGAAGTCAGCAAAAGACCTTCACTCATTGAAAAGTTAAATACTTTTTTAAAACTCAATGAAACTGATTTACCCCCTCTCTTAGATCATTTTTTTAACCTTACTGATGACAACTTTAAAGGTCGGTATGACTTCTTTTATCAACAAATTGCTCCGCTCATTCAGCTTTATAAAATTGAAATCGGAGAGACCATACCACTCACAGCGATGACTAAACTAGGAAGCTCTTCCGCATTAAATATCAAAGTCTGGGGCACTTTTCGTTTTAAAAGTTTTGAAAACTCCCCACTTGCTGGAAATTTTTCTTTGATGGATTTAGCTTCGTTTCGAGAACTGTATGGTTTTCTCACAGAGTCCCGTCGTCAGCAAAATCAGGAGTTAGAAAAGGAAATGGGACTCAATGCTGTGGACAAGGATAACATCGATGCCCTTTTTAGTAGTAATAATGAAAACACAACAACTGTAGCACCCTCTGATAATTCAAACCAGAAAACCGCAGAAACAGCTATGACCGCCAACCAACAATCAGATGTTTTTATCAATGCTGCTGTTTTTCTAAAAAACCCTGAGGATCTCAACAAAACTTTGCTGCAAATTAAACAGCTCAATGAAGAAAAAAAACTAGGACTTCAAGTGGCCGACTGGCAATCAGCGAGTGGGCTTGTCGGCCAAATGACTACAGCCCTCAGAATTATACTTTTTGGCTTTGTTCTGGTCCTTTTTATTATCGCAGCACTCATGATCATGAACTCCCTTCTCATGGCCACCTTAGAACGTCAGCAAGAGATTGGCACGATGAGAGCTATCGGCGCTCCTAAATCTTTTTTATATAAAGTGTTCTTAATTGAAACTGCCTTAATGAGTCTCCTTTTTACAAGCATTGGCTCAGGCTTTGCTCTTTTGGTAATACAAACCGTCGGAAAATCAGGCATCCCCGCCCAAGGAGAAGTGGCTCAATTCTTTTTTTCTGGCCCCAAACTTTACTTTTTCACTCATTGGGATCAAATTGCATTTGTTTATACTATCATTCTTATTATTTCTTTTGTAGCCACACAATATCCCGCTTGGAGGGCCATGAAAATCTCTCCCCTTCGCGCTATGCAAAATAGGAATTAGTTATGAAAGTTTTTGCACTGATTGCTCTTCGAAATCTTTATAGCCACAAAACTCGCACCTTCATCTTGGGTGGTTCAATGGCGGGGGTTGCTTTTGTCCTGACGATGATGCTTGCGCTCATTCAAGGTGTTAAATCAACCATGGTAAAAAATGGAACAGCCTTAATGTCAGGGCATATCAATATTGCCGGGTTTTATAAAATCACAGAGAGTTCAGCCTCACCCACCGTGACGAATTATCAAGAACTTTATAAAATTGCAAAAAAGGAAGTGCCTGAAGCAGAGCTAATCATCGACCGCGTTAAAGCCTATGGAAAAATTATTTCTGAAAACGAATCAATCCAAGTCCCCATGTGGGGAATTGATATTAAGCAAGAACAGAGCATTTTGGCACGCTTAGAGCCAGCTCCGCTCAAAGACTACTGGAGTGTCGATGATCTTAAGAGTAGCAATAAAAACGGAGACGCTAGTGAAGGATCAATGCAAGATCTGGTTAATCGAGGCACTGTCGTTTTATTTGCAAGCCAAGCTAAAAAATTAAAAGCTCGCGTTGGAGATTTACTCACGGTCTCCCTCCCCACCTATCGTAATATCAGCAATACGAAAGACGTTCGCGTGGTGGCCGTCCTGCGCGATCTTGGATTGATGTCTCAGTTCAGCTCATTTCTCAATGCTCAGGACACTCGAGATATCTATCAACTCAACGCGAGCACCACTGGACAGTTGATGATTTTTTTAAAAAACATTAACCTTGTACCACAAGTAGAAGATCGATTGCGTAAGGTTTTTTCTGACCTTGGTTATAAGGTGATGGAGAAAGACTCTCAGCCCTTTTTTATGAAGATGGATAATGTCGCAGGAGAATCTTGGACCGGTCAAAAAATTGATATCACTACTTGGGAAGATGAAACCTCGTTTTTAAAATGGGTCGTACAATTACTAACAGCACTCACTTTCGCGCTTGTTATCATTTTACTGGTGATTGTCGTTATTGGTCTGATGAACACACTTTGGATGGCCATTCGGGAGCGAACTTCTGAAATCGGAACTCTCCGTGCCATAGGACTCCAGCGCACCCAGGTTTTTACCTTATTTATTTTAGAAAGTTTTTTTCTGTGCTTAGGAGGAACTTTAACGGGAGCCCTTTTAGGAGTTCTCAGTGCACGACTTCTTGATGCTCTCAAAATCCCTCTCACCGTGGAAACCTTAAAAGTATTTTTAATGTCAAATACTCTTTCTTTTCAAATTGGTGGCGTGGAAATTTTACAAGTTTTTTCTATTATGTTATCTTTTTTAATGCTTGGCTCTTTAGTTCCTGTGTGGCAGGCTTCGCGTTTGAAACCAGTGACGGCCATGCAAAATGCAACTTAACTCAGTAGTCAAAAACCTGTTACTAGAGGAATCAAGAATGAATAAATCAATGACTAAACCCACTAAAATAGCACTAAAAAAATTTTTGAGTGAATTTTCTAAACTTATTTTGATTTGTTTTTTTATTTTTCAAACTCACCCACTCTCGGCGAAAACCACCAAAAATCAAAAAACGACAGTAGCAAAACCCACCTCCAAAGAAGCTTCTATAAGCCCTTCTAAAGAGAGCTTTACTGATGGCAAAGCACTGGAAATAGTTAAAATTATTGATGATAAGCAACGAAATTCCGGAGACTACAAAGCTACAGCCTTTTTAAAAGAAGTTGAAAAAAATAAAGAGCCCAAGCTTTTACAATCAACCATCTATCGCAGAGATAGCACGCAAAAATTCATGATGCTATTTACTAAACCTAAAGAAGAAGCTGGAAAGGCCTATTTAAAAATTGATAAAAATCTTTGGAATTTTGACCCAGGCACAGGCAAATGGGAAAGACGAACGGAGCGCGAAAAAATTGGCGGAACTAACTCGCGACGAAGTGATTACGATGAATCCAAATTAGCAGAAGAATTTACGTCTAAGGCAGAAGGCTTTGATAAGCTCGGCTCCTTTGACACCTATGTCATTAAGCTCACTGCAAAATTAGAATCCGATGTTGCTTATCCCATTATAAAAATTTGGATTGATAAAGCAGAAAACAATCTTTTAAAGAGAGAAGAATTCTCTCTGAGCGGAAAACTCATGCGATCGACCTTTTATCCCAAATGGAAAAAGGTTTATAGCGAATCAAAAAAAGGTGATGTTTATGTTCCAGAAGAAATTCGGGTTTTTGATGAGCTTGAAAAGGGCAACTCAACAATTATTGCACTCAAGGATGTAGAATTAAAACCCCTTGAAGATAATATTTTTACAAAAGCCTGGATTGAAACTAAATCACGCTGATTTGATTTTGCTGAAAAAGGGGAGTCGAAAACTATATGTCTATGAGATTGTCTTTTAAATTTATTATCTTTTTTAGCCTCATTAACTTAAGCTTTATCAACTGGAGTATTATAAATAATATTTGCTTGGCTTCTGATTTTCCATTTGATCCTAATGACTCCTCCTCTCAACAAATAGAAAAGGGACTCAATGAAAAATCATCGATCAAGGCTGACGAAAAATCCGCTCTGGATGAAGATAAAATGACTATGGGTGGCTCTTTAAAAAATGAAATTAATTATTTTAAATTTAAAGATCAAGCGACCGAGGATTTTTATCAAAACCCAAGCACTCTTACTCTCTTTATTGATGCCAAGGTGAGCGAAGGTGTTCGAGGTTTTTTCAAAGGTTACTTCTCTTATGATGGAACTGTTGATACCGCAAACCCTTCTTCAAGCCCCGTGACTGGAGAAACTATCTCTCCGACTTACTCTCAACTTGAGGAGTTGAAACTGCAATTTCCTGTTGAGAATTGGGTGTTTTTCACTTTTGGCATACAAAAAATAAAATGGGGCAGCGGAAAGTTTTGGAATCCCACTGACTTTCTCAATAACCAAACCAAGAGTTTAGTAGAAAAAGAAGATCGAAGGCCTGGGTTGGATCTCATCAAAATGCATATTCCCATTATGGATGCCAATTTGTATGCTATTGGCGTACTTGAAAAAACTAATAAGTCCAAAGATCTCTCCAATGCCATCAGATTAGAAATACCTATGTCATTATCGTTTCTCTCAGGAGAAATCAGTCTTTCCCAATACAATAAAAAAAATAATGAGTCTAAATTTGGAGGTGATCTCTCCTTAGGACTTGGCCCCTTTGATTTTAATTTTGAATACGCAACCGCTAATGTCGAAAATAGTGAAAGCTCTGTTGCAGGCGTTAGTTATGATTTGCAGTACTCCGATAAAGGACTTGTGAATTTTACACTTGAATCTTTTTGGAATGAATCCGGCGCCAAAGAAACAGCCGAATATGTCCCCTTTATAATAGCTAAAAAGTACGTTCCCTTTCAATTGGCTAAGCGCTACAATGCCGCATCGATTTATTTACCGACTCCAGGGAGCCTAAAGCACACCGATTTTTCATTGACCTATATTCAAAACGATATTGATAAAAGTACTTACACACGTTTTGGTTATTATTGGTCGGGACTTAAAAATTTAACACTTTCACTTTTTTGGGGTGGCAATCGCGGCTCCAAAGAAAGTGAAATGAAACTTGCAGGCCTTGAATCAGACTACTCGATGAGAGCAGAAATTAAGTTTTAAACTCACTCATGAAACTCGAATCAAGATAGCCAGATAACCTGCAGATTTGCTTGCCAGTTTGAGTTATTTATCGTTTTATTCTAGCAAACTCCATTTTATTTTCATTCAATCGATCATTCATGGTAGAAATTTGCGCTTCTTTTTCACTCAAGATCTTTTGCAGTTTTACAATTCTGGATTCATAGGATTTTAACATTTGAGCTTGCTGCTCAATCACTTCTTGGGCTTTGAAATCGAATGTTTTTCTCTCAGCCAATTTGCTATTTACATTGGCCAATCTCTCGTTTATTTCACGGATCATTTCAGTATGATTCTGATCGATTCGACTCAGCACTTGCCCCATACGATCAAACTTTAATTGCTGGCTTTTGCTATTTTCACTGATTTGTGTTCCCATTCGACTCATTTGATCTTGCAAACGGTTTAATTGTGTCCGCAACAGACGAACCTCCTCTGACGCGGCCAAAGCCTTTTCATAAATAATTTCGAGTGAGGGCAAGTTATCTACTCCTAATTCTTTTTTGGTTTTAGTGGTAGGAAATAGATTGGGGTTGAGTTCCTTCTGCATGCGATATCCTCTCCTTGGATAAATTAACTTATGAAATGATCCATAAGCTTAAGATGAAGCAAAAAATCCTTTTACTTCAATTCATTATATTTTTTCTGGACTCCTGAGGCAAACCTTTCTAACCTAAAAGTATGAAGATTTCACAATTGTTAAAATATATTGCCGATTTGAACCCCCAAAACACTCCTGCCCGCCTCGCGTTTTATAATTTTCTGCGTCACTTTTTATTCCCCACCGATGAACTCACTCCACAGGTTTTTAATTCGTTCTTCTCCTATGCCCTTGAATATCCTCACTGGGAATCAAATAAAATCTCTTTAGGTAAAGAAGTACAGCTCCTTATGGAAAGCTTTGTGCGCTTTAATAAGGCCGAGTTTGACTTTTCGACCATCCACTTTCCACAAACTTTGCAGGTTGTCGATATTCAATCTCATGCCGATCTCATCGCTGTTACTCATAATTACGCAAAAAGCATTCTCTTACAGGATGAAAAATTTCGTATTATCCCCGACCAAGGTCGTAGAGTTCTATTGGTGATCCTGAAGCCAGACCAGTCCGTTGATGTTATGACTTTTGATAAAAAATTCACTATCCGCAATGGCACCCTCGAACCCCTACGCCAAGATATCAAGCTTTCCTATAATTCACACTTAGAGCTCAAAGAAAACACCATTCACCGTCTGGAAATTGCCCCCTACCTCATGGCTCAATTTACCATTATTGAAGGTCGCCCTAAGGGATGTCTGCTCCGCGGCTATGTGTTTCAAAAGTATCAAGAACTCAATAATTTACTTTTAGAGGAGCAAATTAAGGTTTTCCATCCTCTCAAAAAACTGGAACAGTTGTATATCGACAAGCAGAGTGACCCCTATTACTTGGACTTGATTGGCCAGCTTTCCGAAGCCCTGCAATTTACAGGAAAATCAGAGGGGGATTTGGTGACTGAAAAAATTGCCAAGCGTGCTCTTGATAGAGCAGAAATGGCTTATAAAGACATTTTCTTAGGTGACAAAACACTTTCTGAACTGATAAAGGATCTCAAACAAATGTTCTCTCCCGCTGCTGCCCCATCCGGTGCGGCCATTTTAAACCCCAGGGGAGCATCAAAAGGGATTCCGAACTATGACTCAAGCTTCTCAAACTACAAGACTCAATAAATTAATTTCCGATTGCGGCATCGCTAGTCGACGTCAAGCCGATAAACTCATCGAAGACGGCGAAGTCACAGTTAATGGAAAACGTGTATATGAACTTGGTATCAAAGTTGATCCTTCTAAAGATCGAATTTTTGTCAGTGGGAAGCCTCTCAAACTTGTCCATAGTAAAATTTATATCGCACTTCATAAGCCTCAGGGTGTTCTTACAACAATGGATGATCCATTAAATCGCCCCACAATTGCTCATTACGTTAACGAAATGCCACTCAAAGTATTTCCTGTTGGTCGTCTTGATTGGGATTCAGAAGGATTATTACTTCTTACCAATGATGGTGATTTTGCTCAAAAAGTCACTCACCCCAAGCATGAAGTAACCAAAACTTATTTAGTAAAGCTTCGCCGCGAGCCTAATCCTGATCAAATTCGCCGCCTTCTCCGTGGAGTTACAATTTTAGGTGGCAAAGTTGCTGCTAAGGCTCTCATTAAAGTTCCGCGCGGCAAATCGGAACATCCTTGGTTTAAAATCATCATTACAGAGGGTAAAAATCGGCAAATTAGACAAATGTTTGAAAAAATTAATAATGATGTCTTAAAGCTCCAAAGAGTCGCCATTGGATGTCTCAAATTAGGAAAATTAAAAAGAGGACAATGGGAAATCCTCGATACTGCTGATTTAAAAAGGGTCTTTATCAATGATACTCCAGATGAGATCAAAGAGAAAAAAAGTTATAAGGCAACTCCAGAAAAAGTCGAATCACGACCAACTGCTAAAAAAGTAGGTTCAAAGAAAAATCCATTCATTAAATCCAAGCAAGAACTTTTTGGAGACTAAGACTTTAATAAGATTTATTTACAATGGAGTTCCCAATTAAAAATGCAACTATCATTTACTCCATAAAAATTATTTTACTGATAATTATTATAATATTTTCTGGTTTTACTATTTACAAAATCAAAAGCAATTCCTATAAATCATGCCAGACTTTTGCTCAAAATATCCTTGTTCAGGGGAACTCCATGAGCGAACTCTTTGTTCCCAACCAACAAGTGACGGCTACCATGAATTATTATCAATGCCACGAAGTCCAGCGTGGGGATATCGTGCTCGTGAAAAAAGAAAATGAGAATCAAATACTCATTAAATATGTTGCCCTAATACCTGGTGATCATTTTTATATTCAGGGTTTTCAAAATGGATTTCATTTAATTGTAAACAATAATATTTTACTTACTCCAAAAGGGAGACCTTATCTCTTTAACAAATCTTCCGAACGCGTGTGGTCCTATTTTCAAAAAAATAATTCCGAAATCGTTGGCCCCAAGGAGTATTTTGTACTTGGTACCAATTCCGACGGAAGTCTGGATTCGAGTCATTTTGGACCAGTTTCAAAAGAAGAACTCATCGGTCGGGTGTTAAATTTCAATTGAAATATTGTAAAATAATAAGATTGAATTCTTTAACCCCTCTGAGAAAATAAAATAAACATAAAAAGGGAATTGGTCTGTTATTTGAGCAACTGCATACGTTCCTGCGATAAATAAATTTACTTCACTATTGACGCTTATTCTGCGTCCCAGTTAATGCGCACAAGTTGTTCCACCAGACTGCCAACAATTAATTAGCGACGTTCCGATATCGGTAGGACTTGCTCCACTGGCAATAGCATTTCCTAACTCAGTACATATTTGTCTATTTGAATCATCAATGGTTTGACAACTTGTTTGGTGTGCAACTATTGCTGCTGGGCCAATCACATCCGCTGATACACTGGCCAGCTCACTAGGGTTGTTAATTAAATTTGTAAGACCCTGCTGGATATCATTACCAATACCAAGACTTGCAATGGCTGTTGCCATTTGTGCAACAGAGGAAATCATAACATAACCTGGGTTTCCAGCAGAAATACAATACTGTGAAATTTCTTTTACATAGTCCTTATCTTCTGTCGAAGACAAGGTAGAGCTTGTCCCTCGACCTTTAAAGGCAAGAACACCCAACAAGGCAGTTGAATTATTATTTTGATTACCCATAGTATTAACAATTGTCGATAAAACGCTGGGGTCCGAAAAACCTTCATCTAAAAAGCCAGACGCACATCGAATCAAATCAGATTGTTTGGTTGAAACGCCATCCATTTTTGCTAAACAACCACTGATATATCCTGAACGCTCACTAGAAGTCAGTCCTGTAATGGGCATATCATCAAGACAAAATTGTGCATCGCCCACCTTATCTTCATCAGTGGCCGCTGGTGAACAACCCAAATTATATACTAAACTCAATGCAATTATAAATAAACTTAGTGTGGCTTGAATATTTTTTTTAAAAAACTTTGTGTAATTTCGCATAATCAAACTCCTGAAGACAGTGGTTCACTAAATTTACTACTAACCACTTATCGACAGGACTTTTGATTTCATTTAGATCCAAAATGAGACGGATATAAATTATTTTTTTTCCAGAATTAGTCTACTTCCATCTTCCGAGTTTCCACTCTTCCATTTTACGGTTACTGTATCTCCTGTCTTAAAATGACCCGCGATAAGTTCCTTAGAAAGCGGATTGAGGACTTCCGTTTGAATCACTCGCTTTAAGGGACGAGCTCCGAACTGAGGATCAAACCCCTTCTCACACAGTTCATCAATAGCTCTGTCTTCAAAAACTAAATTGATCTTGCGAGCCTTGAGCCGTTCTACAATAGCACTCAATTGAATTTTAACAATCCCTTTTATTTGCTCTTTTCCAAGGGGTTTAAAGTGAATAATCTCATCAATCCGATTCAGAAACTCTGGTCGAAATTGACTTCTCAAAGTTTCTTGTACAGCTTTACTTTTTTGAGATTCACTTAAGTTAGAATCCATTAAAAAGTGAGAACCAATATTAGACGTCATTATTAAAACCGTATTTTTAAAATCAACGGTTCGTCCCTGACCATCGGTCAATCGCCCCTCATCCAATACTTGCAATAAAATATTAAAAACATCAGGATGAGCTTTTTCAATTTCATCTAAAAGCACAACCGTATAAGGTTTTCGTCTTACAACTTCGGTGAGTTGCCCCCCTTCTTCATAGCCCACATATCCTGGAGGCGCGCCAATGAGTCTCGACACCGAATGCTTTTCCATATACTCACTCATGTCAATTCGAACTACGGCCTGATCATCATCAAATAAAAAATCAGCGAGCGCTTTGACTGTTTCTGTCTTTCCTACGCCCGTCGGTCCCAAAAACATAAAAGTTCCGATGGGACGATGGGGATCAGAAATTTCTGCACGGGCACGACGAATGGCATCCGACACTACTGTTAAGGCTTGATCTTGTCCTACGACTCTGAGTCGCAACTGATCTTCCATTTTTAGAAGTTTAGCGCTTTCACTTTCCAGCATTTTTTGAACAGGAATCCCAGTCCACTTACCCACAACTTCCGCGATTTCTTCAGGTCCCACTTCCTCTTTCAGCATTCGCTCTTGACCAGATTTTTTTTCAATCACTTCAGTAATATACTTTAATCGCTTTTCTAGTTCCGGAAGTTTTCCGTACTTTAATTCTGCGGCACGCCCGAGTGCACTTTCTCTTTCACAGCGCTCTATCTCAATTCGAGTGGCTTCAATTTCTGATTTTGTTTTCTTTAAATCATCGATACCCATTTTTTCTGCTTGCCAACGCTCACGCAATTCTTGCCCCTGTTGTTGGAGTTTTTGGATTTCCTTGTCCACAACATGCAAGCGATCTCTCGCGCCCTCTTCGGTTTCCTTAATCAGAGCTTCGCGCTCAATTCTTAATTGCATCACTTTACGATCAACTTCATCTATATCCACGGGTACACTGCCAATTTGAATACTCAATCGGCTTGCTGCCTCATCAATTAAATCAATGGCCTTATCCGGTAAAAATCGATTCGTAATATAACGATGGGATAACTTGACCGCAGCTACAATCGCAGAATCTGTAATCCGCACACCATGATGAACTTCGTACTTTTCTTTCAATCCTCGAAGAATAGTAATGGCATCGTCTACTGAGGGCTCAGCAACGAGTACGGTTTGAAATCGTCGTTCTAAGGCAGGATCTTTTTCAATGTACTTTCGATGCTCATCAAGAGTCGTCGCGCCAATACATCGTAATTCTCCGCGAGCTAAAGCGGGCTTTAACAATTGTCCTGCATCCATCGCCCCATCGGCTTTACCCGCCCCAACCAATGTATGAAGTTCATCAATAAATAAAATAATTTCACCTTCTGCACTGGTGACTTCTTTAATAACCGCTTTTAATCGATCTTCAAACTCTCCACGGTATTTGGCACCAGCAACGAGTGCTCCTAAATCCAATGCAATAAGTTTTTTATCCTTAAGCACTTCAGGCACATCACCCTTAATAATTCGGACAGCAAGTCCTTCAGCAATAGCTGTTTTACCAACACCAGGCTCACCAATTAACACGGGGTTGTTTTTAGTTCTTCGACTGAGAACTTGAATCACTCGGCGAATTTCTTCATCGCGCCCGACAACAGGATCGAGTTTTCCTTCGGAAGCCAGTTGAGTCAGATCACGTCCGTACTTTAATAATACTTCGTATTTATTTTCAGGTTCATCATCTGTTACTTTCTGACTACCTCGCACTTCTTTAAGGGCGGCAGTTACTACCTCTAATTTAATCTGAAGTTTTTGAAATAGATTTTTTAGCTCAGAGTCTGTACTCTTTAAAAGTGAAATGAAAAAATGTTCTGTTGAAATATAGGCATCGCCCATTTGTTTAGCTTCAGTTTCTGCTGCACTAAAAATCTTCACCAATCGAGGGCTTGCATAACGTTGCGCAGCTCCCCCCGAAACTCGCGGCATTTTTTCCATGCGCTGACGTAATTCTGTCTCAACTTGAGACTGATTAACCCTAACCCGGTCCAGGAGGCGTGGTATAATTCCACCATCCTGCTCCACAAGGGCAACGAGGAGATGTTCAGGCTCTACTTGAGGATGTTCTTTTTCGGCCGCAAGGCGAGCGGCTTCCTGCATCGCTTCCTGACTTTTTCTAGTCATTTTTTCTTGATCTTGACTCATCTTACCTCCTAAAGAATTGAGAGAGCGCTTATTGTTGCATATCAAGTACAGTCTGTATTCATAAAGGAATTTGTCAATGAACTCTAAAAATTTAAACTCTGAAAAAAAAGTAAATCGTACACCGCCTACCCCTAAACGAATTCGGTCCTCCATAAAGCTAGACGTCGTTAACCCAGGTGACTTTCTTAAATACGATTTAACTTTTTCCTGTGAACAATGCACTCATTTTGACCCAGAATTAATCAAATGCACTTTAGGCTACAATCATGAGCATCATCTTAAAGATAAAAATCTAAACACCTATTATTTAAATGGAAAAATGGCCTTCTGTCGATTTCTAGAGATTGATTAAAAATCTCATTAATTTTCTTCAGCAGGTTCATTCTCTAATTGATCTAAGGTTGGTATAGGGCCTAAATCACCATTCACTTCTATTGCTTTAGTAGACTGATCTCCGCCCTCTAGGGTTTCAGCAGCAACAGGTTCTGGAGGTGGCATTGATCCAGGGAAGTAACTCAGCTCACCGATTGCGGATTGATATTCGGACTCCGCCACTTTTCCGCTCTTATAAAGACTGAAGAGAAGGGTTTTCATTCTTTTTCGTGCGAAAGAAGTTAGTTCCTTGCGGAAAAAAGAATGGGAGTATTTCTCAGGAGATGGTAATAAAAATACTAAAAAGACACTTTCATTAAGAGAAAGCTGGCTTGGATGCTTTTTAAAATAAAATTGGGATGCTTGTTTGACTCCAAAAATTCCCTTACCAAATTGTACTACATTAAGATAACGCTCAAGGATTTCATTTTTCTTTAAGGTCTCTTCAATTTCTTTCGTAATCAGTGCTTCCTTAAATTTCCGCCATAGAGATTTCTGTTTTGACAGGAACATATTTTTTGCAAGTTGTTGTGTAATGGTGGAGCCGCCACGTACATAGCGCCCCTCTCGCCAATTTTTTTCAAAACTGTATTGAATCGACTCCCAATCAAAACCATTGTGCTGATAAAACAATGAATCTTCTGCCGCTACCACCGCTTTCTTTAAGTGGCCCGAAATGGCGTTCAGCTTGACATAGTTTCCAGAGCCAGGACACAACTTCACTTCAAACATGGTCGTTGTCATGCACCCACGAATTTCATCTTTACTCGGTAAGCTGGCCCACAAACCAATGCCAAAAACTAAACCAATAAAAGAGAAAACCAATAATACAAAACCAAATCTTGCAATCCAAATTTTCATAGAGTCACCAAAAACATGTTTATCCTATTTTTCTAACAATATTAAATAAGTTTATGGTCTTTCATCCACCTGACACTTTTAGCAATGGATTCCTGTGCGGGTCGAATTCGGTAGCCAAGTTCTTTAATGGCTTTTGATGAATCATACCAATGATACATCATCGCCACCAACGCTCTTTCAGAGGACAACGGGCCATGGAGCCCCACCTTCGACAAACTATCATCAACAAAGGCCAATAAATGAAATAAAAAACTCGGGAGTGGAATCAAGGGTTTCTTGACTCCGGCCTCCATGGAAATTAAATTAAAAACCTCTCTTAATGTAATATTTTCTCCTGCTAAAATATAGCGTTCTCCTGAGCGACCTCGCACCATCGCCTTAATCATGCCATCCACAACATCTTCAACACCTGCAACCGAGACTCCTCCAGGGGGGTAAAATAAACTTTTTCCGCGAGCTACATTGAGTTGCGTATTTCTAGTCGATTTAGTCGCATCTCCAGCACCATAGACAGTGCTTGGATTTACGATAACGCCTTCTATTTTATTTTCATTCACAAAACGCTGTACTATGGATTCCATTTTCCTTTTACTCTCATGGTAACTCAATTGGTACTTCTCTAGAGTGAAAGTACTGTTTTCATTTAAAACTTCAGGTTTAAATGATGCCCCCACCGCCACCACAGAGCTTGACACCAAGATTCTTCTTACTTTCAATTCTGAAGCCACAGTTAAAATATTTTCAGTGCCAGTGACATTAACTTTATCTAGAACTTCTTTTTGTTGTTTAGAGTAACCAACAACTCCCGCGAGATGAAAGATAACTTCTTGATCTTTCACGGCAGCATACAGAGAGTCCTTTTGAGTGACATCACCTTTAAAAACCTTCACCTTACATGGTTCACTAATTCCAGAATTACGATTGAGTTGGTTCTGCGAATTTAAAAATTCCGAATCCTTAGGGTTTCTTACCAACACTGAAACATCATACCCTTCTTGAACCAGCTTTTGCGTTAAATTGGAACCTAAAAAACCGTTAGCTCCAGTGACTAAAGCCTTCATGTTGCACTCCTACTCATTATTTTAGGCATCAGCCACTTTATGTAAACCCAAGATATGATGTATCCAATACCCGCGCCAGCCAAAACATCCGTAAAAAAATGAACTCCGTTGTAAACTCTGGAAAAACTCACGATAAGAAAAAGAGTCAGCATATAATATTTTAGTTTAGGATAAAAATAACTTAAGAAAAAATAGAGGACAAACATATTAGCGGCGTGATTAGAAACAAAACTATATCCACTGGCAGGACTCTTTTGTACAATCTCTGAGAATAAGTTAAAGGGCCTCGGTCGCATGACTATTTTTTTAATAATTTTACCACAAATAAAATCGTTAATTAATAATAAAAATATTAAATTCATCAATCGCACTAAAGCTACTCTTCGCTCCTTCCACAACCAAAATCCAATGAGTGGTAAGATCAGTGAAAAAATAAAAATAGGATCTTTGTGTAAATCAGTCACAATGAAAAAAAATCGATCTAAAACAGAATTACTTAAATTGTTTTGAATTAATAAAATTAGGTCTTTTTCAAACTTATTAAGTGTCATCATAAAATCAGAAAACAATACAGCACCTCTCCTTATACCACTAGTAAAATGATAAAATAAAATAGTTAATATTGGCCAGCACTTTCATTGGATTTTGAATACAAACTTAAAATTACATTACTGCGAATGTTTATTCATTGTTGGAGTGTTTTCGCTCACTCTCTGTTGACAACTCAAAATCCATCTTTGATTGAGCCATTGGCATTTTAAAAGTTGAGGACTCTGGTCTACCAAATGGACCACCATCAGCGGCCAAGACTCTTCTTAAAACTTCACTCAAGGGTCTCTGAATGGGTCTGTAACCCGATTCGCTGATTTGTGGATATTTACTTAAATGTGATGGGGTATTTGTTTCATGTTCATTAATATCTACAACAAGAAATGATGGTACAATTTTAAAATTAGTTGTTATACCCCAAAGGCGACTCTTAATTCCAAAGACTTGCCCCAATGCTTGAATAGCTAATGCTTCAACTAATGCTGAAGTCTCGCTGGAACCATTCCCACAAGCTAGTAGACCAAGGCTTCGTCCACTTTGGACTAATTCACCTAATTGAAGCTGAAAAAAGCTGCGAATCTCATTGACAAGATTCAACCGCTGTTCGACCAGAGATACCTCATCGGCTACAAAATTAAAACTAAATTTTTTGACAACCATAGCATTTTTAAATGCATCTAATTTTTGCAACCAAAAGGGATCTCGATCCCAATCAATTACTTCAATCAGATGATCTACCGGTAGAGTACCACCTGTCGCATTCCAAAAATCTAGCTCATATCGTGAAGTAAGAAACGAAGCCTTCGTATCTAAAGTCTCCACGCGAAACAGCTCAGCTTCAGAGTCTATATCGATTTCTAAAATCTTAACCAGTTGTTTTGAACTATTGGGATTCGATATATCTCCCCAAATTAAAATATCTGAGACATTGTAGTTTCTAAATGCTTTTTTTAGCACTTTAAATTGAGCTCTTATGGTATTTTCAATTTCTGAAGTAAAATTAAAGTGAGACGACTCTCGAACCAACGCCCAATGTCCCAAATCATCTAAAATTTGAAACAAATGGGGATGAGAGGCATACTCTAATCCTGAAGACTTTTTTAATAATTCAATTAATCCATCAATGTTATAACGAAATCGCAAAAAGTAATCCGGGCGAAAGCGAATATTCTTTTTATTCTCATCATTGAAGATTAAAGAATTTTTCCTCTTAAAATTATTTATGAGCTTAACTCTCTTATTTTTTCGATTTTTTTTTCTCTCATCCATTGTCATCTCCATCCTAACAGCATCTAGTACAGAAACAGCACATAAAGCTATTATGATTAATTGAACTTCAATAATCATTCCATGATTCATATTAAGACACTTTACCAAATTCATAATGACGATCACTACATAATTTTTAATTGAATAAGTATTTTCTCAACGAGAGAACATTCTAATTGAATTGACCCAAAGTAATGCCAAACTTGGTGTATAAATTTTTGACAAGGGTGAGCAATATTTCGCTATTTGAAAGTTATGTGCTGATTATTCCTTTTAACTCACGTCTGAGCTCCAAAAGCCTCTGCATTTCATTAACAATCATAGTTCGATAATCAATTTTTCCTTTTTCCAAGAGATAGCTATCTAAGGAAGAGAACTGAAACATGATAAGATTAATACTTCTATTAAGTAACTTCCAAACTTGATACTTTTTTATCGCCGCCTTCGCAATTGACAAAATCTGCTTACCACTAAATGGTTTTTCAATGGCACCATAAATTCCAAACCCAAGTGATTCTAATAAAATTTCTTTACTCAAGTGAGCACTAACATAAACAAGGGGAATATCAGAATCAATTTTATTTAATTCTCTCAAAACGTCTAAGCCAGACAGCTCTGGCATATTCATATCGCTAAAAAATACTTGCGGTCTCTTATTTGAAACTTCCTTAAGAGCTTCTTGTGCATCAGTAAATCCATAAACTTCATATCCTGCATCCGTTAAATTTTCAGAAATAATTTCAACAATATCCCTCTCGTCATCTAAGACAAATACAGGAACTTTTGTCCCGGCAGGAATCGATAAATTTCCATTCTTTATTGCTGTTGGCTGGGGCAAGCTTAACTCATTCAAAGGTTGAATAATTTGACTGATTCGAAGATTTTCTTCACTGCTCTTATCATAATCCCCTGGAAGTTCATAATTAAACTTAATCTCTCTTAATTCTAATAGGTTTTTAGCAGCATCAATTCCATCTAGAAAATAACTGATTCTACTTTTAGATAAAGTAATATCTTCCTTGCAGGATTGAAAATGATTTTCTAAAAGATGCATATGGTTTTGTAAACTACTCCAGTTTAACATGCCGGCCGCACCCTTAACACTATGAAATGCTCTGAAGATTGCATCATAATGCTTACGAAAGTTTTCACCTTTTTCAATCGATAATAATGAGCTTTCTCCTATGTCCAGCAACTCTAGGGATTCAATTTTGAATTCAGATATTTCATCTTCCGATAGATGGATAACTGGCATATAAATTACCTCAAATTATTTTTACTTCCGCTTTCATGATTATAATCAACTTAAATCTTTTAAGTTAACCTAAATCGCATCACTCTGACTAAAGTAAGGTAATCCATTAGTCCAAAAAAATCTCCGGTCCTGATCTCCTTAACCAGATCTTTTTTAACTAACAATTTAATTAAAAAATAAATACCCTATTATACGAAAGGAATGGTGTCTTTATGTCATATAATATTCCTGAAAATGCGATGGCCGATTTCTTTTCTGAAGCTGAAGAGATTTTAGGTCGTGTTAACTCTAATCTAGCAAAATTTGAGGCCAAGCAAGGAACAGACGATTTAATTGATTCGCTCTACAGAGATATACATACGTTAAAAGGGTCAGCGCAACTTTTTGGATTCGCTGGTATTGGACTTATTGGTCATGCACTCGAAGCCTGCCTAGAGCCTGTGAGAAGTAAGCGCGTTGCCCTCTCTGATGACTTAATAAATCAAAGTTATATATAGCTGTGCATAAATAAATTCACATCATTGCAAAATCTGGAATGCTGT
>CAZTDX010000017.1:0-55940 GCA_964612425.1 uncultured Pseudobdellovibrionaceae bacterium
GAAGCTCAAATCGAACGAAAGCGTAGTTCCCCTACGTTGAGTGAGATTTGAGCGATGCAACGATGAGTTTTTTCAATTTCGCGACACCGACTAATTAAAAGCATTTTTGGAGTACATTAACGTTATTTCTTCGTTATAATTGGCTATTATAACATTTCGTTTAATTTTAAAAGTTGCTGTAGATTCATCGCGATCAACTGAAAAGTGATGGGTTAAAATACGAAATTCCTTTATTCTTTCGTGGGAAGCCACTTTTAAATTGATTTGATCAATATGTTCTTGAATTTTCGATCGCAAATTGGTGGATCTCAAATGAGCAGCACTCCCCTCCTCAGTTAAAGTAATCAGCGCGGTCAAATAAGGTTTTTCACTCCCAATCACAACGGCTTGATCTACCCAAGAATGGCTCTCTAGTTGAGATTCAAGAAATAACGGTGAAACCATTTTTCCATCTGTCGTTTTAATAATCTCTCGTTTTCTTCCTATAATTTTAATACACCCTCTTTCATCTATAGAACCAATATCTCCAGTCAGTAACCAATCTTTATTCTTCATCTCCTTAGTAGCAAGAGGGTCTTTATAATATTCTTCAAAAACATGAGGACCTCGTGTTTCAATTTCACCATCAGCGGCCAAACGAACTTCGACTCCCTCATAGGGAATGCCCACAGTTCCAAGGGTTTCAAAATCAACAGTCCCACAAGATAATACTCCTGATGATTCTGTGAGGGCATAAGCTTCAATGATTATAACCCCAATTCCTCGATACCACTCTAAAGACTCTCTAGACAACGCCGCCGCTCCGCTGACAACTCTCAAGGCTTTTCCTAGCCCAAGCTGTTGTCGAATTTTTTTTAAGACCAATTGACTTGCTATGAAATATTTTAGCTCTAACAAAAAGGGTCTTGGTTTCAAATTTATTTTTAAGTCCCAATATCGTTTCCCAATTTCCATGGCCCATTTTATTTGATTTTTATTTTCGTGAGATAAATGCATCGTTCGCTTTTGCACTCCTTCACGTAACTTATCCCACAGACGAGGCACCGCTAGAGCAATAGTGGGCTCCACTTCCTTCAATTCTTTTGCAATACTCATTGAATCGCTACAAAAATACACCGCATATCGATTGCCAATCCCAATTCCTAAATTCGTTATTCTCTCAGCAATATGCGCTAGTGGCAAAAAGCTAAATAAACGCCCCTTTGGTGGAGCTTTCCAACTCTCAGAATAACACTTTGAGACAAAGGCAATATTTTCGTGTGTTAAGCATACACCCTTTGAAATTCCAGTTGTTCCAGACGTGTAAATAATCATGGCTCTATCATGTAGTTTTATTTCTGAGAGTCGTTCTTTAAAAGTTTTAAATGCAGTGAGAGACTTCCCAATTTCAAGTGCTTCGGAGAAGCTTATCGCTCCATCAGGCCAGCTTTCATCATTATTTTGGCTTTCCAAAAATAAAATCGTTTTTAACGAAGAAGAAATCTCTTGAAGTGATTTTTTACCAAAGAGCTTTTGAAAACTTTTATAATTATCCAAAACAAGAATTTTAGCCTCGGAATGTTGAATGATATATTCAACTGTTCTCAATGATGAATTTACATAAATTCCCGCGCTACAGGCTCCAACCAACATGAGAGCCAAATCCATTTGCACCCATTCCGGACAATTGTAGGAATAAATTGCGCCAACATCACCTTTAACCAAACCTATTGACGAAAGAAAATTCGCGATACCTTCTACTTTCTCGACACACTCTCTCGTCGTAATCGATTTCCAACCAATATCGGCGTTACTTTTATTATTTTTATAATTATTATTTCTCGTTGCTTGCATTATTTCATTCGGAGCTTCATTGCTCCAACGCAACAGTTTTTCTAATAAATTATCCACTTCAATTCACCCCATTGATCCTAGTCAGTGCGAGGAGAACTAATACTTCATTTTAAAAGTTTTGAGGATAAACTTTACTGACAAAATTTAGTTTTTTTGATTAAAAATGGATTTTAGCTCATAGTTTTTTGATGTTATCACGACTCTTATATTGAGCGTATGGAATGTTAGTTTACGTGTCTGAAAATGATATTTTTTCATACAGGCAAACTAATATTCTACATGATTGTTTTAGTTTTAATTAAAATTGACTGAGCTAGAATTACAAACTAAACGGCGCGCTTATAACCACATTTGTAAAAGATAATGTAGAATGTGTTACATTCGTATTTTCAACTCCATCAACTTTAACTTTTTTACTTGTTGCCGTCTCAAATTCGATTCCCAAGGCTACAAAAGGGAGACCCGTGTATTGGACTCCTACTTTGTTACTTGCCCCAGACACCTCAACATCCATTGATCCCTGTGCTGTATCCCATTTGTATTTACTGGTATATGTTGGAAAATAAGAAACATATCCTCGCACCATTATTGGAAATGTATAAGATACAAAAGCGCCATAACCAGTTACTGTGCTTTTTGTAGTGCCAGTATCATCTTTTGCACTCATATTTGCCGCAAGGAGCGCGTCTAAACCAACACCAAAGCCCAGCATGGACCAACCAACACGAGCACCTAAACCATTCCCGGTGTACTTAGCATCATCGCCGCTACTCTTGCCCGATACAGTTACACCTAAATACGGCTCTAAAAGAATATTTGCGCTTGAAAACGATGCGAGACCCATTGTTAAAAAAAATAAAAAAATCCCTTTTTTCATTACAGCTCCTTGTCTTTAGTTTTTCTTAAATATCATCAATGGGGGTAAGACCTGTGTCAAGTGAGTCATCATAAGTTTTACTTATTGCAGTAATAAATCCAATTTTGGTAAAGAGGACCTCAAGCCAACTAAACATAAATTATTCACACACCAAACCTATAAGTTTTTTAAAAGGGACAAAAAAACCGGAACAGATCTTGCTTTTATCGCTGAACATCGTTAGTAAGTGTCCTTCCGACACTAGCTGCAATTAGTGAACTGGGGTTAAAAAAGACTACAAATAGGCTACAAGAGGAGTGTAAAATGAAAAGGAACGTAAAATTGGTTCAATGGTTAACAGCAATTGCCATAATGAGCCAAATAGCCTGTCAACCGAATTCGAAAAACGCAACAAAAGACACTCAAGCTGGTGGACTTAAGGGACCAGTTTCGAAACTACTTACAACTCGCTCCGAAAAAAATGGCCCCCTCAAAGTAATTGTAAGACTTCCCGCCGAGCCACTCTCTAAAGTTGCAAAGAAATCTAAAGCTGAGCAACTCACGCTTATCTTAGAGCAGCAAAAGCAGTTTTCTGATAAATTAAAATCAATTTCTAGTGATATTCAAATCATCTTTACCTATAAAAATGTACTCAATGGACTTTACATTATCGTTCCTGAGGAGCTGGTTACACAAGTTGACGCCATCATCCCCAACGGTACGAGCGTTGAATTAAGCACCAGCTTCAAACGACCCGAAGCCGTAGTACAAAACGAATCAAACACAGGTGATTTGACGGCTCGTAACTCCACAAAATTTATTGGTTCAGACCAACTTCATGCACTTGGAATTAAAGGACAAGGAATGAAGGTTGGTATTATAGATACTGGTATTGATTATACACACTCGATGCTTGGTGGCTCTGGAGCTGCGGATGAGTATAAAAGTATTAATCCCTCAAAGCCTGCAGCACAATTTCCAAACTCTAAAGTTGTCGGTGGATTTGATTTCGTAGGTACTGAATATGATTCAGCCTCAGCTAATCCCATGACTCGTATTCCAAAGCCAGATGCCAACCCTCTTGATGAAGGAGGACACGGATCTCACGTTGCTGGTACTGTAGCAGGCCATGGTAACGGAACAACTACCTATGATGGTGTTGCCCCTGAAGCGAGTCTTTATGCCCTTAAAGTTTTCGGTAAAGAAGGAAGCACGGATGATGCCATTGTCATTGCGGCCCTCGACTATGCTGCTGATCCCGATGGAAATCCAGACACCAATGACACTCTAGATGTTGTCAATCTTTCACTTGGTAGCCCCTTTGGTAGCCCAAAACTTCTCTATAAAGAAGCCATTGAAAATTTAAATGAGGCTGGAACCGTCATTGTTGCCTCTGCAGGAAACTCCGGTAACGTGAGCTACATCACTGGAGCACCAGCTACATCAGACGATGCACTGAGTGTTGCGGCGAGCGTCGATGATATGGACCAAAACTGGCACTTTTCTGCCGCTGCTTTTAAACTTGCTGAAGACAAAGAAGTTATTGCTGAAATGGCTGAAGCCACATTTACAAAACCACTAGAAAAAATTGAAAAACTCGCAGGGAAATTGGTTTATGTTGGTATAGCTAAATCTATTTCTGAAGAGCAAGCTGCTCTCGTAAAAGGAAATATCGCACTGATTGATCGTGGTGAAATTACCTTTGCAACAAAGTTAAAAAATGCTCTTGATGCCGGAGCCATTGGTGCGGTTGTCATTAATAATGCTGAAGGCAATCCATTTACCATGGGTGGTGGTGAAGGCGCTCAACTTGAAATTCCCGCCATCATGATTGGTCTTGACCCAGGAAAATCAATCCGTGACCAAGTTCAATCTGGTGGTGAAGTCATTGCCAATCTTAAAAACGATAAAAAAATCTCTAAACCAGAATTAATTGACACCCTCACCGACTTTTCTTCAAGAGGTCCAAGAAGCGAAGATTCTATCATCAAGCCAGAAATTTCGGCTCCAGGTTCTAATATTATTAGCGCTAAAATGGGTGGAGGAAGCGAACCTGCTTCCATGTCAGGAACTTCTATGGCATCGCCACACATGACCGGTGTCATTGCCTTATTAAAACAAACTCACCCCAAGTTAACACCACAAGAGTTAAAGTCTCTTGTTATGTTAAGCTCTAAATCAATCAAAGATGCTAAGGGTGAGACCTATCCGATTGCACTTCAAGGTGCGGGACGCGTTCAAGTAAAAGTCGCAAATGATGTTGGTATAACAATGGTGCCAGCTGCACTTTCACTCGGAAGAAGCGAAATTGTTTCTAGTAAATTAGTTTCTCGAAAAATAAAATTTAAGAATATTGAAGGAAAAGATTTAACGCTTAAACTTTCTGGAAAGCTCAACAAAAATCTTGAATTAATTTCTCCGAAATCTCTTTCACTAAAGGCTGATGAAGAATCCGTTGTTGATATTCAAATTAAAGTCACAGCTCCAGAAAAAGATCAATTTGACCATGAAATTGATGGTTTTATTGTGATCACTGATCAAAACAATAAAGCCTACACAGTGCCAGTGCTAGCCATGGTATTAAAAATTTCAAGTGTCACTGCAAGTGCCTTAACCGTACATTCATCGTCTGCTGATGATGCCAGTGGAAGCGTTGCCGATCTTCAGTTGACAAATTCTTCTCCTAATCCTGGCCTCGCCTTTATCTTTAACTTACTTGGTAAGGATGATCCGAAAGACAATCAGGGATTAAGAAACCGAAGCTTTAGCACATCTTGCGATCTTGAATCGGTTGGATATCGAACTGTTATCACCGAAGTGGATGGCAAAAATGTGGAAGTATTGCAAATGGCCCTTAAATTATATAACCCACTCACTCGTTGGAACGCTTGCGAATTTTCAGTACTTATAGACTCCAATGGAGATGGTATTGCTGATCAAGAATTGGCGGGAGCGAATCGTGCCAATACTGAAGGTCTCGGTAATGGTATGGCCAGTCTTTTACTTGATGCTAACAAAGCTCGTGCTCTTAGAAAAGAGTATGATAGTAAAGTTGCAGCAAACAATGAAGCCTCTCTTGATTTTAGCACAGCCGTCCAAGAAATGATGGGGATCTTAGCGGTAGAACAATCAACTTTTATGATTATTCAAACCTCAACAGCAAGTTTAAAGAAAGTTCCTGGACAAAATCTGAGAGTTAAAGTGGGATCACTAAGTCTTGAGCAAGACATTGTTGAGGCTAATGACTTCTTAGGAAGCGAATGGCTCACTCTCCCACTACAGTCACAAGCTCAAACTTTAACGGATATTCCTGAAGCAGTGATGCTGGCAGGAAAATCTCAGACGAAGGTTTCGTTGACTAAAGGAGAAGGAAAAGCTCCCATTATTATCTACTACCCAGAAAATCATGCTTCAATGACTTCAGCTGAAGATGGTCAATCACAAGTTTTGAAAGTGGAATACAAACAAGAGTAGTTTATAAATAGAAAGTGTTCTAAATAAAAAAGGAGAAGGTCATTGATCTTCTCCTTTTTTTATTTTTAACTTTTTAACAAATTTTCTTTTATTGGCACTTAAAAGTCATTTCATACTTGTACCCTTGGCCTGCAGCTTGGTTCGCAATTACTCCGCCCAAACCAACGACACCACCAACATCCGACTCTTTTTTACCACCAAACACGTAACCCATGCTCCCTGCGGTTTGAGCTACTTTTGCTCCCGTTTTTAAATTATTGTAAGATTGCTCATCCATAGAGCCAACGTATTGGTTCACTTCCGTCATAATAGCGGGGTGCTTTCCGACTTCTTTGCAATAATGTTCCGCTTGAGCTAAAGCATTATCACCATTAAAGTTTTTTTCATCATTCATGATAACCACTTTATTGATTCCCTCAGTACCAGGACGCACATCTCGATGATGAGCACAGGCTCCCAAAGTTAGAGCTAAAAGGATCACAACTTTATTTAAATTAAAGCGATTGGACTTTTTGACTTTAAAAATCATTTTTATTCTCCTAGTTCTTCTTTTTAAATAATAAAATTAAATACGTTTTATATTTTGCAAAAGTTCGGGCATCTTGGTGCGAATACTTTTCTTTTAAAAAAAGGATTTTGTCTGACATAAAATAAGACAACACGCGATAAACCAACGGAAACTTTCGTCTCACAAACTCAAAAACAGCTTCACACACTGGAAACACCTTATTAAAAATTAACTCTTGATAGAGATCCATGGTTGGAGCTGTTTGTGGAGTTATATCTTCCTTTTTTTCCAATTGAAAACCCCAGCGCTCGGCCTCTTCTATAAATGCCTGAAGATGATGACCTGACTTACTAATATAGGGCTGATCAATCTCTCTTGTTTTAAAGAAATCCACAGCCATGACATATCCCCCTGGCTTTACATGCTTAGAATGGAGTTTCCATCCATCTGGGGGATTAATGTACTGACAGGATTCAGACATTAAAACTAAATCTATGGACTGAGGAGTAATTGAAGTAACATTTTCATAAAGACCAACATGAGTCGTGACTTTATTGTTAGTCGCTGACTTCGTTTTTTCTAACAAGTAGGGATCAGGGTCAATACAGGTAACTTGAAAACCAGCTTGCACCATGGCCTTCGCATTTCCACCAGCACCACATCCAACATCCAATATTTGATGGACCTCTTTGGGGATAAAGCTAATAATTTTATCCGTATATTTTTGCTGAGCTATTTTAAGTCCATCAAAATTTATAGGAATACCCGGCTCGAAAAAACCGTAATGTAAGTACTCTAGCCCAAATAACTTTTGAGCTAGCTTCAAGAGAATATCATTATAATATGTTTTAGAGTGTTGTTTCATTTATTTTTTTATTTAGTTAAAGAGTTTTATAGACCACATCGGCATCGAGGTCTTTCCAGCTATTACCATCTTTTTTCTTTGGAGCTACACGCCCAACCATTCCCACTAGCTCCTTGCCATCGGCGCTGAATTTAAAAATCACCGGATCAACAATGGCGGCAATAATAAAACTCGTGGGTTTAAATTTTAATAATATAACATCTTTTCCTTCTATTTTTTCCTCACCGGTTTTAAAAAGCGAAAACCCAACTGTTTCTTGGCGATCCCAAACACCAAAACGAATATCTACTTTTTTGCCATCCATTATTTCTTTCCAATGGCTAGCAACGTAGGCAACGAGTGTGTGACCTACAACAAAATTATCTTTTAAATCTTCAGTGGATTCGCTCTTCTTTTTTCCATTTTCTTCAAAGTTGAAAATAACTTTTTTGCCATCAACAACGATAGACCCTTTACGATTCGTTTGTTTGTGATCCACTTCATATTTTTTTAAAGCGGTCCCCTGTCGCTCCGATTTTTCAATGACAGCAACATCTCCGGTCGGACTAATAAATTGTGCCTCGGAAGAGGTAACCCCATTGGCATCAGTAATATTATTTTTAAAATCAAATAGAACTTCTTTTTGACCAGAATCCTTTTTATAAACTTTGCCAGTTACAACTTCTGCATGAGTCAATGGCGCAATTACTAATGGAATTATAAATATCAATAAAATGTGTTTAAGGTTCATCTTCATGTTGGCTCCTTTTTAATCCTCTCCCATCGAGGGCTGATTGGGTTCTTTATCTATTTGTTTTTGTAAATTTTGAATATGTTTATCTTGTTTTTTTCGATTGAGTTCCCACTCCACAGAATCTGGAACTTGGACTGTTTCTGAAGAACCTGTGACTCGCAAAACTTGCTTTGGAGTTTTCTTTTTTGGAGCTTTCGAGGCTGAGCGAAATTCCTTAACAGTTTTTTTTGCATCACTCACTGACTCCTGAATTTCCGAACTTAAGTCGAGGCTACCTTCGTTTTGGTTTTTGGGGGAGGTGTGCTTTTCAATAGTTTTTTTATTTTTAGTTTTTTTATTCGACGCCATTAACAAAGAAGTAGAAGTAAATAAAAATAGTCCAAAAATTATAACCATAATTCTCTTCATGAAATCTCCCTTCAATACTTATCAAGCATTGATTAAAGTCTAGTTTTTATTGAGTTTCAAAGCCTTGAAGCTATTGATAATATTTATCGCACAGCATTAATCATGATTTGAGCGATTACAGAGCATCCTGATCTCCCAATTCAGAATCACTGCACCAAGGTCGAGCTTAAGATCCCTGCTCACTCAAAGATACGTTCTTAAGTTTTTCAAATACGATCCGAAATAATACTGAGATGAAAAATTAAAGAACTAGGTCCAGAGGTTAAATTCTATGAGTTTTAATTATCAGCACGAAAAAAATAAGCATCAAGAGAATTTTTGGACTTCTTATGCAGATCTATACACCACTCTCTTTACCATTTTTCTCTTTATTTATGTAGGATCTACTTTGCGACAAGGTACTAAAACCCTCGAACAAGTTAACGACAAGAAATACCTTTCAAAACAAGTGGAAGACTTGAAACAGCAGTTAAAAGTTTATCAGGCACTCAAAGACGACTACATGAAAAAAGAAGCCACGGATGAAGAATCCAAGATGTATGATGAGTTAATGGGGAAGCTCGATTTACTACAAGATGAAGCTAAGAGCGAAAAAGAAGCCCTCAGACAAAAAGCAATGGAAAATGAGCGAAAAGAAAAAGCACTCAATAAATATCAACAACTCATTCGTAATATCATAAATTCGAATGTTCTTGCAAAAACAAAGATCCAACACCGTAATGACATGATCACAGAAAAAGAAGATGTCATCGATCAACAAACTACTGAAATTGCCGCTCGTGACGCTGATATTGCTGCGAAACGAACCCAAATTGCGAATAAAGAACACCAAATTGAACAAGTTAATAGTGAATTAAAAAATAAGGTTACTGAATTACAAAAAGCCTACCAATCTAACAAACTTACTAAGCAGGAAATGGAAAATAAAATCCAAAACTTAAAGGCTAATACGGCAGCCCAAGTCGCTCAATTACAAAATCAAGCCGAAGAAATTCAATCTGAACTTGCTGGAGCAAAATCAAAATTAGCTAAAACTAAATCTGATTTAGAGGCTACCAATCAAGCCCTTGCACAAACCAACGCAGAAAAAGGGAGTCTTGAAAATCAATTAGCCACAGTTAAAGGAGACTTAGAAAATAAGCTCGCAGAAGCTCAAGGAAAGCACCAAAAGGCTATCGCCGATGCCCAAGCTAAATTTCAAGGTGAACTAGATAAAGCTAAAGCAGGTTTTGCCGACGCCCTTAATAAAGAAAAACTTTCTGGAGCTGGACGTGCAGCAAGAGAAAAAGCATTTAGAGACGAAATGGCTGGCAAAGAGAAAGAATATCAAGGAAGAATTGCGGCTTTAAAACAAAAATATGATGACACTCAAGGTGAACTTAAAAAAGCCATTGATCAGATAAACACAAGAAAAAAATTGGCTGACCAAATTCGCAATCGTTTTTCGAAAAATGGAATTAAAGTCGATGTCGATGAAAAAACGGGTGAAGTTGTACTTGATTTTAAAAATAGTTACTTTGATACAGGTAAAGCTCAACTGAAAAAAGAAATGGTCGACACTCTTAATAAATTTGTTCCTATTTACACAGAAGGTTTATTTGAAGATGAGAAAACAGCTAGTAAAATTGGTTCTGTTGAAATCATAGGGTTTGCATCACCAACGTATAAAGGAAAATACGTGGACCCGTCCAGTCTCGATGCTAGTAATCGTTCAGCGGTAAATTATAACTTAGATCTCAGCTATAATCGCGCCAAATCCATATTTAGTTACGTGTTTAACACTGATAAAATGCAATTTCGAAATCAACAACGATTGATGGGTTTGGTGAAAGTCACTGGAAGAAGTTTCTTAAACCAAGGCACTTCAAAAGGAAATAACGGAGATGATTTTTGTAAAATTAATGACTGCAAAAAAGAGCAAAGAGTTATTATTAAGTTTAATTTAAAGGATTAATTAGTTTTTATTTACTATTTAAAAGAAGGAATTGGAGGAAAACAACATGACAACAGGAGCCGGTACTGGTGTACCAGAGTTGAGTTTACTTGATCTCATCTTTAAACTCATGTCCATGGGACTCATGGGTTTTATGTTTATTGCATTTGTTGTGGGATTTATTTCACGCGCGCTCATCTACTTTACAGTGAAACGTCATGAGTGGTTTACAACAGAATTTATTAAACGAATTCGCTCGCATCTCGACGCTCGGAAAGACGATGCACCTACCCATTCATTTTATGTTAATACAAAGAAACTCTTAGAAAAAACTTACTATGAGTCTTTTAAAGTTCGTTCTGTCATGAAAAGACGACGTCCCGATTTACTTTTAGATCCTATGGATCGCTGGTTTTTAGTAAAACAAGGGAGTGCTTGGCTGATCCATGAAATATTAAGAAATATTCGTTTTCTTAAATCGGGGAACCAACCCAAAATGCATGAAATGACCAAAGCTATGTTTCAGGCCAATCCCGCCTACAATAGAATTTTTGGAATTATTCCTGTTGGGACATTGACTGAACTTACAAATTTATTACCTGGACTCTTTGTAATCGGTGGAATTCTTGGAACTTTTTTGGGTATCAAGTCAGCACTGCCTGAATTAGCAGGACTTGATTTAGAAAATCCTGATGCCACGAAAACGGCCATTGCAAACTTTCTTACTGCTATTACTTTTAAAATGAATTCATCTATATTTGGAATTTTATACTCAGTGGGATTTAGTATTATTAACTCTTGGCTTGCACCAGAGAGAGTTTTTGTAGCAACTGTGGATTTATTTGAAACAGGACTAGATACTATTTGGAACATGTCTGACCAAAATTCTACAGTAACGGCTCTTCCTGACTTTGATGAAAACAAAGATCCGATGGAAGCACTTGCTGCCGAATATTTAAAAGACGAAATTGATCGACAAAATGGAGCTTTTGGAATTCAAAATCCAAGAGGTCCTAGCAGCAAAGTCGGTTAATACTTACTAAAAGAACTTGAGGAAAGTATGTTTAAAAGGAATCCACTTTTTGTAGTTCATATAAGTAGTGATGTTGGTATCCCTTCCATTCCCATTTTTGAAAAAAAATTCATCGTGGGTCGGAAGCCATCACACTTAGTGGCTATTCCTGACAATAGTATTAGCCGTGATCACCTTGAAGTGATGCTGCAATCAAATCAAATTTATATAATGGACTTAGGGACTTCTAATGGAACTAAACTTGATGGTCATCGCATTCCTGAAAATATTCCAACACCTTACCGTCAAGGACAACTCATCCATCTTGGAAATGCCAATGTCATAATCGCGATAGAACAATTTGAAGAAGATCGTGAGAAAAGGACGCAAAACCCTTCTGCTAAAGCCATTCAGCAATTGTCTCAACCGATCACTGAGTCGGCACAATCATTTTCAACAACTCCCAATTATTCAACGCAACACACTTTAACGGCACATCATTCACCAGTTGGTTCACCAATTCCTATTACAACTCCGCAGCCACCAGCACCAACAGTTGAAGATTTTGCGCCTATCACCCAACAAGATCGCGAAGACGCTAACCGACTTATTGCTAAAGCTAAAATTGAAGCGGAATTAGCTGTCAAAGATTTATTAAAGTCAAAAGAATCAGAAGCTCAAAAAATATTGCAACAAGCTGAAGCAAAAATAGCAGAAAAATTAATGGAAACCGAATTACAAATTCAACAACTTTTGAATAATGCAAAACAAGAAGCTCAGAATCTAAAACAAGAGAAATTAAATGAAGTTCTGAGAGAAAAAGAAATCGTTCAACAAGATGTAGACTCAATTAAAAAAACAATTCCATCAATTATGGAACAAATCGAACAATTAAAGCAACAATCGAATAAGTATTTGAATGAAAAGAACTCAATAGAAGCATTGTATTCGCAAGAAAAATTAAAATTAGAAGGACTTAGCTCTGAAGTTAAAACAAAAGAACAACAGTTAAATTCATTATTACAACAATATGATCTCACTCAAACTAAAATAAAAGAAGCTGAAGCTAAATACACTTCAACCGTTTCAGAAACCCAATCTTTAGCTGATGAAACTAAAATCGCCTTATCCAACGCCAAAGAAAAAGAACGAGAGTTACAAAGTCTACTTGAAAGTGCTAAAATCGAAAAAAATAGCGCCCTTGAATTCTCAAAGAATATCCGCGCTGATGCAGAAGCTTACGCAAAAGTGACACGAGAGGAGGCAGAACTTTTCTCTAGCCACCTCAGAAGTGAGGCCGAAAAGTGGGCTCAAAATTTACGTTCAACAACTGAAAATGAATTAACTCAACTTAGAGAAGAGAACACGAGAAGTTATCAAAATATTAAGGGATCTCAAGAACGAGTCTTAGAGGAATTGCGAAATACAGAAGCTATTAAAATTAAAAATTTGCAAGAAATTGACTCTATACTTAAGAAAAAGACCGATGATTATGAAGAAGGCTTTAAAACGCGCAGAGAATCACTTGAGTCGGAATATGAAAAGCGTTTAATGACCTTGAACTCTGAATTTAAAGTGGTGAAAGAAAAATTTGAATCAGAACTCACTGATCGCAGGTCAAGCATTGAGAAGGAGATGCTCGAGCGACGCGAACTTCTTGAGCGTGAATCTGTAGAAATCAAACAAAAAATTGAAAAAGAAGCTCAAGAATTAAGAGCCTTGAGAGACAAAGAGTACAAAGATTTAAAAATGCAACAAGACGCATATCTTTTTGATATAAAAAAACGAGAAGAAGATCGTCTCAAAGCCATGTTTGAGGAATCAAGACATGCTATTAAAGAACAATTCAATAACAAAAGCTCTTATGTAAAAAAATCGATGAATGCTTTTTTTTCCCAATATGAAAGTACTTCGCCTCCAGCCTTCAGAGAGAGTATTTTAGATCTGCAAAAGCAAATATCTCAAATTGTTCATGACTCTCTAACAAATGACCTTTCTCATGAAGATAAGAAACTACAACAACTCCTCCATTTTGATCCTACTTTACAAAAGAAGCACAAAAAATATTGGATGCATTTTACAGGTGTCGCCGTGTTTATTATTGGCGTTACCGGGTATATCCTTTACAATCCTTCTAGTATTTCTACTGGGGTAAATTCTATCAAAGAAACTGTTAATGACATTGATAAACAAAATAAAAAAATTCAGGCAGAGGCCCTAGAGCAAATTAAAAAAGCCTCAATTTTTACTCCAGAAAAAACAAAAGAGTTCAAAAAAAGTTATACAGACAATATTCTTTACACTATGAGCTACCTTGAATTTGAAAATGACGAGCAATACCGTAATCAATGGATTGTTTCCATAAAAGATTTTTTAATTCAAGACGCTAAAATCATCGATGATAAAGCTGATGATATTATTGCAAAAGAAGGAAGTTTAATCATTGAGCTATCTAATGAATCCATTGATGGTCGAAATCCCGATTTAGGAATAACCAGAATGCACGACAAAGAAGCTGTCTTTATGGCATTACTGACAACAACTTTATCAGAAGATAAAAAGAAACAGTTTTTTGAAAAGAAACAAACATTCTTTGAACAGTTTCTAAGTGATCCAATTAAATCAAGGGGGCCTGCTAATAAACAGTAATCCCTTTTAATAGCATAAAAAATGGAATCTATAAATAAATTCACTTTACTTTATTTTATCTTACTTGCTGTTTTCAATACCCTTTATGCCTCTCAAGCAAGAGCTGCCGAAAGATCAACACCATTTTACTTTTTAACTACCGATAGCCAAGTCAAACTCCTCAGTCAAAAACTAGAGTATCATATACTCGACAAAGACTTGCTTCAGGTTGGTAACCTACAAATATCTTCAAAAAATATGAATATTACTTTTGATGAAAAAGAAGGGATTCAATTAGTGGGTCCACTTCAATTCATGATTGGGGGCATACTGATTATCAAAGATCCACTAGGAAAAGCTTTATGGAATAAATCAATTGAATCACCCACTCAATTAACTTTGTCACAAGCTAATGAGTCTTCAAATTCAAAAATACTATCAAATCAACAAATTAGAAATGATTCCGGAAAATACTCCTTTGGATCCATTGAAAAACTAAAAGAAATTGTTAAAGAGACTTCCTTTTTCAACTTTTGTATATTTATTGAAACACCATCAAATAGAATTCAGACGTGTACAGAAAAATACACACTTCAAAAACTAAGTGATAAAGATTCATGGAAGTTAACAAAAATGCCAGAAATCGATTCCAAAAACGTAGTTCTTGTTAACGGAACTGAAGTTAATGAACATGGTATTATTCAATTTGAAAAAAATATTAATTCTATTTCTTTAGCGATTCGACTTGCCTCTAGTCTACAAGTAGAAATTAAAACACAAGCTGTACAACTCAGTTTACTCGATATTTATTATGATAAAAATAGCACCTATTTTACTTTAAAATTAAATGATAAGTCCAATTTAAACCCAGAAACAAACTCTTGGTACAGTAAAATCCCTTTGAACGACCCCTACCTCTATATTGAAGCCTTTGGACAAGCACCATTTCGTCAGGAGCTTTCTATTGAAAAGGATGCAATTCCTTCACTGGATGATAAGCCTCTTCTCATTGATAGTATTACTAAAACCTATAGTGATGAATTAAATCTAGAATTGATAAATAAAAATCAAATAAAATATAAAATTCTAAATAAAGGCGATAGACTTAAAAAAACTAAAAGCGCTTCAATTTGGACACTGAGAAATTTAATAAAAAATGAAAAAAATGAACATCTTTTAAAATTAGACTCGAACAATAAAAGTTTTATGCTTGGTGTATCAATTGAAAAAGAACCCTCTTGGGTCTTCGCTTTAGACTTAGGTACGGGAAACCAAAGTACGATTTCCTCTGAGCAAAAGTCTCATCCTAATGATGCTATTCAAATGTTTCAGTTTTCTTTAGACAAGTATTTTGAATCATTTTTTGGTTACACTAATAGCTTAAATCACTTACGCTGGGGTTTTCATACTCGGTTCAATCAATCGACATTTAAAAAGTCTGAAATTACCAATGATTTATCAAATATGGATTTGTCCTACCGCTTTAACGAAAACTTCCATCATCGAAATGACAGCACTAGTTTGAGATTGAGTTATTTAACTTCTTCGGCTAAAAGTAAACAAACCAATATAAAGCAAAAAATGACTTGGGCTGGTCTCAAAATTCATCATGATGGAAGAAATAAGTTTTTAAAATCTCTTCTTGGTGACTTTCATGATATAGGTATTAGTTATTACCCAAGTTGTCTTACTGAAGAATGCAAAAACATAGTTCTATTAAATATAGAGTGGCAAAATCGCTATTCTATCAATAATAATTCGTTCTGGAGTTGGACTCTAGGTTATCAAAATTCAAGAAATAGCTCTTCAGCAATAAAAGAAACCACAACAACAACCTTTATCAACCTGGGCATTGGATTTGAGTATTAGAAATCGTGATGAAAGTATACAAAGCTAATCTTCACTTTCTATTTCTACTATTGAAAAAGTCCAAGGCTCACTCCAAGAAGATTCGCTACCATCGTCGCCAGCGGAAAGTCCTTTGACTCTCCAATATAATTTTCCTTTGATTGCTTTATGATCAATTAACAATCGATTTTCTGTTATAGTTTTAGAAATAATTACTTTTTTAAATTTAGTATCTTTAGCTACTTCAATGCTATATTGATCCCCGTCTTTAGTCTTAATCCATTGTAGCCAAACTTCAGGGTTTTTTAAATTTGATAAAATATAGGAAACTTTGTTTTTTGGAACTAATAATACCGGTGTTGTAAGAATTCGTCGAAGTGCGAATTTAAAATTTATTGGATCAGAATATGAAGTTAATTCTCGCCCTTGCTCTGATACTCCTTGGACCCTTACTTTATATTTACCCGACTGGGTCAATTTTAAACTATAGGAATTACCCTTAACAATATCGTTGAAAATTTGGGTTGATGAGCCTAATGATTCACTAGCTTCTTTTCGAGTAATCTTCCCTTTCGAGTCTCCAAGGGGCGAATCATTCTTCACAGGATCAATTTTTGTAACTTCTAACTTAAAACTTTTTAGCATATCGTGAGCACTCCATTGAATAGTGCTTTGTTTTGGTTCACTGGCAATAATATCATTAATTGTAATTAACTTTGGTTTACCATATCTAATTATCCAAGGAATGGATTTACTCCAGGGACCCACACGACCTTTTTCTGTGACACCAGAGACTCGAATGAATAAATCTCCCGGAACAGTCATCGTGTGTTGAAAATTATTTTTCACCAATTGTTGATCTATTAGAATTTTTTGAAATTCACGATCTTCTGATATTTGAATTTTATAATTATTGATTTTTTCAAGCTTCTTCCATTGAAATTGGGCATTCACCTTCGAATCAGTGTCTAAGAGTGAATCAATACCTTCAGTGAGCCACTGCGGTGCTCGCCATTCAAATAATCCATCTTCAATTACAGAGAGTTTGAGAGCAGATGAAAAGAGAGATGTGCTTTGATCATTAAATACAGCCTTAACCTTGAAGTAATACTCTCCTGGGTTCCATTGAATTAGTTTAAATTGATTTGTAGAAACTTTAATTTCCGTAGGATTAACAAATTGATCCGATACAGAATGGGTCAAGAGAAATTCCTTAACATTTTTTTGGCCAGATACATTCCAGGACAAGAAAGTTTCTGGAAAACTCATCAATTTATCCTCTTTATCTCGAGGAATTATAATTTTTAATTCATTTTTAGCATAGCTCCAAACTGGTCCTCTTGCTCTTGAATGCCAAACTAATGTTTTGGAAACTGGCCCTCGCCTTCCCTTATCAGACAATGGGAAAAGCCTTAGATAATATGTTCCTTTGCTTAGAGGACTCGCCTTCCAAGTTGAGCCCTTGATTGTTATACTTTGAATTATTTTGGAAAAATCAATTTGATCAGATAATTCCACAGAATATAAATTCGTTTTTTCTTGGGATTGCCAATTTACATTCATTGGCTCTACCTTTTCTAAGGTTTCTACTTCAGAGACGGCAAGGGTCGGTGAGATTAGACCATCAGGGTCTTTATCTAAAATCTTCAGCACTAATGGAGATGACCAAATTGAAGCTGGTCTACCAATACTTTCACTTCGTACTCTTAAAAAGTATTTTCCCACATCCAAGTTTGGTATCAACCACTTATTGTCTTTTAACTCTATTGACGATTTCTCTTTAAAGTCAAAATTTTTACTCCACTCTAGTCGATAGAGTTGCGACTTTAACTTTGTATTCCATCTTAATACCTTAATAGACTCATTTTGAGGATTCATAGATTCACTCAAATCAATTTTTGAAATAACTTTGGGATTTTCTATATTCTCCCACTCAGGTGCACTTAAGATTCCAATATCCCAATGGATAATAGGAGATTCTACAAATTTTGTTTTATCTTTAAACGCCTTAATTTGCCAAAAAATCGTTCCATTATCAAAATTTGGAAGCCATGAAAAGCCATTCACTTTTATTACCTCTTTTACAAGAGGCTCTTTCATATTCGATTTTTGTGCGATCGAAATTTCATAATGATCTACAAGTCCCTCAACCTGCCATAAAAATTTTAATGGTTGTTTTTCATTGAGCCAAAAACTTTTATCCATTCCCCACTGCTCTATGCGTACAAACTCAATTTCCTCTTCAAAGGCCTTTAGATTTTGTATACTTGCAATCTCGCGGTTAAATTTCACTTGATGTTTTTTAGGTAGTGCAAATTGCTTTTTACTAACAGCCTCCGTAATTTTTGCATTACCTTCTATGACTTTTAATTGAACATTAGCTGTGTTCTTTTTCTCTAAAGTAAATTCTACCGAAGCGCCATCTAACTTTAATTCTTGATCATTTATGTTTAAATTAATTGATGAATTAGTATTATTAGCCAGTTTTCCTTTCACATTACCAAATTTTAGATTAAGTTTCACGTCATCGCTATTAGGATCTAAAACCACCAGGGAATCAGGATCAACCAATAAATTAACTCCATTATCTAGACTTACCGTCACGGTACTTTTATCTCCCGTGTATATAGAATCACCTAAAAAAACCAAATCATTATTATTTATGGGCAACCAAGAGAATTCGTTTTTTGTTCGACGACGAACATCCTGAATAGGTTTTGTAATATTTCCAATTTTTTTTCCATTAGCCTCTTTTGTCTTTTCAAAAAGACTATCGTCATTAAGTAAATGCAAAAACAAGAAAACTCCACATAATGAAAGATAAATTAAATATTTATCAATACCCATTTCTGGTCTTTTTTGATTTGGCGGCGTCGTCTGATTTTTCAAATTTGATTTCGCAGGCATATGCTTTCTTCGGCATTTTGAATAAAAAACTCATTGTGCCAAAGTCCAGCCTCTTCACTCCTGGCCCTGGACTCGACATTTTCACAGTTCACGATCAATTCGTTAACGATTTAGAGTTTTGATTTAGAAAATAATAAAAGCTGTCGATAACGAATACATGAAAATTCGAGGACTTACCTTAAAGTATAAAGTAATGATACTACTTACCGTAGTTCCATTACTTTTATTGGCGGCCTATCTAGCGCTTGTCATTCGAATTTTTGAAAAAGATAAACTCGCTTATATTTATGATACCAATGCTAGTATTAATAGAAGTATTGCTTCTCAAACAAGAGGTATTCTTTTATCTGTTTTGAGTAATGTTAAGCCAGTATTTCAAGATTATTTTTCTAATGGTGAATTTAGCATTCTCTCCAAAGAATTATTCCAATCTGACAAATCTCTCCTTCTCATTGCCGAGTTAAATAAACTCCCAGACCGCATTGAAATAAAACAGCATTTAGAAAAAGATCAAGACTACTATAATGATTTAATCAAAGAATTGACCCATTTACAATTTTTGCTTAAGAAAACTAGTGATGAAAATCGATTAATTAGAACTCCCTTTCAAAATAAAAACGTACTCCTTATTGAAACGGTTCACAATCCTATCGACAAATCATTGATTCACTTTGCCATCATCTTTCAGAGTCATGAATTGACAGATCTATTCTCAGAAGACCAACAACGATTTTTTTTAGCCACAGAAGGTGGGGATCTTCTATTTCGGACTAACAAAGGAAATACCGATAGTTCATTCAATAATTTTTTAGACAATACTTTTTTTTCAAACATACAAAGCAAGAAAACAAATGAAGGTACGGCCTTATTAAAACGAAAAGCTTCTACCTATTTAGCATCTTATAATAAGACCGGTATTGCGAATTTAATTGTAACCTCTATTATAGATCAGAAACAAGCTTTGTCGGCCATTAGTATTTTAATTACTAAATCGCTTTTATTTGCCGCGCTCTTATTATGCTTCGCTTTACTCATTAGTATTGTGAGTTCACAAAAAATAACAAAAGCCTTACAAGATTTATTAAAAGCAACACAAAAAATTGCCCAAGGGGATTTTACTTCAAGAGTCAAAGTAACTGCCGCTGACGAAATTGGAAGTCTCGCCAACAGTTTTAATTTAATGTCAAAAGAGGTTGATCGCCTCATGAAAGAAACAGCAGAAAAAGCACGTATGGAGGGAGAACTTCGAACTGCAAAAACTGTTCAGGAGACTCTTTTTCCTCCGAACGTTCAGACCTTTGATTATGTGCAAATTGCTGGCCACTATGAGCCTGCCAGCGAATGCGGAGGCGATTGGTGGTATTATTCGCGCATTAACAATAAAATTTTACTTTGTATTGGAGATGCCACTGGACACGGAGCCCCCGCTGCACTGATTACAAGTGCTGCTCGCTCAGCAGCGAGTATATTGGAAACTTTAAGTTTAGATCCAGACGTATTAATGCAATTTCTGAATAAAGCTATTTACGATGTTTCAAAAGGCCAAGTCATGATGACCTTCTTTCTTGGCGTTATTGATTTAGAAACCTCAACTTTCAGCTATTGCAATGCCAGCCATGACCCACCCTATTTAGTAAAATCTCAGTCAGCAAACTCATCCCTCAAAAAGAAAGACTTAATCCCATTGATGGAAGTTAACAACTCCAGATTGGGCCAAAGTCCCACGACAAAATACGATAAAGCTCAACTCTCCATGGATCAAAACGATTTTATTTTATTTTACACCGATGGTATTTCGGATATCCGAAATCCTCGTGGTGAATCTTTAGGCGAACGTAATTTTATAAAAATTTTACTTCAATCACTCGAATCTCGTGAAAATCCAGAAAAATTTGTGCAGTCTCTCAATGGAAATCTTCAGAACTATCGATCAAAGTCTGAATTAGTCGATGACGTGACTTTCTTTTGCGTTAAATATGGTAGGGCTTCATAATGAAAAATATTAGAGCACTACTCAATCAATACCCTCATCTTAAACTCATTAATTACACGGATTTCGATAATTCAGAAACTAACGAAAATAATATATTTCTGTATCCAAACACTTTATCTAAAATTGAAATTTTAAATAAAGTGTCCTCAAGCCAAATGTCTTGTTTAATCAATTGCAATGGAATCAATTTTAAGTCAGAACTCGCCACTGCGATTTCCATTAAAGCAAACCCGCGTGAGTTTTTAAACAATCCTCTTCAAGCCTTGTTTCAAAAAACTCATTTCAGTCTAAAATTAAACTTTAATCGTAATTCGAATAAAAATAACTTAATTAATGAAATAGAACTATTTCTGGGCGCTACTCATTCAAGATTAGTTACTGAAAACTCTCGAATTCTTTTTGAAGAACTTTATATGAATGCTCTTTTTGATGCTCCCAAAGAAGCTCAATTAAAGGGATTGAACCTTCCACCTTTGGACGCTGAATTGATTATAGCTTATGATGACTCAAAAGTTATAATTTCTTGTTTAGATCATTACGGCTTATTAGATACCAAATATTTTATCCAGCGGATAAACAAAATAATCTCACTCGGCACAAATCAAACGATGAATCTCGACCGAAATAAAGGTGGCGCTGGTATTGGCTCCTCCCTTATTTACCGCTACTCCAGCACACTTAGTCTGGTTGTTGATAAAAATCAGTGCACTCGTGTAACAGTGACGATTCCCCTTAAAATGAGTCATAAAAAATTTGAAACACTTAAAAAAAATATACAAATAATTGAAATTAACACTTTGGAGGAAAACCATGGGAAGCAACGCAAAATTTAAAAAAAATAACGATCAATTGTACGTTCAATTGGAAGGAAACCTAGATGAAGAATGTAGCTTTCCAACTTCAAGCCTGGCCGGATTTAAAACGATTATTTTTGATTTTGGCAACGTCACCGGTATTAACTCTTGTGGCATAAGGGAGTGGATACGCTGGATCTCAGCCCACAAAGACACATCCATTATGTATTTTCGTAACTGTCCAAAAATTATTGTCGATCAAATCAATATGGTTGATGGATTCTTACCCAGCAATGGTCGCGTAGAATCTTTCTTCGTTCCTTATTACTCTGAAGAAACAGATGAAGAAAAACATATTTTATTTAGCTTTGGCGTTGAATTCAACGACAGTGGCATTCATTATCCAGAGAAAATACTCGACTCTAAAAATCAACCTATGGAAATCGATGTCATAGAAAGCAAATACTTTCGCTTTCTACAAAAATTTCCAAAATCAGCCTAAAAAATTGTAACCTGTTAGGTCACATTCAGTTTATTCGGTAGAATTGGGGGCTTCTCTCGAAAGGGGGAGGATTTAACTTCTTTGCAAAAAATCGGGACGGCCATCCATGGCCTCGCCGAATTGGAAATTTCATTTATTTTAAGGCAAGTTGAGATTTAGGATTTAAAACAACATTTGTTTGCCTTAAAATAAATGAAATCCCCATCGCGTCCCGCTATTCGGAGCCCTCTTTTTTGCAAAGAAGTTAAATCCTCCCCCTTTCGAGAGAAACTATGCCCTTACAAATTATTTTCTATTTAAATATGGATTAAAATTTTACGCTTTTACATCAGCGTTTTCTTTGCTAGAAGTTAGTGCATTGATCAAAAAATTCTGATTCAAATATAAGAGCTTGGACTACGGAATTTCAAACTCGAATTCTTTTTCGGATTCTTTAGAGTCCATTGTGTTGCACAAGAAACTAGTATAGTAAATATAAGTTACTTTAAAACAACCACTAAGTGGTTTTGATTTGTATTCTGGAACCATTTTAGAAATAGACTCAGAGCCTTCATTTTCAATTTCATTTTTGTACTGGGGATTTGGTTTTTCTCCGATCTTCAAATACTCAGCAAGATCAAAAAAAATAAAGAGAAAATTATCTTAGATTGATTAAACATGTGGAGGACCTCAATAAGTAATGTTTATCAGATTGTACTTAGGTATATATATCAATTTCAATTTAAGCTCCAATCTTACTCAAAAAATGGATAAGATTCGCTTTAAACCCGATGGTAGGTGTTTAAATTAACATTACGAATTAAAACGTTCGAAAGGGCACAGCTTCTCTCGAAAGTGGGAGGATATAGCTTCTTTGCAAAAAAGAGGGCTCCGAATAGCGGGACGCGATGGGGATTTCATTTATTTTAAGGTAAACAAATGTTGTTTTAAATTCTGAATCTCAATTTACCTTAAAATAAATGAAATTTCCAATTCGGCGAGGCCATGGATGGCCGCCCCGATTTTTTGCAAAGAAGTTATATCCTTCTCCTTTCGAGAGAAGTCCCCAATTCAAGTAAAAAAGCCGCTTGATACCTAGCCACTTACAATTATTTAATTAATATCGATAGTGCTCAGGCTTAAATGGACCCGCTTGTGATAAACCAAGATACTTTGATTGCTTATCAGAAAGCTTCGTTAAACGTACTCCTAATTTATCTAAATGAAGTGCTGCGACTTTCTCATCTAAATGCTTGGGAAGTCGGTAAACTCCTACTTCTGAATACTTATCTCGATTGGTATACAATTCAATTTGAGCTAAAACTTGATTTGTAAATGAGTTACTCATAACAAAACTTGGGTGACCAGTTGCACAGCCTAAGTTCACAAGTCGACCTTTAGCTAATACAATTATATTTTTACCATTTTTTAGAACGTGAATATCAACTTGAGGTTTAATTTCGCGCATTTTGCTATTTTTATTGATCCAAGCCATATCGATTTCAATATCAAAGTGACCAATATTACAAACGATGGCGTTGTTTTTCATTTTTAAAAAGTGCTTTTCCGTGATGATGTCACAACATCCTGTTGCCGTAACAAAAATATCAGCTTCCGGTGCGGCTTCATCCATAGTTGTCACTTCAAAACCTTCCATTGCCGCTTGAAGCGCGCAAATAGGATCAATTTCAGTGATCAGTACACGAGCTCCATAGGATCTCATACTATGAGCACATCCCTTACCAACATCTCCATAGCCCGCAACAACAATTACTTTCCCTGCCACCATAGTATCTGTTGCTCGTTTAATACCGTCGGCTAAAGATTCTCGACATCCATAAAGGTTATCAAACTTTGATTTTGTCACTGAATCATTGACATTAATAGCTGGGACTTTGAGTAAACCTTTTTTATGGAGTTTTTCTAAGTTATGTACACCCGTCGTAGTCTCTTCACTCAATCCAATAATGGATTTGATCATATTTGAAAAGCGCTTTTCATGCATCATGTTGGTTAAATCACCACCATCGTCAAGAATAAGGTTATAACCTTCTTTACCCCAGCCAATAATGGTTTGTTCAATACACCAATTAAATTCTTCTTCAGTCTCCCCTTTCCATGCAAAAACAGGGATTCCAGCAGCGGCGATGGCAACCGCCGCATGGTCTTGCGTTGAAAAAATATTACAAGACGACCAACGAATTTTAGCACCAAGGTGAATTAGAGTTTCAATTAAAACTGCCGTCTGAATTGTCATATGTAAGCAACCAGCAATACGAGCACCTTTGAGTGGTTGTGACTTTCCATATTCTTTTCTTAGGGCCATGAGTCCGGGCATCTCAGACTCAGCAATACGAATTTCTTCTCGTCCCCATCGAGCCAGCTCAGCAAAAACCTCTGGATTCTCCATGGCTTCTTTACAGACTTTAAAATCTCGAGTTTCTACCATTGTTTTGAGATTCATTTTTTTTGGAGATTCTTTTTTTAAAGCTTTTTGCGTCCCTCTTTGCATTACTTTGTTTCCTTTATTCATTTGTGTCACATGCATTGTTGCCATAATTAAACCTTTCTTATTTGTATTAAAATTTAAAATTTTACTAAGGTAATGTTAAAATATCATATCCCGTATCAGTGATCAGAACGGTGTGTTCAAACTGAGCCGATAAAGTATTATCACCAGTTGAATACCATTTAATACTCGAGTTAGGAATATCAAACTCCTTAAGAGGTACCGACGTTTCATTAATCATAGGTTCCACGGTCAAACAGCGCCAAGGAATAAGCTTTGATCCTTTTCCCTTTTTTCCAAAGCTTGGGACAAAGGGCTCATCATGAAAAGTTCGACCAATTCCATGCCCGCCAATTTCTTTGACTGTCGTATACCCTTTTCGAGTTGCATGCTTATCAATAGCAAAACCAATGTCACCGGTTGTGCCCAATGGAGTGATCGCTTCAATCCCCTTCATCATGCATTCATAAGCAACATTCGTGATGTCTTTAGCCTTTTCAGAAACAGCTCCCACCATAAATGTTGCAGATGTATCGCCATGAAAACCTTCTAGATAACAGGTCACATCCACATTGATGATATCACCATCTTTAATCAAAGTATTATCAGGAACCCCATGGCAAACAACCGAGTTTAACGATGTGCAAACACTCTTTGGATATCCATGATAACCTAAGGGAGAGGGTTTAGCTCCATGACGGAGAATAAAATCGTGTACAATCTTATCGAGATCGTCTGTCGTTGCCCCTGATTTAACATAGGGTTTTACGTACTCCAGCGTGCGAGCCGCTAGTTGACACGACTTTTTCATTAAAACAATTTCATCTTTGGAAAGTATTGAGCCTTTTAACATTAGATCATTGATAACACTAAAAAGGGCTAATAGGTAAGAAGAAAATTCAATGTTAGATGAATATCGGTGATCATTATGAATCCCAATAAAAAAAGCCTTCCCGCTAGAGGAAGGCTTTTTTTCTTAGTAAACAATTTATACTTAAGTTTTATATTACTTAAGATGTTTGCTTACAAGCTTTGTCATTTCGAACATGCTTACAGAAGCTTTTCCAAAAATAGGCTTTAATTTATCATCTGCATTGATGTTTCTTCTGTTTTTAGCATCTTGAAGACCGTGTTTTTTAATATAATCCCAAATCTTTTTAACAATCTGTGTACGTGGAAGTGGAGAAGCTCCTACAATAGCCGCTAATGCTGAGCTAGGAGTAAGTGGTTTCATGAAAGCTGGATTTGGCTTTCTCTTTGCAGCTGCTTTTTTAGCAGGTGCTTTAGCAGCAGCTTTCTTTGGTGCTGCTTTAGTTGTCTTTTTTGCTACTTTTTTTGCGGCTTTCTTTGCCTTTGCCATGTGTTTCCTCCCAATATTAGGTCTGTGGCTATTTGTTTTTGTTTCTTACTTCTACTTTTTCTAAACTACTAAATCAATTTAATAAGCTTTGTTCAGTTTCACTTTCCCTCTCTTAAATTAAGAGGTCAGATCAACATATTCTAGTCCTACCTAGATCGAGTCAATAGAATTTCATCTCTCCTTGAGTCTAATGTCCAAAAAAATCGAGAGTCAATCATGAATTTTACAAGAGAGAATAATTTTTTTCCATCTCAACACACTCTCGACTCAAAAAATCTCCCTCAACCACCGATGAGATGCCTATGAAAACGGACTTTCATAGCATTTTAAGAGAGAAACTTTCTTCGAAAGAAAAAATCCGCGACAACACTTCTTCCTTGCCACACCCCTACACCATTGCGCCTACTGAACCACTTCACATGGCCTTTCTCCTCGGAAATTTAACTAAAATACAGGTGCAACAAAAAGGAATCTATCAGCAAAAGACATCTCTATCTTTCAATACCGCTTCAGACTCTCTATTGCCACCAACTCCTCCTCAGTATTTATCCAGTGAACAACAAGAAAGTTGGCTCTGGTTCTGGAAAAGAGGAATGCCTTTAAACGAAAATTTTTCTCAGACGGAATTACAAAAACATTTTCGAAAGCTCGCTTTGATTATGCACCCTGATAAGAATGCACATCCTCGAGCCAGTGATAATTTTATGAAGCTCCGAGAGCATTTTGAAAAACTCTCGGCCTCGACTATATAATAATAATGGAACCTTTATTGAATAGGACGATAACGTATTCGTGTTGGTTGCAATGCTGCTGATCCCAACCTTCGCTGTCTGTCAGCCTCGTATTCAGAGTAATTTCCGGGATAGAAATAAACCTGACTATCTCCTTCAAATGCCAATATATGCGTACAAATGCGATCTAAAAACCAACGATCATGGGAAATGACAATCACAGATCCACCAAACTCCAAGAGTGCGTCCTCTAAAGCACGCATCGTATTTACATCTAAGTCATTGGTCGGTTCATCGAGCAAAAGTAAATTCGCACCTGTCTTTAGCATCTTTGCTAAATTCACACGATTTCTTTCTCCTCCAGATAAGTTACCTACTTTTTTCTCTTGATCACTTCCTGAAAAATTAAACCAAGAAACGTATTGTCTCGATGGGACTTCACGAGCCCCTAAGCGAACTGGCTCTTGACCCTCGCTAATCACCTCATGCACCGTTTTGTTACCCTCAAGGGTATCTCGCCCTTGATCCACATAGGCGAGCTTCACCGTATCTCCCACTTTCATTTCACCAGAATCAGGTTTTTCTTGTCCTGTGATCATTTTAAATAATGTTGTTTTACCAGCTCCATTAGGACCAATGATCCCAACGATAGCCCCTTTAGGAATAGTGAAATTAACATTGTCTAAAAGTAATTTGTCACCAAAAGCTTTTGTTACATTTTTAGCCTCTACCACCACATCACCCAATCGAGGTCCAGGCGGAATATAAATAGAAAGATCTTGTAAGCGTTCCTTTGTTGGCTCCTTTAATAAATTTTCATAGGCAGAAAGTCTTGCTTTAGATTTTCCCTGTCGAGCTTTTGGAGCCATTCGCACCCACTCAAGCTCACGCTCGAGAGCTTTATTTTTCTTGGAATTTTCTTTTTCTTCTTGAGCCATTCTTCCTTCTTTTTGCTCTAACCACGATGAGTAATTGCCTTTCCATGGAATTCCTTCGCCACGATCCAACTCTAAAATCCAGCCCGCCACATTATCTAAAAAGTAACGATCGTGCGTGACCGCTATCACTGTTCCTGGAAAACGTGCTAAAAACTGCTCGAGCCATCCAACACTTTCCGCATCCAAGTGATTCGTCGGCTCATCAAGTAGGAGAATATCAGGATTTGATAATAATAATCGACAGAGGGCCACTCGACGTTTTTCTCCTCCAGAAAGATGAGTCACAGGCGAATCGCCATCTGGGCAGCGAAGCGCTTCCATGGCAACATTTATTTTTTGATCAACTTCCCAGCCATCGAGAGCTTCTATTTTTTCTTGCACAACCCCTTGGCGATCGATCAACTTTTCCATTTCTTCTGGAGAGATTTCCTCACACAGACGTTGATTAATTTTATTAAATTCTTCAACTAAAAGTGGAAGCTCACCCATTCCTGCAAAAATATTTTCCTTAACAGTCAACTTGGGATCTAATTTGGGTTCCTGCTCAAGAAAACCGACTTTAAACTCACGCGCGGGAAAAGCCTCTCCTAAAAATTCCTGATCCACACCTGCCATAATTTTGAGAAGTGTCGATTTTCCAGCACCGTTGAGGCCTAAAACACCAATTTTAGCTCCATAAAAATAGGATAAATAAATATTACGGAGCACATAGCGATTGGGCGGATATACTTTAGAAACACCCTTCATCGTATAAATAATATCTTGAGACATGGAACCTCCCCTAAAAATTCATAAAAAGTCAATGAAACCTCGTGATTGTGCAGATCCTCTTATAAAAAGTCAAATCTCCTGAAGAATTCATAAAACTTGTAAAGTTTCTCTTGAGTTTTCATACGAGAAGGCCTTTTAATATAATGAGTGTAGTAAGAAGAGGGCTCAAAGGATGAGACCTCAAAATTTTATCAACGGCGGATGATCATGGCAGATAAAAATTCAAAAAAAGGTTTGCGAGCACCTCAGTCTCCACTAGCTCAGGCCCTCGAAGGATGGTCTCATATTTCTCAAACGGTGAAGGAAGAAAAAATTATACCGCCCGACCAGAAAATGCTTAATGATATAACGAATCTATTGGTGCAATTAAAAACAAAACTGGATGAACTTTCTCTCAATACAGAACTAGAAGGCTTTGATGCCCTCACAACAGAAGATTCAAAGCTTCAAAGTGGAGATTCGACAACAGAGACAACTATAACCACTGACGCTAATTTGACTGGCACTTCATCTGGTGACTTAGCCACTCTTCAGGAGAATAAGTCCGAAGAGTTAGCGCATGAAGGCCATTTTCAAATTCATCCTTAAGAATGATGTTGATTTTTTGGTGCCGCGCTATTCGTGTAAGTCCGTGAAAATCTGAAGCAACGACTAAGAGACTCCAATGAGTCTCACCATCGCCCTCATAATGACCTGAATGCTGATGACTTTGATTATCCAACTCCAGATGATGAATCTGGAGTTGTTCTTTTAAACTCTTTTCCATTCGGAGAAGACGACTTGAATTCAAATATTACTCCAAACCCTAAAAATAACTCCGCATCAATATCAATTATTTTTTATTTATAAACTTTTGTGCCTTTTGCCACTGTTGTCTAAAAACAGGGAGCACTCCAGCCACTTCTAACTTTTGCTCAAGCTCTTTTTCTGTTTGTTTGGCCTTACGTAAACCGAGCCCGAGATAGAACTGGAGTAATGGCTGCTCAATTGGAAGCTCGGAGAAATCTCCATCAACCTTCCAATCTTCAACTACTTTTTCAGCAATTTCGAATGGTTTAGGGAATGAACTCTTCATAATGGCAGTTCCCATTTGTACCATTCCCTTAACATTTTCTAGTTGATGCTTGAGATCAACCTTTGTTCGCTCGGGCTTTGGAGCTGGTTGCCCTTCGATGATTACTTCATCTGCTACCTTTTCCATAGCCTCTGAATGTTCTGCATTTTCTTCCTCACTCAACATGGATGGCTGATAAGGCTCGCTCTTTAACTCCATAGACTCTGTATGAGGTCTACGCCCCTTTGCAACTTTGGCTTGTGGTATTACATGAGTTTGCTCTTTTTTATTAGATTTACCAGGATGTTTTTTGGTATTTACTTTTGTGTTCGCCATAAAATCTCACTTTCTTAAAATCTTAAACTTAAGTTGCTTTGCCTCTTATATCCCTATTATTTCTCAATGAGTTACAGGAATTTAAGTAACTAAAATATTCTAGAAAGACAATATTTTCCTCACTAAGATTTCTATAAAAAAGCCACAACGACAGCTAAAGTAATTAATCCCATTGAAATTAAGTAACGCCAAGTAGGTGCTTCACCTAAAGCAAACCAGGCAAAAAATATAAAAACAGCAAAGGTAATACATTCTTGCATGATTTTTAATTGATAGGCCGTCAGTTGACCATAACCTACGCGATTGGCTGGAACTTGAAGTGCGTACTCAGGAAGTGCCAATAGCCAACTGAACAATATGGCCATTGGCAAAGCGAGTTCTTTAAATCTTAAATGACCGTACCAAGCCACTGTCATAAAACAATTACTGCATAATAATAATAAAAAACTTTTTGCCCAATATGGAATTTCCATTTTCTCCTCATCTTTCTGAATGAACCAATTTATTTCAATTGAACTTATTTGACAGCACAATAAAAATATCACCTAAATAGAATCAGTTCGGCAATGACGAAAACAAATCTCCGAGAGGAATTATATGCTTATTAAACAAACAATATTGATTTTGCTTGCCCTTACCAACTCACAATTACTTTTAGCCGATGAATATCACTACCAAGATTTAATTGTAGGAGAGCGAGCTGCAGGTCTTGCAGGAGCTTATATATCTATTTCAGACGATCCCAGTGGTATCTACCATAACCCTGCTGGAATCATTTATAATTTTGAAAACTACTTTTCACTTTCTGCCAACGTTTATAAAACTTCAAAAATCACTTACAAAAAAGCCGTTGCAGGACAAGATTATACCACAGAAGCCAGCGGTTGGGTTCCAAACTTTTTTGGTGCCACTCAAAATTATGGTAAAATGAAAATGGGATTCGCCATTTTATCTCCCAGCTCCGAAGTTCTCGACCTTGATGATAAAATTAAAGGGATTTCAACCACCAATGAAACCCAAAGCCTTCGCCGTCGACTGATGCGACAGTATTCAATTTCATTATATGGACTAGGTCTTGCGATGGAGCCCGTGAAAGATTTTGCGGCAGGAGTGTCATTATTTTTAGGTCAACTCACTGATAAAACTATGAACACGCAAATTCAAATTATCAACGGCTCACCAGATAAATATGCCATCACCGAAAGCTTTAACGATCAGTCTTCTTTGTTTTTATATCCTAAAATAGGTGTTCAGTGGATGCCAGCACCCAAATGGGCTATCGGCGCCGTTGCGGCAACCTCTACCACACTTTACTCGAAGCAAAAAGTTCGCACGGCGGGAGCAAAATTTGATGATACAGGACATCTCCCCGGTGGCTCCAATAATGATGTGACGTATCTTGATAGCTCTGAAACTAATTATAGACCCAATGTTTTAAGTCCCTATGAATTTGGATTCGGCACAAGTTATTTTCCTTCTAAAGAACTTTTATTTTCTTTTGATTTTAAATACTACTCCGATGACCCAAGCTTTAAAGGTTTTGTTACCTCCCCAGTCATGAATTTTGCTTTAGGAACCGAGTGGTTTGCCAGTGAACGAGTCGTACTGCGTGGTGGTTTTTACACTAATAATGCAAACACTCCAGCACTCGTTAATAATCGAAAAAATCAATCTCCCCATGTTGATTACTATGGCCTCACTGCTGGTATCACCTTTGAAAGCCCTGGTAGTAGCTTTACATTTTGCACTCAATACTCAAAAGGAAGCGGCAAGGGACAAGTTGTTGGAAACTCCACGGCGCAACAAGATATCGATGCAACTGCTACTGCAATCTATATTACAGCTAGCTATCAGATGTAAGGCTAAGACCTATTATTTTATAGCTGAGTTTTTTGAGACTCTGCTTTTCCCAAAGATCGCTGTTGCTCTTCAAAATGCTGTTTAAAATATTCGTTTTTCATTGATAGCGCCTGCCCCATTCGTTGGGTGATCAAAGTCCACAATTGAATTTGATCTTCTCTTAAGTGAGTTTTGAGAGTCTCATGAAATAACTCTAACCATCGACTTAAAAAAGTTGAATTAAACCCAGCAAAAAAATGTTTTTGAACAGGGTTATACTCAGCAAAAGAGTAAGGTTCGCCACCTAAGCGAATCCACCAAAAATGGGTGATACGATCAATATGCTCAGGCCAATCATGAACGGACTGAAAAGGAATTTGCAAAAGGGGATCGGACTGCACACGCGTATAAAAATCGTCAACTACATTAAACATATCCTCGTGGGAAAATGGCACTCCATTAACGATAATTTCATCAGTAGGATTAGGTCTATTAAAACTCAAAGTAAGTACCTCTAAATAATGGAATTCCCCTTATATCATACTTGGGATTAAAAACCCAACATTCAGTTTAAAGAGATTGAATTTTTTTCATAACTTACGAATTTGATCAAATAAAATAAGTGTACCCATAACCAAAACAAAGTACCCAAATCCCATTTTTAATTTTCCCTCTGGCACTCTATGAGAGAGATAGGACCCTACAGTGAGGCCGATGAGGGCAATTCCTAATATTGTCAATAACACTAGCCACTCAACCAATAAGCCGTGACTAAGTGATATTGAAAACCCAAAGAGTGAGTTCATCGCTATAATTAAAAGGGATGTGCCAATAGCCGAACGCATATTCAATCCGACAATGGTCACAAGCGCTGGGACAATCAAAAAACCTCCACCGGCCCCAACCAAACCCGTAACTCCACCAATAAATAAACCTTGTGTTGCTAGTTTAATAATGAACGAATAAGACTTGGTGGATGCACTTGTCATTGGAGGATGAATCTTATGACCCTTCCTTTTTCTGATCATAGCTAGACTTGCTAACAACATTAGAAAAGCAAATAACCCCATAATTAAAAGTGGTTTAGTCAGAGTAAATGGACCCAAAGATAAAATAACAGCAGGTATTCTTGGGACTAAATATGCCCTCGTTAGATAAACTCCAACAACACTCGGGATTGCAAACTGAAAAGACATCTTAAGATGAACATCATTGCGTCTCCAAGCCAGAATCGCCCCCAATAAAGCCGTGGAACCAACAATAAAGAGTGACGTCGAAGTGGCCACAATGGGATCAACAGAAAATAAATACACTAAAATGGGTACCGTGAGAATGGATCCACCGCCACCAATAAGTCCCAGAGACAAACCCATAAAAAACGATGACAAGTATCCAAAAAGTTCCATTTGATATCTACTTTTTAATTTTTAATTTTTTATCTACCATTCTAAAAATAAACATACCAGTAAGCATGCTAATTATAAATATAAATGGTTTAACTTCAAAACTTGCCAACGAAGTAATCGCAGGTCCTGGACAAAATCCACCCAAGCCCCAACCAACTCCAAATAATATAGAACCAATAACAAGCGCAGGAGTAATTTCATTCTTAGTCGGCACGTGCCATTCCTTTGTTAATATAGGTGTTTTCCTCACCTTTCTTATAATTCGGTAAGTTACAAAGTGAACGACGATAGCTCCCACCATAACAAATATGAGTGAGGGGTCCCACGATCCAAGAATATCCAAAAATCCAACAACTTTTTGTGGCTGGGTCATTCCTGAAAACCCAAGCCCAAGGGCAAAGATAAAACCAACAATAAAAGCAACAAAATTTGTTTTCATATTAATATTCCTAATTTTTTAAAAAGAACTACGGCTAAAGCTCCTGCTAAAATAAAAGTGATTGTAGCAACAATGGACCTTGGAGAAAGACGACTGATTCCACACACGCCGTGCCCGCTCGTGCACCCACTCCCTAAAATGGTTCCAAACCCTACTAAAAGCCCCGCCACAATCGTCGTAGTAAAACTCGTAGCCAATTGCCCCATAAAAACTTCAGGCTTTAAAAATTTCCAAAATACTCCACCAGAAAATAACCCTAAAATAAATAAAACTCTCCACAAGGTGTCATCTTTAGTCGGGAATAGCGCTCCATTGACTATCCCACTAATTCCAGTGACACGACCATTCCAAAGTAACATTACTGAAACAGCGATTCCTATCACTGCACCACCAATCAATGCGTTAATCCATTCTTGTGGCATACATCCTCACTTTTATTGTTTTCTTTTACTGAATCTACTTTATTTTTGTCAAAATCCCAATAAAAAAAGCCGAAGGTAAACCCTCGGCTTTTTTTGGATCATTAACTTTTGAGATAAGGATCAATTATCTTTTCATTGAAGCTTCAACTTCAGTGCGATATTGCTTCATTAACATTTCAGTTACTTCTTTTTTAGAAAGCTTTAAGCTGTCGCAAAGTTGAGACATAACTTGAAGTGGAGGTGAACAAAGTCCTCTTTCCCAGTTAGAAACAAACTGTGGACTTGAATAACCTAATGTTCGGCTTAAATCAGATTGAGTGATGTTTAACTCAATACGACGTTTTGCTAATACTGTACCTATAGAATATTTATTCTTTGATTTTCCCATTTTTCCCTCTTTCGTTTTTTTGTAAAATGGTTGTTAATTGATTGTTGTTTATCTTGTCAACAATTTTTATGTGGTGAAACTGATAACACGATTATTTAAATTTTGTTTAGTTCTTTTTTCGGACAGGGGAAATTTTTCCCCCTAGAGACAAAAATTGTCACACTAAATAATTTATTTAGTTATTTCAGCAACTTAAGGCTATGTATTTTTTTCATTATTTAAAACTAAAGAATATTGATTTAGATTAGAACTTTAAAAATAAATTAAATTTATTGTTATTTTCAAATCTGACCTAAATTATCGCACTTTATTTTTAATAAGATCTTGAAGATGGATAAGACCCACGGGAGTTTTCGTACTATTAACACTTTTATCTTCGACAACGAATAAAACCTGAATTTTAAACTCTTCCATAATAAAAAGTGCGCGCTCCACCATTTCTTCGGCATCAATTATTTTGGGATTCAAAGACATGATTTCTTTAGCGGTTCCCTCGAGAGGATTTTGCGCTTTCTCTAAACGACGGCGCAAGTCTCCATCCGTGATAACTCCAACCAATTCATTTTGATCATTAACAACGCCCGCGGTGCCCCTTACTTCTTTAGCCGTCATTACAGACACAACCTGCACCATGGGTGTATTTAATTTTACTAAAGGTAGTGAATCGCCTTTGTGCATGACATCGCGAACACGAAGAAGTCGCCGACCGAGCGAGCCTCCCGGGTGATACTCAGCAAAATCATTTTCTTTGAAACCTCTTTTTAAGAGCACGGCCATTGCTAATGCATCTCCCATCGCTAAGGCCGCTGTAGTGCTGGCTGTCGGAGCTAAATTGAGTGGGCAAGCCTCAGCGCTCACCGAACAATCCATAACAATGTTGGCCGCCCGCACTAAGCGACTCTCTTGTGAGCCCGTAAAGGCAATCACTTTAATCCCTTTACGAACAGCATAGTTTAAAATAGCACTGAGTTCATCTGCTTCCCCTCGGTAACTAAAAACAATAACAATATCATCAGGGGTTAATAATCCCAAATCCCCGTGGCTACTTTCTGCTGGATGAAGATACACACAAGGAGTTCCTGTGCTGGAAAAAGTACTTGCTAGTTTTTTGGCAATGATACCACTCTTTCCAATCCCCGTTGTAATGAGTTTTCCTTTACAATGATAAATTAATTCAACGGCTTCTAAGAACTTCTGATTCACTCTTGGAACGAGTGCTGCCACCGCCTGCGCTTCAATGGCAATTACTTTTTTAGCCTCATCGATGAGATTCATACTAAAGCACTCCGACCAGTTCGAGATGATACTTTTTTTGTTGATAAAGTCTTTTTAGTTATGCTTGGCTTATCTACAAACTCCTTACCTTTCAACTTCTTAGCATGAGCCTGTCTTGCTAAAAGAGAGGCCCCAATAAAGGAAGAAAATAAGGGGTGTGGAGATAGAGGTTTAGATTTAAACTCGGGATGAAATTGCACACCAATAAACCAAGGATGATCGGGAATTTCAATAATTTCCACTAAGTCTCGATCTTTGTTAACCCCAGCAATTCGCATTCCCTTTTTTTCTAACAATGGACGATAGCGATTATTAAATTCATAGCGATGACGATGGCGCTCATAGATCAGCGCCTCACCATAGATTTTACGAGACTGACTTCCCTCTTTTAAGGAGCAGGGGTAGCCTCCCAATCTCATTGTTCCACCTTTGGCGGTTTGTGTGCGCTGCTCTTCCATAAAATCAATCACTAAATTGTTAGAACGAATATGAAGTTTTTCTTTGAACTCACGGCTCGTCGCATCCCTGATTCCACAGACATTGCGTGCAAATTCAATGGCCGAAAGCTGCATTCCAAAACAAATTCCAAAGAAAGGAATTTTATTTTCGCGCGCATAACGAATAGCTGATATTTTTCCCTCAACGCCGCGCTCGCCAAACCCACCCGGCACGAGAATGCCATCAACTTCTCTTAAAGCCTGATCAACATTTTTTTCTGTGAGTCGCTCAGAATCTAAGTAAACAATTTGTATTTTAGTGTTATTAGCTATTCCGCCGTGAACAAGAGATTCATGCAGAGACTTATAAGACTCTTTTAAATCTACATATTTACCCACCACACCAATAGTAATTTCATGCTTTGGATGCTTGAGAGAATTCACAATACGCTCCCAACCCTCAATTTTTAGAGGATCGGCCTTAATATCTAATCGCTTTAGTAAAAGTTCATCAAGTTTTCCTGAGTTTAACTTTAGCGGAACTTCGTAAATGGTGCTTGCATCTTCTGCCGCCACAACATTTTCTGGTTTCACACTACAAAATAAAGCAATTTTTTTTCGAACTGACTCATCAATGGGCTTTTCCGAACGACACACTAAAAAATCGGGCTGCAAGCCAATTTCACGCAACTCTTTCACAGAGTGTTGCGTGGGTTTTGACTTCAATTCTCCAGCCGCTGCAATATAAGGTAAATAGGTTACATGGATGAGAGCCGAATTTTCTTGCCCAACATCTAAACGCATCTGGCGAATCGCTTCCAAAAATGGGAGACCTTCGATATCACCAACCGTACCACCAATTTCAACAATGGCGACTTCTGCTCCCTGAGCTGCTAAATGAATGCGGGCCTTAATTTCATCGGTGATATGAGGAATAACTTGAACTGTTCCACCGAGATAATCCCCACGACGCTCTTTATTAATGACGGCTTCATAAATTTGTCCCGTGGAAACACTGTGGGCGCGAGAAAGCGTGCAGGAGGTAAATCGTTCATAGTGACCGAGATCTAAATCTGTTTCAGCACCATCCTCAGTCACATAAACTTCACCATGTTGAAATGGCGACATGGTTCCAGGGTCAACATTGATGTAGGGATCAAACTTCATAATGGTAATTTTAACTCCACGAGCCTCCAACAGAGCACCAAGACTTGCGGCCGTTAAACCTTTACCCACTGAGGAGACCACTCCTCCTGTGACAAAAATAAATTTTTGCTTTAACTCGGGTTGTTTTTTTCGTCGTGAGTTCGTTTGTTTTCCCATTCTATTCCCCATTTAATTCTTTTTTAAATATCACGCAAATATGGTTCAACCTTCTGAACATCTTCCGGCGAATCCACACCCATGCAGTGATAATCAACACTAATTGTTTGGATCTTAGCGCCTAACCAGAGAGCGCGCAATTGTTCTAAGCTCTCTGCCTGCTCCAAAAGGCATGGTGATGTTGTGCAAAAAGTTTTTAAAAAGTCTTTTTTATAGACATAAAGCCCAAGATGTTGCCAACACGCCAAAATTTTGCCTTCGGGCTGCATTCGAGTATAAGGTATTGGCAGTCGACTAAAGTAAATAGCTTCACCTTTTTGGTTGGTGATCACTTTAACCACATTTGGTTGCGAGAGATCGCTGGGATTCAGCTCCTTGATCAAGGTAGCCATCTCGGTTCGGCTTTTTATAATACCTTGAACGAGATCGTCGATTAACTCACCTTTAAGTAAAGGCTCATCCCCTTGAATATTCACTATATACTCAGCATCAAAACCCTGTGCCGCTGCCCACACTCTGTCAGAACCCGAGGGTAATTGAGAATCCGTCATCACTACCTTCACACCAAGCTTGTGGCCTAAGGCTGCAATGCCATCGTGATCCGTCGCGAGAATCAGTTCACTTATATGCTTGGACTGTTTTGCTCCTCGTATAACCCACTCCAATAAAGGTTTTCCAGCGATGGGGTGAAGGGGCTTGCCAGGAAAACGAGTCGACGCAAATCGGGCTGGAATAACCCCCAAAACCTTTGGCTGTAACGTATTTATCATCGTGATTTTTTCTCCTCTAGAGCAGGAAGGACGTAGTTGCGATAAATCGCCTCATCTAATTCTTTAATACCTTGTCCTGTGGATGACGAAACTAAAAAGTAAGGTGCTCCATCCAAGGATTTCTGCAGGGCCTTCGTGTAGGAGTGTTTTTCGCTTTGGTTGAGTTTGTCTATTTTGCTAGCGACAACAATCAAAGGTCGATCAATTAATGATGCGTATTCCCTTAGCATTTCTTCGTCTTCGCTCCATTTTCGACGAATATCCAAAATAAGAATCAAGCAAACGACGTCGGCACGAAGAGCAAAATAATTTTCAACAATTTTTTTATACTCTTGCACTTCTGATTTGCCACGGGAGGCATAACCATAGCCAGGCATATCAACGAGTCGATAATCGCCTAGGTCATAAAAGTTGAGGAGTCTGGTTTTACCTGGCGCCTGACTCACATGAGCCAAAGATGCTCCCATCCATGAATTGATCAAAGAGGATTTTCCAGCATTTGAACGGCCAGTAATTGCAACCTCAGGGACTCCGCCTTGAGGAAAATCTTTCGTGTCAAAGGCACTTTTAATATATCGCGCCTTTTTAATAGGTTTTTTAGTTGTTTTGCTCATTACTCCCTTTTCTCGGAATTATTTCCTAAAAACAAGAAATACTATGCTTTGAATAAAAATTATTACTTTTTTACCATGGCACTGACATTGCTCTTGTGCGCTCTGCCAACTTTTAACAGGGAGAACACAATGGCGGTCAAGAATCACTACTTAAAACTTTTTTTAAAAGATCAAACCATTCTCTATGCTTTATCCTCACCCATCACCACCCTCGGCACGGCCTCCGAAGTCACCATTACCCTTCCCAAAAGCTCATCGGATGAGCGCCATTGTCGCATAGAACGCCGCGAAGATTACAGTTTTATTATTCGTGACTTAAGATCTTCCTCAGGAACTTTCGTTAATGACACTCGTATTGTCGAAGCCATTTTAAAATGTGGAGATAAAATAAAGATCAACGATTTAATTATAGAATTCACCAATGACTCCGTCACTAAGAACATTAATTTCGAGAATTTTTTTAAAAGTAAAAATATAAAATGGAAGCAACAATTAGAATCATTCCCCAGCATTGCACGTACTCCCTACTCCGTGCTCATTTTAGGTCCCTCCGGCTCTGGGAAGGAGTTGTCTGCTCTCGCCATTCATGAAAACTCTCATCGCGCCTCTGGACCATTTATCACTGTAAACTGTAGTGCCTTAGCTGAAAATTTAATTGAGAGTGAATTCTTTGGTCACTCCAAGGGAAGTTTTACCGGAGCCATCAACGATCGCAAAGGAGCCTTTGAATCCGCTCGAGGTGGAACTTTATTTTTAGACGAAATTGGTGATCTCCCCTACAATTTGCAATCAAAGCTTCTACGGGCTCTTGAAAACCATGAAATTCGGCCGGTGGGTTCTGATCGCGTGATTAAAACAGATGTTCGTATCATTGCGGCCACTCACCACAACCTTCACTTCAAAATGCTCAACAAAAATTTTCGTTCTGATTTGTACTACCGACTCAATGTCATTACAGTTCAAACGCCCTCACTCCTTGAACGGATGGAAGATTTTGAAGATATTATTTTTACTATGGCCCGAGAACATCGAATTCGGTTTAGCTATGGTGCGATTCAAAAACTTAAAAGTCACCGCTGGCCTGGAAATATTCGTGAATTAAAAAATGTTGTTTCCAGGGCCGCCGCATTTTATTCAGGAGGTACTATTGATGAAAATATCATTGAAGAACTCATCAATTCCGATAAAAGTGCGATCGATTACACTTTCACTTTAGATAAACCTGCTTTTGGAAAAACCAATGTCATTAAAGAATTAGAAAAACAAATGATTCTGCAACGACTTCTCCTCAATAAAGGAAATCAAAGAAAAACAGCTCAAGATTTGGGAATGCCCAAAAGCACCCTACACGACCGTATCAAATCCTACAAAATCGATATGCTCCGAATTCAAAAAGAACATGAGGAAAATACTTAGAGTTTTCCGACCTCATCGACAGTGCCCTCTTAATTAATCCATCGCAGGGAGGACCGCGTGGATGAAGAGGGAATTTTCGAAGTCATCTCAATTCCAATCCCTGCAAGACTGGCTCGATGCAAATTGTGGCTGGAGCACAGGAGTTTGCAGTTATCAATACTGTTCGCTCCGCCTTGACTAAATGGAACTTCAAAGTAATCAATTTGAAGTTTATACCGACTCTGACCGCGAACTCCATCTCTGCCAATAAATTCACAACTTCCTTGGGCTCGCTTAAATAGTTCTTGTTTGACTGCGATTGGAATGTATCTAGTTTTCTTTGGACGTTGGTCATCATTTTTTTGGTCTACACTGAAGCCCCTTGTCATACTGTCCTTGGTGAATGAATTTTTGTTTAGAATCAACCTCCTTTCGTAAATAAAGCATTCGATGAAAATGGACAATATTGGAGCAATTTGGAGCTTAAATCTAGCATTAGCCAACCAAAATTAAAAAAACCAATTATTAACATGAAGTTAAAAAATATTACCTTCTTTGTTCTATATTTTCTTTAGCAATGTAAGATCAGCATTATCAACATTTGATTACATAGGAGACATTTATGAAATTCTTTTTTATAACACTCTTTTTATTATTGAGCTTGAGGGCTATGGCCGATAATTCTTCGCTTTACTTTTTTACACCAAATAAAATGGAATCAATATTTGATTTCATGTATATCGATCATAGCCTGACTTCAGGTAATGATGACTATAATTATTCCATGAATGATAATAACTTAAATTTTTCATATAATATGGGCATCACAGAGTCACTTTCTTTTGGAATCTCTAATGGATATAGCGAAACAACTTATAACATTAAAAATTCGTCCCTTGGATTAAATGAAAAATATAAAGATATCGGCATGACAGATTGGATCTTACAAGGCAAGTGGAGAAAAGACTGGTGGATCATGGGAATTGAAATTGGCTATTCTCCAACTGAAAATAAAACATCAGGGTTAGACTCCAACAATACTAATAAAAACGGAAATAGATTCTCTGGTGGAAATCGATTTAAAAATACGATTGGTGTCATATTCAATCACTCTAATTTTAACTTTGGTTTAGAGACATCTTACGACTATCACTTTGAAAGCAATTCAAAATCATCCGATGACACATTAACTAAAACGAATGATAATCATATTTTGAATATTTCTCCGTTTATTGAATGGAAATTTAATATTGGTATTTTATCAGCTAAAATTACTCGCCAAGAACAAATGAAAGCTACTAACAAAGTAACCACTTCTTCTGGCTACAATTATGATCTTGCCTCAAAAGGATATGTTTCACAAATATTTAACTTAATCAATTCCTACAACATTAACCAAAATTTATCTATATTATTTTCATCTGAACAATTGTATGTTCCTAAAATCTCAGATGATTCAAAATCTTATGTTATATTTACTGACTCCATTGGAATGAGAGTAATTTATTAAATAATTTTTGTAACTTAATCTTAATAGATATTATTTTTTAACCTTAATTGAAATTAAGCCTCATCTCTGGCTTCAGTATTTTGTAATATCGGCTCAAAGCGATGAGTGGAAAAGACCACGCATAAGCGGGATAGTGCATGGGTACAATCTTGGGATGCCCTGTACCCACAAAGGTTTTTCCGTCAGTCCACTGGCCATTGGCGCGGTAGTTTTTAATAAGATATTGAGCGGCGCTTTTCGCCTCGAGAGAATGCCCCTCACCTGCAGCTATGAGTGCCATCAGTGCCCACGCGGTTTGAGATGGCGTGCTCACTCCTTTACAGGCTAAATCATCACTGATGTAAGATAAAAAGGTCTCACCAAATCCGCCATCAAATTTGTTTTGACAACTCTTTATCCATTGAATGGAGTTTTTAATTAAATTTGACTGTGCAGGTTTTACACCAGCAGCCACCAAACCAATAATACTAGCACTTGTTCCATAAAGATAATTTGATCCCCATCGACCACTCCAAGCTGAAAATTTTTTATTATATGTTTTTTCATTTTCTAAGTACTCAACGGCTTTTGCAACGTTGGGAGAATTGTCTTTATTGTATCCATACAATGCGAGCGCTTCTAAAATATGGCCGGTAACATCGGGAGAACTTTCATCAAACATATCTGCAGAATCTAAAAAATCCTTTGTCGCAAATTTTAAAATAAAATTGCCGGTATTATTTTTATCGAAGGCACCCCAACCGCCATCGCCCTCTAAATTTTGCATTTTAAACAACCAATCCACTGATTTTTGAGTCAACTTTTTATCAATACCCATATGATGTAAGAACATTAAAATTTCGGCGGTATCATCAGTGTCCATATAAGTTTCAAAATCAATACCGAAACCAAAACCTCCTTCATTCTTATTTTGAATTTCTAAGAGATAATTAGCAGAAGAAACTAAATATTGTTTAGCTAGGCCAGCGTCTACCAAGGCTTGGCCAATCAAGGCTGTGTCCCAGTAACGACCATCACAAGTCACACCTAAATAAGAGCTTTCTCCAGAGTCAAAGTATAAACTTTCTACAAAGTTGAGCCCATGTCTGATCACACTTTCAAAGTGACTTTGATTTTTAAGCGTCTGGCTATAATAGTGATCAAAGGCAACGAGTGTAAAAAGTGTTGCGGAAGTATAGCCACCAAAGCTTCCTTTTGTTTTTTGTAAAGAGAGCATTTTTGAAATGAGTTTTTCATCGGATGAGTCGGGGGTCAGAATCATCGTTTGAAGAGTTTGATTTTGCAAACTTCTTTCTCGCCCGTTAACTCTGAGATACAATTCACTCAAGTCATAGAGTGGTCCTAAATCTTTTTGTACATTTAATTTTCTAAAGTAACTGATGGGAAAAAGATGGGGCCCAATCCACTGCCCAAAATCTTTGTAATTATAAATAAAATTCTCATTAAAAATAATATAGGGAACCGATGGCAATTGATTCCATGAATAATTTCCAAATAAGGCTAAAATTATTTTAGTAAAGAGTGAGGATTTATCAATTCCACCTTTGGATAAAATAAATTTCTTAGCTAGCTCTAAACGAGAAGCTAATTCTTTTTTATCGAGCGACTTTAGTGCAGCATAATGCATAATCGTGGCGTTGAGATCACCTTCGATATTGTTTATGTCTTCAATTAAAGACCAAGAACCATCTTCTTTTTGAGTTGACTTTAAAAGTTCCACATATTTTTCAATATCCATCAAAGACTTTTTTAATTTAAAGGGGCTACCAAACTCAAGCCATCGACGGAGGAGTAAATATTGAGAGGTGTACATCGTTCCTAAATACATAGGAAGCTTCCAGTATTGATTTTTAATTCGTTTATTCATTAACTGTTTGGCAGAAGAAAATAAAACATCACGGATGTCCTGTGCGAAAGAGTCCGTTCGATCTTCCATTGTCATAGGAAGATTCCGAAAGTTTGGAGTTCCTGCAGAGATATCTCCAAAGTTGGGAGATTTTAAATTTTCTGACGGACGAGGAGCCGCAAACACAAGGGTTGGTAAAACTAAAATTACAAAAACTTTAAATAAACTTTTTTTCATACATCAATCTCTATAAACAATTATTATGTTACTTCTTTATCTTCTTTATTGTTTGCCAGCTTTTAACAAGTACGATTTTAAATCGTGAATTTGTTGACTAATTGCTTCTCGAATTTTACCCCGTAAATATTCTTTAGTTGAATTGTTAACAATTGTGTCATCTTTTAACTTAAAGATTTGATAAGTAACAAGGTTAAGAAAACCTTCGTTATCTTTAGTGACCAAGACAATATTAACACCAAAAGTAAAAATTTGATCCCAAGCAAAAGTAGTTTGCACAAAACCTAACTGAGCTTGATCAAGCCAAACATCACTGATGAGGTTTTTAGCGGCAGTAAAAGACTCCTTAAGCTCTTCTTTCTCCATTACTTGGTATAAAATTTTATATTTTACATCCCATGAAAATAGACCCATATCCACTTTTTGAAAGGCCGTGCAATAAAATTTATTATTCAAGCAGTTTATACCAGCGTTAGGGAATATGATCGATTGAATATCTCTGTCCTTTAATTGATTTTGAAATATCTCACTATAAGGAAGTTTCGTTTTTAATACTCGACGTGCTAAATAGTAAAGTTGTCCTGAGTGATTTTCAGAAATATTACTTAATAAAGTGTTAAAAGCCCTGTCTTCACTTTTAATATGATTTTTTAAATCTGATTGTACCCGCAAAGGATTTAAATTTATTATAGTCACAGTAGAGGTTAAGTTTGGATCTATATTTTTTAAGTCAAAGTTGATAAGTATTTTTTCAAAGTCCGCAATTTGTGTCGCCAAGTTAGCTTTGGTTCCAATAGAATCCTTCATTAATAATTGAAAACCATTTCCCAAGTCTTGCGAAGTTTCTGAGTCTTGTTGGGCTTTTAACAAGGGGGCTGTCAAAGCAATAGACAAAGAAAGGACCAATAAATTTAAATACTTTTTATTTATTATGTTTTGTTTTTTCATAGGCCGAACATTAACTGCAATTAAGGAGCCAATCTCAATTGTATTTTTAAAAGCGATTTCGGAGATATTTTTTGCTTTAAGGCTTCATAAAAAAGTTGCGTATTTCGACCTTTTTGATGATTCCACTATTGATTTTCTTGTTGATTTCCTTACGGATATCTTCTTTCATAGCTACTTTTCCCTCAAGGGTTTCTAATTCCTCATAAGATTTGGTTTCTATCACCCTTGAAACCAAATCGAGAAACTCGCTCTCACGTTCTTTGAGTTCTACGACCACATCACCAGAGTTGCCCTCAAAAATAAATTCAAAGTACGCCATGGGGTTATCATTAGAGGTTTCTTCATTCTCTACTTTACGTTTTAAATTGACGATCACTGGTTTCAGTTGAAAGGAGTAGACTTTAACTCGAGGTGAATTATAAAATGGTTCTTGTTTAACATTTAAATCATAGTTAAAACTATTTTCAGCTAATTCTTCCATTGAACCATAAAAAGTTGAATTTTCTCTGAGAAGAAAATCACTTTTGATCATTTTGATATAAACAAACAAAGTTGTTATTAAGGAAAAAACTGAGGTGATAAATAAAATTTTACGTTTTCCAGACCATTTTGAAAATAGACTAGCCAATTTTTGAAAACTTTGAGCAATGAATTTAATCGCTTTAAATATCTTTTTGGGAACCTCTAATACTATCCAAATAATAAAATATTTAACATGAAAATAAATTTTTAATGTGAGTTCGCGGGCTTTGGTTTTGAAATTCTTTTTAAAGTTTAACCATCGCTCTTTTAAAGTTTTAGACTCAACCTTTTCTTCTCTATAAACATCAAGGTCAAGACTTTCAATTTCAGCATTGAGTCCAATAAAATCAGATTGGACCTGTTTCATTTCCTTTTCCAACTGAGGAAGAGCTTCGGCGAGAATACTATCTGGATCAGCGTTGGGGTCAGAATCCATTTCATCTAAAAAATTATCAGGGTGGGTCAATTGATTTTTAGGCTTTTCACCATCAGCCCCACCGTCACCTTGTGAGTGATCCAAACTGAACCTCCAGACATCACAAACTATTAAAATGAGGAGAGTCCCTCAACCGGCCTTTAGTTGAGGCACATTGACTTTATTTCAACACTCCATCCATCTTAAGTCTGAAAGTCTTTTCTTAAGCTGTCAATTTACATTCATGATTAAAATATACCATTATTTTCTCCTCGACTAAAATCTTCTCGACTTAATAACCATTATTATACTCCGATAAAGTCTATGATCTTCGGGTTCAATTTATTTTTGACCCCACCAACAAGGAGTGACTATGAGAAAATGGATTTTTCTCCTGATAATCATCAATTTTTTATTGGCTTGCACCCATATGCAGAGAAGTCTAGAAAGTGGATACAGCGGAAGCATTCCTCAAGCAGAAATGATAGGAAATTACGACTATAAAACTCAAAGAATTCTTGCTGAATTAGGAATGACTGAAAGTGATCTTAATACTCCTGAAGGACAAAAAAAATTCCAAGAAAAAATCGAAATAAAAAATCGAGAAGCTCAAATCTATGATGAGAGGGAAAAAAGACAATATTATCAAAACTTGCCTTGGTTTAAAGATTCAGAAGAACAATTAGAGTTTCTTAGACAAAATGGTTACTATGCCCGACAAGTATGGTTGCGCAAAAAGAACGTGGGTAAGCGTCCCGTTGAGTTAGATAAATCAACGGAAGATCTCATCGCCAGCAAAGATATTTCTCTCGGAATGCCCTCCGAATTTGTGAAGAAAAGCTGGGGGCTTCCTGATAGCGTTGAAGTGGCCGGTAATCCCATCTATGGAAATGAGCGCTGGCGCTACAAAAGATACACCCCCTCTTCAGAAGGATACCGCCTCCAAAGTCGAATAATTTATTTTGAATCAGGAAAGGTGGCCGGATGGGAACAAGTCGATCATTAGAAATGAATTTGCTGATTCTATCATTGTATCCTCCATTAAATTATGATTAATTTCTAAATTAAGATGAATCTTCTACAGTTAGTTAAAGGCGCCAAGCATTTTGGCACAAAAACACTTTTTGATGACGCCACATTCTCGATCAATGAGGGCGAACATATCGCAGTCATTGGACCCAATGGCGCTGGAAAAACGACTCTCTTTAAAATAATTACCGATCGTGAATCACTTGATACTGGTGAGATAGTCAAATCCAATGGCTTAAGATTGGGCTACTTGGAGCAAGAGGCTGACTGGAAACACTTGGAACTGACTCCAGAGCAATATTTTACAACAGAATCAACTCATCGATGGCCGATTTGGGAGCTGAAACAATGGGGACTAAGACTCGGTCTTAGCGAAGCTCTATTCCATAAACCTTTTAAAGAATTTTCTGGCGGCTATCGAATGAGGTTCAAGCTTTTAGATCTAATTAGCCAAGACCCTCATCTCATGCTCCTGGATGAGCCTACAAATTTTTTAGATTTAGAAACTTTACTCGTTTTAGAAACCTTTCTCATTCAATTCAAGGGAGCTTATTTAGTTATTTCCCATGATCGCGAATTTTTAAGTCGTGTTGCCAATCACACCTTAGAAGTTGAAGGTGGTGAAATTCAAAAGTTTCCAGGCACCATCGATGATTATTTTGAAGCAAAAGCGCAGCTGCGAGAGAATTTAGAAAAGCAGCAAGCCAACGCTCTCCAAAAAAGAAAACAACTAGAAGAGTTTGTGGAGCGTTTTCGCGCCAAGGCCAGCAAGGCTAAACAGGCTCAATCTCGTGTTAAGCAATTAGAAAAAATGGAAGAGATTCACATAAAGTCTTTACCTGTTAAAGCGCAAATTCCAATTCCACAACCTCCTCCCACCGGAAAAGAAATCCTTCAACTTCAAGATGCAGAAGTTGGTTACGCGATAACCGCACCACTCCTATCTAATGTTAAACTCCAACTCCGACGTGGGGACCATATCGGGGTGGTTGGAATCAACGGTGCGGGGAAGTCGACTTTATTAAAAACCATTTCGGGGGCCTTACCTCTTCTAAAGGGACAGCTTAATTATGGTTACCAAGTCAATCTTAGTTACTATGCTCAGCATTCAGCAGATCAATTACTCCCTCAAGAGACTGTGCTTCAAGCATTAATACGGCTCGCTCATCCATCGGTAACTCAACAAGATGTATTGAATCTTGCCGGTGCACTGCTCTTTTCTAACGAAGCTGTTCACAAGAAAATAAGTGTTCTCTCCGGAGGAGAAAAATCGCGAGTGGCCTTGGGGCAAGTTCTTTTAATGAAAAGCGCTCTCTTACTCCTTGATGAGCCAACGAATCACTTAGACTTTGAAACGGTTGAAGCTCTCACGCAAGCCTTATCGTCCTTTGAAGGAAGCCTCGTGGTTGTCAGCCATGATCGTTCGTTTATAAGAAGAGTTGCCACTCAAATTCTTGAAATTCGAGACGGACGAGTTCAATTTTACCCTGGCTCTTATGATGAATATGTGTGGAGTTTAGAAAAAGGAGTCTTAGCTGAAATAAATTCGACGTCCTCCACATCAGATTTTTCTCAAAACAAAAAAGGAATGGAGCCACCCACTCTTTCGAAAAATACCAAGGATGGCTCAAGCTACAAAGATCGAAAAAAAATCGAAAGCGATAAAAGAAAACTTGAAAAAGAAATTTCACGTCTTGAAAATCAGATGGCATCCCTTAGCCAAAAACAAAATGAACTCAATCTCAAATTAACACAAAGTAGCGCCGAAGAAATTACTCAGCTCAGCCTTGAGCTAACTCAAGTGAGTGCGTCACTATTAGAAACGGAAGAGAATTATCTTAACTCATTAGAAGAACTTCAAAAATTATCTGAGTTGTAAGCTCTTTTTCAACAGATTCTAAACTAATACTCTGACCTCATTTTCAATAACAAATCTACTCTTCACTTTTGATAAGCTCCTACTCGACAAGCCAATTTAAAGAGATATTCGATCTTTTCAATGGATCGTTTAATACTTTTTTGTAGGAATTATAGCGATCAAAAGAATTTGTACTCAGTATGATCCAAGAGGGAAAATAGCGAACGAAACGATAGGTTCTACGATCATTTCTACTTTTCTCTGAATCTTTTTCAATTTCTTTAAACCAACGATCATAAGAAGACTTGGCCTCAGAGTAAAAAAGACCACCAATAACAAATCCTGTTTGAAAGACATAATTGACGGCATCCCCTCCTATACTTGAATTAGAAAGCAGATACAAACCACCTAAGACAAACGCGCCTCCAATTATAAAACCTGTTGTAGCAATAGCACCCGCTGCTATCGTTGCCGAAGATTTCTGAGTTACCTCAAGAGCTTCATCAGAAATAAATTGTGTCATATAATTACTTTTGAGTGCAAATTCCCGTAAACGATGGAGACGATCAACGTGTCGCTTAAAGAGCGGCAATGTTGAAGTGTAGTAGTTATTGGATTCATATTCTAAATTAGCACTAAGAATTGGCTTTTTAGTTTCTAAAAATTGAGGGGCCAATTGATTATCAAGCCAACTCCATGAAGGTGTTGCTCCCCAAAAAATCAAATTCCAATCCTTTGGTGGAGCAGATCTTTCACTGAGAACAAGATAGGATTTATCTTGAGTTAATTCGTAAATTCGCCTCAAATCCACTTGCGCCTCATTCCACTCTCCAAGAGCAATCCACAGTGTGGCAATCCAGAGTCGCAGAGAGGGATCGTCAAATTGCATTTCGACTTGGCGAGAGTCTTTTTGTAAAATTTCCGTTGCCTTTTTTAAGTCCACACGAGCCTCTTCAAGATGGCCAGCATCGATTTCGTACTGCACAAGTAATAAATAATGACTAATGACTTCGTGTTCTGAAGGAATATAACCATCCGTAGATTCTTGAAACAACCACTGCTCTCCTTCTTTACTTAAGCTGATATAGTGTCTCTGGTCAAAGGCATGTGTATGCTCTTTTAATTGAGCAATATCTTTATTTTTACCATCCCAGTAATGAAGCCACGATTTTTCAAAAGTTGTTATGAAACCATTCTTCTCTTTTTGGGGGAATCTCTCGATAGCCTTATCTAAATTAGATTTATTTATAAATTGAGTTGTTTCAAAATACTCTTTGTCCCGAATAATTGAACTGGAAGAACACCCCATAATAAATGCTAGTGGAATAATCAAAAGAATTTGTAAAAACATAGGGTTGAAGTGTAGCAAAGGGCAAATTGATGTCAATAACCACTCTATTTTTGCCTCAATTTGAGAATCAATTTGGAAAATAACTTTTTTCATAAAACGCTAAACTTTATTACTAGACTAGCCGAAAGAATAGTAATTAGACCGTGGAGGAAATGATGAGATCGCAGTTGTTCCAATTACGATTTTCGATCCTGTGTATTCATATTTTTCAGTCCACATTCATTATTTTAATTTTATCATTAGCGTCTTGTATCAACGGCAAGCCCTCTATTAATGCCTTAAACATGTCTAGTTTAACTTCAAGTCTAGTTGGTGCCCCGCTGGACCCTAGCAATGAGGATTCTCTTCATGTCAAAGTCACAGGAGAAAACCTCGTCTCTTACAAATTTAAAGTTGGACCATCCGATTCAACCAAGTGTAATGACAGCGCTAACTATAGTGAAAACATTTCCATTGATACACCCATTAGTAACTCTTTAAAAAGTTTTACAGATGGCAAATTGACTCTCTGTGTTTTGGGTATTAGGTCATCAGGTAAAATTCAAAACTTAGATTCTCCTTCCTTTGTTGAATGGACCCGGGATACTTCCATACCAACAGTTACGCTTAGCGCTTCGTCCACTTTTATAAATTTATCCAATAAGCACAACTTTTCTATTTCTGGAAATTGTAGCGAAAACACTCAGCCAATTACTATATCAGCTTCTAACGATAGCGCCTCTTCAGTGAAAATCAACACCACATCTACTTGCACCTCTGGACTATGGACTTACTCTATGGATCTCGCTAGCTTAGCTGATGGGATGATCACGATCACTGCTGATCACGCAGATGCAGCGGGGAACAAATCCAACTCTTCCCAACTGAAACTTAATAAGGACACCATTGCTCCCACAGTTACTTTTAATTCACCATTGCCAACAATCGATAATAGCAACAAATCCTCTTACCTCTTGGGAGGAACGTGTTCTGAGAATGGCCAACTTGTTAAACTTTCCGGTGCGTTAAGCAAATCTATCACTTGCTCTTCCAATTTATGGCGCACGACACTCAATATCTCCTCACTGTTAGATGGTAGTATTGATTTTTATACTGACTTAAATGATACCGCTGGAAACAGCGCCCCTCAAGCTCACACAACACTGACAAAAGATACTTCTAAATTTATGGCGGCACTTAGTAACGTCCCTGATCTCTATAGCAATTTAACAACCCTCAATGTATCAATAACGGGATCAGATGTAGTAAGTTACAAGTATAAGCTCGGTTCAGCAAGTTCCACTGATTGCTCTTCATCTGCTAGTTATAGTTCCATAATATCAATCTCCACAAATATTACAGACAATTTACTTGGTTTTTCCGATGGTCCTTTAAAACTCTGCGTCTTAGGAATCAATAGTGTCGGAACATCTCAACCTCTTACCAATCCCACCTCTTTTACTTGGACTAAGGACTCAACCCCTCCTGGATCTTTTACTATTTCTGGAGTCAGTGGCTCAAGTGATTCTTTAGTAGACGGATTTCTTACTTCTACGGGAAAGCCAACAGTTACTTGGAGTTCCAGCACAGGAGTGGATAGTTATGATGTTACTATTTATGAAAACGATGGAATAACCATCAAGTGTCCGTTACTAACTATTTATGGTGATACTAGTGCCGCTATAAGTACTTGCACAACACTTACGAATTTAATCAATTACAAAATTAAAATAACAGCAAAAGATTTAGCAAACAATTCTAGTACTGCGAGCTATACATTTAAAGTAAATAAAACTGCTTCTAGCACAAAATCAAGTATTTCTGGCACTAGCCTTGTCACTGCAGATGGCTCCAGCGCCTCAACTATTACTATTACATTAAAAAACTCCGACAACGTAGCCCTTGAAGGATTAACTCCTACTTTTTCTGCTACTGACACCGGAAGTACCAACACATATATTGGATGTTCAGCATCAAACAACTTAGGCGTTTCAACCTGCTATTTAAAATCAACTAAAGCGGAATCAAAAACTATTAGCATTACATCACCATTTTCTCTCACGAGTACAAGTCCTGTGATTTTTATTGCCGGCAATCCAACTCAACTGTCATACACAATTCAACCATCTAATACTTTTGCAGGAAGTGCGATTAATCCAGCTATAATAGTTCAACTGCTCGACACGTTTTACAATCCAGTTAAAATGCCCAATAAGTCAATCTCTCTATCATTTAATTCCTTTGCTCCTGGAGCTACGCTGAGTGGAACATTAACGCAACTTACGAACTCAAATGGTGAAGCTACCTTTAATGATATTATTATAGATAAGACTTATTCTGGATATTCTCTCCAGGCCACAACACCAATAATTTTATCTTACACAAAAGTAAGTAATAATTTTGACATCACTGCTGACACTCTCTCAAAACTAATCTTTTCTATGCAACCAAGCACTGCTAAAGCTGGAGATGTTATTTTGCCAGCTATTAAAGTTGAAATCCAAGATAGTAATAACAACGTTATTTCCTCTGCTTCGAATAATATAACGATAACCATTCAAAATAACCCTGGAGGCTCAATTTTAAGCGGAACGACAAGTATTAATGCCATCAATGGAGTTGCTACTTTTACTGATCTTTCATTAAATAAAACAGGTGTTAATTATACCCTAAGTGCTCAAAGCGGCGGGCTAAATATTACCAGTGATAATTTTAATATCACCCCGGGGACACCGTCAAAACTAGTTTTTTCAGCTCAGCCCCAAGATCTCTATGCAGGCATCGGCTCTGGCAGTGATGTGAAAGTGGCCGTTGTTGATATTAATGATAACCTTGTGACTTCAGCATCAAATACCATTAGTTTATCTATTAGTACAAACCCAGGAGGAGCTTTACTTAACGGTGGAGCCTCGATAAGCTCTACGGCAAGCTCTGGAATTGCAACATTCTCTAATCTATCGCTCGATAAAGCGGCCAATGACTATATTCTTAGCGCCTCCAGTGGCGCACTCACTGGTACTAGTAATAAATTTAAAGTTATTTCATTACCACTTTCTTGGGGTGATAATGCCTTGGGGCAGATTGGTAATAATACTTCCGGGGGAATTTCAACGAGTCCACTTGTTACCTCCACACTCAACGGCATTGATCCACTGTACTTATCCTTTAAAGTCGTTTCAGCAGGAAGTTTTCACTCTTGCGGAATCACTTATTTAGGAGAGACATTTTGTTGGGGAGATAATTCTTCTGGGCAAATTGGATATGGCTCTATCGCTTCGTCTTTTATTACAACTCCCAAATTAATCTTCGGAAGCTTTTCCTTTATACAAATCAGTGCTGGAGGCGAACACACTTGCGCGCTGGATAGCGATGGGAATGCTTACTGTTGGGGAGCAAATTTAAATGGGCAACTCGGAACTGGGAATAATGACAATACAAGCTCACCACAACTGGTCACTGGTGGATATAAATTTTCAACAATTTCATCTGGAGGTCACCATACCTGCGGTATTACATTATCAACAAATCAAGTTTACTGCTGGGGCTATAACATGTATGGACAACTGGGAAATGGCAACTCAGGAAGCTCAGCCGATTTAAATCTCCCAACCTTACTGTCTTCATCTTTAACTTTTAGTTCCGTTGCTGCAGGAAATGGTCATACTTGCGCCATAGAAAGCACCGGCAAGATCATCTATTGTTGGGGTCATAATGACGTTGGCCAGATAGGTAACAACAATCTCGTAGATCAACCTATACCCGTACAAATCTTCGGATCAACAAGTTATAAACAAGTTACTTTAGGAAATAGCTTTACTTGTGGCATTACAACTTCAGATTCCGGTTATTGCTGGGGAAAAAATGATTTTGGCCAACTCGGCGATAGCACTACAACCTCTAATAAAAAGCCATCAGCCATCAATGGTGGCTATTCGTTTCTCCAAATTTCTGCGGGTGCAACGCATGCCTGTGCACTCACTTTGTCAAATCAACCGTTTTGCTGGGGTGATAATAGTTACGGTCAACTAGGAATTGGCACAAATACTCCTAATTACTCAATCCCTCAACCCATGGTAAAACCCACTGGTTGGCAACCCGCCAACATGAGTCTCAAACAAATTTCTGCTGGTGGCCGCCATACAATCGGTCTATTTGGTACACCTTAGTTTTTTTTCATAGAGAATAAATTAATGTAACTTTTCCCATTTTAATATTACGTATTAAGCTTGCCTTTACTTTTTAGAAAATTGAAAATAAAATCTGGATGAATTATGAAATTAAGTAAAGAAGCTTATTTAAATCTAAAATCTTTCGAGGAATTTTGGCCTTATTATTTACATGCTCACGAGAACAAAATAAATCGCCTACTACATTTTTTTGGAACCCTCCTTGGTATCACAACATTTATTTATTTTCTCTATGCGAAAAACTGGATCAACCTTCTTCTTTCCCCAGCCCTAGGCTACGCCTTCTCTTGGATCGGCCACTTTGTTTTTGAAAAAAATAAGCCCGCAACATTTGACTACTTCTTCTGGAGCTTGAGAGGTGACTTTAAAATGATCCTTCTTATTTTAAAAAAAGGACTTAATTTTTAAAAGTTAAGTTGCCTATTATTGCACCCTGCCCTTTTATTTTGCGTCTTCCCATTATTGCAATGAAATTATTAAAAAGGTTGATAAATCGTACCATTGGTAGCAAAAGATGAGAGATTACTGGAGGGACTATGGGAGGATCGCGTCGTAATTTTATCTATAAAATTGGGGCTTCAATGGCAGCTCTTCCTTTTTTGCCAGAGCTTGGATTTAAAAGAGCCAGTGCAACATCGCTTCAATCATTAGCGGAGAAACCATCGGAGATAAGCTCGTTTAAAAACCTTCATCGTCATCAAATTAAAAATATAAATAAAACCTATTTATTTGAAGATCAAAACTTATTTACTCCTATCGTAACCCCTGGAATCAAAAAACTTCCGTTTGAATACGATGGTGCGGTTAAAGTTTTTAAATTAACGGCGGAGCCCGTAACCATTGGATTTCCCGATATGAGTAATCCCAATGGTTCTTCCAAACGCCCTATCAATGCCTGGGGATACAATGGCTCAGTGATTGGTCCCACAATAGAAGTAGTCGAAGGAGATCAGGTTCGAATCATTGTACAAAATAATTTACCCGAGGCCACAACTGTGCATTGGCATGGACTTCATGTTCCAATAAATATGGATGGAGTCGAAGGTTTTTCACAAGAACCCATTCCCCCAGGCTCACAATTTATTTATGAATTTACCATCGAACAACATGGAACCTATTTTTATCACCCCCATTTTATGGGAGCAAAACAGGTTGGAATGGGAATGGTTGGATTTTTTATCGTTCATCCTAAAAACCCAGAACCTTGGCAAGCGGTTGATCATGATTTTGCTTATCAACTTCAAACCTGGATGATTCATCCTGGGAGCCCCATTCCTGACACGATGGAGATGAGTGATTTTAATTATTTTACCATGAACGGAAGAGCTGCTCCTGATATCATTCCGATGAAAGTCAAATCAGGAGAACGTGTACGCATTCGATGCTTGAACTTAAGTATGCTTACTCATCCTATTCACTTGCATGGACATACGTTTAAGATTACCGAGTATGGAGCTGGCTTTCTTCCTGAGCATCAACATATCATTGCCAATACCATCAATATCAGCGCGGCTGAAGTTCGAACTCTAGAGTTCACCGCGGGCAAAGTAGGAAAATGGATGTTTCACTGTCACTTCATGCATCATGTGATGAATGATATGCATCGCACCCCCATTCCTGGATCAGGTTCTGCCCACTCAGGTCATCAAATGGGTGGAATGGCTACTTGGGTTGAGGTAATTCCATGATAAAAATATTTATATTGATACTTACTCTTTTCTGTACTCAATTATTTGCCCAGGAGGGAAATTCATCTCCCAGACTAGAGCAAGGAACTT
>CAZTDX010000018.1:0-15024 GCA_964612425.1 uncultured Pseudobdellovibrionaceae bacterium
AAGATTTAGCACTAGCCTCATAAAATAGTGTCCACTTTTTCGGGGGAAGATCACTATTTATTATTTGTGTACTCTGGTTTTGAGATTGGAGTGAATCAATTACTTCAAAAAGTTCAGACTCAGAAAATGGTTTGATTAAAATATTGTCTGCATTATATTCTTGCGATAGTATCTTATCTACGTTCTTCGAGGATTGAAGCATTAAAATAAATTTTGTTGGAAAGTTTTTCTTAACCCATTCGAGCAGTTCTGTACCAGACAAAAATGGCATTTGATCATCAGAAATAATTAAATCAAATTTTTTCAGTGTAACTAAACTTCTAGCTTCTTGTCCATTTGCTGCTTCAAAAAGTTCGAATCGGTTACCTAGTAGCTTCTTGAGAGCTTCTCTAAAAGAACTTTCATCATCTACAATCAGAATTTTCCTTTTTTCATCCATTGGGATTTACTCAGCTTGCTTAAGTTGTGGCTTTTTTGCAATTAATTGATTTACATATTTTTTATCCGCAATTAAAATGTGTTCTCGCAGCCAATGTGTTAAAAATTCAAGAATTTCAGTGTTGCTCTGTTCATATTTTGCAAAATTATTGTAAAAATCTGATAATTTTTCTCGCAACCTATCATGTGAAATTTTATGATTTTCTTTGTTTTCATAATTAAGCTCTTCAAAAAGTGTTTCTTCTGTTTGAAAATGATAATTTGTATAATCGAATAGTTTAACAAAGGCCGTTTCCAAAAGAGTATCTGAATATTCTAGCTCATTATTGCAAGCTTGATTATTTTTGGATAAATTATAGATTGAGTTAATAATATCAACCAATTTTTTATGTTGATTATCTATCAGTGGTATACCTATTTCTAATTCTGAGGTCCACTCAAAAAGCATCATGAATTCCCCTTATGGATTATCAATTTATTTCATCAAGCACTAAAACTATTCCTTTATATTACGAAAATAGATTACTATATCGTCAATAGATATTATTAAAATTCAATCTTGAGTTTCATCTTTGTGGATAACTATCCAATATGCATTTTTTAAGTAAAGAATAAGGTGGCTTTTCCTTAACTTTGGTAATCTTTCATTAACTAATTTCTAAACTAGAACATCTCAAACTAATAAGTTTAAGTAACCTCTGCTGTAGATTCTAGATTTAATATCCAGCCAAAAGCAATGCAGTAACACAATAGGCTACTGCCACCATAACTTAAAAACGGCAATGTTATGCCTTTTGTAGGGAGCAGACCCAAAACAACAGCTATATTAAATAAAGTATTGAGACCAAACAAAAATGATATTCCTAGTGCAAATAAACGATATTGAATGACCTTTATGTGCAAGGCAATTTGAAATACGCGAAAGAAAACAAATCCATAGAGTAAAAACAAAAGAGAAACCCCAATAAACCCAGTTTCTTCTGCAAAGACCGCAAGGGTAAAATCAGTATGTGCTTCTGGAAGAAAAAATAATTTTCCCTGACCTGCGCCTAAGCCTTGACCCCAAAAGCCACCATTTCGGACACTTAATAGACTTTGAATTAATTGAAACCCTGAGTTGGACGGATCAGCCCATGGATTTAAAAATGCTACCACTCTTTTTAATCGGTATGGATATTTCACAATGAGAAAAGTAAAGGTAGGAATAATCAACATGCTTATAAATAAAAAATGTTTCCATCGAAATCCAACCATAAAGAGCATCATCAAAATGATCAATACCAGGAGTACAAAAGTGCCGAAATCGGGTTGCAATAATAAAATTAAAAAAGGTGAAAGCCATAAAAACCAAGCATGAGGCTTGCGAGACCAGTGATTCGGAATATTCCAATTTCGATACAAATAACAGAGCATCCAGGGGGTAAGAATTTTTAAAAACTCGCTCGGCTCAAATCGCGTTATCCCTAAATTGAGCCAACGCTTTGCTCCTCCCACTCTTAACCCAAAGCCTGGTAGCAGTGTGAGAAGAAGCATTGTAATGGCTCCAAGCCACATAACAGGAAAACTCCGTTCCCAAAATCGCCAAGGAATTTTTGAAGTAATAACAATTAGTGATATCCCTACCATCACTGAAATGATCTGTTTGATGACAAAATGTAGGCCATTACCATATACTTCGGAGGCAAATATAAAACTTGATGAGTAAACTTGAACCACTCCAAATCCCATTAAAGAAAGTACAGCCAATATCAGTGGACGATCCAATTCCTTACTCAATGATTAAGCCTCATTTTATTTACTTGTAGTTGGAGTCGGAGTTTTTTTATCACTCTGATTTTCATCAGAAGATCGATTCAAAGTGGAATTTGTCACACTGTTCATTCCATCTCCAGCTTCGGCGTTACAACAATATAAGACCCCTGGATTTTCAGAGACTCGTTTGTAGTTTGTAATTGAAAATGGCTTGCTTGCATCACATCTTTTAGCCAAACGTAAGTTCAACTCAATATCAACGTCTTTAAAATCAGATTCGCTCACAAAGTCGCAAAAGACTCCTTTTGATTGAACTAATTTTTCTCTTTCTTCTTTGCGTGCTTTTTGCGCTCCAGAACAACCCGCCAGTACGATAAGTGCTGAAATTCCAAATAAACTTATTTTTTTCATAATTTTTCTCCAATATCTTTAGATATATTAAAAAACCTCTGCTCGAGGAGCAAAACAAAAAATATTGAGACTTATTGATACTTATATTCTAGACCAAAGTCCCATGTTTTTTGAAGTTTTAAAGTAATTAAAACTTAAATTGAAAATCGAAAATTTGGACCTTTTCTTTGTTTTTAAAGTTCCGATAAATAATTGCTAATGCATTAAAACTTTAATAAAAAGTGTTATAGCACTAGTATTTTGTATACAAATTATGAACAACATAATTTTATAAAGCAAATTTGTTTTATGAAGTAGTAGAAAGGTCTTTTCTGTGACTCACGCAAAAGCTCCAATTAAGAAGAGCGACGTTGTTGATGAAATATCTAAGCTAATTACACAAATTACTGGCAATCAATTTAATGAAAAGCAAAAATCCATGGTGGAACTACGATTGCAAAAAAGATGCTTAGAATTAAAAATTCAAGGACTAGAGAATTATTACCATTATTTTAAAGCCCATCAACAAAATGAAATTAACAGTTTAGTATCATTACTAACAACTCATCATACTTTTTTCTTTAGAGAATTTCTTCATTTTCAATATTTAGAAGATCATGTGTTAGCAGCTCTTATTCCTATAGTTCGTCAACGACCAGATAAAAAAATTAGAATATGGTCTGCCGCTTGCTCAAAAGGTCATGAGGTTTATTCCTTAGCTATGTTTTTTGACTTTATGTTAAAGCAATTAGCTCCTGATTTGTCTTATCATATTTTAGGAAGTGACATTGATGCGGAGTCATTAACCATTGCACACAATGGTGTTTATTCACGTAAGGACATCAAAGAAGTTCCTATGAACTTTCTTGATAATCACTGGGATCGTGGAGCTGGAGAAATTTCAGATTTTGTAAAAGTCAAAAATTCCTTAAAAGCTAACGTGAGCTTTAAAAAAATGAATCTTTTATCAATACCAGATGATTTTACTGCTCGATTTGATATTATCTTTTGTCGAAATGTATTTATCTATTTTGATGCGAATCAGGTTAAAGCATCTAGCATTGAGTTAATTAAACACCTGGAACCCCATGGATATTATTTTATTGGTATTTCTGAAAGCCTCACTGGTTTAAATCTTCCTCTTGTTTCAAGGGGTCCATCTATATACACTAAACTCTCAGTATTGAGTAATCAAAATTCTGTCGGAGGTCAAACAACTATGTCGAACCAAGCTAAACAAAAGCCCGTAACCACACCGGCTTCTGCGAGTAAACTGATTCCGTCTCCAACTCCAGCAGCTCCCGTCGCAGTTGCAGCCCCTTCTCCAACTATAGTGCCCTTTGAAAATCTAGAAAAGAAAAGCACCTTACGAGTTTTATGTGTTGATGATAGCGTCAGTATATTATCACTTCTTGGTAAAATCCTTTCACCTGAAGAAGGATTTGAAGTCGTTGGAACTGCAAATGACGGATCTGAAATCGCTGAAAAAATAAGAACTTTAAAACCAGACATTATTACATTAGATATCCATATGCCTAATCAAACAGGCGTTGAGTATTTACAGAAGAACTTCTACTCTGGCCATCCCCCCGTTGTGATGGTTTCAAGTGTTTCACGAGAAGAATCTAACCTTGCGCTTCAAGCTTTACAAAGTGGTGCCAGTGATTACGTAGAAAAACCAGCACTATCAAATATAAGAGATGTTTCTGATGAAATTAGAAGAAAGCTACGTTCTGCTTACCGCAGTCGATTATATATACAAAATAAAAATAGTTTAAAATTAGATGAATCCTTTCAAAAGTCCGTACAAATACAATATCCGCATAAATTCATTCGGATCATCTTAGCTCAACTCTCAGATAAAGCTCGCCTTCAAGCCATCATCAAAGAATGTGGCAAACAGCAACCACCTACATTTATACTACTAGACGGAGCTAAGGACACGCTCGAAGGCTTTGCACAAACAATCGGTTTCCGCAATAAAACTGTTGGAACTTGGCCCACTCAGGCATTGCAAGCTGATGAAATTTTTATTGCTGATGCAAAACAATTTAGTACTTACTTTTCTTCACGAGTTAAAGAAATTCCAGCGTCCATTTTAATCATGGGAGAAGTTTCACCAAACCTTTCTAATGTCTTAGAAAATTGGAAACAAGCTCAAATTTTAGTTGAGGATCTCGGTCCAAAGTCAAACGGGCACAGTCCGTTTAGAAAGTATCAAACTGATATTGTTCCAGTGACGAGCTTTGCATATATGTCAGTTGAGTTTCTGTCCAAAATTAAAATTTAAATTTAAATTATGGTCCTATTCATTTAAGGTTAGGACCTTAATTTATTTTTCGTATCTTTCAACTTTTTAAATATCAATATTCATTCTGATTTCGTATTTTCGGCTTTCGCGGGGTTTTGTTCGAGTTCCAACATCATCAGCATAAGTCACCAAATCAAGATTGAAGATTGAGAATAAGGCTGACATTCCCGCGGTGTAAAATCCTTGACTGATCCCGACGCGATATTGACCTCTCCACCAAGAAAACATTCTCCAATCAAATTCAAATCCTAAGTGTAAGCCTTTGCGTAAACTATATTGAGGGTGCAGAATATCCCTGATATCTAAAACTCCTCGTCCACCAAAAATAAAAAAATCTGGATATTCCCATCGACTACCTAAATCAATTCGACGATATAATTTTTCAGGCTCAGAGGTATTTGCTTCTTTATTATATAAATTTAAATCTTTTTTAAATCCACTATCGACGACGTTTCTAACAACAGCGCCAAAAGTAGGCTTTGCTAAACGAAAAACCGAAAGAAATCCTTCCGTCGGAATTTCAGGTGTAAATAAAACACCTAGATCTGCATCAACTGTCATTCCTTCGCTAAAATCAGATGACTTAACAAATTTTGGATCTGCGGCCACATCAATCGCTGTTAAAAGCTCATTGTAATAGCCTCTGTTAATAGCTTTGATATTGAAGCCAAACGAAGTCCGCCCCTCATCTAGCCAATAATAATCTTTTGCCCAACCATAAGCTAAAATACTGTCTGAGTAGGAGGTTACACCAACACTTGGTAATAAATTATGAAGGTTAAAATCCGTAGTAACTGTCACAGGAATAAAAGCCACTCCCCAGCCAGGACGAACCCAAAAACCACTCGGGAAAGTTCCGTGTAATGAATAATTTTTTCCGTAAACACTTTGTAACACATCGGATACGGCTTGCTCCTTATCTTGCTCTTTGCTTGCCTTTTCAACGGATTTTGCAAACGTAGCAATATCCTTTGATGCACCAAAATCAAAATAAAAATTCATTTGTCCATCTTCTCGACGAGCCAATGCCGCGGGATTGTAAAATAATCCATTATAATCATTTGCAACGGCAACAAACGCGTCACCCATACCTAATGCTCTCAAACTTTGATACTCATGGTGTATTCTAAAATTATAATTGGTGTTTGATAAAGCGAACCTTGGTATAAGAATCAACACCGCAATGAAAAGTTTCTTGGCCACTGAATCCTCCTCAGCTATAGTCATTATCATGAACCGTGCGGGCTTTGTTGAAAATCTAAATTCCTTTTCATTGACCTTGGTCCAGATCTTCATTCAGAATTTTAATATATTCTCATATTTAATTATCTTGAATTTAGTCTTCTTGGCTAGAGCAGAGTCAGCACCAAACCTTGAGCCTCCTTTACAAAATAAGTCTCAACTCTCCTCACAAAACAAAACGAACACTATTGACGAACCTCAACAGGCTCCGCCCGGAAATTCATTAGAATCCATTAATAGAGATTCTCGTTATATAGAACCTGTTTACATCGACTCTCTGAGTCCATCTGAAGCAAGCGATCAATCCGCATTTTTAAAATCGAATTCTAATAGTAGAAAAGTGAATAAACATTACTCATTTAATGCCTTAGGCTATCTTGGCCCGCACCAAAATCAAAAAAATTCTACCCATGGTTTTATTGGACTCAACTATCAAAATCCCTTGGGGCCGAGGCAATGGCTGCATGCTGGCTTTTCCGCCGGTGGAAATCTTAATCCTCTAATTTATTCCGCAAAAGAAATTCCCATCAATACTTTTTTTTCTATAATAAAATCATGGCAATATATTGCACAATTAGAAATTGATACCTACCAAGGTCTAGGATCATTTTTTTCCATCAATCACTATATGCTTGGTGCAGGCCTACGAACAGAACTTTCACCTCAAACAGATTTTATTTTTAATATTTTCCCACTATCTATAAGAGGTATTGCTATGGAAGCGAAGCTAAGTTTTCTAATTTTTTAACTAAATCATCCACCTGGAGCTGAAGCTCCTCTAAGTTTCCATTATTATCGATTACAAAATCCGCAGATTGAATTTTTTTTGCAACATCAACTTGTGAAGCATTTCTTTGCTCAATTTCTTCGTCAGTCCAAGAGTTTCTTTTCTTTAATCGATCGTTTTGATTTTCCTTAGAAACATGAACAACAACAATCTTATCAAATTGAGACTCTAGACCTTTTTCAAAAAGCAATGGAACCTCATAAAAACCAATCTTATGACCTTCTGAAATTAATTTTTTTTTCATGGACTGGACTTTAGCCTGAACCATTGGATGCAGAAGATTTTCTAACCACTCTTTTTTTTGTTGGTCGATAAAAATGAGCTTGCCCAACTCGCGTCTATTAATCTCGCCATCAGGTTCTAAAAGCTGTGAGCCAAATTTTTTAATAATACTTGTAAAGCTAGGACTCCCCGACCTAAGTCCTTCATGAGCGATGACATCGGCATTAACAACATAATAGCCGTGCTTCCGTAACAGATTTGCAACGGTACTCTTTCCAGAACCAATACTACCCGTAAGTCCAATCCACAGCATAAATTAATTTAAGACCTCAAAATCATTAATAATCCTACCGATATAACTTTTAGTAAGAAAGGGCTTACGTGTCAGAAAACTTTGAGCGATTGGGAAATTATATTTTACTTGAAAAACTCAACGCTGGTGGGATGGCCGAAGTGTATCTTGCAAAGACCATCGGAGCTAATGGAGTTAATAAATTTTTAGCAGTAAAAAGAATCCTTCCACAGTTCGCAGATACTCGTGAATTCATTGAAATGTTTAAAGATGAAGCCAAAGTTGCTGTTAACTTAGGTCACAATAATGTGGTCTCCATAATTGATTTTAAAGCTTCTAAAAATCAACTTTATCTCGTAATGGAATATGTTCAAGGTCAGAACTTAAGGCAAGTCTTACAACAAAAAAAGAAAAAAGGCTTATCATTATCCATTGATTATATTGTATACCTCATCAGAGAAGTTGCTGCAGGCTTAGATTACGCTCATCGCTGCGTTGACAAAGCCACAGGAAAACCTCTCAGCATCATACATCGTGATATGAGTCCGCAAAATATTATGATCAGCTATGATGGCGAAATTAAAATTGTTGATTTTGGAATTGCCAAAACAGAATCCGCGAGTGAAAGCACCCGCGTTGGCACCCTTAAAGGTAAATTCAGTTATATGAGTCCTGAACAAGCTGAGGGATTAGTCATCGATCAGGCAAGTGATATCTTTTCTTTGGGAATCATCCTTTGGGAACTCATTGCTGATGAAAGATTATTTGTAGCCAACAATGAAATGAATATTTTAAAGCGTATCAAAGAATGTGACATTCCTGATTTACGACGTGTTAATCCCTCAACGCCTCCAGAGCTTGAAAAGATCGTTAAAAAAACTTTATTTAAAGATAAAACATTACGATATCAAACTGCTGCTGATTTACAAAAGGACCTTACAAGATTTTTAAATAAAGAATATCCGGATTTCACACCCAGTGATTTTTCTACTTTTATGAAGTTTCTCTTTGAGAGTGAATATTTAACAGCACAAGAGCGTATTGTAAATTATGCTAAATTAGATTTTGGATCATTAAGTGAGGCTAATGATTCTACTCAATTATCTAAATCAATAATATTTAACTCACAACCCCCTCCGCCACTCTTTCAGTCCCCTGCATCGCCAAAAGCTGAGGGAGAATCTGAAGCTAATGTATTCATAAATCGAGCGCAATCCAAAGAATTTAAAAATGAAGAGAATCAAGCCCCAGGTTCTGGCGAGTATAAACTTAACATACTCCCCCTGCCATCATCTGTTCCTCAAACAACTCTGTCAGGATTATCACAAAAAACGGGTTTAAAAAAAGCAAATGACTCCAGCAATAAACATCGCACTAGGCCCATGTCTCCACACTCCCAATATGCAACTAGATCGGGAGTTACAAGAGCTGGAATCAAATATAAGGCTCCACCCAAACCTCCAGTTTCAGAAACTGCTAAAGCTTTATTTTCTTTTTTTATAGTTGGAAGCGCATGTTGGACCCTTTACTTTTTGAGTCCAAAAAAAATGAAAACAAAATTTCATGAGAAACTTTCGGCATATTACAATTTTTTAATACACAAAGAACCATTACCAATGAATGAACCAACGAAACCGTTCACGAATGCAACAAACACCCTTTCTAATCAAAAAGATAGAGTGAATGATACCTCCTTGAGTTCCAATGTTACAAATTTTAATGTGTTAATTCGAAGTAATCCAGGTCGAGCTAAAATATATATCAATGAAAAGGATCAAGATTTAGTAACCCCAGCAACTGTATCACTGCCGGCTAATAGTTCGCACACAATTACTTTACTTTTTGATGGATACCTTCCATATACAACTCGTTTTACCCCTGTTAAAAATGACCAAATTATATCAGCAGAATTAAGTCCAATAAAATTTGGTTATATTAACATTAATGTCATCAATTCAGGAGTCGAAACTGTTATCTATATCGATGGCGAGGAAATTAAAGAAAAACCACCTATAAATAAATACCCCGTCCCTTCTGGAAGACCAATAACTATTAGAGCCATTCATCCTTTTGCTGGAACTTCTGCAGAGACAACAATCACGGTCGGGAATGATGAAAAGAAAACGATCGATTTAATTTTATCGAGCGGAAGCACTGAAAGAAAAAAATAATGGAAAGAATCATTAAGCGGCATAATACGATTCAATCTTATATCCTCGATTTAAACACGCGAACAAAGACGGCATCCATTGGAGTCATCTTAAAGAATGGTTCCATTAAAAACTATTCTTCCAAAGATTATTTTGATCAAATTCAAAAGGTAGCAAAATCTCTCATTGATCTTGACATAAAGAGAGGTGACAAAATTGCTATTCTTTCTAATACAAGACATGAGTGGTCTGTTTGTGATCTTGCGACTATTTCTATTGGTGCCGTTACCGTTCCAATATACCCTAATTCTGCCTCAGAGGAACTTGAATATATTTTGAAGCACAGCGAATGTAAGTTAGTTTTTGCTGACAATCGTACAACCTTGAGACAACTTTTATTAATCAAAGAAAATTGTCCTCAGCTATCGCACATAATTGTTTTTGATCCTCCTCAACAAAAAGAAGAAGGACTTTGGCTTAGCTTCAATGAACTCATCAGTGGCTTTGCTCATAGCAATCAACACCGTAGTTTTAATTTTGAACACCTCTTAAAACAGGCCAATGAAGATGAAATTGTCACCATCATTTATACATCTGGGACAACGGGGCAGCCAAAAGGCGTAACAATTGGTCACCGTCAAATTATTAATGAAGCGATCGAAACCTTCTCTGCCCTTCAAATCACACATGAGGACCACACACTTACTTTTTTACCTTACTCTCATGTGCTTGGAAGAATAGAACAATGGGGTCATCTTATTGTTGGCTATCAAATGACATTTTCTTTTGGTATAGAAAAACTTCAACAAGAGTTACCTAAAATTGAGCCTACTGTGATCGTTGCTGTTCCTCGGATTTTTGAGAAAATTTATATTTCTTTAAAAACTAAAATAGAAACTAGTATCGTTGACAGTAAAATTTTTGCCTGGGCATATCCTATTGGAAAATCACTCAGTGAAAAAGTACAAACTCAAAAAGCTTTAAGTCTTAAAGAAAAGTCAGAAGATTTTCTCATTAAAAGTGCGCTCTTTGATCGATTAAAAAAACAGCTCTTTGGATCGAAACTCCGATTTGCTGTCAGTGGTGGTGCACCGTTAAGTTCTGAAATCTCTCAATTTTTCCATGCCTGTGGTATTTTAATTCTTGAAGGTTATGGTCTCACTGAAACCACTGGCGCAGTTTGCGTCAACCGGGTTTATGACTTTGAATTTGGAACTGTTGGAAAACCACTTTTTCAAGCTACCATTAAACTCTCAAACGATGGAGAAATTTTAATAAAAAGCCCTACTGTTTTTAAAGAATACTATAAGGATGCAAAGGCCACACATGCCACTATGATCGATGGCTGGTTGAAGACTGGTGATATTGGTGAAATTTCAAAAGAAGGGCGAATCATCATCAAAGATAGAAAAAAGGATTTAATTAAAACGGCCAACGGTAAATATGTTGCTCCTCAAAAAATTGAAGGTCTATTTAAAATGCTCCCCTATATATCGCACGTCCATGTTCATGGTGATCTCCGTAGCTTTGTTGTCGCCTTAATCACCCTTAATAAAAACGAAATTTTTAAAATTGCCCGTGAAAATCAAATTTCATTTAAAACCCTTGAGGATTTAAAAGAAATTCCCTTCATTAAAGATCTTATTCGAACGGGCGTTGCACAAGTGAATTTAAATTTATCGCCCCACGAAACCATAAAAAACTATGCTGTACTCGCTGAGGATTTCTCCATTGAAAGTGGCGAAATCACGCCATCACTCAAAGTAAAAAGACGCATCATTGACGAAAAATACAAAGAACTCATCAATTCGCTCTATTTATAGCTAGTGAGCTTCATCCCAATTTTTTCCACGACCACCATGGACGATCAGTGGAACTTTTAATTTTACTACGGTTTCCATTTTTTCCTTTAGAATTTTCAATAAATCCACCGAGTCCGACGACTTACATTCGAATAATAATTCATCATGAACTTGAAGAAGAAGTTTAGCATTCTTTACTTCACTCACGGAAATCATTGCTTTCTTCACAATATCGCTGGCGGATCCTTGCATCGGAGCATTGATGGCGGCGCGTTCTCCGAACTTTCTTACAACCGGATTCGGCGACTTTAATTCACGCAAAATTCTTTTTCGTCCAAAAATATTAGTTACAAAACCATGCTTTTTTGCCTCAGCAATAGTAGATTCCATATATTCTTGAACTTTCTGGAATCTCACAAAATATCTTTTGATAATTTGCTGTGCCTCTGTTCGACTTACTCCTAAATTTTCTGCTAATCCATAAGCACCTTGACCGTAAGCAATTCCAAAATTGATGGCCTTTGCGGCTCTCCGCATCTCGGGTGTAACGGCGTCCAATCCCACTCCAAAAACTTCACTGGCTGTGGCAGAGTGAATATCTTGTCCTTCAGAAAAAGCACGACAAAGACCAGGGTCGTCAGTGATGTGCGCTAAAATACGCAACTCAATTTGAGAATAATCTAATGATAAAAGATCAAAACCCTCTGGGGCTATAAACACCTGACGAATGGCATGTCCTCGTGGAGTTTTAATGGGAATATTTTGCAGATTGGGCTGTGTTGAGGAAAGTCGCCCAGTACTTGTCAAAGCTTGATTAAAATGAGTATGGATTCGATGGCTTTCCGGATTGGCCAGCAAAGGAAGTGCATCAACATACGTTGATTTTAGTTTTGTTAACTCACGAAACTCTAAGATCAGTTTTATTACCGGATGACTCTCTTTAAGGTTTTCCAGTACTTCATTGTCCGTCGAATATCCTGTCTTTGTTTTCTTGCCTGACGGCAAACCCAATTTTTCAAATAAAATGCCTGCTAATTGTTTCGTTGAAGCTATGTTAAAGGACTCGCCACACATCGAGATAATTGACTTTTCAAGAGCAGCGATTTCCTTTTCCAAAACTAAACTTTGATTGTTGAGGTTTTCGACATCAATCAATATACCCTCTTGTTCCATAGCAAGTAGAATGGGTGAAATAGGCAACTCCAGCTCATGAAGAAGTTGATGAAAGTTATGGTGCTCTATTTCTACGTTAAGCTTATGAAACAGCTCCTCATGGTAAGAAAATTCTTCTGAAGGTGTACAAAAGGGCGGAGGAGTTTTGAGTAAAAACTCAGAAATTGTTTCCTCAAAACTGCCAACTTCATCTGTTTTAATTAAATAGGCGGCAAGTTGCGAATCCCATTTCATTTGGCTCATTTTAACACCTTTTATGTCCATGTCTCGCCAAAATGTTTTTAAATCAAATCCAGAATAAATAAGGTTTTTATCAGTTAAAATACTTCCCCAATATTTAATATCCGAAGTAAAACTCCATAAATTATTTTTATGGACAATGTAGTGACCACGACCGTTAAAAAAAGCCCAAACCTCACTACCATCCTTAAGCTGCTTTAAACTTTCATCACTCGCCGAGAGTTCCTGAAGGCTCCGGGCTACGAATGAATGAGCACCATCACCTGTCGACTTCGAATCTGACGCTGAAGCCGTAACTGCCGATAAGGGGATTCCAAATTCATCGTGGGTGGCCGTAGATTTCACAAATATATTTGAATTCAAACCTTCTCCATTTTTTTCCACTTCCGGTTTGGAATCATTTTCAGAGTTTTGAGCTAACAGTGTCTTCTCAAACGTTTTAAAATTGAGTTCTCTGAGTAAAGAAATTAATTCCTCTTTCTTGAGTGGAGCAGGCCGCAGCATCTCCATTCGATCTACGATGGGCATATGTGTATGAATCGTAACTAATTTTTTAGATAAATAGGCTGACTCTTTGCCATTTTTTAATTTTTCTCTAAGACTTGCACTTTTAATGGTTTCAATATTCTCATAAATACTATCCAAGTTTCCAAAGTCACTTAAAAGTTTTTCTGCAGTTTTAGGCCCAACCCCCTCTACACCTGGAACATTATCAGAGGCATCCCCAATCAATGCTAAATAATCAATAAATTGATCCGGTCGTACACCCCACTTCGCCTTAACTCCATCAGCATCTAAGCGAACATCTTTCATTGTATCATACAATTGAACGCCAGATTTTACCAATTGGCCAAAGTCTTTATCGCCACTGACGATCACTACTTGGCATTGGTGCTTTAAACCAATTTCCGTTAGTGTTCCAATAATATCATCGGCCTCATATCCCTCCATTTCAAAAGAAGGGATTCCTAAAGCATCAACAACCTTTTTAATGTAAGGAATTTGCTGAATGAGATCCGGTGGAGTATCTGAACGATGAGCTTTGTATTCTGGATAAATTTCTTTTCGAAATGATGGTGTTGGCAAATCATAGCAAAAACCTAAATAATCTGGTTTTTCTTCTTTGAGTAACTTAACAATCATGGAAGTAAATCCATAAATGGCATTCGTCGGCAAACCTGTGGGTGATGTTAGCGGTCTCACAGCGTAAAAGGCACGAAAAAACATTGAGCTTACATCAACTAAATACAATTTTTTCATATTTATTTCCTGTCATTAAGAACAATAGCTTAATGTCCTATTTCAATTTAATCTGATTTGCACTGAAATATTTATCTTGGAGGTACTGCTTTTAGTTTTTCTGCTAACGATTTAATAAAGTTAGGCGTAGTGCCACAACAACCACCCGCCAAATTAAGCAAACCTAGTTCAGCTAGCTCTTTCATCGCATCAGTCCAAACATCAATTGATTCTGGATAATGCATTGAACTTGCTGGGTCAGGCAATCCTGCGCTCGGATAACAGCAAATAGGAAGATCTGTGGCTTTAGCAAGCTCTTTTAAATAAGGAAGCATACTCCGAGAACCAAAAGAACAGTTGAGTCCCACAGCGAGTGGTTTACTTTTACTCACACACTCGATGAACTCAATGCACGTTTGTGCCCACTGGGAATTAATGTCAGATTTTGTTAAAGTCATTGAAACAATAAATTCTGTTTTCCGACCGAACACCTCTTCTGCAATGGTCAGTGCCTTAAGTGCAGCCCTGATGTTGAGTCTATCAAGGCTTGTCTCTAACAACAACACATCGACTCCACCCCTTATCAAGGCCTCCATTTGTTCGCTATAGGCTTCAACCACTCGCTCAAAATTCATCTCCGTTTGAGGTAATGAGTCTGAGTTTTGACAACGAGAAAGATTAATGTTTGTCGGCCCTATGGACCCGGCAACAAAACATGGTCGCAGATGAGTTTTTTGATATTCATCCACAGCAGTCCTCGCCAGTTGAGCGGCCGCTAGATTTAAACTATAAACTTCGCCCTCTAAATCATAATGGGCTTGTGAAATAGCATTGCTGTTAAAGCTGTTGGTTTCAATAATATCAGCACCAGAAGATAAATAATCCGAATGTATTTTTTTAACAGCCTCTGGTTGAGTGAGGCAAAGGACATCATTATTTCCTTTTAAGTTTTTAATGCATTTTACCTTAGAAAATTACATATAAAA
>CAZTDX010000018.1:15034-53608 GCA_964612425.1 uncultured Pseudobdellovibrionaceae bacterium
ATTTCCTTTTAAGTTTTTATGATAATGCTTAAATTGCTGTCCTCTATAATCCGCTTCCTTTAATTGAAGTGAGTAAACCAACGTACCAAAAGCACCATCTAAAAATAAAATCTTTTGATTAAGGGTTTCACTTATCGACGGTGGCATAGATATTCACAACAGAATGAGAAAAAATAATTTTTTAGTATGCTGAAATTTTTATTGGTAAGGGACCGATGGGGGTGGCGGCTCATCTGGTGGGGCCATTGATGGAGCTTGAAAATTTCCGTACCCATTGAAGTCACCACTAGAAGGAGGAGGTGGAGGCGGCGGAGGAGGGGGTATATCATTGTTATCCAAAAAATTATTATCATCAAATGCCGGTGGCTCGTAATTACCACCACCGAAACCACCACCGCCAAAGTCTGAACTTCCACCGCCAGAACCTCCAGAGGAAGATCCACCATTACCTCCCGCAGCTGATTTAGGAACGAACTTTCTTTTGTTATAGGCAATGCGATTTTTCTCTGAGTTTTCTAATCCAAACTCACGAATCTCAAAGCGAGATTGACGGCTATCAGCTCGCGCTTTTTTTTGTGACTCAACATACCGATCAGCCTCTGCCATTTTCTGCTGATCGTTCTGTCGTTGCCATTTTTTCAATAAGTATTCTTCATAGCCAGGGGTGTCTTCAGGTTTTACTTTTTTAACTTTACTTTTTTGGGTGAGGTACTCGGACTGGTCTTTCTCTCTTTGGGTCTGCGCTTTCTTTTTTTCGTTGAGAAAAGCGTCTTTGCTTCCCTCTCTCTTATTTTCGATTTCGATTTTTGCTTTTTCATGGTCTTCGAAACCTTTAACACGAGCTTCAAAATATCCCAAGGACTGGGTGTCTTTGGACCACAGCTGAGAGGTAAATATTTGAAATCCTAATAAAATTATAAAAATACGCATACCTAAAATAAAGTGTAGCACATTCTTGTGGTATCCGTCGAGAGTTTTAGCTTTTAGATTGTAGTTATTCCAACGAACCTATTTCATTGAGACTTAACAACCTTTTTTTCTATAAACTCACTCTAGCCAGGTGATCCGGTGCTCTAACTGCCGTGGCGCCTTAGGGGGCTGGTGATTGGGGTAACCCAATGTCACTCCGCAGAGTAATTCTAATTGTCCCGATTTAAATTCGTCCCACTCATTAACACCTAAAAAGGAATTTACCTCGTCTTTAATTTCAAGGGGGGCACCCATCGTGCAACAGCCAAGACCCTCCGCAAAGGCAGCTAAATTTAAATTTTCAACTGCCATGTAAACACTGCCTATGGAAGTTAGGTCTTTCTCATCTGGACTTTTGACAGCATAACAAAATATTAAAACTGGGGCGTCACCAAGAGTGAAAAAAAATCGTTCTGTAAAATCATATAAAGATGGCTTCAACCGAGACTTCAAAATGTCTTTGATTTTTAACCATGATTTTTGCGAATACTGTAAATACTCTTCCCGCTTCTGACCTGTTACCACAACAAAACGCCAATTTTGTCGATTCTTACCTGATGGCGCTTCCATGGCAGCACTTAAGATGCGCTCGATCACTTCTCTGGGAACAGGATCAGTTTTGTACTGCCGAATTGACCGCCGCGCTTTTAATAATTCATAGAGTTCTTGGGCCTTCATCAAAATCCTTAGTAATAGGGAATTTCCTTCTCTCCACCAGTTAGTGCATTGGGAAATGATTTTTTAGTCGTTTTTTTATTCAATACAAGCGTTGAAATGTTGAGGTCAACGTCAATAACGAGTTGTTCTATAATTTTATCACCTTTTTCTTTTTTTTCCGTAGTTACCAGAATCATATCGCCAAAGCTACTCACTTTTTTCATACTACCAAGAAAACCAATACTCTTAGCATTTTGGCAATTATTTGAATCAGGTTTTTGAACCATTGTTAAGATGGCGTCAGAAAAACTATAAAGAGCGACTGCACGATACTTGGCTTCGTTGGTCGAGTCTAGCTCCTCTCCTCTAATCACCACACACCCAATATTGCTAAAATTAAAATATGTCGTTGGCAACAAACCCACATTACACCCTAGTTTAAGTAGTTTTTCCTTACATTTTTCTTTCTGATCTGATGCCATTGAAAAAGTCGAAGACAAGCCTATGCAAGATAGAACGATCAATACTATAAAATTATTCATGACAGTAACTCCCTAAATATTATTATTGTTTCGAAGACTCTAAATAAAATTTATGGTATTAACTATCAAAACTCAAGACGATAATAAGGAATTTGACGTTAATCGTCTCGCCAATTAAAGGAAAGATTTCTGCCGGCCTGGTCTTTATCTCGCCGATGGGAGTGCCAACGTAAATCGCTGACTGAATCCAAACTCACGGAGTCGATATTATCTTGAGTCAATTGACTTGATAAAAGTTGTAGTTGCACAATCTTTTCCAAATCCACTTTATATTTTTTCTCTGACAACATCTCGTAACATTGTCTATTGAGTTGATGGTAATCAATGGGGATAGAGTCCATCAGTTGAACCCAAACTGGGGCATCGACTTCAAAACTCGTTTTTTTAATATGCGGACCCATGACTGCTTTGAAAAATCGAGGATCTCCTCCGAGCTTAACCAAGGACTTAACAGCGACTATGGAAATTTTATTGGCAACCCCTCGCCAGCCCGCATGAACAGCCATTATATTTTTTTGTTTGAGGTCAAAAATAAAAAGCGGAATACAATCCGCGGTTTTAATCTGGAGTGCTGTTGAAGCAATAGAAGTAAAATGGCCATCAGCTTCAGTGATTGTATCTGAAGCCATGACAATATGATTGCCGTGTACTTGTTTAATTTTTTTGAAATCAAGGCTTGAAAATTTTTGTTTCAGTTCGATTTCATTTCCATGACGGTTGCCAAAGAAGGCGTTGAAACATTCATACCTCCAGTGAATTCCGAATTCAGACTCTTGAACTAAAGGACTTGATGACATAAGGCACTTCCTTTATTTCATTACTTCTGAAAATGAGATTTTAGAGAACAACTGAGCGACTAAACTCTCATAATCTTTGGGCCAATCTTTTTTAAAGTTCATCAGATCTCCAGTAATAGGATGAACAAATCCCAATTCTGCTGCATGCAAGGCAAGTCTTGGGACCATCCTCATCTTTCGATGAGCAGCATAGAGTTCATCTCCCAAAATGGGAAAGCCCATTTCCGATAGATGCACTCGAATTTGATGTGTTCGTCCCGTATGAAGTTTTAATTTTAAGTAAGTTAACTCTACACCATGATGAGCAAGAACCTGAAAATCTGTGTGCGCCCATTTGCCAACAGTGGGTGGATGAAGGTTATCGCGAATAATTTTTTTTTGCGGATCTTTTGCTGAAGCAAATCGCTTTCGATCGGTTGGGTGCCTTGCTAAATAACTTTTAACGCTACCACTTTTTTGGATTAAGTTGCCACAAACGATGGATAAATAGTGCCGCTGAATACTTCTCTCTCGAAATTGCTGAGTTAAAGATTCTTGAACACTGTCACTTTTTGCTACCACCATCACACCACTGGTATCCTTATCCAGTCGGTGGACAATTCCGGGTCTCTGTTCACCGAATTTCATGGCGAATGTCTTTGAATGTGCCACTAATGCGTTAACTAATGTGTCATGTGCATGTCCCGCAGCCGGATGAACAACTAAACCCGGTGGTTTGTTGAGGACAATCAAGTGCTCATCCTCATATAAAATATCTAACTCCATGTCCATTGCTTGGAGTTCAGTTGGAGGCGCCACAGGAATTTCTACTTGCAACAACTCCCCTCCTTTTAATACGAGCGAAGGCTTAGCAACCACTCCATTTATTAAAACTTTGTTTTCTTGAATCAGTTGTAAAGCCCGAGATCTGGAATGGATTGCTTCTAAAGTTCCTAGAAACTTATCCAACCGAAACTCCTTAGCCGTTTCAGGAATAGACATCGATATAAAATTATTTTTGTTTACTGACATCCGCCTTATATATTTTCATAAAAGAATCAACAGTCTTTTTTTCTTCCAAGCTTAAGAGGCGACAAATTTGCACAACAAATCCTCGAACAAAAACAGAGGCTGGTAAGGCTGGCCAAGCATTTTTTTCAAGTGCTAAAATATAGTGAGTGCTAATTCTCGTAATTTCACTCATTTTCTCAACGCTAATTTTTTTGTACTCGCGCACTTTTTTAAGAAACAGTCCATCGCAATTCTCTTCATTACGAATTTGCTCTTCCAAAACCGGATTTACAATGTAATCTGGGCGAAGTTGAGTTTTTTGCTTTCCTAAGTTATTTGGAACAAGCGGACCAACGATGTCATGAAATTTCAATTCTTCTAATTGAATGGTTGGGTCTTTCAAAATTTCGTCGTACCGACTGCGATAGACCGCATTTCCTAAGATCAAATAAGCTTCTTCAATTAATTTTAATAACTCACGAGCCTCATCTGCTGTAAAAACAGTGTAGAGGGCGGGATTGTCAGAGGAATAGGTTTGCTTCGCCCGCTCATAAGCTCGCGTGACCTCATTTTGAGGACTGCCAGGGCGAATCTCTAATAATTCATAATAAGATCCTGGAAATATTTGACTCATCCCTTTTAGACTACAGCTCTTTGCCCCATCTGATCAACTAATTGCTTAACTAATCCTTGAATTTGTCCAACCAATGGGTTGAAAGGCTGATGAACAATGACGGGCACTCGTTGCCGAGCACACTGCCATACTGCATTATCATATTGAAGGTATCCTACGGGATGTATCTCAGTAAAATAAAATTTATTGCAAATGCTTTTTATTGAGTCACCTAATTTTTCATCTTCAAAATTTCGAGCCTGATTAACAACTAATCTTAATGGTCCAAAGGGCTTTGCTTCACTGACTTCAAGAGATTCGGTTTCCCTGAGATTTTCTAAAAAATTCCTGACTTCAAAGAGGGAGTCTTTCATCAAGGGCGACGCTCTTCTTTTTTGATTAAATTCACATAAAGCTTGTTTACCCTCATTTTTGAGAGCAATTTTTAATATATAATTTTCAATCCAACGATAAGATTTTTCAATGGAAGTCGCCTCAGGAGTAGTGATCAAAAAAATCTCATCCATTTCTTTTAAAAAGGCACCATTCTCATCGCTACAACCTGAAGATAAATCAAATATGATGATATCAAAAGATTGAGTCTTTAAGTCGATAAGTAAATCTGATACATTTCGAACACTCCCTGCATCACAGTTCCACAAACAAGTATTGCCAGCAAGTAATCTGAGTTTTTCATGACCAATATTTGTAAAATAATTTTCAATTTCATCAATGTTTCTAAAATAATCAGAAATATTTTTATTTTTTTCAAAAACACCAAAACAACTGTGCAATGATCCACCATTGTCATCACAATCAACCATTAACACTCGATATCCCAGCCGACTTAAAGTAATTCCCAGTGAGGATGTAAAAAAACTCCTGCCTACGCCCCCTTTTCCAGAAGCTACAGCCCAAAACGCGGGTCCTGTCCCAGAGTAATTAATGCGCTTTTTCTCAAGATATACAACATTTCCTAGTTGCTCAAAGTTTTCAGACTTCATGTCTTCACCCCCTAAAATACCTATCGGAGAAAAGTGACAAAGTTTTAGACTCTTTGAGGTCTAAATTTAATGTATAAAGTAAATTTGGTTATTTATTTTTTGTCAGCACCCAGGACTTTAGTAGTAAATCAGCTATTCAGTTTTGATACCGTTCCACTTGGACGTTAGAATTAATAAATAACTAATATTTAGTTAGGTAAATATAAGGCAATTCATGTAAAATGTAAACTACTTTTGACTTATTTGTAAACCAAAGGAGTTAATTTATCAGTTAACCCAATGTAATCATATCAATATTTGTAGAAATGGCTTAACTCTTCTCACACGACTGTTGAAACTTTATAATCTCTGCTCTTTAAGAAACTCAATTTGATCTCCTTAGTATTTCCAACCCTCATGTTTAAATAACCTCTCATAGTCCAATAGCGCTCCATGAATTTTTTTGCGACCACTTTCATATTTGCCATTTTTAAAATCTTCAGCTCCCTCAAGGATCAACCCAAGCGTCGGATGGATCGCAGCATCTGCTTCAGGTTCAAGCTTACATGTTTTAAAAATGTCACTCACAGTATCTGTTAATTTAATTCCGTATTCCTTCACACTTTTTATATCATCCTTCTTATTACTCAACTCCTTCACATGACTTAAGAGTTTTTCCATTCGCACTTTAAGGTCATCCGTCGGCTTAAATTGTTTTTTAGAAACGATTTGATTTTCAGTTTTTTTAGAATGAGCGGTATGATGATCGTGATTCTGTGTATTTCCAAAACTAACAAAAAAAGATAACACTGTAATAATAGCAATTTTCATTTTCTCTCCTTTTAATTAATAAAATATAGATATGATTCTGTCAGAGCAAGAAGCATTTGGGTTGATGAATAAAACTGCTCTGGATCAGTCGAGAATTGTGCCCAGGCCCCGTTTATATCGAATTTCCTTTCCATAAAATTTTAAATTGTATCATGATTCGTGAATTACACTCATCGTTTTCCAGCGACCTTGCTTAAATCGCCAATACAAAATACAAGTAAGCGTTACTGAACTTAAAACAGCTAAGGACCAAGCCCACTCTACAGCATACGGCCAGTCTCTTACTAAATAAGCCGGCAGCACCATCAAGGGCCATGGAATAATAAGCGATACCAAGGAAACAAATCGTGTATCACCAGCTCCTTTAAGGGCAAAAGAGACATTAAAATAAATGCTATCCATAATGGTAAAAATCCCAACGATTTTAAGTATTCGAGGAACCAGAACAGAAACCTCTTTCCATAGGTGAGCGTTTTCTTCGTTCTTAAACCACGAAAGATAAAACTCTGGGATAAGAAAAAATGAAATTGCCATGAGACTTATATAAATAAGAGTTATTTGAATACCTGCCCAAGTAGATTCTACAGCTTTATCGGGATTTTTTTCTCCTAAGTGTTGGCCTACTAAGGTTAAAACAGCTTGAGCCACTCCCATACTTGGCAAAACGGCCAGCATCATCACAGTCACAGCAATGCTACTACTCGATAACGCCGCATCACCATTTGAATATTGTCCTAAAAAAACCAGAAAAATTGTGAAGGCCAGCCCTTCCAAGGCCCATTGCATTCCACTGGGTACACCAAATTTAAGAAACTTTTTAAAGAGGTTGAAATTGAAATTCCAACAAGAGCGCACTTTATACAAGGCTTCATATTCACGAGTAAACAATAAAAGCAGTCCAAGAAGAACCGAGCTGTAGTTCGCTATTGCCGTTGCATAACCGGCTCCTTTAATCCCTAACGCTGGAAAACCCCAGTGACCAAAAACTAAGGCATAGGCAAGTAATGAGTTCAGAACTAAACCAATTAAGTTTATTCCAATAATGGCCATAGGCTTTCCAATGCCGGTAAAAAATCCACAAAAAGCAGCAACCAACGCTGTTGGCAAAGCCGTCCATGTCAGCGCATTAAAATATTCAATCTCTAACACTTGAGTGGCCGGCGGATGTCCCATCCAACCAAACATTAATGGAGATAGAAAATTTAAAAGTAAAAATCCAACGCCTCCAATAATACTCAGATAAATCGATTGCCAAAGACTGGCACCAATATTTTCATATTCGTTGGCACCATAGTATTGCGCTACAAACGTCATAATATAAGCTGCTGTTTGTTGTAACAAAGCCATCGGAACCCAATAAACGCCAGTGACAGCCATTGATGCCCCTAAAGACTCCGTCGAGTACATACCAAGAAAAATTCGATCAATGGTTAATTGAATATTCCAAAAACTATTGGCAATGATCAAGGGCCAGGCGAGTGTTAGTATTTCTTTCCAGTTTTTCAAAAGTTCACCCTTTCTTTATTGCTATCGCTAAACGAAGCTTTAGCTCTAAGACTTTAATTGTGAAGGAGCAGACACTGACATTGCTGTATTCGACTTAATGGCTATTATGCAAGAGAACAATATCAAAATAGCTCCCATGATTTGCATTGGCATAATTGTCTCCCGTAAAATCCACCAGGAACAAAGCATTGCCATCGGTGCTTCTAAAAGAAAAATGATCGAACTCGTCGTAGCGTCAAGATACATTTGCACCCGAGCCTGAATTGAAAAGGCAATGATTGTGGCGCCAATAATAATAAAGAGCAGCGCTCCTGCCGCCATCCCATCCCAAGTCTCCGGCCACCATGGGCCATGACTCATTAGTGAAAAAGGTAACAAAAATAGTGCCGCCCAAAAACATTGTGAAAGATTAAATAAAAAGGGATGCTTAAAGCGCTTACCCAGCACACCCACTTGATAAATATGTCCTGTCGAAAAAAGCGCGCAAGCAAATGTGAGTGTGTCTCCAATATTCCAATCAGACCAATTAAGGTTGAGGAGCAACGCCATTCCTAGTAAAGCCCCAAGAATAGAAAGCCAAAAGGAGGTTTTGACCACTTTTTTGTGTAAATAAAATTCAAGCAGTGGAACAAAAATAACATAAAAAACGGTTATAAAACCACTTCGCGAAGGAGTTGTTGTCTCCAAACCCATTGTTTGAACATATATCGTTGCCGCAAAAAAGAACCCTGGAACTAATCCCATTCGAATTTCTTTTTGACTTAATCTCCACTTCTTGAAAAAAAATCCAATGGTTAAACCAAAGAGCGCTGGAATTAAAAATCGAATAAATGAAATTTGTGAACTTTGCCAAACTTTTTGAGCTAAGGGTGCTGCCACAAAAGCACCACCCCAAAAAAAATCGGCCACTAGTAGTTCCATGATCGCTCGTCGTCTTGTCATATTAGATTGAATCCATTAAATTGTTTTTATTTATAATGAGATTGGAATGTCTAAGAGTGGTAAATATATGGCCTTATCTTTATTCTCATCCGCAAGTGCCCAGCTAGAGCCAATAGCTATGATATCCCACCAAGTATGAATAAAAATATTTTCTTGGATAGACCAATTATTCCACAAACTCACTTGTCCAAAATAAAACCCCATAAGAAATTGTGGCCAGGGAACGCGATTGCTAGCAGAAAGGTGAGCCAGGGCAAAGGTTGTGGCCGTCATCAAATTACTAGCAAAAGGAGACCATCCACGGTTGGCCATATAAGGCATAAGCCAACCACGAAAAACCGCCTCTTCACCAACTCCTGCCTGATAAGAAAAAGCCGTTGTATACGCAGCATCGGCACCTGTAAATTGAGTTTTTCCCTTAAAGTTTTTAAAATCAACAGAAACGGCTAAAATTTCTAGGGCCAGCGGTATCCACGTTGTCGGCTCCATCAAAAAGCCAAATTTAAAAGGTGCCTTCAACAAGTCAGCGGAATCCTCTTTAACCGTTAAAAAAGAGTACTCCCCAAGGCTTCGCCTCGACTCTACCGCCGAACGAAAACTATGAAAAGCACTCAATGAACCTGCCGTTTGAACCATTTGCCCACCCAAATTCAAGCGGCGAAGCTTTTCATCTTTGGAGGAGAACAATTTAGCCGTGTCATTAGTTTGTTTTTCATCAGTCATACCACTCATCATTTCCGCAGTTCCAACAATAGAGTACGCAAGATAAAAACTTGCCCCTTTGTACTGTCTTTCAAAAAACTGATCAAAACTGGGAACGACAAAGCTAATAAAAGGGAAAAGTAGATCTGAACGTGGTTTTTCTGGCCTATGGGGTAACTCTAAACTCCACCAATGACTTTGAGCAGGGGTTTCAGAGGCAAAACCTTTAACGGGCATTAGTGCCCACAGTGAAAATAGCAAATATAAAAGCAAAAACCCTATGACCCTATATTCCTTTAGCATCGATTCTCCCCCAATTATTGCTCCAATGATGATTGATCATGATGGAAATAGAGTGGCTAAGTCAATTTTTTCGTGACAGAGAGAGAAAAGCCGCTTAGTACACTTTCACTTTTAAAAATTAAACCTAAACCCTTAACATTAAAAACAGGAGTTTCTATGCGTATTATTTTAAAGTGCCTTTCCTTGGCAATCGTAACTATGGGTTCTTTAGCTAGCTTTGCCTCGACAAACAAAGCTACAGCAAAATCCGCTTTAAAAGCAGCTGCAACTAAAGAAGAAAGTGCTGCGGCTCATTCTACAGCTCAAAATTCTGCGGGAGAATCAAAAACTGTAGCTATTGAACCAGCGATTAATACTGTTAAAAATAATTTTTATGTATCAGTAAATTTTGTTGACTTAACAAAAGGCAGCCCCAACCTCAATGCCGATTTATTTGTAAATGAAACTACAGCGGCTAACTTTAGATTTCGCTCCAACTCAAACAGAGAAGAAGTTAAAAATCCAGACAATGCCAATGATAAACAAAAACTCACAGTAGAAGGAACGGCATTTTCAATTGGTGCTAGCTTTTTCCCTCTTGGAACACAAAATAAAATTAATTTAATTGCAAGCCCTGGCTTGGCTTTTGGATCAAAGAAGTCTTCTCTAGACGTTGAAAACCAAATGGGCGTAAGCTTAAAAGTTTCAGCATTAATAAAAACAAATAATAAATTTGCTGTCGAAATGGGCCTTCGCGGTGACAACTTAGAAGATGCTAGCTTTACTACTGATCTTTATGCAGGCTTCGGACTATTATTCTAAATTCTAAAACCGTTTAATCTATCTTTAAAAAAATAAGTGATCGAAGCAATAGGGCGAAACTTTCTAATTCGCCCTAAATCGTTGTAGAAAACAAGAATTATCGGAGAAAATATCATTTCTTACCCCTATAAGGTCTTTTGTGAGAAATTATGGAAAAAGGAAATTTTCTAAATAGATTTTGATGAAAAGGTCACTTGTTTGATGCTGTTGATCTAAAAATACAGTCAAAGTTAAAAGTATTTAAGCGGATACTTTTCTAGATTTTTTAAAGACTCCAACTCTAAATCTATGTCTAAGTCCTTCCAACGTAAATGCTTTCCAAATTTCAACTCAACATTATAAATCTCTTTAATAGATGCATCTTCAAACCATGGATAGTTTTTATAACTTAAAAAGTATTCGTGCCTATTTATTAGTAGCCATAATCCAAATCGGGTTACTCCAGTGACCTCAATTTGGTTTAAAGTGCTTTTTCCATGCTTTTGTAATTTCACCAGCTCTTTCCTCAATTATTTTTTGTAACTCACCGAGAGTTTTTTTACTTATTTTACCATCAAAGTCAGCCAATGCTACGACAGGATCGATCCAAAACTTTGCTTCACCTTCTTCACATTCAACGTGTACGTGCATACGGGATTCTTCTCGTGAGAAGAAAAAAAATCTAAATCTCTTATATTTAAAAACAGTCGGAGTCATAAGAAATTTTAACAACCATAGATTCAATAAATCAACTGTATTGTAACTTTTTTGTTTATTTTTTGAACTCTTTAAAAACTATATCGATTATTTTTCATTTTCTTCAAAGAAAATTAGTTTTATAAAGACTTTTTGTTGAAGAAGATAACAAGCTCTGTAAATTGAGTTAGCTGATTCACCCTATTTTTAGCAGCGACAATATTCAATGCTACTTACAACCAATACGATTGACCTCTGTATTCCCCATTACGGTTGTACCGGCACCATAAGACTTATCAGAAGACATTACCACGATATCTCCGCCACTAAAAGCGACGTGCGCCTTGCAGTGAACATTAAGAATTAATCCGCCCATAACGTTGACATTAGATCGAAAACAGTACCAACCATTGGGGTTCATTAACTCGTAGGTCGTGCCCCCCATGACGTTTACTGCAGGATTTACCATAATCAACGCGGGCTCTTTAGTTTCTTCAAGATCTTTCGGATTCGCACCAATACCAAAAACTTTAACAGTGGTTGATAGAGTTTTAAAACTTGAATCGTGTGTAAAAGGTGTCTTTCCCCAAGCTCTCAAGCAATGCGAAAGGGCATCGCCTTCTTCTTTTGCCTCAGATAATAATGGAGCAAAAGCTATTAACATTGTACTGCAAATGAGAAGGATTAAAACTTTCGAGTTGAGAATCTCCTTGTTTAAACTGTTTTGACTCTGTAAATTATTCAAATTATGCCTCCTAATAATAACTTATCTTTTAATAATTCCAATTTTCACTGCGACTACATAATGTCAATTTTTTAGTGATGAGAGCGAATCATTGATAGTTTTTTCAATTTCTTCAATGGAAATTTCTTTTATAAAAGTTTTTTGTTGAAGAGGATAACAAACCGCTAAATTGATTTTACCTGCATCTAATGCCATTTTTGTTTTTAGTAAACCCCAAGCATAAAACATCATTTGAAAAAAAGCTTTTTCCTTGTATTCGCTCGAGCCTGTCTTGTAGTCGACAATCCATAATTGCTTTTTATTATCCCAACCCCACAAATCAATCTGCCCCTCTATGAAACCAATCGGACTTTCAACACTAAATGCCCACTCAGCACATCCATTTTGAATGATCTCGAGTAGAGGGAAAGAAGCACTCTTTATAAAAGTCTGCAATGTCTGAGATAAACTATCAAAGTTTTTTGTAGCACAAAAGCTTTCCAATTCACGATGAGTGGCAATGCCCTGATTCAGCAATTCTAATTCAAAAACTTTATCTACTTTGCTCTTGTCTGTATTGGAATCTAAATGTGCAGAAGGGTTTTTCACTTGAGATATTATTTCAGTGATAGAGTGGGTTGTCGTTAATAAACTGCAAATTTCGGATTTAGTATGTTCATCAGGATCATTTTGTGGTTCAGGGATTTGAACTTCATGAACATCGAAAGCTAAATCATTCTTATTTGTAAGCTCTCTATCTTCAAGCTCTTTCAAAACCTGAAATTCATAGCGATTGGATTTTTCCAGGTATTTTCCAGGTGCTTTTGAGGCGAACTCTTTCAAATGTAATGCCCATCCTGTATCTGATACTTGATCACTTTGTTCGGGACAGAAAAAATGCAAACTCTTTTTAGCTCTTGTAATGGCAACATAAAAAAGTCTCTCTGCTTCTTCAAGTAGTAAAGAATGAACTTCATCAGCAGTTTTCTGAGCATAAAAGCTTGTCGTTGCGGACTGCGTTTGTGGATCGATAAGACTCAAAATCCAATAGGTATTGTTTAAGTCTGCAGAAAAAAATGAGGCACCGTCCTTTTTCTTACTCTGATTTAAAAAAGGCAAAAAGACATGTTCAAACTCTAGCCCTTTTGATCCGTGGATGGTCATGAGCTGTATCTGATTTGACTCTCTAATGGATCGCGCTTCATTGTTCGAACGAGCTTCACTATTCAATTCTCGATTGAGAGGGTTGGTATAATTTAAAGTTCCATCTTTTAATCCAGCATGAATCATGGTCACTAGCTTCCATAAATTTCCTTCTTTGCGACCACTCACATCATCAACCGTGCAATCATCAAATGCATTAGAATCCATTAACCCTTTCAACCAAACGTCGTAATGCCCTAAAGTTGCAAGGTCCTTGATGTAGAGTTTTACCCTTTCAATAGTTCCACAGTTAAATTCGAGCAGTGACTTCCAAAGGGAGTCTTTTTTAGCCTGAGAGGCTTGCAAAAGAATTTCATCGGAAACTCGAAACCAAGACGACCTTAACAATTCAACTAAGTTAAGATCATTATAGGGATTGACTAAAAACAACCAAAAGCAGAGAGCATCTCTCACAGCACGATCTTCTAAAAAGTCCCCTTGAGAAAATATTTGGGCGGGTAGACCTGCTAGTTGCAATTGCTTAAAGACTCTTTGCAGTTCGCGATTTTCTCTACATAAAATGGCAATCGAAGAAGGTTCAGCCCCTGAGGCTAAAACATTTTTAATTCCAAACGTTAATTGCTGAAGTATTTCTTCATCTTGATCCGTAGATAACAAGTAAAAATGACCGACAAGCAATTCGTCAATATCTCTATCAACAAATGGGTCCATCGGCGTAAACTGATGTTTATTAACCAAATCCATTAAATCATTGATAAAGTGGAGAGTCGGTGTTTGTGACCTTCGATTGATCTTTTTTTCTTCTATGCGTGCGCTGGCTTCTGTAAATTGTTTGAGTTTTTCAAAAAAAACCTTACTTCTTGCTCCACGAAAAAAATAAATCGATTGCTGAGGATCACCAACGACATAATGAGGACAATCTCCAATCAACGCATTTAATATTTCAACTTGAATAGGACTTGTATCCTGATACTCATCAATAAACCAATAATTCCAGGATTCTGAAAACACTTTTGTTTCGTTCGGAAATTGTCTTAAAATGTATAATGTCAATAGCTCCAAATCTTCTAATTCAATTTCCGCCAATTGAATTTTGGCTTTCAGCCACTTTTGCGAAAACTGTCGGCCAAAGTCTGACAATAATGACTGGTCATTTAGATGAGAATAAAAATGCTCTTTATCAATCCAAGGATCATCCTCAAAAGAGCTTATTATTTCCATTAAATTTTTTCTCAAGCTTTTATAGAAATCATCCCACTGAGTTAAGGAGCCTAAACTTTTGGGAAACTCAGACTTCGATAAACGAATCAACTGAAGTTGTTTCCAAAGATCGTTTTCTGCTAAAATTTTATTTTTTAGATTCGATAAAGCCCCATAAAAATTTTTTAAAGCCTCGCCTTTTGATTTCTCTAACTGCGGCTCAATATAGGCCATCAAATCTTGCGACGACGTCAAAATCGTTTGCACTTGAGTCTTCCAATATTTTAAAAACACTTCTTCTGGCAGAGGCTGCAACTGCGGGTTAAACAAACTGGCGCGATGGTGCTCCATCAAAAATAGCTTTACTCGTCGAAAACTGAATTTATTTACTAACCCTGAAAACTTTTCATCTTCGACCAACATTTCGTGGATAGTTTGCGAAAAAAGAGTATCAGAAGTCGCCGTCAATTTAAAATCTGGATCCAGTCCAATGAGTGGCCCGTATTGTTTTAAAAATACATTGAGGACTCCATGGATTGTGGAAACAAATAAAAATCCTGAACCCTTCAAAAATTTTAAAAAAACTTCTCCAAATTCAGGATCTGTTTTTTGTAAATCCAGAGCTTTCGCTAACAAACGTTCTCGAACTTCTTGGGTCGCTTTTCTGGTAAAGGTCGTCACCACAAAGCGCGGGAGCTTTTCTGGATGAGTCAAACTAAACTCCCGAACCAAATCCACAATTTTATTTATCAACCCATAGGTTTTACCAGCTCCGGCTCCCGCCTTAACCATGGTATTTACAAATTCGGTGTTTTTGTTCGACATATATGTCTCCAGGCGCACTTGTTGCAATCCGTTTTTGGATGTGGAATAGCACTAAAATCACCAGTCAAAATCTTTCTCGAAGAGTTGATTAAGACTTCTTCTAATTCTTGAATCAATTTTTCTTTTTCTTCACTTGTTATGGTACTGTTGGACGTGGGCGTGACGACAACACCTGGGTCCACACTATCTAATGTAAATCCTTTTCGTTTAAAATCCTTCAACCCGTAATAGTGGGCAGCAACAACAGGAGTTGCTGGAAGAGGTTTGGATGATTTCCCCTCACCTACAGTTGTTGAAACAAAACCGCCTTCAAGACTACTAACATAGGAGGGCATTTGAAATTCGAGATTCTGCATCCAAGAATTAGCATTTCGATACTGACTCAAATCATTTTTATAATCAATCACAATGGCAGAGGAGTGGTCGGTTGACAAATCGATGCGATCAATTTTCCCTCGAAATTTTATTTTGTTTCCATCAACCTCTAAATCTCTTCTGTACCAAGCCTCGCAGGCCATTGTAAAAAATTTGGGAAACTGCTTTCGATACACGGATTCTTTTTCTAAAAATCTTAATCCTAATTGATACAAGAATTGTTTCGTCAATTGCGCTGTTTTTTCAGAGTAAAAATGATCAGACTCTTGCTTAATAATGTCTTCAATGATTTCCGGCAGTTTTTCTCTTCGTTCCTCAGCATTAAAGGGCTCAGTGATAAGTTTCTCTAACAGTTGATGTTGAATCGACCCTTGCGTGCGTGGGTCTAAATCTAAATCCACTAATTCTGGATCTGCTAATTTCAATCCTTTTTCTGCAAAAAATTTAAAGGGGCACTCCACATAAGATTTTAGCGAAGAGGGCGATAGTGAAAAATCCCAATGAAAAGGTTCTTTTAAAGAATTAAGCTCTATCGCATTTTTTAAAGACTCTCGTTTTTTAGCTAATTGAGCTTGCTCCCAAATACTAGGAGTCCAACTATTTCCTTGATTCAGTTTTTCACCCCTCATCTCTCGACCCTGAAGCCAAAAAACGGATGGCACTAATTCTGTCCCATTAAAATCAGATTCTGCAAAAGTGTAAATCTGCTCACAGGTTTTTCTTTGTAAAATTTTGAGTTGGAACTCACGAAAATCACGGTCTGGATGGGGCAAAAGGTGGCCTGTGTGATGGAGTAAACTCAAAACTTCTGCGCCACTCACTATTCCCTGATTGGACTTAAGTTGACTTTCCGAGCATCCAAAATAAATTTGCTTTATTCTTTCATTAGGAATTCCACTTAAGAGAGAGTAAATACCTAGAGACTCTCTTGAGCTATTTTGATTTCCCATTTCTTGGTGATGCAAAAAGTTCTCTAGATATTCAATCCATTCTGGTACTTGTCTGTTCCCTAATTTTTCTGCTTCCATTAACCATTTTTTTAAAATTTCTACTATTGAAGGATCAAACCCTTCTTTATGATTTTTTAAATAAATGGAATAAGCCTTTTTTAGAAAAGTCGATGCACTGATTTTATTGTTTTCATTTTGAAGATCGATGGCATTAGAAATTTTATTTTTTTTGGACCACTTCGATAACTCTTGAAGATAATTCAACGTTTGTAAGTTATTAGGGTGAAACTCTGCTAACTCATGCTGAACAAATGTGACATCCGAAAAATAAATTTTCTTTAGTTTAGCTATCCAGGCCAAAATCGGACCAAGGCCCCCTACTTTTAATCGCTCCACTCTCTCGAAGGGAATATGATCTTTCTTTAAATGCCAACTTAAAACTGGCCAATAAAACTCAATATCTGGGGCAATGATGGCCATTTGAGATAATGGAGTTCCCTCTTTTAGCCATTGTCGAATTTGACCTACTGCAAACTTAATTTCAGACAAACAGGAAGTGAATCTCTTAAATTCTGGCGGAATTTCGAGTTGATTATCTTTTTTTGATAAAAAATAATTTTTGTTTTTACTTTCAATCGTTAAATCTTTGATCGCATGACTTCTATTTAAAAATTGTTTATAAGAAAACCCTACCCAAGGATACGCTTCCATTTTTTCCCATGCCGGCATTAATACCTTAACTCGGTACTTGGTTGAAATGGATTGCAATAGCTCCACTTCCATTGGCCTTAGCTCTGAGCCCAAATCAACAAGAAGATCTCCCTCCCCTAAATAACTAAAAGAATTATTATTTATTAAAAAATGAGCAGACCAGTCACTCAAAAGACATTTTGTTTGAAAAATTTCATTCCATAAACGTTGCGATAATAAAAACCAAGATTTCCAAGTCACCTTTCTTTTTTCTGAATCTTCCCACCAGTTTTGCATTACCTCTTGCGTGTCAGGGTGACAAACAATGGGTAAAAATTCATTGAGCGCTTTCAGAGTCGTGCTTGTTTTAGCAAATGGTAAACCAAAATCTTCTCCAAATCGTGTATCTAATAATTCTTTTACATAAGAACTCACCCAGGAACGACTAACAAAATGGATTTGCGGAAAATTTCTTTGCACTAATAATTTCCAAAAATCTTCTGCTCGCAGGATCGGGGCACCCGCTAAAAATCCATTTTTATTGAGAAGAACTTTTTGCCAATGGAGTTTGGAATCTAAATCTGAAACTAGTAAGGTTGTGTTCTCAAGATTTTGAGCCGCGATAAATTGATTTTTCTCATGATTTGAGTGATAGGAAAGAATCTCAATCATATTTATTTAGGACTCAATGTTTTTTAAATTAGTTGTTCGAAGTCCAATATCCGAGCGAATTCTCATTTCTTTCCAATTCACTTTCTTCGCAAGCTCATAGGCTCGCCCTCGAGACTCCTCTTTGTTGTAACCCAAAGCAACTGCGCCAAGAACTCGCCCCCCGTTAGTTTTCCAAGAACCGTCGGTTTCTTTTTTGGTTCCGGCGTGAATAAAATAGGAATGTTCGTTTGAATAAAGAATATCCCCCGAGATATCCACACCCTTTTCTGGATTTTCTGGATAACCTGGTGCTGCCAATACCACACACGTTGTAAAAAGTGATTTCCATTTTAAAGGTAAGATATTCCCTTTGGCTGCTTCGAAAAAAACTTGTCCCCAATCACCCTCTAGCAAAGGCATTACCACCTGAGTTTCTGGGTCCCCCATTCGACAATTATACTCTATTAGTTGTGGGCCCTCTGCGGTGATCATCAAACCTAAAAACATCACGCCTCGATAAAACATTTTTCTTTGCTGCAAACCACGCATGGTGGGCTCAATAATTTTAGTGATGATCTCTTGCTTTAATGAAGAGGAAATTTCCATGGGAGCAATCGCTCCCATCCCTCCCGTGTTTGGCCCTTGATCTCCATCAAAAATTTGTTTGTGATCTTGAGCTAAAGGAAATAGTTGGTAATCTTTACCGTTCGTGAGAAAAATTAAACTCAATTCATATCCAGGCAAAAATTGTTCTAATAACGCTTTTTCACTCGATGCACCAAATAATTTTTGTTCAAAGAATTGTTTCGCAGTCTCTTGCAGCAATTCTTTATCCTTACAAATAACAACCCCTTTCCCTGCGGCTAGGCCGTCTGCCTTGAGCACATAAGGAGGAGTAAACTGTGACATTAATGCCGTGACCTCTGATACTGATCGAACTTCTTTTGCTTTTGCCGTTGACACTCCAAACTCAAGCATAAACTCTTTGGAGAAAACTTTACTGCCCTCCAGTTGGGCAGCATTTTTAGAGGGCCCAACAACGAGAAGATTTTTCTCACGAAGATAATCACTGAGTCCCATAACCAAGGGATCTTCGGGACCAATCACAACAACATCAATTTTATTTTCTTTACAAAACAAAAATACTTGATCGAAATTTTTCCAGTCGATTGGGTAACACTTTACATCCAACGCTATCCCTGAATTCCCAGGAATAGCGCAAACGGACTTTACACTTTGAGAGGACAACAGTGCCTTAATTATGGCATGTTCTCTTCCGCCCTGACCAATCACTAGAAAATTCATATCTCTTCTCCTTAAAAAACCATACGATGAGAATTTTATAGAATTTCTCTCCCTCTCGCGCAACGGATTTAAATTTGACTTACGATATGAACTCCGTGTTATAGTTTCCATCAAGAATCCCAAAAAAAGAGAGGTCGTCCCATGGAAAATATTGTTGTCGTTGCAGGCAAGAGAACTGCGTTTGGTAGTTTTGGTGGAACCTTAAAAGATATTTCAGCCACTAACTTAACTGTTCATGCAGCAAAAGGCTGTCTCAATCAAATCAATCTCAAAGAAGAAACTATTGACCACGTTGTCATCGGAAACGTTGTTCAATCCGGAAATGATGCGGCCTATCTTCCACGCCATGTTGGTCTGAAACTAGGACTTCCTCTTTCTGTTCCTGCCTATGCTGTCAATAGACTTTGTGGAAGCGGATTCCAAGCATGGATAAATGCCACACAAATGTTGACGACTGGAGAATCAAGTTGCGTTCTTGCTGGCGGTGTAGAGCAAATGTCTCTTGTGCCGTATGTAGTGCGCGGAGTTCGCTTTGGTGGGATGAGATTAGGTCACGGTGAACTCGAAGATTTAATGTCGGCGGCACTCACGGATTCCTATGCTCAAATGCCTATGGCCATCACAGCAGAAAATCTTGGGGAAAAGTACGGCATTACTCGTGATCAAGTTGATGAGTATTCGTTTCAATCACAACAACGCTATAATAACGCTCTCAAACAAAATTTATTTTCTAACGAGATTTCTCCCGTTAATATCGAAAGCAAAAAAGGACCTATTTCTTTTGATAAGGATGAACATCCCAAGCCAGATTCATCTCTAGAAAAAATGAAATCGATGAAAGCTCTTTTTAAAAAGGATGGCTTAGTTACTGCTGCAACAGCATCAGGAATTGTGGATGGCGCAGCTTGCTCTATTCTAATGACTGAATCCAAAGCTAAACAATTAGGATTAAAGCCTCTAGCGCGAATTATTAGTTATGCCTCTGTTGGTTGCGATCCTAAAATTATGGGATTTGGTCCCGTTCCAGCTATTAAAAAATCTCTCGATCGCGCACAACTTTCTCTTGATAAAATGGATCTCATCGAAGTGAATGAGGCTTTTGCCGCACAATTTTTGGCTGTACAAAAAGAATTATCACTTCCACAAGATCGCACTAACGTCAACGGCGGCGCGATTGCTTTAGGGCATCCTCTCGGAGCCAGCGGCACTCGAATCATGAACCATTTAGTTCTAGAGTTGCAACGTCGACAAGGTCGCTATGCTATCGGCAGCGCTTGTATTGGCGGTGGTCAGGGTATCGCCATAGTAATTGAAAGGGTGTAAATAAATTTTATGGCAGAACAGAATCTGAGTCTTCGCGAACGCACCACTGTCATTACTGGCCCCTTAACCAATTTAACTATTAATATTGCGACCCTCTTTACGCAAAATGGCTCTGATGTTGTTTTTATTGATAAAAATATCGAATCCTGTCAAAGGGTTGCCAATACACTAAATGATCAGCGTGAGATCAACGACAAATATGGTCGTGCCACTGCAATTAAGTGTGACTATTCCACTGCAAAAGCGTGCCAAGAATCATTAAGCCAAGCCGCTCAAACTTTTGGTAGTATCGATATTTATATCGATGGCCTCATTGGCACCTCTCTAGCACCACTTAAAGCCGAAAAATCTTTGGAAATTTTTGAAGATGCCATTCTTAGTGAATTAAAACCCAGTTTTTATTTTTCACAACAAGTCGTCAGCTATTTAAAAAATCGCAAACGTGGTCGCCTCGTTTTTCTAGTGTCAGAACCAAGCATAAAAGGATCTCCTCTTGATTCGATTCACTCTCTTGTTCGAGGGGGGCTCATTTCATTTGTAAAAAGTTTAAGCTTAGAGTTGGCCTCGCAATCAACAACATCCAATGTATTGTGTATAGGGCCAACGGAAGAATACTTACTTCAGCATTTTCCTGAAACTGCTTCGATTAAAGAAGCCTTAGAGAAAATGAAGCAGCTTGATCCCTTCGCTAAACTAGTTTCATCTGAGACTGCTGCCGGCACTCTCCTTTATTTGTGCAGCACTATGGGGAACTCTATTAATGGGCAAACATTAACCTTACTATAAATAGAGGAGTTCTCATATTGAGACTCAATGATTCAAAAATTTCTAAGAATTAATAATTCTAATTTTAAAAATTTAAATTTATAATTTATTGTATCAATCTCAAGCAAATGATCGCCAAAAAATATTTTTTCTACTGTTTTTATTGATTTTTAAAATTTATTCTTATGCCTCCCCTTAAGTCTAGTATCTGAACTCCGATAGGAATAAGGTAAGCACGATAGAACTAATGAGCAGATCACGTAGTAACTTAAAAAGCTGAGATCGCACAACAAGAGGTAAATGTGAATGAAAGCAGAGCGACGAATTAATAACAGAAAAGAAGTCTACCCATTAAAAATTTCTTCAGTTTCCACCGTAGAAACTATGACTAAACTCATTCGATTTGGCATTATACTCAACGCTTCTGCAAAGGGTTTTTTAATACTTGTAAAAAGAGAAGATTTAATTCCAAAATCACTGAGAAGCGAACTTAATCTGGATGTGATTGTTGGAGATTCCGTTGTTATAAAAATTGAAGAAATGAACTTAGATATTACAGGAACTATCGCACGCACTAAATTTTTAGGTAAAGAGGGGTTCGAAGTAGCCATTGACTATACACTGGATGCACCAGAATATTGGCGCGAATGTCTTATGGATCTACTCCCCACACCCAAAGAGTTTGACGATTTACAAAAAGGTCTTAACAGCATTATTTCTCTAAAGGGTCACAAACGGGAACGGTAATTCTGATTCTGACACTAAGACGACTTGGTAGTGAGGTGGCAAAAACCAAGCAATCGCCTCTAAAATCCCTTGATGTTCACTTTCTGGAGGATTTCCCAAACTCTCTTTAGAAAGGCACAGCTCAAAATTAATTCCATCCAAACTAAACGCTAATAGTTTAGGAGCAAGAACTCCTTGTTGTACAAAAAATTCTTTAATTACATTACGGACATAAGGTGGCAAATACTCCTTCGATGGGTCGCCGGCAAACTTCACATCTTTTACTTGAAATTCGAAAACGCCCTCAGGCAATTTAGACATTTCTTTAAAAAACAAACCCGTCTCCTTAAAATGCCAAAGCATTCCGTAAGTAAACACATAATCAGGATACTCTTTTTGAGGATTGATAACTAAACCAATTCCTTTATCAGAAATCCATTGAAGGATGTTTTGAAACGGCTCTGATGATTCCTCTCCAGTACGAGTTAATAAATAAGGCCAACCATCAGGGCCAGCTTGCGGCTCTTGTGCAAACAAATCTAACTGCCCCTGAGCTAGTGCTTGAAAAAAATTTCGCTCCCAAGCTTCATTTCGTTCTTCCTCCGGTTGAGATAAAACTTTAGATAAACTCATCGTCATGTTTTCATTTAAGCTCATTATTTTACTCCATCAATTGGCACGTTAAGCATTTTTAAAGAAATAGGGTTTCAAACTTTGTCCAACATTTATCATTTTTACTCTCTTTACTAAAGATTGCTCGCCTATCAAAGAATTATTTGCTAGAGCTGGCCACGATATGGATATTTTACTCTGGACCATTTTTGTCATTTTAATCATCGTCGGTTTTTTGGGCACCCTAATCCCAGGTCTACCAGGGCTTTTTCTTTATTTTATTTCTGCAGGCATGATTTACTGGTTTATGCCTGGGGTTCTCTCTGGATGGACTGTGCTCTTAATGTTCACAGGTTTTATAGCGACATTTCCCATTGATATTTTGGGAACAATCATCGGGGCCAAATGGGGAAATGCTACAAAATGGGGGCTCTTTGGTGCTTCCGTAGGCGGCTTTATCGGGTTGTTCTTTGGACTCCCTGGCATCATCGTCGGACCTATCGCTGGGGCAATTATTGGAGAGTTAATTTTCAAACGCCGATCAATCAATGAAGCCGTCAATGCAGGAGCAGGCGCTGGGATGGGCATCTTGGTTTCAACGGCTGGCAAAGCTTTTCTTGCGTTACTTTTAATCTTTGCTTTAGTCATTGATATCTTTTTTATACAATAATTAAATCTTTACGCCCCAATCGAATCATGATAGCCCTTAATTTCGTTTTGAAATTCTCAAGCACGAAGGAGAGATGGCCGAGTGGCTGAAGGCGCACGCTTGGAAAGCGTGTATACGCCAAAAGCGTATCCAGGGTTCGAATCCCTGTCTCTCCGCCATTTTACTCTCGGTAAAATGAAGATTTTAAGCCCACCAAAAATGACTTCAGTTTCTTCTCACTAACCCCGCGAAAAATAAAAGAAAAACAACAATACTAAAGAGTTAAAGTTCAAGACGATTTTCAGCTCAAATTTTTCCATCATCACGCGAGAATGCTCCAAATTTCCTGATTTATGCTATTTCTATGCTATTTTTGTGCTACGAAATTGAAGTCTAAATCAGTGGTCTGGAAATCTGGAAACCACCAGATAACTTCTCAAAATCACAATGCTTCGTAGTTTCCAAGTTCGATTTCTGGAACGAACTAACAAAAGGAAACAAAAAACATGAACATTACAGACACAAAACGAAATCAAAGTGTTGCAAATGTACTAAAGCGATTGCGCGAAAAAGCAAACCTGACCACGCGACAAGCGGCGGGACTTATTGGCGTTACCCATACAACAATCAGTCAGTTTGAAAATGGCAAACGTGACTTTGCAAATTACAGATTGGAGCAACTTGTAAAGGGTTATGGCTACACCATGGCTGAGTTTAAGAAGATTCTCGGCCACAAAACCATCATCAGTTATAAAGATGACTGCTTGGCGATGATAAATCGTTTAGATGACAATCAGCTTGCTGCAATAAGTGCAGTGATGACTCAATTTTTGAGCCACCGCCCAATTCAAAATTTAACAGATTGTGAAGTTCAAACGTCACAAGATACTTCAAATTAATTATCAATTTTAAAAGAAAAGAGCACCAAAATGGAAATAAAAAAAGCAAAAAACAATTCAGCTACAAATTTAAAACTAAAATCTATTCGTATCAGCTTGGAAAACCAAAAAAAGGCGGAAAAGATTTTATCAGCAGCAAATAAAAAGAAAATGGGTCGTAAAGTAAAATTTGATCAATTGCTCTGCCTTGCTTTGGATCTTGTTACAGAGGAGCATATTAAAAAGCTTCAGGAGCAATCTTTAACAAATGAAGATCGAAAAGAAATTTTGCGACAAAAATATTCTGAGCTTCATGGTCCAATCACTAAAGATGCTTTCGTAGGCGTGATGTTGACAAAGGAATTTTCAAATTTTCTAAGTACTACGCTTGCTGAAAATACTTTGCAACTTAGTGCCTCATAAATTGCGGTGATATAGATTTTAAAAAAGATAAAAAAAGAAAAGGGAGAAGTTAAAAACTTCTCCCTAAAAGTAAGACTCAAAAAAATTATAAGTTGTTTTACAATGTAGATTTTGATTTCTCAGATCTGAGTTTAGAATATGGTATTTTATAAGTTAGAGTTTCGACACCCAACCAGTGAGAAATTGTCACAGTCTTTTTATTGATTTTTATAACAGGATACCAACCAATAGAATTAATAAGATCGCCAACTTTTATGGTATCAGGAGATGGAACAATGACCCCATTTTCTTTCATTTTAGCTTCAATTTGACTCATACAATTTAGCCAATATTCAAGTTTTTCTTGCGCTTGAATCAATCGTGGATTTTCGGTTCCCGCCCATTTTGAAAGTGCAGCAATTTCAGCTTTAATAGTTTCAATCCTATTTCCGACGAATTCTCTATTTTCAAGTTTGGAGTCGCCATCTAGTAAACGACTGGCTTTGTCTGAAAAATATTCTGATTTCTTTGATTCCTCAATTGATTTTTGCATACAAGTATCAATACGTTTTAAATCACGTTGGTGACGGCCTTCTGAATGATGCCCAATTAAAATTGGCTGACCCATAGGAATAAATGAGCTGATCGCATTTGCAGATTTGGACCTGCTTTCTGACCGAAACTCAGCGTTTTTTGAATAAACTTCGTATCGTGCGGCCTTTTCTAGTTTGCGTTCAATTTGATTTTCAACTTGTTCAGCAAAGGAAAGTCTTTTGTTGCTCTGGAGATGATTTAAAATCTCATTTGTTGGATCACTGAAAAAGGACCATTGCCCGCGAAACTTTCGCCCCTCAATTTCACGAAAAAACACTTCTAGCCCGAAAGTATTTCCAACAACAACCCAAACAGGTTTTGGATGTTTGCCAGGCCTTGAAGGTGTGGTCATTGATTGATTTATTTTTAGCCCAAAATTTCCTAGGTTTGCTGAAACTTTTACTTCCGAAATTTGAGTTATTGATTCTTGATTTTGCATAAAAACCTCTTTCATTTATTTTGTTTTTTTAGTTGAGGTTAGTGAATAATGGCGAAACTGACGTGCTCTTAATGGCGTCTAACAGATATTGTTTATCAAAAGACATATAAAGACTTTGTTTGCATACAAGACCGTTAGAAATAGTTGGAGCAGTAAAAGCATCATTTCTGATTTCATGCCAGCCTTGCCAAATCGCAAAGGACTTTGAACCATGAAATCGTAAACCACGAAGTTTTCGAGTTCCCTTAATTTTGAAAATTAGTTGTACGCTCTCTGAATATTGCGCATAGGGACTCACAGTAATATTTTCAAGAGTAAATTGAATAGCATTGATGCCAATTCCAAATTCACTGATGGTTGCAATTGTGTAGCGTTGGCCCTTCTCTAATGTTGTTAAAGTAGTAAATTCTTCAGTGCCATTTTGTTTAATAGATGTACTCATCTTTTTGTCTCCTTCTTTGGTTTATAAAAACATTTTTCGCCCGCCAGGGACGCTCCAAGCTTTGCTTGGCGGGGGGAAAATAATGAGTGCGAATCAAAAAAGGAACTAAACTTGCGACGCAAGTTTATCATTATTTGATATTTAAACTGGAGGCTTGGACCTCCAGTTCTTGAGATGAATTAAGCAGATTGATTTTTTGGATTAAATTCTGCTCCCAATATTTTTTTATAATAATTTACGTGTTTTGAAATTCTAAGGCCCAGAACTCGGTGTATTAAAAATTGTCCATCTTGGCTGAGATAAATGGCAGGTCTTGCGACAAGTCCAAATGTTGTGGTTTTTGCTGGTTGATTAGACGTAACTTTTTCTTTCGAAGAAAATGGAATTTTCAGTATTTTTTTATACAGATTGATGGGCATCTCTAAGCGAATTCCATCGGTCAAGAAGTGAACGATTGTTTCATTCTTCAGGCTGATGAAAACTTGCGGATTAGCGAATAACCCTTGTGAATTTCGGTTTTCTTTTGTTTGTGATTGTGGATTTTGAGTTTCTTGATTCATATTTTCTCCCTTTGGATTGTTGTTTTTTGCGTTTTCCCCTCGCTCGTGCGAAGGGTCTTTCGTAAGAACTTGAAGACCCTGAAGTGAGAGTTAAAGGGAGCGAAGAATATTTGTCCCCGTCCGACTAGCGTGAGCACCCGAGAGGTGCAATAGCGGCAGAAGCTCGTGACAATAAAAAGCGAAGCGAATTGGCGCGAGTTATGCGGAGGAAGGGAAGTGATAAAATTTTGAAGTGACCGAATCAGCAAAAAATAGATCAAAAGAGATTAAATGAAATAATAGACAACTCTCTCCCGCAAACAATAATAATCCAAAATTGAGAGTACGAATCGCGATCCTTGATTTCATTTGCAAGTGAACCAACTCTCAGTCCTATAATTTTCGCTTAGGCCCACAACCGCCTCCTTCAAAGCCTGACGGGTTTGTAGAAGGAGGTCGTTTATGGACCAAAACTCAAATTACATTACTGTCGAGTTCAGTTTTCGTTTGCAAATGAAGGACTATCGCTATGTTCTTGGACTCAAAAAAACTTGGATTATTGCAATTGCTGTGGGAGTGATTCAAATCATCTCATGGTACATCAAGGGCCGTGGCCCTTGATGGCCTTCGGGCTAAATAATAAATATATTTTTTGACTGTTATTGAAATTAAAAATTCATTGAAGCTAAAGCAAATTTGATGATAGGATTTAAAATGATTTTAGACAAAAAAAACCCCAGGATCATCATTAGCTCACTTAAGGCTAAGAGAGGATTATTCCCGGGGACTTCATTGTTAGTATCGGTCAATGTCTCAATAAAATCAAGTATTTTCTAACCCTAGGATAAGATGATGCAAAATACTCTATCAAAACAAAGACTTAGCAGTTATCAAATAGCAGGTGAATCAAATCTAGAAAATGCCATTAGCCGATATAAGTGGAATATTAAATTGAGCCAGTCGCTCTACCCAAGCTTAAGTCTTGTTGAAGTGGCACTTAGAAATCATTTAGACATGGGGTTATCTGTAAAATTTGGCAATGATTGGATCAATAATTCTTTTCTTAGTAATTACCATTCCAATCAAATCAAAGAAATTAAAGAGTCCCTGTTTAAAAATAAAAGTGCCATAAATAAAGAAGACATAATTGCGGGACTTACTTTCGGCTTTTGGACTTCACTTTTTTATGGCAATTACCGCAATATATATGCAGATGGAAAAATTCTAAAAACGGCTTTCCCGTTAATTCCAAATTTTTATAGAGACAGAGAAAGATTAAATAAATTATGTGAGAGTATAAAAAATCTTAGAAATAGAGTTTTCCATCACGAACCTATTTATAACATTAGAGATCTTTTGCAAAAGGTTTATGATATTGAAAATCTTTTGAGCTGGATGAATTAAAAAAAGAACTTTGCACTTTTGAAGAAGTTTACTGGAGCCAAGCTCCTGCATCGGAAAAATATTTTGCCATTATTAAGTATCAACACAAGTTGCGAAACTCCATTTTAGATTTCTTAATTAAAGAAATTTCTCAATTAACAAATAAGAATCCTCAAGAAATAAAATATAAATGTGATGCAATAATAAAATCAGCACTGGCGAATAAAAACAAAATAAGAATCGCATTGTTTAAAAATGAAATCGTAGGTATTTTATTTTTAGGAAGAAATTCAATCCAAACTTTAATTGCGACTGGAGATTGGAAATCTGCTGGAGTTTATAAATGGCTGATTGATTTCTCAAAGGAACGCTATAGAGAAAACTTGACTCTTTATTATTTTGAGAATGATCTAAATCTTGAAGAAATTGCCCTACAAAAAGATGGGAAGTTACAGGGGGCAGCCCAGCATCCTGGGTTAAATTTTAATCTTAAGAAAATTATTTTTGTATAGGGATTTACTTGGATTTAATTTTTCACAAAAATAGATAAAGTATTGGTTTACTCTGGGAAAATTTTTAAAACTGGTTTTCAGCCAACCAGTTGCCTACAATTTTTACGACGTCATTAAAGTTTGGTTTTGTTATTATTCCTTGATAAAATGATTCCATTTTTGGTAGATAACGTTCTAAGTTTTTTGCTCCCGTGAAGAAAATAAACTTAGGCTCTTGTTTGTATTTTTTAAAATAAGAGTACACAGAAAGTCCACTGCTACTTTGTAGATCGAAATCGCAAACAATAAAATCAATTTGAAAGTTTAAAATAACTTCATGTGCAGTCTCGGCACTCTCTCCTTGGATTATGATGAGAGAGTCTCCATATGTCCTCACAAGAAGATCATTTAACATATCCCGTACATTGCGTTCATCATCAACCAATAGAATGGTTTTGGTTACTTGGTTCAAATTTGTTTTCATAGACATCGATCAAAAATACACTATTTTATATGGAATTTTAAGTAAATTATTGAAATATAGTGTAAATTATTGCAATTATATGAAATATTTCTGTATTTAATGAAGAATATTGAATAGTTATCCATGAAAGCAATAGGCTGAAAATGAGAGTTGTAAAAAAGTGAAATATTGCGTAATATTTAGAAATGGCAAAGAAAAAAGTAAAAGAATTAGAGATTAACAAGACTCGTTCAAAACTTGAAAATACACCCTTTAAGTCAGCGACGGAAATGAACAAAATCTCGCAGGAGATCCAAATGCAAGTGTGGCGTCGTCTTGAATATTCCCGCGTTTTTCAAAAAATGACAGAGAATGAAAATTATGAATTTGTAAAAGAAGAATTAAAACAAGGTTTGACTTGTAATTATGGTGACAATGCTGACGGATTTCTTGTCAAAGTTTTCAGCGAAGGCGTGGGTATTCAAATTTCAATTAATAAAGACTTGGTGAAAGAAATAGACAAAAGTGAAGGATTTGTTGAGGCTCTAATTCGTTCGACAGCTGACTCATTCTCAAAATCATATTATCAGATAAAAGGAATGTTGCCCGTTGATGGTACTGAAATTCAAGAGGCAGCAAAACAACAAATAATAAAATAAACATTAAGATTCAAAATCATTGCAACCACTGAGGTTCTTTGCCTACAATTCCTTTCAAATAACCAAACCCTTCAAAGTTTTCGGCTGGACTTCCTGTTGAAAGATACAGTTCCTCAAATCCATAATTATAAAGTTGAAAAGCAACATCAGTTCCTTTTATTCCATTTGCAAGTTGATTATCAATGTAGAGTTTCGTTCGAGGGTCAATCATTGGAAGTTCTGGAATTAGTTCTTCTGGTTTTAAATACATTTTTACATTTGCACCAGTGACTCCTGCATGATGCTTCCAAACCATATGGATTAGAGGGTCATCATCAATAAGGCAAGCGTCATAGAAGACTTTAGCTTTTGTAGCTGAAATCGGAATCATGCTTGCAAGCCCTTTCGGGATTAATTTTATGCCCAATTTTGCACAACGAGATTGAATGCTGTCTTCCTCGAATCGACTTGTTACTAGTATCGCTTGTTTTTCCAATTTATATTTTTCAATTAAATCTAAACCTGTAAGAGGCTGTCCTAAAAGTTCGTAGTCCACTAGGAATATCGCATTCGACAAATCTTGATTTTCAGAAAGCCAGTTTTGCAATCCGTCACCTGATGAGATATTTACTAGGCGAACGTTGTCGTTTTTAAAACGCTCAAGTCGTTTATCCCAAATTTGGTGAATGGATACATCGTCATCGATGCATACGACATTATTTTTTGGCTTTAAAATAATTTTTTCTACAAACCACGCTGGAGCGGGCTCACTTTTAAAAATGAATGATATTGTGGTGCCCGAACCAACTTGTGATTCAATTAAAAATTGACCACCAAATGATTCAATTGTTTTTTTCGCGTGATAAATTCCAAGGCCACTTCCAGATTCAGTTCCTTCTTTTCCATGTGTCACACCAACTTGGCCCAATTTTTTCAATATATGTTCAGGAATACCCTTACCAGTATCACGAACAAATAGACAGGCACGATCTTCTGAGGCTTTCTTAATACCTATTGTGATGACCCCTGTCGCCGATTCAAATGCCTCAACTGAGTTATTGATCAGATTACTTAAAACTCGTTTCAGTTCCATCGGATTTATTGAAGCAAAAACTCCATAACTTTCACTTAAATCTGCTTCTATGGATATTCCCATTTTCTCACGAAATTGAATTCGTTTTTCTGAGACTAGGATATCAACTATTCCAGAGAGTAGTTCTGCCCGAGTTTTATTGTTTAAAGAATTTTCACCAGCCTTTGTAGGAGATTCTTTTGATTTCATAAGAAGCTGATTGGCAATATCATTAATTCTTTGAGAAGCATTACGGATGATTAAACGCTTTTCTTCTGGAATTTCAGTCAATGAATTTGAAATCATTGTTAAAGCAGATAGAGGAGATCTAATGTCATGTGAAACTTGAGAAGCCATTTCTGCTTTTTCAGAAAGTATTTTTGTCTGTGCTAAAAGTTCGGCACCTCTTTTTACGGACTCAATTGCAGCCAAGTATTGCACTGAAAGATTTGAAATCAAATCAAAAGCCTCAAGAGTATGAACATCTAACACTCTAAAGAGCATTCCAAATGCGAAGGGTTTAAGTTCCGATTTTGCATCCACTTTATGAGCAACAAAAAATCCTTTATTGTCGATGAAAAAACGAAGGTCGTTGTCATTATCTTTTGTGAGGTTATTTTCTGGACTAAAATTCAAATGTTCGGAAGCTTTTTGTACAAGCGTCGGAATGTCATTATCTATCAAGACCAAATCCGCTCCGATATAAAGTCCAAGATCTTTTATTGCAGAGTTTAAATCAATATCGGGTCTATTAGTCATCAGATTGCCCATTGATAAAATGAGGGCTTTGAATTTATCATTGGTTGCGGAATCTAGATTCTTGTTTCTAAAATTGGAAAAATAACTTAACAATGCTGATTGAGACCAATATGAAACTTTCCCCGTGAGAATAAATTGAAATAATCTTTGGATTTCACGATAGAAAAAGATTGGTTGAAGAACTAATAGTGAGCTAACAATTGAATGCAGAAGTTCAGACGAAATTTTCTCTTTATTTTTCAACTGGATTGATACGATTTTTAGCCGCCGAAATTCTTTCCAGTACCAACCAACAGGTGCATAGGAGATAAGTCGCTGGCTCATTTCAGTGTGCCAGTGATCAAATTCTTTCCAATCTTGAATAATTAGAAAGTAAATACAAGATAATCGGGAGAAAATAATCCAATCCAACGTATTGTCATTAATGTGGGCAGCAAGCTTGGCTTTTTCATAAAATGAGTTTGCGCTCTGAAGATTTCCATCAAGAGCTAATAAAATTGTCTTTGCCCCGTAAAGTTGTATGTGATTTCTGCTGTTATTAAGACTGCATGAAACTTTGAAACAATCTTCGAGAGCTTCTTCTGCTTCCAATGGCCCCAATTCACTGACGCTCATATTTAATTTACTGGCTTTACTTATAAGAACTTGAAAAGGATCTGGATCTTTAGCAATTCTGTTAAACAGATCGTGAGATTTAATGCATCCTCTAACATCAGCGTTCATTTGGTGAGCTACACCGAGCCAAACTAAAAAATTCTGCCTAAGACCACTACGTTCTACACGTTTTGAAAAAACGAATTTTTTCATTGCAGCAAGTGCAATAATATTTCCCAAAAAAGCTTCAGTATAAAATACAAAGACTAGAGAGCCAAGAAAAGCATTTTCATTTTCCGGATGGGCCATTGTAAAAATATTGTACTTTAGGGCCTTTCTCATGTCCTGCCAATAAACACCCCAAAGGATAGCGTTGGCATGTGCCCAATCTAAATTATCAGAAGTGAGAATTTTTTTGGAAATGAATTGAGATATTTTTAATCCCACATTGCCAAAACAAAGATATAGTAGAGATGTTACTGTTGCTATGATACGAGCTTTGTAAAATGAAATTGAAATTGGTCCAATTTTCTTTTCAAGTACCAATGATTGCTCATAAGCTTCGCGGTAATTATTTTTGCGGACTAAATCATGAATTTGTTGTGGGTTGATCATTTGATCCCCATTCTTTTAGCAATCAAGAAAACATATTTTGCTCGCCCTTGATTACTCAAATCTGAAAGCACAGTGTAAGATTCAATAAATTGTTCTTTAATTTTTTTATGAATGCCTTTGAGTTCGGGAGTAAGCTCTTTTAATGCTTTTACCCAAGGGCTAAAAACCTTTTCCGATATATCGTTTTCCAAAACTAATTCATATCCGAATTCTTGAAAGAGGTCGTTATATTCGGTAAAGTTTGCAGCAAAAGATAGTGCGGGGTTAAATAATTTATGGCTTCTGGCTTCTTCGTCTTTTAGTAATATTTCAGCGAGAGCGATATATTTGAATTGATTTCTCTTAATCATTTCAAAAACTGTTTTTCGATCTCCACAATGAAGAAGAGTTTCAACTCCAAATACTAGAGAATTTTTAACCTTATTTGTATTATCCAATGATTCATAAAAGCCATGATGAAATTTTATAGATTCGGATTCATATACACTTTTACAATGAGTGATCTGAGCTTCTGAACTATTCACGCCAATAAATTCTGATGGTTTGAGAATTTCGTTCAAAACCTGAACTCCGCCACCCCATCCACAACCAAGCTCTACTAGTTGATCGAGTTCCGTATTGTTTTCATTTTTCAAAATGTCATTAATAAGGAGTGCCAATTCTGAATATACTTTTAGTTGAGCATTGCGAATTGATGACGACGGCCACAGACCCAAATTCATGAAGTCTGTACCTTCAGGGTCGAGTTTTCTGTAAGTCTCCTCAGTTAAACGATAATACTGATTGGCTAAAGCCTGGTAGTTCTTGGAACTCATTCAAAAAATAATCCCTTGAGTGTTTCATTAAGAGGAGCTGGTTTTCCTGTTTTCAAATCTATGATTGTGAAATGGAGTTTACCTTCGGAATTTACCTTAGACGTTTTTGCATCTTTAATGGTAAATGGAATGATCAAAGTCACTTCGTCTTTGACGGATTCAACAAATGTTTCAACATCGAGAGTTCTAAGACCAACAATAGGTCGTAAGAATTTTATTTCTCCTTGAGTTGCATAAAAACCATATCCTGTTTTTGCAATCTTATCCAAATCAAGATCAAATTTATTTTCTAAAAAAATAAGCCTAGAACTAATAACATAATCAAAAAAATGTTTAAAATTCACGTGTCCATAAGGATCAAGATCTGAGAATCTTGATTGAACTGTCGCTTTATAAAGAATTGGGGTCATTTGTAAACTCCTATGAATTGAAAATTAAGTAAATAAATGTTATTTTCAGGTGAAACCATAAATTATATCTCGCCATCTAATATTTTTGAGACGGCGTTTGTTTCGTGCAAAAGTGTTTTAGCAACCATTTTATCAAGATCAGTCATTTTGTGTTTGAACTCTCCAATTAATCCATGATCTTTTAGGATACTTTGAATTCCATTGAGAAAATGATTAGAACACATTCGACTCATGACGCGAATTAATTCTCGTCGTCTGGTCGGAGTGAGTATATTTTTAAGTTCATCTTTATCACACATTTCTAAAAGTGACTTTCCCATTTTTATATGTCTAAGTTCATCGTTGAAAATTTCTTGGTCTACGTCATTTGCTAACTTGTTTTCAATTTTATGCAATCGCCAATTCAAATATGAAGCAGAAACTGCTTCCGTCATTATTTGAAAAATAAATAATTTTTCAGATAATGACGGGGCGGAATACAAAATTTCAGTATAACCTTTTGCGAATCCAGTTGAAGTTTCATCAAGACCAATTTGATCAACAACCTTTTTTAAAAGGCTAACATGAACAAGTTCATCTTTAATTTGCATATCAAGAATCTTATTTTGTTTGGTTGGTTGGTATGTGCGCTCTCGCATATGTTCGAGGGCTACTTCTCCATTATCTTCTGCAAAAAATTGAGTGCTGTATAGGAAAGCTAATTCCGACTTCAAAAGTGAATCTTGAACTTCTACGGGTGGAATAATATTAAGACTTTGAGCTGATAAAGAATCACCAAACGGAATTACAAATTCACTACTCTGATTTAATTGATTTATATGAATTAACACTTTTCCTCCAGTAGGGATCGTAGATTTATTTTTAGTAGTGAACTCTCTATTCCGTTTTCAGTTTCTTTTTACGTTTTGCTGGCATACCCACTAAATCGCGAATTTGTTTACTCAAACATTTAACTGTTTGAATAGACTTCTCGAACATCTCGCGCAAGTTAGCCGTATCCCCATCACCTTTTGACAAAGCTTTATAGGCGTATTCCGAAGTAGCAACAGCGTTGTCAAGATCGTGAGCAAGTTTTTGCACATTCTCTGTATCAGCAATTGAACTCATAGACCCTCCTCTATAAATTTAAGTGTACTTATCCTTAAAGCGACTTAACGCTGATAAATGCACTTTTAATGCTTTAGCTCTTTCAGTCTGACTTGGATATTTCCTAAAGGCTTCTCGTACACAGGCTTCCTCAACTAATTCCTTCATATGTTTGAGCCCCGGAAATCCATCCTGCAGAAAATCAGTATTTCCACTTTTGATAGATTCAACGGTGATGGTGGTAGATTCAGTTACTTTTCTTTTTAATGTAATGGGTCCAACTCCTAAAACCATTTTCCAATTTGAAAGGTCTAAACCTCCATTGTTGGATAGTTTGGAAAACATTTTTAGTCGTTGGATGTCGTTTTCAATTCCGCGAATATTGCCGACAACATTATTTCAAATGTTGAAATACGAGCATAAAGATCAGCTCTAAACGAGCCTTCTTTAACCATTTCTTTTAAATTACGATTAGTAGCAAAAATAACCCGAGCTGTTGTATTTAAAGTTTTTTGGCCACCAACTCTTTGAAACTCACGTTCTTCAATAACTTTTAAAATCTTTTTTTGAATATCTAAGGAAGCGTCTCCAATTTCATCAAGAAAAAGATCTCCGCCGTTTGCAAGTTCGAAAAAACCAAGTTTAACTCTTGGGCCAGCGCCAGTGAAAGAATTTGGCTCATGACCAAAAAGTTCACTGAGTGCTGTTTCATTATTTAAAGATGAAAAGTTAATGTTTAAAAAAGGGCGCTTAGTTTTTGAATTCAAAAAATTAGCCCGGTATTCACTAATTTTCCTAGCAGTGGCTCCCTTACCAAGTCCTGTTTCACCAATTAAAAGTACGGGTCTGTTGGATTCTGCTAAAGCTTCAAGTTTCATATTCATTGCGATCATTGCCGGTGAATTACAAATATATTCAGTATCAAGATAGCGAGTTGTTTTTTCGTCTCTAGCACGCTGAAGCCTTAGCTTCGCAGCAGAAAGTGACTGACTAATGATTTTGTTTTTATAAGCAATACTTTCATCGCTATTGTCTTTTAAAAGGTAATTTGAAGCTCCACTCGACATTGCTTGTGCGATTTCAAGGGGATCATCATTTGAAGTGAGAATAACCACTTCGGCTAGTGGTTGAATGGCTTTGATCTCTAATAAATAATCGAGTGAATCTATAATGTCGCCGTTATCATCTTCACCTAAATGTCTATCAAGTAAAATAACATGGTATGATTTAGATCTTAGAATATCAAGAGCATCAAAAATACTTGCAGCTGTATCAATATTTAAATCGACGGACTCAATACTTTTAAAATTGTTTTTGCAAAGATGTTTGGCGGCATCGGAGGATAATTCCATGTCATCAACAATGAGGACACTCACTGAGTATTCTCGATCAATAGGCTTTTTGTTGTAGGTTTGTTGAACCATCCGGCCTCCGAGCTGCCACGGAAACTAGCAGCTGTATTGAGAAATCACAATATGTAATCTTTACAAACAAACAAGTTCATTTCTGAAAAAAGCAAATTCCGATTTTCGAATTAACAAAATCAGAAGTTGATGATCGTCTTTTGAGAAATGAATGAAAATTAAAAAACACAGATATTTCATATTGTTATTTGAATTGTAAACAAACTCGGAAGCCCTGGCACCGGCCATGCAACATATATTTTTGTAGGGTCTTTAAAAAACATACTAATAAACAGGGGGAACAAATGTCATTTCAAGATAGCAGATTTCATAAATGTCCAAGGTGTCGCGAAAGAGGACTTGAGGTTTTTACAACCCATTCTTATTGCCTCAATTGCAATTACACTTCTGAAGATAAATTTGCGAGAGAGGACCGTAAAAAAGATATCGGTCCAATTCCGCAATGGGCACTGGATTATCTCGCTAAACTTGGAAAATACAAAAAACTAAAACCAGCAATGGGTTATTAAATCGGGAGGGCAATATGTTTCATTCAATGATGAACGACGATTTTTATATCGTTAAGAAGCCAAACATTTTTGAAAAAATCATCAAAACATTTGGATTAAAAAAAGGAAAACAATTTATGAAGCAATTAGTAATTCAATTAAATCCCATCGGCCAACAAAACCATTTGATTGGCGGAAAATCCCTCCTCACCTGGATGCGCACCGGAATTAATGGTCTGGTGCGCATCTGCCTCTCTACTTTTGAATTAATTTTTGGGCGTAGTGAGATTGAGGAACAAATTCAAGAAGCAAAATTTAAAGCCATGACATTATCAATGAGATTTTGAGGTTTAAGTATGGAAAACAAAAATATTTCTGAATCTGTTAGAAAGCTAAAAGAGACCATTCGATCTTGGTATTCCAAAGTTTCAGTCAATGAACTTTGTAATAATAAACGACTGATGAAAGAGATCCATGAACTTGAAGTCATGTTACTAAAATTGGGAGGTTCGCTTGGAAAATATGTCTGAAGTTCAAAAACTACTAAATATATCAGATGAACTCATTTTAGAAGAAGCGGCACGACGGCTGAAAACACAATTCGAAAAAGAGAATCGCCGAACGTTTATGTATGGTTCATTTCGCTTTCTTTTTCATGATGGGCGGTTTCAGGGCGTGGAAGACTGGCCTCGAAATAAAAGATATCAGAGTCCTAGACGAAATAACAAAAACGAAGACTATTAATAAAGGATGATCAAATGGAAGATGTTTCAAAACTAGAAGCAAAGGTTTTAAAGATGCTCAAGAGTGTCTCTTACTTTGAGAGCACTTGGAATAAGTCACTTACTTTTCAAGCGCAAAATGTTTTAAAGGCACTGGAATATTATAAGGCCGTGGTTCAAAACGAAAAACCAAAAAGTGGAAAATAGAGGTATACGTGGTGACAAGTAAAGACAAAGAAGATTTTCCACTGCCAATTGCGATAATGTTATTTGCAATAATAGCCGGTGGATATTTTTACTTAAACATTTTACGATTTCATCCAGGGTCAATCATCGTATTGAAACAATTCTGTGAACATTACTCAAATGGAATTGGATTTAGTGTCATTGCACTGATCACAAACATTACTTTTATTGGTAGCTACTTAAAAAGAACATTCGGTTTAAATAAACAGGGGTCAAAACTTGCAGCCCTTCAAGGAAAAAAAGTTCGAAAAGGAATTACAAAAACTGACCTAACTCTCTTTTTTATAGGAGTAGTATGTTTTATGCAAACTAGAAAAACAATTCACCCAATTTTGGGGCCAGTATTTTCACCAATGATGAGTTTAGTGGGATCGCAATGGCTCGCAATCAGTCTTTCAATGAATCTGGCTGTCTTTGTCTTTTTTGCTTTAAAATTACTACTTCAGATTTTTGAAAAATTTGATTTTGTTAAATCAAGAAATAAAAACTTAGAAACACCTTCGACCGAAGAAGGAGAACTGGTACTTGGAACAACAATGGGCGAGCTTTATTCTGATGCTCAAAATATAGATTCACAGAAAAATAGTGGTTTCCAAGAATCATGGGTTAAAATTCCTCGTCGTGGTGTTAACGGCGGAATTTTTATTACTGGAAGTGTTGGAAGTGGTAAATCGCAAGGCACAATTCTTCCTTATTTAAAACAGATTGTTTCTAATATAGATAAATGCCCTGCTCTATTAGCGATTGATCCAAAGGGCACATTTTTACGAGAAGCCGAAACTATATTTAATGAAGCAGGAGTTA
>CAZTDX010000019.1:0-52380 GCA_964612425.1 uncultured Pseudobdellovibrionaceae bacterium
AGAGTTTCTCATCGGGAGACTTTTCGAGTTTCACAACGATTTCTTTAAGTAAAAGTGACAGTTGTGTTTTGATCCATTCAAAGTGCTCTTTAGAAAGTGAAATGACACCAGAGTAATGAAGATCCTCGGAATTGTTAAAAGATAACGAATCAATCGCTTTTATTCTCCATTGAGAATGATGTTGGTTTATTATCGGTGAATTTTGTTCCAAATGCATTACGGGTTTAATAACTTTGAGGTAAGTTTCCTGATTTGAAATAAAGCCTTTTTCAACCAAAAAAGTTAAAATTTGCTGAACCTTCTCCTTAGGTATGTTGAAGAAATGGCTCAAAGCTTGAATTGTATTTAACTGAGTGTTTAATAATGCCATATGAATTGCGGCGTAGTGCCAGCTGCTATAATAAGTTAATTGGTCCTCAATTGAAATAGACTCGGTAACATTAAGTCGAGCTTTTAAATTGGCATGTTCATCTCGAAGTTGAGATGCTTGCTTGCGTAAACGAGCTTTTAAACTCTTTGTGCCGGCCCTTTCATAGAGAGTTAATAAAATTAAATAATCAGTTTCTGATTCATTGAGTTGTAACCATTGGCCACAAGCTTCGGCCTGTTCAAGACTGAAATGGTAATCTCCGGATAAAACATGAGTAATGTAAGACATTTGGCAATTGAGTGCCTTTGCTAGTTCTTTTCTTAAACCACGGCCTTGATAGGGAGCAGCTTGCAACCAATCAATTAAAAATCGTTTATAGTTATTGTAGTCAAAAATATTTAATTGAGCCATTTTATCTCCGCCTTTGACAAGACATCTTGAGGGATAAAGATTGCGATAGTAAAGTATTTTTGTTATTAGGTTTCAAGGTTTCTTGTTTAATGAGGGAGAGAATAATGAAAATAATGTTAAAAACACCCACTTTTTTCATTTTAATGATGACTCTTGTTGCCAGCAATTTAAGTTATTCTTTCGCCAAAGAAGGAGGCGTCAGTGGTGGTGGGGGTAACTTTATAATCGCGAAACCTCCGGATGTTTTAGCCCATGAAAAGCTTGTAGAAAGGGTTGCAAAAACATCTATTACAGATACTCACGCTTACTTGATAGAGAAATACAGACAATTTCAAACTCAAACATTGAGCGAAGTAGATCAAGTATTGTTTACAAATTTATTTACTAAAAGTAATAATCTTCATCAAGTATTGCAAACATTTCACCCTGAAATAAAAGAACATAAAACTTGTTTAGATTCGTATGGACAACCAGTTGATGCAAGCATTGCCTGGATAAAAGAAAACAAGTTTTGTTTTAGTGCTTACACCTTAAGAAATAAGGTAGAAAAGCAAGAGATGCGACCTCAGGCGATTGCACTTTTAGTTCACGAATACAGTGAGTTACTTGGTGCTCAAGAAGAAGAGGCTTTCCAGTTACAAAAGCATGTTTTAAATGAAATTTCGTCCTCAGATAAATCCAATTAAAGTTATTGAGATTGAGAGTCAATGGGGGTTGTTTTCCATAGCTGATGCTTGTCCCACTCAATTACATAAATTTTAATTTGGTCATAGATTTTTTTTCTATCAACCTCAGAAAGTAGATTAAAGAGCTCTTTATTACCTATGTATGGAAATTCTTGTAAAAATAATCGAGCCACAAATAAAATAGAATCATCGAAAGCGGATCGATAGATCCACTCGTTTTTTGTGCCGGCTTTTAGTGAAAAGCTGTTGTTTTGTAGCCAAGTATGTGACCGATCGCCATCCTCTATAACAACCAACTCATTTTTTGAAATCATTGAAAGATGAGGTGGAGGGTGTAATGGCTTTTTAAGCTGGTAATTTAAACTTTGCCTAAGAAGAGAGTTGCCAGTGAGATCGAATAATTCAGAGTAGGCGTTTTCGTAAAATTGTCCCACAGCTCTTATCCATTGAGGATTATGTAAAATAACTAAGGGTGGTTTTTCTCCGAGCACTTGATAAAATGCTGATGGGTCTGTGTTGCCGAGAGGTGAATTAATTTGGCGAAGTTCATTCCAGAGATCTGGATCCCAAGCTTCTAAAGTAAGACTTCGCGGAATTTCTGAAACACTGAGTTTAGGAAGCAGGTTTTCAATGTTGTGAATTTTCATTTCTTCCGCAACATTTTGGCGAAGTATTTTTGTAAAGGGACCAAGTAAACACCACGTTGGTGTGATAAAAGATTTCCAAAGAAAAAACTTAACAAGACTAGGCTCTTTTTTAATTTCATACTCAGCAGCTTGATTAATAGTGATATGTATCCAGCGTAATAAAATTTTTTCAGGTATTAATTCAAAAAAGTCAGCGACATTTGTTTTAATAAAATCAAGTATTCGTCTCGGTAAATCCATTTGAAAAGATCGAAGGGCAGCTTCATGAATGTGCTTAGGTAAAACATTTGGTATTGGCTTCAAGTTAAGTTGCAAATCATTTTGTTTATGAAAAGACTGATTTGTTCCTTTGTTAGAATTGCTATAGAGTGTATAATGCGTTTCAGAAGGGTGTCTTAAAATCCAAGCTGAGATAGGGCCATAAAAAAAATTTAAAGAAGAATTATTTAATGTTGCGAGCGCCACTGATAAAAAATTAGTTTCATAAAACCTAAAGTACACTAATTGATCTTGGACATAGCTTACTAAGAGTTGTCGCAAAAAACTGTGGATCTCCTCAACTGAAGCAGAACTTATAAAAAAACCACCCCATGACTGATTGCCAAGATTATAGTTGTAGCTCGCCTCTATGGCCTCCGAGGAAAGTTTAATAATTAACGGTGAAAGATCTCTGTAGTAGTTAATTAACTCAGCTTGGTTTAAGCTTTGTTGATAAGAAGAATCTGCCGTGAGTTTCCAGCCGTCTTCTAGCTCAGTTTCCTTCCAAACAGGCGTGATGGATGTGGAGTCCATCTTTTTAAGTAATCTTAACCAATCCTGAATAGCTTCGTTCTGAAAGGGGTCTACGATAGCCCAAAGAGTATCAGTTTGTGCGAGATCTTTCATTTGTTGTGAATTTAAAATTTGCAAAAAAGGAGCTGCTGCAATTGAGGAATCATTTAAACTATTTAAATTTAAAATATTTGAGTTATCGTATTGGCTTTTGTAAATGGGGGTCTGAGAGATAAATAAGGCGCCACGAGTTTTGGATGACCTCATGCCAATGGCAAATGAAGCCAAGCCACTTTCGCTTGCAAACCGATTTAAATACATTTTAAGTGGTTGTGAGTAAGCTAAATGTCCCCAGGTCTTAATTCGTTGAGCCCAATGGGTGGTATCCTTTTTTGTCTCATAATTTTCTAAGTTACCTTTAGAATTTTCAATATATAATTTTGACCATAAAATCGGTGTGTTTATTGTTAATGGTGAGAACTCACCCCAAAAACCCTTAGAATGTTTATCTGGTTTAATCGCTGACTTTGATTTTAGAAGTGGAAGTGACCAATAATCATATTTTTGTAATGTATGCTCATTTTGGTATTGGTAAAATCCAATCCAAAATATTGTAGCGCCATTCTGTAATTGTGTTTGTTTAATGGTAATTGCAAGGTTTTCATCATTTTTCATTTCTTCAGTGAAAGCAGGAACACCCCAGCCACAAGGGATAATCCAAGGGGATGCCATGGGTTCAGAACGAGTCCACAGAATACTAAAAGTTAAAAATTGAAAGTGGTTACAAGTATGAGAGTGCGAAAATGCTTTTTGTGGGTAAAGCCACCATGGATCATTAAAATTTTCAGAAAAAATGGGAGCTTCAAGTCGGTGATGGCAGATAGGGCACGTTGAAAAATTATATTTTGATTGAGTAATGAGTTCAGATTCAAGTTCTTCATCCCATTTTTTATTCCAAAATGGCGGTGGATTTTGGTGCACTTCGAAAATCTCGTTTGCATTCATTTTTTGAAATTCAGTTTGAATTTTTTCTTGAAGACTCATCGATGGTTTAATATCTAATGCAGACCACTTCATACGTTCATTGTAACACTCAATCAGCCCTTTTAATAACTCTAACTATTGACTGTGAGACAGAATCTATTTAGATTCCGCTAAAAAGGGCTGATAAAGTGAACTTGGCGATGCAAATATTACCCCACATAAAAAATTATTTTTTATCTCGTTTTGGATCATTTTCTATTTCTGAGAAATCAGCTGATTGTACCAATTGCCTTTGTTCAAGAGAAAATAGAATGGGGCTTCCCTTTTATCGAAACGACTTAAAGTGCTGCACATTTTATCCCTTCATTCCAAATTATGTTGTTGGTGCATTGCTAGAGTCACCAGAAACTCCGATTTTTATAAAGGATTTATTGAAATCAAAAATATTAAATCGTGTGTATGCATTGCCTATGGGGCTTTTTGTGCCGCTCTCCTATCAAATAAAATTTATTAACAGAGAGCCTCAAGATTTTGGAAATAAAGTAGAATTACTTTGTCCCTATTTTGATAAACAGAAGATGAATTGCGGTATTTGGAAATATCGAGGTTCAGTGTGCACTTCGTATTTTTGCTATAGCGACTACGGAAAGCAGGGAACAGAATTTTGGGAGATTCTCGGAGAATACTTGAATGCTTGCGAAATGGTTTTATCTCAGGACTGTGTTGTATCAAGAGGTCTACCTCCAGAAATTATTGATGGACAGTTAGAGTATATTAATTGTGCTACGGCCACATCAGAAGAACTCTCTTCGGATTCTATGAGCGAAGCGATTTTTTTATCATATTGGAGCGAGTGGACTGGAAGCATAGAAGAATTTTATCGAAGTTGCCATTACTATGTTTCAAATTTTAGTGATCAAGAAATGGCAGAGTTGCTCAGCGATGAGACCAAAGAGCTAGAAGAGGCACTGAAGAAAAAAATAAAACGTATTCAATCTCAAGCATAAGATTGTAAACAAAATTAGTGTTAATTATAAAGAGGCCGTTTTCAGATAGAAGCTATCTACTGAAATAATGGGAGATTTGCACTAATTTGATTTGCATCCAAAAAATGCACGACTCCAGTCTCAAGTAAATATTCTGCTCCGACAACCATGAGTTTATTTTCTTTGATGAGTTTTTCAATAATACGGCTACTATGCTGTAGCTGATTAACTGATGCTAAGATATTAGCTCGGACACAGCAGCTCATTAGTTCTTCCCTGGTAGCCTTTGCTGGCGCAGCATTGCAACTTTCTACTAAGGGGCGAATAGAGGGTGAAATTCTTTCGACGATATCTCGAATATTTTCTGAAGTAAAATTTTTGCCGGCTTGAACAACATCCAATGCTGCAGAAACCGCTCCACATTGTGAATGTCCCATTACCACTACGAGCGGCGTTCCAAAGGTTGCAACTGCAAATTCGACACTTCCAATGATGGAGGGTGCAACAATATTGCCAGCAACACGAATGACAAAAAGATCACCTAAGCCTTGATCAAAAATAATTTCAGAAGGCACTCGAGAATCAGAGCAACTTAATATAATTGCGAATGGATTTTGAGCTTCTAATAGTTGAATTCGACGGTCTTGATGATTGGCGGCTTCTTGATTAGCTTGGTCCTTAGAAAATCTTTGGTTTCCTTCATAAAGCAATTTAAGAGCCTCTAGAGAACTTTCGGGTTTTTTACTCGGTTGGGTGGTTGCCATTATGACCTCGATTCAATTGTTTATAATTTTCTGCGAGCCGGTGTAATATGAATTAATACCCCGATGTTGTCAAAACGGTTTACTAAGAGGAAATTTTTATCAGAACTTGGATTGACTTCGCATCAGCGTAGTTTAACCTTAACTATATGAAGTTATTAGTAAATGCAAAGTTCGTTGCCAGTCTAATTTTGGTCTTTCTTACAAGTGTATTATTATTTTTTCACTATGATAATTTTACTAAGCCCTATTTTGATGAAAATCATTACGTATCAGCAGCTATAGAGTGGTTGCATTGGGCTCCGACTAAGAATTTAGAGCATCCCCCATTTGGGAAGCTAATCATATCAACGGGCATTTCAATATTTGGTGATAACCCGTTGGGTTGGCGGTTTATGCCATTGGTGGCTGGGGTATTATCAATTCTACTCTGCTTTGGGATAGCGAATAAAATTTATAGAAATATTGCATTAGCTTTTAATGTATCTTTGTTTAGTTTATTTAATTTTTGGTTTTTTGTTCAATCTCGGATTGCCATGTTGGATATTTTTTTAATCCTTTTCCTATTGTTAGGATTTTATTTCTATTTAACGAGTAAAGAACCAGATTGTCAGAACAAAAAATATTTTAATATGCTTTCTGCATTGAGTTTTGGGCTTGCTATGGCTGTGAAATGGTCAGCACTTTTTGTTTACTTTCCATTCTTTATATATTATTCATTCGTGCAGTTTGAACATTCAAAGAGTAGCAACCAAAAAATAAACAATGCCATTCAGTCTATTTTTCTTTTTGGATTCTGTTCACTGGTATCTTATTATATTACATTTCTTCCCTACCTCTTTGTGAGTACAAATTATAAAGCGACTTTTTGGGATATCTTAATTAATCGGCAATTAGAAATTTTAAAATTACAAAAAGCTGTTGTGCTTCCACATAATTATAATAGTTCATGGTACCAATGGCCATTTATGGTTCGGCCAACATGGTATGAGTTTTTTAAATTAGAGGATCAAACTTCATTTAAAGGAATTGTATTATTAGGCAATCCTTTTCAAATGATATTAGGATTGATCGCTGTTTTAGCCGGATTATTCCGCTGGGAAAAATTAAAACCCATTGGTAAAATGATGTTAATTTTCTTTATGTGCTCTTGGTTAGGGTGGCCTCTGACGTCGAGAAAAGTTTCCTTTTTCTACTATTTTTTACCGTCAGCTATTTTTTATTCTTTCTTGATTCCGTTTGCACTACTCACTTATGTTAATGAAAAAAGAACCAATCAAATTATGGGAATTTTTGTTACTATTTCTATATTATTTTTTGTGTACTTTTATCCTATTCTAAGTGGGGAATCTACTCCTATGAGTTCATTGATTCAATATCGCTGGCTCCCTGGTTGGATATAAATTTAAAATTAGAAAATTCCAAGAGAAACGCGTCGAAATTTTAGCTCTGTTCGATTCCATAGAAAATAAAGAATTCCAGTCAATGCACCACCTAAATGTGCGCCATGACCTATAGGAAGTCCATGACCTCCAGCTTGCTCAATGAGTCCCCAAATATCGAGACCAACAAATAAAGTAGCGCCCAAAACAGCGGGTAGTGGAATTAGCCCAAGGATGAGTATGATATGTTTTGGAAATAGTAATGAAAAAAGCAAAATCAAACCGGAGATAGCACCAGAAGCTCCAAGTGCGGGGAGGTCAGGTTGATGTAATAAAAATGCCGAGGCCATAGCGTGACATAAAGAACTAATCACACCAGCGATGAGATAAAAAATAATAAATCGTTTTGATCCCAACAAAAGTTCGATAATGGGTCCAAAACTATTTAAAACAAACATGTTCATAAAAAAATGTAAAAACATATTGTGAGAAAATACTGAGGTGATAAGAGTCCAGTACCGTCCTTCAGTGAGGGAACTCCAGCTTATGAGAAAGTGATCAGCCATAAAGTTCGGATCAATGGATAAATTTAAAGAAAAAGTCCACAGTAAAAAAACAACTGTGTTAATGAGTAGTAAGGTTGGTACCATCTTTGTTTGTAATCTATTTCTGCGCAAAAATCCCATGGTTGCCCCATCACTAGTTTTAGCTTCCTTACTCGTACGAATATCATTTCCGAGTTCTTCAGAAAATGATAAAAAATCACAAAGTTGTGGAGTTACAGTCTTGCAAGCTCCTTTTTTATCGCACTCAGATCAATTTACAAGTTTACACTAATACAAATTACCGTCCATTATGTATTCAAATTCAAGACTAAAATCCAGCAGCGATGCTTAGCTTTTGTTGAATCAATTCGATTATTATTTTTTATAATTAAGATTTTATTAAATTCACATTTTTTGATAGTATCATTTGATACTATCAAAAATAGGGTTTAGAATAAAATAATGGGAAAGCCACCGTTTCAAATCACTTCTAAAATACTAAATTTAACGGCTGAAATTCAATCTCTTTTGGGTGAATTGAAAGGTTTATCGGGGCAAAAACCACCACTTAAGTTACGTAAAGAAAATAAAATCAAAACAATCCATCACAGTCTTGCAATAGAAGGCTCCTTACTAACAGAAGAGCAAATTACCGCCCTCATGGAGTCCAAAAGAATTGTCGGACCTAAAAAGCAAATCATTGAAGTCCAAAATGCAATCCACTTATACGATAAAATTTATTTATTTAATCCGTTTAAGGAGAAAGATTTTTTAAGAGCCCATCAGTTTTTACTGAAAGATTTAATTGACAGTCCAGGCTTATATAGAAAAAGTGCCGTAGGTCTTTTTAAGGGGAACCAGGTCACCAGAATAGCGCCTCCCGACAAAAGAGTTCCAGAGTTAATGAGAAATCTATTTCATTTTTTGAATTCAGACAAAGAAACGCTTAGTTTGATTAAAGCCTGCGTCTTTCATTATGAAGTGGAGCTAATTCATCCATTTCTTGATGGAAATGGTCGTATGGGACGACTTTGGCAGCAGCTAATACTAATGAAATCCTCTTCTGTATTCGAATTTCTTCCAGTAGAATCTTTGATACACCAATATCAAAAAGATTATTATAAATCTCTAGAACTCAGTGACAAAAAAGGAGAGTCAACTCCGTTTATTGAATTTTCATTAGAAATGATTCTTAAAGCTTTAATGCAATATTCTCCTAAATTATTTTCAACTAAGCCTAAGATCAACGATCGAATTGAACTGGCCTTAGAACATTTTGGCTCTAAAGCTTTTTCTCGTAGAGATTATATATCGCTGCACAGGGGGTTATCTGGTGCCACAGCAAGCAGAGATCTTGCTAGGGCTGTAGCCGAGAAAAAAATAAAGCTCTTTGGAACGAAAGCACTGGCCACTTATAAAAAATTATAGTGAGTTTGAATCAATCTGTTGTGATAATAAATTCGTTTGAATTTTTCCTAAAGAAGTTCTTGGGATATGGACTTTCTTAGGGTGGGCCCGAAGGCGCTCAAAGGGCAGAGCTTTCAGATTAAACTGTTGAGCAATGGACTCAAGTAATTGAAATGGTGCATTGCCGACGAGAAGCAATTCGTGACCTTGACGCTCATGCGCCACTGGAATAATGGTGCATTCTAATGGAGTAGAATTGGAAGCTAAAGCTTCATTTTTGGTTGCTGAAAATTCTTTCGCAAAATGAGTTTCAATAAGACTCTCTAAGCGATTTCGTAGTGTTGCTAAGTTTACATTCTCTCCGAAAACTTTAACGACATCATCACTTCGACCTAAAATGTTTAAATATAATTTATTTATTTCCGTATCTAATTTAATTTCCGCGCAATCAGGAGTGGAGTACCAGCCCTCTGAATCAATAGGGTTGACCCAGTTTCGGGGATGACCATCGATAATAGGGTAATAACCCTCCATTAAGCTTGAGCTTTTAATAGAGAGCTGGTTGAGGTCATTGCACTTAACTTGGTGATGTTCGAGTAAATAAAGTTCTGGTTGAATAAAATCAAACGTATTTGCGACTCTGCTGCTGTTGAGATTTTTACTAAGGCAATGCAGAGTGCCTGTAGCGATTTGCGAGCCGAGTTCGGTCATGCCAAAGCTTGGAAGTAAAGGCCAACTGAGTTTGAGAGCCTTTTGATAAAGTTCGTGATTGAGTTTAGCTCCTCCCACAACGATGGCTCTTAAAGTTTTCGGAGCTTGGTAGTTTCCGTGGATAAGATCAAAAACTTGCGTAGGAACGAGGGAGCTTAAAGTGGCTTTGACTGCGGTACAGGTTTCCACAAAATGTTGGGGATTCCACTTGTAGGTTTCATCCCATAAATTATGACAAGGGATCTTTGCTAAAGAAGATCTATAGAGAATACTAAGTCCGCCGACATGAAAAAGTGGGAGAACATTAACCCAAACGTCACCAGGTTCAGTTTGCAAGTGATTGTTGACTGATTGTGCTGAAGCTAAAAGTGACTTATGAGAAATCCCTATCAACTTAAAACTACTTTGTTGAGAAGCGCTGGTGCCAGAACTCATGATCCAAACGAGTGGCTCACTGTTTGTATGATTTTGAGCTAGAGTTTCGATAGTAGCTCGAAGGGAAGAGGGTAAGCTGGGATTAAGAGGTATTAGAGTAGTGCTAAAATCCAGTGGTAAATAGTTTTTACTTATAATTGTTGCCACGATAAACTCTCAAGTTTTTGAGTAAAGCCAATGCCATAATCGTTTTCTTCAGTATGAAACCAATAATTTCCTTGATTCTTATGTTGAACTAAACTCGGCCAATAGTGAGTTAATTCTGAAGCTGAAAGCGAAAGGCTAAGGCCGCTGACTCGCATTAAGGAACCAAACTCTTTTTGAAAAAGTTCCGCCCAGTGAAGGGCATGCAAGAGTCCAATGGGATGATCGAGGTAACTGGTAATGATAAAAGGGTGTTGATTCTTTTTAATCCAAGAGAACCAAGTATCCATATTTTGAATGGCGGGTTTAAGTACCAACGTTACTTTTTTTGAAAGCGGAGAGATTGTGGAAAACTCTGTGGACGCATTGGACTCCTGTGCAACTAATTTCTTTAACTCAAAGTCAATGGCTAAGGGAATATTGAGTTCTTCTAATTGACCCCACGTATCTGCAGAGTAGGGGCAAGGGTCTTCAATAAATTCAATTTGTTTTTGAGCTTGAGGCAAAAGTTGAGACCAAAAAAACATAACTTCTGTTGAAGAAAACAAAGAATTAAAATCAAGACGCCAATGTAGTGCGGAGCTGTCAGTGATTATGCTCAATTGATTGATCCATTGAATGGCTGAGGGTAAAGTGTGAGGAGAGATTTTCCATTTCAATAATAAAGGAAAATGTTTTTTATCATTTAATGATTCTAAAAATAAAGTCTGCCGAAGCGAGTTCAGATGAAAGTTTTCGTCTAAAATTAAATGGTGATTTTGAATTAAAGGGGAATAGTTTACTAATTTTTTTTTACTTTCTCGGGCTTGAAGATCATGTTGCGCTGCCATTAAGCTAAGCTGTGTTTGGTGAGAGGGTTTGCCTTCGCGCAATAAGTCTATCTGCGGCTCCAAATCTAAGTCGCCCATCGAAGGCCAGGGGTGTAAGTCAGCATACCCCCACAAGTTTGAATTATTTTTAATTGCAAGGAGCGCCCCTTTACTGAGGTGAGATCGCGAGGCATGAGATGGCCATGGAAGCTCATAGCGATGTATTTTAATTTCCATTAGAGGATAAATCCTAAGCTTAATAAACTTCCAAAGAGCAAATGAAGCAAGGCTGATTGTGCAAGAAATTGGTTAAATAAAGGGGATGGTTTATGGTTTAAAATATTTTTTATGATGATAATCCCTAAAGGGAGACTTAAAAAACTTAAAAAAGCAGAAATTTTAAACCCTTCATTCCACCAATAATAATTTAATAAGTAACTTAAAATAATCAGACCGGCGATTTCAATTTTTGAAAAAGTCTCTCCAAATCTAACGGATAAAGTTTTTTTATTTACCTTCTTGTCTCCCTCAGCATCTCTAAAATTATTAATGGCAATGAGTACTGTTGCAAGCGCACCAATTTGTAGGCCGGCAATAAAGCCCTCTGGTAACCACTCCCCTATTTGGAGATAAAGCATTCCGGCAACGGCAATAATGCCAAAAAATAAAATAACAAACAAATCTCCGAGACCATGGTAGGCCAAAGGAAAGGGGCCTCCAGTGTAAGCGTAGCCACAGATCAATGAAATAACACCAATAAGTAAAATTGGAGTTCCTCCCTTTAAAACGAGAGGAATCCCGCATAAAAGTGCCAGCAGAAAAAATAAAATACCCCATCGTATAACTTGCTTAAAGTTGGCATTGCCACTTTGAGTGATGCGCACTGGCCCAACGCGCTCTTGGGTATCGGCACCTTTTTTAAAATCCATGGCATCATTAATTAAGTTAGTCCCTATTTGAATAAACAAGGAGGCAAGCAATGCAAAAAAGCTGATGCTCCAGTGAATGGGGTAGCCAAGGGCCGCCGTCAAAGTGGTGCCAACTAAAATCGGCACGATTGCGGCGGTCAGAGTTTTTGGTCTAAAAGCAGAGAGCCAAGCTTTCAACATAGTTTCACCTATTCTCTCAAAAAGTAAAATCACTTAGAAGCGGTGCTAAATAAATATTATTTAACAGCATTCAGTAAAAAATTTTATGGAAGACGAGGAAACTTGTTAAAGTTGGGCTTACGTTTTTCAACATAAGCATTTTTTCCTTCTTGAGCTTCTTCACTCATATAATAAAGCAAAGTGGCATTGCCAGCCAAATCGAGAAGTCCCATTTGGCCATCACAGTCAGCATTAAGACAAGCCTTTAGGCAGCGAAGAGACATAGGAGAATGTTGGAGCATTTCACGACACCACTTGAGAGTTTCAGTTTCTAACTCTGCAAGAGGAACCACTGTATTAACGAGGCCCATTTCTAAAGCTTGTTTGGCATCGTATTGTCGACAGAGGTACCAAATTTCTCGAGCCTTTTTTTGTCCAACGATTCGTGCAAGATAACTACTTCCCAAGCCGCCATCAAAAGAGCCCACCTTGGGGCCCGTTTGTCCAAATCGCGCATTATCAGCAGCAATGGTCAAATCACAAACGACGTGGAGCACATGTCCACCACCTACGGCATAGCCTGCAACCATGGCAACCACGGGCTTTGGCAATTGGCGGATTTGTTTTTGAACATCTAAAATATTAAGACGGGGCACGCCGTCACTTCCCACATAACCTTTATCACCTCGAATTTTTTGATCGCCTCCAGAGCAAAAAGCATCGGGGCCTTCACCAGTCAAGATAACAACTCCAATGCTTGCGTCCTCTCTGGCTATTTCGAAAGCATCTTTCATCTCAATGACTGTCTGTGGGCGAAAGGCATTTCGTACTTCTGGGCGATTAATGGTGATTTTACCGATTCCGTCAGCTGTTTTTTCAAACTTGATATCTTTATAAGACTTGATACTGATCCACTTTTCGTTATTCATTGATGGGCCATTATTTTTGCTAATTGATGCTGACATTAATACTCCTTATAAAAAGTGTTGCTCATTGGCACTTAATATCAGATTTTGATAAACTCACAAGGAGTTTTCGGTGCAATATTTGAATTTAGTTTTGGGTTTGTTGGCGGGATTACTGATTGGTGGCTGGGAGGTTTTTCGGCGCGCCAAAAATTACCAGTTGCAAGCGAAAGAACAACTAGACACGATCTCTACCCTAAGTCATCAAGTGGTAAAACTTGAAACTGAAAAAAATTCGTTAGAACAAAATCTGGGAGAGTTGCGACATTCACAGAAGACCATTCAAGACAGTTTAACGGAGTGTCAAAAAAAGTTGGGTGCGTTAGAGGCTGAGAAAAAGTTATTGCAAGAGCAGCTTTTGAATCAAACGACAGAGCGTGAAAAAGATCAGAAACTTCTGCGTGAGCAATTTGAAAATCTAACGCAAAAGATTTTTGAAGAAAAAAGCCAAAAATTTAATGATCTTAATTTAAATTCTTTAAAACAATTGATTGAACCTTTTAAAACCCAAATTAAAGATTTTGAGAAGCGAGTTGAAGATACTTACTCTAATGAACGCATGGAAAGAGGAACGCTCAAAGGAGAATTGAATAAATTGATGGAGCTTAATCTCCGAATGAGTTCTGAAACAGAAAATTTAACCAAGGCCCTCAAGGGAGATGTGAAAGTTCAAGGTAACTGGGGTGAATTTGTATTGGAAAGTATTTTAGAGCGATGCGGGTTACGCGAAGGTGAAGAGTTTATTTTGCAAGGCCAAGGGATGGGTCTTAAATCTGAGAGCGAAAATAGCACTCAAAAACCAGATGTATTAGTGAAGCTTCCAGATAATAAATTTTTAATCGTTGACTCAAAGGTCTCACTTAAATCTTTTGAGGCCTATATCAATTGCGATGATGCTTCTGAGCAAGAGCGTTTGGCGAAGGAGCACGTAGAGTCACTCCGTAAACATATTGAGGGACTCTCTGGTAAAAAGTATCATCACTTGGATGAACTGGAATCGCCAGATTTTACTTTGTTATTTATGCCATTAGAGCCAGCCTTTGCGTTGGCATTCAGAATTAAGCCTGATTTGTTGCAATTAGCCTGGGACAAGCAAATTGCCATTGTCAGTCCGACGACTCTCCTAACCACGCTTCGCACCGTTGCCAGTTTGTGGAAGCAACAAAGACAAAATAAAAACACTTTAGAAATTGCTAAGGCTGGAGGAGCACTTTATGATAAGTTCCTTGGTTTACTCGAAGGAATAGAACAAGTGGGATCGCGTCTTCGTCAAACCCATGAGGCCTATGAGGAGGTTTTAAACCGTATGTCCCATGGTAAAGGAAATTTATTGAGACAAGTGGAGCGACTCAAGGAGCTTGGTGCAAAAACGGAGCGTAGTATTGAAAGTAAATCTTTAGGCCGCCAATTACTCTCCGCAGAGTCAGATCTCGATTTACCTATATCTCAGGAGCCCAACTGAGTGTATTATTATGTGCTCTATGGAATTTCACTTTTTTGTCTTTCACAGTCTGCGGTGATTATTCGCTGGTCAGGGACTGATCCGCTGATTTTGGGTGCCTGGCGACTTTTGTTTGCTGGCTTAATACTTTATGTTGCAGCACCAATTTTAAATTCAAAGACTCATTCGAAGTCGAAACCTAAAGTCACATTAACAACAAGGGATACAAAAAACACCATTCTCGCAGGCTTTGCATTTTTTATTCACTTATTTAGTTATGCGTATTCAGCTCACCATACTTCGATCTCTCATTTAATGTTAATTTTTTCCATCAACCCACTTACCACAGCACTTGGATCTTGGTTTTTTTTCAATGAAAAACTGACCACACGAAAAATTGTAGCTTACGCTTTAGCTTTGGTTGGGATTTATATTTTAGCGCGCGAAAAACAAGGTAGCAGTGAGTTGATGGGTGATATAATGGCCATTGTGGCAGCGATCACCTTTTCCGCTTATGCACTCTTGAGTCAGAGAGCACGCAGAGATTTGTCGAACACCGTTTTTGCTTCAAGATTGTATTTGACCGGTTCCTTTTTCTTTTTTCTGACGACATTTTTTTATGGAATGAATCCTCTTCCGAACACAACTCTATCTTGGCAGGGAATTTTATTACTAACACTGTTTCCGACCTTAATTGGTCATGGGATCTTCACTTTTTCATTAAAGCACATTCCACTCTATGTTCTTAGTTTAGGAAAGCTCATTGAGCCTGCTATGGCCGCCATCACAGCCTTTCTCCTCTTTGGAGAGAAGTTACAACCTTCGTCCGTACTTTCATTTGTTATTATAATTGCGTCAGTGGTGTTAGTGATATTTAAACCCAAAGCAATAAAACAAAAGCATTAAGGCGCAGTTTAAGATGGACTATTCTAAATAGACCCAAATTTTATTTCTTTTACTTCTAGATAGAAGATAAAGAGTTCTCAAGCTTAGACGGGAATAAACAACTTTTTCTGATGTAAATTAGTATTGATTGTGCTCATAATTACATGTATTATGAGCAATTGATTAACAGAATTTTATCTCATAATATTTTTTTATTCAGTTAGATGAATGCTTTATAATTACCCGTTTTATTTTTAATTCGTGAAAATGTTGTATTATCAATTCTAAGGTATTTTGCGATTTGATTTTGAGGTAAACGCTCAAAAAGCTTGGGGTATGCATTTTGAAAATAAGTATATCTCTCTAAAGCACTTTTAAAATCAATATTTTTTTGGTTATCATATAAATAGCAGTAGAGTTGTTGAGACATCGCTAAATGTAAATGCATCCACGCCAGACAATTTTTAGTGGTTTCTATCAGCTGTTTATAATCTGTAGTCAGAATCTGTGTATGCTCAATGGCTTGAATAAAACCTGTACTTGAAGTTCCATAAAGAAGATCAGCATAGAGTCCATTTAGGTTACCTTCTTCACTAAATCCTATAATAATTTCCTCTCCTTCTTCAGAATGAACAAAAGCTTTTGTTAAACCATTTAATGTAAATCCTACTTTTTTAGATGAATCGCCAGGTCTGATAAAGTAATCACCTGGTTGATAAGTGGTGACTTCTACAATTGGTTTAATGAGATTGATTTCTTCTAATGAGATATTAGAAAAAGTTAAAAGATATTGATGAAAACATTTGAGTGCTTTTGATATTTTATCTGACATATTCAAATTTCCTAAATTAAAATATTATAGATTAATTTTATAAGTTCAGAGATAATTATCGTTGATCTGGATCAATTAAATTTATTTAACGCGCCATGCAGAAATTTAAATTTTAAAAAAGTAGTATCAGTTGATTTTGGTCAATTATAACTAAAAAAAATTTAGTAAACTGAATTCATATAAGTAATAAAACATTTTACGAAAGTTACTGAAGATAAAAAGGTTAATTTTAATAAACATCCAATAAATGTAGAAAACAGTTTTGGAAGGGAGATATGATATGGAAGTGAACTTTCACTCGATTAAACTCAGTGAGCCAATTCAGCCTCATTGTCGCGAGAGTGTGACTAAAATTATATTGGATAATTTCAAGCTCATCGATAAAGATATAGTCATTATTACCTCTAAAATCATAGCAATTCTAGAAGGAAGAGTTGTTCGATTAGAGGACATTAAAGTCAGTGAGCGAGCCAAGAAGTTGGCAAAAATATATAGACTCAATCCAATAACAGTAGAATTAGTTTTGAGAGAAGGCAACATTTTGTTTTTAATGCCTCTTCATAAATTTATGAGAAATAAAGCATCTCGAGAGAATTTAAAATCACTAACGAATCCTGAAGTACCAGAGAAAGATTTAATGCGACTTTATAATAACTTCAAATATATCATGATTACAAGTCAACATGGCTTATTTACGGACACTGCAGGCATTGATTATAGTAATATGCCAGAAGGCTATGCTTGCCTCTTTCCTCAAAATCCAAAAAAAAGCGCTGCCAAAATTAGAAAAGAAATAAGGAAAATTACGGGTCTTAATATTGCTGTGATCATTACGGATACTCTTGGCGCCAATCAAGGTATCAAAGGTGCTTGGGATTTACCCATTGGTTATTCAGGGATTGATCCCGTAGAGCGTAATGTTGGAGGTAGAGATGTCTTTGGTAAATATTCTACAGGCGGTCGTGGAAACTATGTGTTACCTTTGTCATCAATGGCAGGACTCGTTCAAGGTAATTCCGATGAATGCACTCCTATTACTGTAGTCCGTGGACTCAATTATGCTTCACTAGATGATGAAGGAATGGACTATTCAGATATAAGACTTGATTGGCGAGCGCCTCTACAGGCAACAATTCAAACATTGCTTTCGACGGCATGGTTTCATTTCATTTTCATGTATATACGTTTGATCACTCTATTTTCTGAGAGACGTAACATAGGGGTATCTAAACCGCTCTATTAGTTTAATACTGGGAAAATGACTAGGGTGAATTCATTTAAATGATTCATTCAAAAAAAGGGCAAGTATTGCAGAGCTCAACAATAATAGTATTATTGTTCGTTTTCTGAATATAGATAAAACTCCATGAGAATTGTCCAATGACTAAGGAGTCATTTTTCTCTGTTTTGTTATTGATATATCCGATCGCTAGGTTGGCAATAATTCCATAATGGAAAATCCTTTTTTTGTGATTAATTGCAAAATTTCCGAGTGAATACACGATTGGTCTAAGGCTGTTTGAAGAATTTTCTAAAAGAGTAATCGGTTGAGGACAATGACTATGATGACCTATGATAGCGTCCCAGTGCTTCATAAGTTTGTGGGCTTGTTGAATAATTTGAGTGCGCGGAAAAAATTCAAACTCATACCCCCAGTGAGGATATAAAATGTTAATAGGTTTTCTTACATTATCTAAATTAAGAGGTGTAAGACTATTTGAATAAAGGCTTAGACCCTCTTTGGAAGTATTGCTCCACTCTGTGGCACCATAAAGGGCAACGCTATTGTTGAGAATGGTATATGGAGCTTCTTTTGTTCCAAAATAGTTGAATCCATTTTGCTTTAGAATTTCAAGATTATTATTGAATTCACCTCGACCGAAATCATTTGAATGATTATTTGCCACTGAAAAAAAAGTATCCGATGGTGATTTAATGCTCTTAAATAGTTCTAATAAGCTAGGATGATTAAATTGTTTTAGTGTAGCAAAGCTTTTTTTAGTTGTTAATGGAGCTTCTAGGTTTGCTACGAGATATTTATTTTGTGTAATAGTATGCATGAGTTTTGGACCAAGTTCCAACTGGTAATTATTCAAACTCATTAAGTCACCCACAAAAGTGATGCCAAAAACAGGAATAAAATCATTTAGTTTAGTTTCGAGTGGAGGAAAAGTTGGAAAGAAAGGCTGATTTTTAATAGGAGAAATAAAATATTTTCGTAGCCAATTTAGGCTTTCTTGTAAATTATAAGGTCCGTACATAATTCCTCATTATTTTATTTACTATTTCTTTTTGAGTTTCTTCTTAAGGCTTTTGCTTGAATCTTTTGTAGGATTCAATTTTTTTACGAGTGATGTTTTAGGATTAAAGTGAATAGGTTTAGGTTCGCTGAGTGGGCTTGGTTGATCCAGGCCATTAACCGCTGAAATTCGAGCAAGATAATCAGCGCCATCACCTGATTTGACGTTGATATTGATATAAAGGTAGGTCTCGCCCTCGACTTCTGATGAATGGACTTGATTGCCTTCTTTATCTTCTACAATGACATTGTACTTCTTGGCACCTTTAACGGGAGACCATCTAAGTAACACTTCTCCATTACTATTTGAGGTTAGTGGCTCTAAATCCGGAGGATCAAATTCAGGTGGTTGGAGTGGGGCTGAAGTAATAAAGCCAGGGCGGGCTTCATTAAGTTTAAGGTCTTCTTGGGCTAATTTTAATTGAGATTCCATGTTCTTAAAGTCAGTCTCAATTTTTGCATTTTCTTTTTTGCAGGCAGCAATTTCACCCTCCCAGGTTTTGGTTTTTTCTTGTAGAAAATTTTGTGCAATTCCTTCGCTGTATTTTGAACCTCCGAAAAAACCTGCGCCACCGCCAAGTAAAAGACCAACAACTAAAGCTAAGATTAATTTTAACATATACCACCTACATCAATATTCTGCTTGAAAGAATCTCATTTGCATGAAGTCTTAAAATAAACTCTTTTAGAGAATTTTATTTTTAACTGATTCGCTTCACCGGTCAATGAGTTTAAGAGAGTATTCCGTTCATTACAACATGAAAATATTTATAGTATTGAAAAGATATTGAAAATTTTAAGCTTACTTAGTGCTAAGCTCTGATAATTTTTCGAGAACAGAATCTACAAAAAATTTTTCTCTTATAAAATAAAACTCTATGATTCTGGGGATCCTAATTCAAATTCTATTTCCATTCCGGCATTATATAAAAGAATGGTGCCAAGCTGATTCCAAATTGCTTTAATTGCCTATTGTTCAATTCAATAATGCATCGAAGTCACTTTTAGATATTGATGAAATATTGGTATTTTGAATTTCAATTTTGCTATTTGTAACAAAATCGCCAGTTTCGTTTGAAAAGTAATTTTCTCCGAACATTGAGTTAAATAATGCACCTTTTTTCAATTTTAATAACTCAACTTTTTCTTCAACTGATTCTTTCATTATAAGGCGGTAAACAGAAATTGATTTTGTTTGACCAATCCTGTGAACACGGTCAGTGGCTTGATTTTCTACTGCTGGGTTCCACCAAGGATCAATATGAAATACGTAATTAGCTTTTGTTAAGTTGAGACCAACACCTCCCGTTTTAAGAGTCATTAGTAGGATAGCACCGGAATTTAGTTCATTGAATCTCGTTAAAGTATCCACGCGCGTCGCTCGGGAATCTGATCCACTCATGCTAAAAAGAGGTAGCTTTTTATCTTGTGCGATACTGCGAATTCGATTGTAGGTACTTAAAAATTGTGTAAAGACGACAACAGAGTGTCCCCCGCCGATAATTTCTTCAAGTTGGTCAAATAAGTATTCGAGTTTTGGTGGAATATCTTTAAAAGCTACATTTGGTAACCCGCTGGGATCAGAACAGATTTGACGGAGTCGTAAGAGGGCAGAAAGCATATGAAGTTTTGACTGATTTTCGCCATTTTGTTCTATAAGAGAATTAATTTTCTCACTGTAAGCGAGTGCAGTTTTTTTGTATAATTCCTTTTGTTTTTTCGTAAAATCTACAACAATTTGAGTTTCTGTTTTTTCTGGCAATTCAGGGAGGAGTTGTTCTTTTGTTCGGCGTAACATAAGTGGTTTCAGCTGTGCTTTTAAAAAATCCAAATTCATGATTATAAATGGATCTTGGCCGATGTAGGATTTTGAAAATTCTGCATACGACCCTAGAACACCAGGAGCGACAACGGAAAACAAGGAATACAAATTGGACAGGTGGTTTTCAAGTGGTGTTCCGGTAAGAGCAACTTTAAAGGGGGCAGCAATATCAGCAGCAGCCGAAGATCTTTCGGTAGTTCGATTTTTTAGGTTTTGTGCTTCATCGAAAATAACAATTTCAAAATTAAATTTATTGAGCTTTTCTTTGTGCAACGGAAGCAGGCCGTATGTGCAAATGAGAATGTCAAATGTGCTTGAATCTGGTTCCATCGTTTTTGCTGGGTCGAAGATTTCAACTTGCAATTTTTTTGTAAATTTTTGGGCTTCAGACTGCCAATTATAGACTAGTGACACAGGAACGACAACGAGAGTTTTATGGGGTTTTTGCTTTAGCTTTAATTCATTGATAAAAGTGAGTGTTTGTATTGTTTTACCGAGCCCCATGTCGTCGGCAAGAACTCCGCCAATTTTTAAATGGTACAAATCCCATAACCACTGAACGCCATTTTTTTGATAAGGTTTTAATATCTCTTCGAGTGGTTTTGAGAGTGTAATCTTTTGCTGGGGGTGAGAGAGTCCGTCAAAGTATCGACAAATTTGATCCCACTCAGGTGGACCTTGGAAAGCAATTCCCATATTTCTTAAGGCTAAAAGTTCTAAAATGTGATGTCGTTGAGTCTTTTCTTTTTGAGAAGAGGATTTGGAAACGTTAATCCCGCTTTGGTACTTCTTGTGAGAGGATAGTTTATTCCAGAATACTTCTAAGGCTTTATAGGTAGGTAACTTTTTAGTATTTACGATATAAAACTTCCCATCGTGTTCGACAACGGCCTCCTCTAATAGGAGTTTTGCTGTTTCTCCGGTGATAAGTTTACCATTGAGAAAGTACTGTGGATGCAAATCAAACCAATTAATTGGTTTATTTAGAATAGGAGAAGATGAATTTGTAGGGGAAGCGTCATCGTTAACATTAGTTAAAGAGAATTCAATGGAAAAATTACTAGCGGTCAGCTCCTCAATGGGTTTTCCATTATAAGTAACATGAGCAATTTTTGAAAAAGGACCAATAAGCTCAGTGGATAATAGTTTTGCTTTAGAGTTTTTTGTCAATAAGCTTTGGGAGTAGGCCTCTGTTAAAGCGGAATCCTTTTCATCGTGCTCATAAACAGAAGTTGTCAGTGAAATTGGTGCCTCAAAGGGATCAGTTGAAAAACGATGATTTGTTTTAGCCAGTGGAATGTATTTGTTTTTGGAGGATCTGAACAAGTCGCCAGAAGTTGACGTGACAAGATAATCAAGAATATTATAAATAATTTTGCTTTGATTATAGGAAAGACCCTGAACTTTGTAAAGTGTATGATTGTAGTAAAGGATTTCCTCTTTTTCTGGTGAATTTTCACAAATAATTTCTTTTGCGAGTTCCTTTAAAAAGTCAATCAACTTTGGCGTAAATAGGTTTAGATCAATAATAGATTCTTCTGATTTGGTGCTTGATTGTAATAAGAGCATTGCTTTGGATGAAAATTCATTTGAAAGAAATTTCTTAAAATCTTTGTGTTTATTTAAATCCAAGGAGTTGGTTTGAGTATTGTGAGTTTCGTGGATGGATTTTAAGAGAGTATATATAAAATAAACCCCAATGCCAGAGTGTCGTAAAAGTTTTAATATCAAGGGTCTTGTTTTTAACTTATTTCCTCCCAAGTAATCTTTTATGTGCTTATTTGCGAGACTGCCTAATCCTCCATCTAATACTTGAAAAATAAGACCCCAGATTTTGGTATAATTAGCTAAATAAATATTGTCCTTATTTGATTCACTATTTATTTCGTATTGGACAAAAAAGCTGTAGCTTTCGTCGCTTAAATCGATGTTGATTTGCTTAAATTCTGCCTTGATTGGTTTAAAGGCTTCAAGGTCAATCAAGTGATCTTTAATATTTTTTCTCAGTTTATTGATTGTTTCTAAAAGATGTTCATGGTCTGAAATATTGACTTTATAACTACCTGAAAGAATTTTTGATACCAACTTATTTCCGAAGTACATATTATCGAGGTGATTATCATAGGGCGAAATGATTTTACCAAGCTGATTGATGTCATCATAATAGTTGTGTAAAATTAATTCTTTTATTTTTGGATTGTAAAAGAGATCATTGAATATTTGATACGACTTAAGTTCTTTACTTGCGTTAAATGAGAGTTCGCAGGCCCCCATGCGATCTTTTTTTGGTGGAGAGCTAATTGTGACTGTAATAAGTTTTTCATTATGATTTATATTATTTAGAGACGTCCATGATTGAATTGATTGGACAGGGTGGTAGTATCTATTTACGTTCGCTTCATAACCTTCTACCATTACAATAGAATACTGATACTTGTGGAGCAATGAAAGCAATTGATAGCGATCAAGGTTATTTTTTTGAAAATCGGCTTGTTGAAAATTTAGTGCTGTTATGTCGTAGGCTATTCGACCTGATTTTAAAAGAAATTGTAAGGTAAATTGGCCATTAAATTTGAGCTGATAATTACAGTATGAGGACTTTGGGGTAGTGTAATGACTTCTTTCCTCTAAAACAATGAAAAATTGGCAGGTGGAAGATTTATAATAGATGCTCTCTTTTTGCAGAATATTAGTTGGTGAAAAATTAGAGTCCTCAGTAAAGTTGGGAACACAAACAAGAACTGTTTGTAAAAGTTCTTGGGAATTTGATTGGAGAGTTATTTGATAAAAATCATGAATGATTTTATGGGCTAATTCTAAATGAATCAGGATTTTTGGGTCGAGCTGAAAATTTTGATAATGCTTTGAGCTTTTACAAGCGAGGCGAATAAAGTTGATCAAAAAGAGAATATAGTCCTTTTCTGTAGGTGAATTAGGTTCCCTGTTTCTTTTTGAGGTTATTTCTGGATGAGAAATTAAATAGGCGCGCTGATAATCGGAGTAGGGATTAAAAGTTCTATCCGTAAAAAAATTAAATTGAATATTGCAATAGTTTCCAATTTCAAACTCTAAACGATTTTTCGATATAAATAATTCGTGTCTTCCAAGTGTGGAGGTTTCTTGAAATTCAAATCTAATGAGGTCATTTTCGCCATTGACGGGGAGTTCAACTTTAGTGAGTTGAATCGAAGAAAAAGGTGAACCATTTTTAGTGGTTAGCATATTGTGAGTTATGCAGTCGCTGGGGTGGTGGTGTTTTGATTTAAACTCGTCCACAAGAATCCTAAAGTACTGAGACATAGACTATGTGCCTTTCGCTTAAAGTATTGCTGGCATTGGATGGAGTTTAGGGAGGAGGTAGCCGTTATGGGCTGCTAATTTGGGCTAATATTTTGAAATTTTCAAGAAAAACTCGCACTTTTTTAGTTATTTATTAAAAACAAATTAGTTTTTCTTAGTTTTAAATAGTAATTCAGCTTTCGTGGATTGCAGCTACGTACTCGTTCTCAGCCATTAAATTTTGTAAAATGAGGGTTTCAAGTGCTGGTCCGTCAATTTATTCAGGAGAATCTAAGGGACCTCGTGGGCGTAGGGTTTGATAAAGTCCACAATCCAAAAAATAGAATTTAGGATGCTTCGTGAGCTTCCTCTTGACTCTCTTGGTAAAAATTGGGAGGCGATATCCCAACAAAAGATTTTCAAGAATAGAAAAATATTGAGTTACAGATTTTCCTACTCCGCGTGGTCCAAAAAGAAAAAAAGACTTATAATTTTGAACACTTAGAAATCTGGAATACATTATTCCGTTTTTGCTCCAAAAATGGAATAAGTCAATCCATATATTCTATAGTCTATTTTTAGAATAGTCTAGTTTCGTCTTACACCTTACCAAAGAGTTCTGAAGGCGTATCCGGTTGCACATGGGGGTGTGCTTTGTTGAAAGCTTCTAGCTTCATGGCATTGTCATTGATTCTTTGAATGGTAGGATATTTTTCCAAAGTGACACCAAAGCGCTTTGAAGAAAAGACTTGTGGTATAACAAAAATATCTGCGGCAGTAAGAGTATCTCCAAAACTATAAACACCTGCTGTTTTGCTTAAAAGTTTTTCCAGAGCATCCATGCCTTCACCGGTCCAATGTTTGACCCACTGATTTTTTTGATCTTCAGAAGCTGCCAGTACTTGAGTGAGGTATTGCTGTACTTTCAAGTTGGCAATAGGATGAATTCCGCAATTAATATGCTCGCAAATTTGTCTTACGCGGGCCCTATCGTAAGGGGAAGTTGGAAAAAGTGGAGGTTCTGGAAAAAGTTCATCAAGATATTCAATGATGGCAAAGGACTGTGCCAGTGGATTACCGTTATGTAAAAGTGTTGGCACTTCTCCTGCGGGGTTGACGGCACGGTACTCTGGTTTATGTTGTTGGCCACCGCCTTCGAGCAAGTGGATAGGTACTGAGTTGAACTTTAAGCCCTTCAAGTTAAGGGCAATGCGGGCACGATAAGAAGTAGAGCTTCGATAGTAAGTGTAGAGCGTGAATTCATGACTCATAACTGTGGGTTCCTTTCAGGCAGAATCTAAGTATTGCCATTCAGTATAGTTGCAAAACATTCCATTCAGTCAATGACGCAGAAGCTGTTTCTAAAAAAAATCTGGTAGGGTGATAAAAGTGTCCCTATATTCTTCACCATGAAATTAGCGACATTAAAATCAAAAAAATCTCTGGATGGCGAACTTATCGTAGTTAATAAATCACTTACATCGGCTGTTAAAGCGACGGGCATTGCGACTCACTTTCGAGAGGCGATGGAGAACTGGGATCACGTGGAGCCTCAGTTAGAAGCTCTCTACCAAAAACTCAATCAAGGCCAATGCGACCAGGCGTTTACATTCAATGAAAACGACGTTGCAGCTTGTTTACCAAGAACATTTTTATTTGCCGATGGTTCAGCGTACATTCAGCACGTTAAATTGGTTCGTATGGCGCGCAAAGCACCACTTCCAAAAACTTTAGAGACAGTTCCATTAATTTATCAAGGAGAGTGCGCTCGCTTTTTAGCGCCTCATGAAAATATTCCACAAATTGACTTTAGTCATGGCACTGATTTTGAGGGAGAAGTGGGAGTGATCACAGGCTTTGTCCCTATGGGTACGAGCCCCGAGGAAGCACTCAAGTCGATTCGCATGATTGTTTTAATTAATGATGTCTCTTTAAGAGGGCTTATCCCTGCTGAACTAGAGCAAGGATTTGGTTTTTTTCAAAGCAAGCCGGCGTCGGCTTTGTCGCCTGTAGCAATTACACCCGATGAGCTTGGTGAATTTTGGAAGGAAGGTCGCGTTCACTTACCCTTGACTGTTAAATATAACGAAAATTTATTTGGTCAAGCTAACGCCAAGGAGATGCATTTTCACTTTGGTCAAATTATTGCTCACGTAGCACGAACTCGCGATCTTCAACCAGGAACTTTGATTGGGAGCGGTACGGTCTCCAATGAGGATTCTACAAAGGGTTCAAGTTGCTTAGCCGAAAAACGAATGTTGGAGCAAATCAATGATGGGGAAGCAAAAACTCCCTTTATGAAAGTAGGCGATACCGTTTCCATTGAAATGTTCAATCCCAAAGGAGAAAGCCTTTTCGGGAGCATTCAGCAAAAAGTTACCGCAGCGACTCCTTCGAATGCTTAGAGGTAGTTCAAAGCGTAACGAGCTCTCACTTCTTTGTATTCTGGTTCTAGTTCATAACCATTTGGATATAATATTACATCAGGACTAACACCCATAAACGCTGCAAGTTTCAAGGCTACCCTAGGTCCTACATCTCGTCGATTGAGTTCAATGGCCGAAAGATTCGCCTGTGAAATTTTGCAGGCATGAGCCATGTCATCTTGTTTGATATTAAAATTTTTTCGAAAAGCCTTTATTAGGTCACCTGAAGTTTTAGCGGCCCTAAAAAGTTCAATCGGTTTTTTTGTTGCTTTCTTCAAGATTTTCCTCCCTTATTTTGTATAATTATGGTCATCAGTTATTCGCGCTATTTGGATTAAAACTTTTTTATCCAATATTCGATAAATAATTCGTCCTCGATTTGAAAAAGAAGACGATCTATAGCCCTTCCACTCATTTTCAAGTGCATGATCAGCCCATTTGTAATCACCTTTAATAGACCCGGGTCCATGATGAGATATTTGTTGGATCCAAGCATGGATAATAAACTGATCTTCTGTCGTTAATTTCTTCCTCTTAATAAGAGATTCAACTTCTTTCTGAACTTCTAAATTTTCAAACTCGACAACCCACATAGCATATCCATACTGACATATCAAAATTGATATGTCAAGTCATTTTCTGATTTCAAACCGCTATTTAGGCTATAACTATTTAAAATGGCATACATTTTGGCGAGTAATTATCCAAAATGTATGCCATTTTGGTCAATTATTTGCTAAAATGATACTGTGAGAGGTGGGTGGTGCAAGAAAAACTAATTTCAAAATTAATATATTTTTGTGGACTCATTACAATGGAAAGAAAATCAGTACCCACTATTTTTGATAGGAATGTTGTGAATAATTCGTTAGTGATCGAAGCACTATCATTTACTTTAGCTTTTTGCGCTGACCTTGCGCCCATCCTATAAAAATTGGAACCAGGCTCAATCCTATGACTGAGAAGATGATGAGGTGAAAGTTACTTTTTACTGAAGGTAAGTTCCCAAAAAAATATCCAGCATACAGAAACGAATAGATCCATAAAAAACCACCAAGGGCATTATAAGAAATGAATTTCGCGTAGTTCATTTTTCCAATACCAGCAACAAAGGGTGCGAAGGTTCGAATGATTGGAGCAAAACGAGCAATAACGATGGTTTTGCTCCCATGTTGTTCATAAAAAGACTGGGTTTTAATTAAATGTTCTTTATTTAATAGCCAAGATTTTTCCTTTTTAAAAATTTTGGGACCGAGCGATTTTCCGACGGAGTAATTAACAAAGTCACCGATGATAGCTGCCGCTAATAAGAGTAAGGCCAGAAAGTGAACGTTGATACCGCTTTGAGGAAGCGTGGCAATGGCCCCTGCAGCAAAGAGTAAAGAGTCTCCTGGAAGAAATGGGATAAAGACAAGTCCTGTTTCTGCAAAAATAATCAAGAATAATATAAGATAAATCCAGGGGCCAAAGGCCTGAGTCCAATCGGCTAAATGTAGATCAAGATGTAAAATAATATCAATAATAGTATTCAAAGAGGCCTCTCAAAGTTTGCTTATTTAAAAAGTGACAAGATTTGTCGCTCCAATTTAATTTTTAAAAAGTGTCAAGACCCATTCTCCAATTGGGCCGTTATATGTCAATGAAGAAATAAATAAGACAAAATAGTAGGGACAATTCTTTCGAATAGTAAAATTATTTATCTCTAAAATTTGACGAAATAAAGGAAATCGGTTATTCTGTGTTTGTCTCAGATGGCGTAAGTCTCTTGAGCAATTAACCCTACAAGTCTAAGAACGGGGGCTGTCCCTGGCGATGGTGTGCAAGCTCAACTCGTATTGAGAAGCCTAAAGTTGCTACTACGGCCGCCCACTTTAACAAAACTGGGTTTATTGTCGGAGTTGCTTTCTGGGACTTTTTTTTGCCTAAAATTTTTAATTTAAATTCTTTCAGGTGTTTTGTGGAATATGTCGCATACATAAATAAAAATAGTGAAACTAAGCAATTTTATGCTCTCTGCAAATCTTTTCAATATCTTCTAGCGTGAGTTGCTCTTTAGTGAGTCCGCACTGAAATGTTCCTTTTCCTTGATTGATATTATATTGACAAGTTTTACACAGGCCAAATGACTGTAGGCCGTTTTTCTTTTGCAAAGTGGCGAGGACAGAATTGAGAGCTTCATCAAGTTTTTCTATTCCTTGGAGGTTGAGTGCTTGATTGAGTCTGTCGGAGACAGCGATTCCCTTGGAAGTCAGTGTGAGGTGGAATACTCGCTTATCCTTTTTATCTTGATGTCGCTTGAGGTAACCTTCTTTTTCCAAGAAGCCAAGACTTTGGGAAATACTCCCTTTCGTTTGACCTAGGTATTCAGAAAGAGCCTGGGTGGTATCAGAGTAGCGATTACAAATAGATAAATACTGAATAATTTCCACGTGCACGAATTGCAAAGTTTCAGTAGCCGCAAACTTTCTCATAAGGCTGCGGTGTAAGGCAGAGAGACGCTCGATCCAATGAGTGATAGAAGACTTGTTAGTATTCATATTTAAATAGTATCGCCTCTAAACAGACTGGACAAGTTAAATTTTTATGGTAAACTAAAATAGTTTAGTTGCTAAACAAGTGAATTAACAAGAGGTGTAATGATGAGTAAAAACAACGAACTGAATGAAAATAAATCAACACCCACTTTATTTGTTTCAAAGTGGTTCAACTCAAATTCGGATATAACACTTGAGTCATTGCGGGGGAAAGTCGTTGCTATACATGCATTTCAAATGCTTTGCCCTGGCTGTGTTTTGCATGGAATACCTCAGGCTAAAAAGTTCTATGAACTATTTAATAATGAGCATGTTGCTATGGAGCTATTTCAGATGAGGGGAACTCCAACGTGGCTCCTTTTTGATCGACTGGGTCAACTTCGGAAGCACGTCTTTGGTCAAGTGGATGATCTGGTCTTAAGTTCAGAGATCACGCAACTGGCGATGGAGTTGAGTGATTCTAATTTAGAGGGTGAGATGTTGGGTGGTGAAAAATTGCGAAACCCGATGAAGCTCCTTAATTCTCGTTACGGCTCAAGATGATACTTTTAGTAATGCTAAATTTGTAGAAAGCATCAAGATGTGAATTCGACGGTAGAGAAAAAATGAAGTTAACAATTATATTATTCTTAAATTGATAATTAAAAATGATCTTATTTGAGATGGCAAACTGGCCTCCACTTTGCTGCAAAGTTAAGTTAGGATGGTGATATTATGAATACACTGTTTAGACTGTCTAAAGTTTATTTGTTTGTTATATTTTTTTTAAACACCCTACATTTAGAAAAATCTTTTGCTCAAAGTGATGGCTCCGCTTCCCCGACACAAGGCTATGGTTTTCCGATGGTTTCTATGGAGTGTTCGAATGCACAAACATATTTTTCAAATTCAATTAGTAAGTTGGCAGATAAATGCGGTGGAGCAGGTATTGGAACGTGTGTTCAGGAAGCTGAAAAATGTTCTAGAGGAGATTTTTCACCCTCTGGTAGTGGAGGAGTAGAATCCATTGTAAATAACTTAACACCTATGATTGGGAGTAGTTTGGGGTTTCCTCTGCAGCCAGCAGTTGGCGGAGTAAATGGTGGCGCAAATACTGATTTCTTTACCTGTATGCCGACCATTAAAAGAGATAATTATATGGATCAACTGAAGGAAATAAAAAGTGATACTAAAAAATATTATGATGAGGCAAATCGAGATTTGAAAGACATTAAAGATGATTTAAAAGATATTAGAACAACTATATTTGATAAAAAGGCAGAAATGCTAAAGTCGATGAAAGATGTTCAGGAAATTGTTTTAAACTCTCCCGTTCTGCAAAAAAAAATATCGGCCCAGGCAATGGATGAGTATTCAGAGGCTAATGATAATATTGTCAGTATGCAAATAGAGCTAGCTGATCTTCGTTCTAAAAAACAAGAAGACGAACGTAATCTACAGGACCTCTATTACGATGTTTTTGCAGATCCTCGTAGCAGCTGTAAAGGAGCCTATGATAGCGAGTTTAGCGAATACAAAAAGACTGTAGACAAGAATACATACGATTTTAAGGTTTACATGGGCAGGATGACTGATATTTACGATATGTCTTCTGCGGCAAATAATTTTAAAAAGGATAAGAATGCAAGCTTTAATGAGTTTAAGTTAAACTTGAACAAAAAGTATGGTGATTGTTTAGAGCTTAAGAAGAGAGAATACCAAAAGAAATATAATGCAATTTCAGTGGCTATTCAAAAGCAGACACAGGAGCTGAGAGTTAAGGAAGATAAAATAAATGCAGCTATGGCAAAGTTAAAAGAAATACCTAAGACTATTGCTCTTGCTCTAGATGCTGAAAAGAAAAAGGTAGAAAACGCTAAACAGAATTGGCAGACCGAACTCCAACAAGCTCAGGACTTTATTAAAACGACATCATCTGATTACGAAAGCAGATTATCAGAGGCAATGTCTAAACAAAAGATTAAAGAAATGGGGCTTCAAATGGCACAAATGAAAATAGCTAGTGCTCAAGCTGCATTTCAATATACCGCCTTTGGAGATGCAGCGCCTTTAATTAATGCGCGAAACTCCGCATTAGATATTATGTGCTCTGCATGTGAAAATTCAAAAAAAGCTGCATATGAGACGGTGAGTAAGTGCAAAGCATACCATAGTAAAGGACTTGATTCTAATAAGTAAAGTTAGTCAAAGGTCAGTTCAAGTTTATTTTCCCCTATACTTTCAAAAGGTTAGATGAGAGTATAGTATCATGAAAAAATTTCTGATTATCAGTTTTATTTTTGTGTTGTTAGTCATTGGTGGAGTAGTCGCCTTGGTTACTTCGGTGAATAATAGTCTGCCGGAAGTGATATCACTTAAAGATTATAAACCACTTTTAGTTACGAATGTTTATGCTCGTGATGGCAGGAAAATAGGAGAACTCTTTCGAGAACGCCGAGTGCTCGTGCCGTTTAGCAAAATACCAAAAGTAGTGGTGCAAGCTTTTATGGCGGCGGAGGATGCTGAGTTTTATCAACATAAAGGGATTAATTTTCAGGCTATATTGCGTGCACTATTAATGAACATTAAAGCAGGTCACACCGTTCAGGGTGGATCGACTATTACTCAGCAAGTAGCAAAGACCTTAATGCTTTCTTCAGAACGAACCATCACTCGAAAAATCAAAGATGCACTTCTTGCTTTAAAAATGGAACAAAGTCTTTCTAAAGAAGACATTATGTATTTGTATTTAAATCAAATATTTTTAGGCCAGAGGTCCAGCGGGATTGGAGTGGCTGCTGAAACATATTTCAGAAAAACGGTAGATAAAATTACTTTAGCGGAGGCCGCCATGCTTGCTGGTCTTCCCCAGGCCCCCAGTCGGTATTCGCCCGTGTTGAATCCAAAACGGGCCAAAGAGCGACAGCGATATGTTTTAAAGCAAATGGCAGAAAAGGGATTTATTTCTGTCGCTGAATCGGAAGCTGCAGCAAAAATGCCGATCAAAGTTTTTATTAAAGAAAAATATGAAGATGTTGCCCCTTACTATCTTGAAACTCTCCGTCAAATGCTCGTTAAAAAACTGACGGAAGAAGTAGTGCTCGACCAAGGACTTAAAGTTTATACGGGTTTAGATTATGATAAGCAAATAGAGGCCAATAAAAGTGTGGCTAAGGGACTTCGCGATTTAGATAAACGACAGGGATTTAGAGGAGCCACTAAAAAAATCAGTGAATCTGAAATACCTAAGTTTATTGAAGAGGAAACTAAAAAATTAAAAGAGGCAGCATCTTCTGCGCGCCAAATTGATGAGCGCGGAGATATGACGATAGTGCCGGAGGTAGAGACTCCAGCGGCTAAGAAAAATCCAAACTTACCGGAATGGTTGGTTTTAGATGATATTATTAAGGGTGTGGTCACCAAAGTAGACGATGGAATGGGCTTGGTTTATGTGACTGTTCCCGGCGGGACTGGGGTTATTGATATTGAATCAATGAGATGGGCGCGATCACCGAATCCAGAGGTGTCACCCGAAAAAGAATTTATTTCAAAACCTTCGCAAGCACTAAAGGTGGGCGATCAGATCGAAGTTAAATTAGTTGAAACACAATTTAAATCAGATCGGCTCAATAATTTAATCAAACAAACTCAAGTTGGAGGCAAAAATAAAGCTAAAGATGCAAGTGCGGTAAATTTGGCGATGCCTAACCTCAACCATCAATGGCACTTGGAACTAGAACAAGAGCCTCAAGCAGAAGGGGCCCTGCTTAGTTTAGATTTAGCGACTGATGAAGTGATTGCCATGGTGGGTGGAAAAGATTTTAAAAAGTCAGAATTTAATCGCACTATTCAGGCCGCAAGGCAAACGGGGTCTTCCTTTAAGCCGATTGTATATGCGGCGGCAATGGATAAAGGTTATACGCCGGCTACTCCCATTCTCGATGCGCCCGTTGTTTTTGAAAGTGAAGTGAGTTCCGAAGATGCTGAAGGTCAGGACGTAGGAAATGTTAAAAATAAAAAAAATACTGAGACAGAAGAAACAAAGCAAACAAAAACATGGAAGCCGACAAACCATTCAAAAACCTTTGAAGGTGATATTTTATTTAGAAATGCATTAGTAAAATCACTCAATGTGCCAACGGTTCGGATAATCGAAGACATTGGTGTGAATTGGTCCTTAGAGTATGCGCAACGGCTTGGAATATTTAGTCCTCTCAATAAAGATTTTACATTGGCCCTAGGATCAAGCTCTGTGACTCTTTATGAAATGACAAAAGTCTTTGGGCACTTTGGTCGCCTCGGTAAGCGAATGACACCAATGATGATTCGAAAAGTTCTTGATAAAGATAATAAAATTTTAGTTCAAGGTATTTCCATTGAAGAACGATTTGCTGAATCACAACAAAATTTAGAAGAAGAAATGGATAAACGCCGAACAGACTTTTTAGAGCTTAAAAATAAATTAAGTTTAGCAGAAACTGCCGGTGAAAATGTTGATGATTTAAAAAAACAATTAAGTAAATTCCCTCCTTTATATTTTGAAGATCCCAATCAACTCATGGACCCAACAACGGCATACCTTATAACTTCACTCCTGAGAGCCACAATTGAAGATCCGGGCGGTACCGGTGTGCGTGCTCGCGCTCTTGGGCGAGAGGTTGCCGGTAAAACTGGTTCAACCAGTGGGTATTATGATGCTTGGTTTATTGGATTTACTCCGCAAATTTCTACGGGAGTATGGGTTGGTTATGACCAAGAAAAAACTTTGGGCGTGGGCGAAGTTGGTGGACGTGTGGCGCTTCCCATTTGGCTTCAATATATGCAAGGGGCTCATAAAGCTCTTCCTGAACTCAGTTTTCCTATTCCACCGGGAATTGTTTTTGCGAGCATCGATAATCAAACTGGAAAGCTACCTTCAGCCAGTTCGAAAAACGTCATACGACAAGCCTTTCGTGAGGGGACGGAGCCAACCGCTGAAAGCAGTCGCAAAGATGAAGAAGTTGATTTTTATAAGCAGGATTTATCCGATTAGCTGTACGAGTTACGCTTAGTGGTCGACATGCCTTACTCAATATTGACTTCATAAGCTGACGCGATAAACTCCTTACCTATGAATTCTGTGTTGCAATTTCTACAGTCATCTCTATTTCGGGGACTTCTACAAAGTTTAGTAGTGGTTTTGTTTACACTTCAAAGTTATGGAAAAATTTCTTTTCCTTCCTCTATGGATAAGCAAGAGCGAAGACAAACTCTCGAGCTTTTAGGGCCAGCCACCAGCTCCAGGATGCTGTCGTCGCCCTATCCCCTTGGTGGGTGGGAAGGTTTTGAAGTTGGAATTTCCCGTCACTATGTGCCGATGTCTTATCTCAGTGAAGTGGATAATACTTTTGGTTATCAGCGCGATATTGAATATCCCATACTTACCTTGGGTAAGGGCTTGTACTACGATTTTGATTTGTTTCTTAGTTTAGTGCCGATGATTCAATCCGAAGCGGTCAATCACTTCTCGACTCAAATTCGACATCAATTTTGGCAATCCGAGGAAGGGATTCTCAGATTATCGGGTTTGCTGTATGCAGGAACGACGACACTTAATAATCAAATTAATATGCAAAGTTATGGTTTTGATGCTTTGGGCACGATCACCATCGATAGAGTCTCAATGTATTTAGGTTTGGGAAGTTCATTCAACAATGGTCGTTTTATTGGAGGTGCTGGTGGACTCAATGCCACGGCTAGTGGAAGTTCAGACCCTGCACCAACGGAAGTAGAAACCATTACGCTTCCTCATCAGTTAATTGGTTTAGAGTGGCCCATTGATAGTTTTTTTCTGGCATTGGAAGTGGATCGCTTTAAAGTTCCTTATTATTCCATGAAGCTTGGTTATCGCCACTATCACTAAATTGTATTTTATAACAGTGATGAATTTTTTTATTATGAAAATCGATAGGAATCGTTTCTGCGGTGATATCCTGAATTTTGTATGTTTTTGTTAATTGTGGATTAAGCTTAAAATCTCTTTTGTTGTTTGAGAAATAAAGAATGCCATTTTTTTTTAGTAAAGACATCGTATTATTTATTAGTACGAGCTGATCTCTTTCAACATCAAAGGACTCTTCCATTCTTTTGGAATTTGAAAATGTGGGTGGATCTAAAAAAATAAAATCAAAGTGCGGTGTTTGATTATCTTGAATAAATTTTAAAGCGTCTACTTGGATAAACTCATGATCCGATGGAATCAAGTGATTGTGTTTAAAGTTTCGCTTGGACCACTCAATATAGGTGGCGGACATATCAACACTAGTCACTTGAGCGCCTCCAAGGGCTGCAAAAACACTGACGGAACCTGTATAACAAAACAAATTAAGAAATTGTGCTCTTTGAGGAGCGTTAAGCTTATTAAATTGTTTAATTTCTTTAAATAACTTTTGTCGCATGGGTCGGTGATCTAAAAAAAGACCCGTGTCCAGATAATCGGATAGATTGACCTCAAAGCAAGCCTCACTCTCCTTAATGAGAAAAGTGAGAGATTTTTGATCAAGTTTTTCGTATTGATTTAATCCTTCTTGTCGCTGACGCTTTTTATAAATGATTTTTGTTGACTGAAATTGAAGACCATTTTCGACTGCTTCCAGCAGTTGCGGAAGATGATTTTTATCCTTATCTATAAACTGGTTTGATTTATCGTAAATGATCACGTGGTCCAGGTAAACGTCTACGATAAAAGGAAACTCTGGGATGTCATGATCATAAAGTCGATAGGCTTCGATATTGTGACGCTTTGCCCACGGGCTTAGTTTTTTCCAATTTTTAAGGAGTCTGTTTAATATCACGGCATTTTTCCCCAAAGTTGCAGCTTTATAATACAAATGAAAAGAAAGGCAATCGAAACAGAATTATAATCACGGTTGACAGTTTTTAGAAATCAATTTAATTATTTAAGTTACCGCAAGTTACACACTACAGTTCAGGCGTAGCTCAGTCGGTAGAGCAAGCGGCTGTTAACCGCTTGGTCGGGGGTTCGAGTCCCTCCGCCTGAGCCATTTATATCTTTACAAGTATTTTTTATCCCATTCTACAAAATTCAAAAGACCCCATATTAATTTAAGTTGAGGCCCTATTTGCTTCTCGTATGGCTTTTACTGTGCTTTTCCAATGCTCCATTTCTGAGGACAGAAACTTTACAAATGGAATAATATTACCTTTGGTCGAAGCTTCTTCGATGGAAGTTATATACTTCATTCTTTCAGAAGTTCTAATAACGGTCCAATTGTAACCGCCAGAGATAAGCATAAGATTCATTAGGAATCGACCAATTCGCCCATTTCCATCCATATAAGGATGAACATATACAAATATAAAATGTCCTAGTACCGCCTTTACGGCTGCAGAAGATTCATTTTTCAAAAGTTTTTCAAGAGTTTCTATGCTATCAAGTACGGCACTTACAGGTGGAGGAACCTGTCTTGATCCATTAATATAAGCTGGGCTGTTTCTGTATCCCGCTAAATCTTCCGCTTTTAACAATTGAGCTTGAGCAAGAGGAGTAAATAGCTGTCTATACCAAGTTTGTAGGTCATCAGAAAAGACTTGGGCGGGATCAGATTTATGTACTATTACTTTTTCTGCACTTTCACCTACAGCTTTAAAAGCATTTAAGTATCCTTTGGCTGCCAGAGCGTTTTTTTGTTCGCTATCTGTTTGAATACTCTCTGGGCTCCACTGGCCGTTTTTAATTCGCTCAATCAAATCTTCAGTTACTTGATAACCTTCAATAGAGAGTGAGTGATATGTGTCCTCTCGATAAAGTTTATCCATAATAGTTAGCAGGGTTTTATCAGCATGATCAGGCTCGGCAGGAAAGTTTGCGAGAACATCATCTCTCATTTTATGCCAAAGGGCCTCAATTCTCCCCGCATAAGGAGAAGCTAATCGCTCAACTCCCTTCAGACATAATACATTTTGCTCAAATGGATTAACTGGGGAAATATGGCGACCTGCTGCCGCCATATCATCAATAATTTGCTGGGCTCGCTTGATATCTCCAAGCTGTTGATATGCTCCTGAAATACGTGCGGCAGCTGAAACTAAGTTCTGAGATAAAAGAACGCGAGACAATTCTGCTGCCGACCCAATTAACTTTAAGCAAATTTCTGCATTAAGTGACTGTTCTGTAAAAAAACTGGAGGAAGCTCGGCAGATAGCTTCTGCTAAATGAAAAGTATTTAGACCTTCATATTTAAAGAGATTTTCAGGAAAATTTTTAGTGTCAGTATAAAATAGAATCGAAGTATTATGTGGAAGACTTAAAACTTGATTCGAAGTCTTCTTTGTTAAAACAACGATTTGATTAGAAATGACTCCCTGACCAGAGAAAAGATTGAGGGATGACTCTGGGGATAGGCAATATCCATCATTTCCAAATCGATCCTCTAGGTATTGTTTTGCAAACTCCCAATAATTACTGAACCAAAGAGTGCTGGTGCCCTTACCTGCGGGATTGGTTAGTAAATACCAACCTCTTACTACCTCTTCAAGATATCCGGCCTGAACAAGGCGTTCTCTTGTGGTTCTATCGATATCAGCAGATCGAATAACATTCCTATTAGATGAAAGTTTAGCCTTTGCTAAGGTCTCCCCTAGTATCTGATGTCCCAATTTCTTAGATTTCGTAGTAATATTAGTATTTCCCATGTTACTCCGCCTTATAAATTTTAGTGCAAACAAATACTAGATTTTATTGTAAAAAATAGCATATTAATTAGTGCTATCAATAGCTTAGTTAAAATGTACTAATGCTAATAGTTTTGCTATATCTAATATATTTATGTTGAAAATAGTAGAAAATAGATAAAGAAGACCGCTTCTTATCGAAAATAATGCATTTTTTAGATAGAAATTAGTGCCTGTAAGCTGCCATATTTCAAATTGAAACTCGGGGCTATTGTCTTCATCACTGAATAGTTTTGGGGTCAAGTGGTGCAGGTATTGGCCGCCTGAGCCCTTTCTTGATTTTAAAAACTAACTGTATAAGTTCTGACAGATACCAAAATAAACAATTTATTTAGGATTTTTTTCGGTCTGACTTTCCGTCGAGAGCGTTGTTTTTTCTGATTTGAGTATAAGGCTTAAATGAATTGGTTTCATCTCTTAAAAGTTGCATTAGCTTAGGATGAATAAATAATTTTTCACGACCTATAGCTTTTTCTTCTAATATTCCTATTTCGACTAAAGATTTTAAATAACGTGAGGCTGCTTGCCTTCCCGCAAGGCTTCTTTCTGTGATATTTTGAATACGGCAATAGGGTAATTCAAAAACTAAACTCGCTAGTTCATAGGTATAAATTTTGGGAACCTTTGTTTGCATATAATCAATCGTATGGGCCATTAATTCTTTAATGGCTTCGATTTTATTAGTTGTCCACTGAGAGGTTACTTCTACTCCCTTTAAAATAAAAATTATCCATTCTTCCCAAGCCTGTGATTTTGTTACCTCTAGCAATAAACGATAATAAGAGTTTTTTTCCTGAATTAAATATCGGCTTAAATAAAGTATAGGTAAACTCAATAAATTTTCTTGAATTAAGAAAAGACTATTAGCAACTCTTCCTGTGCGCCCATTTCCATCGGTGAAGGGATGAATTGCTTCAAATTGATAGTGACCTACCGCCATACGTACAAGTGGATCTAAATCACTTCTTCCATTCAGAAACTTTTCCCAATTACTCAGAAGTTCTCGCAAGTGTGATTCACCGACAGGAGGAGTGTAGATCGTTTTGCCAGTATTATCATTGCGAAGTTGAGTCCCAGGAATTTGGCGCACTCGCATCTCTACACCTTTAATCGTACTGCAAATTTTTTCTACTGTACGTGTCGTTAATGGGTAAGTGAATAATTGTTTGTAGCCCTCCATTAGTGCCTGACTATATCGAAGGGCCTCTTTAGTAGAAGGATCTGCTTTTTCATCCATTTGCTCAAATTGAAAGAGTCTATCTGTTGTGGTAATAATATTCTCAATTTCTGAGCTCGCTCTCGCTTCTAGTAATGGTAGGATACGAATAAGCATGGCTTGGTTTGGAATTAACTCCGCAGCTTTTTTAAGCTCTGCTAAAGCTACTCTCGCAGAAATGCATGCCTTTAGAATGACTTTTGAATCTAAATCAATCTCTTGCGGTGGCAAAAGTGGGAGAGATTGATAAGGCTCACTTGGGACCCATCGAGCGGATATGTTGCCATTTTTAAATTTTTGCGACATATTATTAAGATAGGTTACTCACAGTAACATGTCAATCCAATGTGTCGCAAAAATCATTTTTTTAACATATATTAATTTAATTAAATAAAACCAAGTAATAACATATTGTTATGCATAGTAAATTGCAATTATATGGTTTAAAATTTCAGAAAGTATCATAATCCGGGCAAGCTTTTGATCTCTATGCCTAGATTTATTGATTTCAAACCGACCTCCCGAAATGAAAACTTAGCAGCCTTTATGAGGAGAATAGGTTCTTCCACAAATATCGTTAATACTGAAGTCTGCTTCTTAAAATTTTTCAACCTGTTTCCAAACTTTGGACACACTTTGTATCCAAAGTTGTTGCCAACAAAAAATAGTCTTCCGATAATTTTGCAATGGAAACAAGAAGCCAAGATTTCAAATCATATTTGCAGGAAGAATTGGTCTTAAGATGCAAGCGCAACCCGTCTTATTCGCTTAGAAGTTTTTCCAAAGCAGTTGGGGTATCGCCCTCATTTCTGAGCAAAATACTAAACGGACAAAGAAGAATTACGGATGAAGTATTCGAGAAAATTGCGACAAATTTAAATTTGGAGCCTGCAATTCGAACTGCTTTTGTTAGAGAAGCAAAGCCCTCTTCAGATTCAGAAATGAACTTTCATAATTTGCAACTTGAATACTTCAAAATTATTTCTGACTGGTATCACTATGCTTTGATCGAACTAACAAATTTAGACGGCTTTCAGAATTCACACAAATCATCTCATGGTTTTATTCCGATTCGACTTGGTTCTATCCGCCATTACAAGCTTTGAGCTTACCGAAACCTGATCAGATTTCCAAATCGAATATGAACGATTTTTATTTATCATTGAACATAGTTTTATATCGTCTTTTTTTTATTTAACTTTAGCGTTTTTTTATTCCAGTGAAGTTTTTTACTTTTCTTTTTTCATTCAGCTATCCGTGTTTACGACAAGATTCTTTTTATTTTAATCTTGCCCACATTTAAATTGATCTATGACTGATGAATGTTACTCGGCACTCGAGCTCTTGAATCAACATCGAGTTTATAGAAATTCTTAGGACCTGAATCAATCGTAACACCGAACTCTCGAAGAATACCTCGCACATGACACATTAATGATACTCTGGTTTGTACTAACATTTCACGCTGCACTAAAATTGTTTTCACCTCTCTTGAAAGTAAGGATTTTAAATGTACTTTGGGTAAATAATCAGTGCGCAGTAAATCGGATAAAACCTCTGAATCTTTATCATCCGTTTTCTGTCCTCCTTGCCCAATTGCCTTTGTTCGGTTCGTATTGACAAGGGTTGCATTATGACCGCGAGATACTAGCTGTGATACAATGTGATTGCTACCCCCTGTGGTTTCAATGGCAATCTCAGACCCCTTGTATTGATCTAAAAACTCAATTAAATTATCTGTATCTATAGTCACTGTATTTTTTTCGATGCCGAAAAAATCAGTGATACAAAGAGTACACGTGAGTTTGTGAAAATCTACACCGATAAATATGCGATTAATTTTGGTGCTCAAAAATGCTTGAACTTTCTCGTCGACTTTTGTATTGCTACTCATGTTGCGTCTCTCCTTTGGTGTGGCTCTGACCACGGTTATTTTGTTGAACTCATTGCATAACAATGCTTGAGCACAATGAAAAGGGGAGGCGCTTCTCCATAAATCTAACATTGGATGGCTTTGATTCAGGGAGTCTTAAGTCTAATTTTATTAGCCTTAAAGATTTTTGAACTACTGAGCCACCTGCATTTGATCTAAGAATGGCACGTTACTGGACATGCGGAACGTCTATGGAGTCACTTTTTTTTATAAATAAAATGAATTGAGGATGTCCCTCTCTAGCCTAACGGATAGACTTAAAATCAAAAGGGTTTGAATTACGGAGCATGAATTTACACATCCAGGTTCAGCTCCTCTAGCGATTTTGCAATCAATCAATTATCCAATCACTGCAAGCATTGGAGCTTGAGAGTGATTGGATTTAAAAAATAAATTGAAAAGCTATAAACGCAATGCAGTTTGTGTAAGTAAATTCAAAAAGGAATCCTCAACTGGTCCCAGTGTAGAATCAATAAATTTCTGTCTGCGTGGCCCTTTGGGCATGGACATTGCGTGGCCTAATCCAGGAACCAATGTAACTTCACAGTTTGATTTCTTTTGAGAAAGACAGGCTTCTTTTAATTTTAAGGCTTCTTCTGGGCGAGTATTTATATCTAGAGTACCTGTAAAAACGAAGAGATCCTGAGATAAATTGGCGGCCTCATTGTAAATTGGTTCGCGATTCAATACTCCTTGCCAAATTTTTGCAGAAGTCAGCTCTTGAAATTCATTTTTTAGATTAGAATCATTACGTAATTCATTTTCAATTTCTACAAATGAAATCTTGTCTTGACCTGGCTTTCAGTCCCATGACAATTGAGGCCATGCACTTGCTTCTTCGCGGGAGATTTGCCCATCGTGATTCGCATCGACATCCAGCTCCAACCAAGAATCAATTGGCCTTCTGAAGAACTGCCAATCAAGAGTTGTTGCAATATTTTCACCTGAAAAGCCCACCAAAATAAGTCCTTTTACAGATTGAGGTTTTTGATGAGCATAGTCCACGGCAACGTCTGTTCCCTGAGAGTGTCCTAAGATAATAATTTTATTTGCATTCACACAAGGAAGACTTTTTGCGTACTCGACAGCATCGCCTAAATTATTGATAAGATCTTGCCATCCCAGTCCTCTATAAAGATTCTCATCATAAAAGCGGTCTTGATGCTCCCAAGATTTAAAAAAATCAACACCAGGTTTTCCTGCAGCAAGAGTGCCGACATGGCCCTTTACTAGGCCCTTTGAAAAGGAGTCAAAAATGGAGTGATCTTTGTTATCTCCAATGGCTGAGGCAGGGGCCATCTCTTCGGGGCCATTTGCTCCAGATCCAGGGATAAGGATTACAAGGGGCATAGGACAAATGGCACTATCTGATTGAGTAAAAATAGCACGACTGTTAAATCTACCAAAAGTAGTCTTAACCTGAGCCTGACTAAAAATCGGAATCATTATAATGAAACTAACAAATATTGTAATAAAATGTATAGTCATAAAAGAATCCAATCAGCACTAAAAAATGCTATGATGAATGGAGTATATATGTTCTTCTAACGAGAGATGTCAAACAAATATAATTTATATACATTTTATGTTTATAATCTCTATAGCAAACTGGAAGATTTACATTGTTTGGGCGGGTTTTGACATTGTTTTTCCGGCGTCTTTCCACCCATAGATGCCATCAACCATGACACTAACATCTGTGTATCCAGCCTTCATGGCACGCTCTGCTGCCGTGTGAGAGGCGGTACATTGCTCGTTAGCGCAATAGAAAACCAAGCTGGCATTTTTTTCTTTGGGTAGAATGGTCTCTACTTTGTAATCAGAAGCTGAGGATAGTAGCTGGGCGCCAGGAATAATTCCTACTTTATTCCTAGTGCTTTCAGTGTTTGCATCAAATATAAAAACTTTAGCTGTTTTTGTACCCAGCAACGTCTCTAAATCTTTTACATGAATGGATTTGAATTTTTCTCCGGCAAATATATTTATAGATGCAAAAATCATTGTTAGTAGGATAGATATTTTCATAGATTACTCCTTTTTTATTGAGCATCACATGACTTTGATAGAAAATCTAGCGGATTATTATCATAACAGAAAAGGATTGCAGTATGAAAATGAAACCACTCGGAGCTTCCAACTTAAAAGTATCAACTCTTTGTTTTGGAGGAAATATTTTTGGTTGGACAGTGGATGCCTCAACATCTTTTATTTTGCTCGATGCTTTTACCGCTGCGGGTGGAAATTTTCTTTAAACAATTTGAACCACAAGTTGACAGTGAGGCCCTTGCGAAGTTCTTGTTAAGTCAAGAGTGGCCTTTCCATGTTCATTCAACTGTAACTGAGGAACAGATTCATAAATCCATTCGCGAAAGTAATTACTCAGGAACTTCTAATCAAACTTTCTGGATCAACACTAAAACTTCTGAGCATATTGGAATTATCAAGTTATTTGAGTTAGAGGATCTTGATGATGGATCTCCATTGTTTGATATTCGTATTCTAAATAAATATCAGGGCAAAGGATTTGGTCAGATTGCTGTTAAGTGGCTTACGCGCTATTTATTTGAAGGACATTTGTCTTTAAATAGAATTGAAGGCACGACAAGAGCAGATAACCTTGCAATGAGAAAAGTTTTTTTAAATTGTGGATTTGTAAAAGAAGGACATTATAGAAAGTCATGGACAACAGCCAGTGGCCACTTGCAAGACACAGTTAGATATTCCATTTTAAGGAGTGATTGGCAAAGTGGAATTACAACACCGGTTAATTGGAATGATTAGCTGTGCGTCTAGAAAATTTTAATCTTCGCGATTGATTGATCAAACTCTATATGAATTTTTGCGAGTAAGGTAACTACATGCGAAATTATTCGTAACTTAATAAACACGATGACTTTGATTGTAAAATTTTTGATAATTTTATAACCAAGAGGTGTTTATGAATAACAACAGTTTATCAATAATTTTTATGCTATTTATCGGGTTAATCTCTTCGTGCAGTTTTGGACCAGTAAAAGATAGTAGTACAAAGCTTGTCACACAAAAAAACTACACTGTGATTGATAGCGCCAAAGTTCCCATATTGGAAGAGTCTGAAGGCCTATCCATTGAAAACATTGTTTCGCTTTTGTCTGCAAAACAATTTAGTTCCTCGCGATCTGTTGCCGCTACTAACAATGCTGCTGATGAAATATTAAACAAAAATGATTTTAGTAGTGATGGAATTTTTACAGTTATTCGAGACCCACGGATATTAGAAAAGCTAGAAGAAAATGGATTTTATTTAGGTTCGCATTTTGGACTTAGCAATGGTAACCTTAATAATGAGGAACTATTTAAAAAATCGTCACTATACCAATCTCTCAGTGAGGTGCTCACTCAAGACTTAAAAGATATTATATTAATGGAAAAAAAGGCAGGACTTAGTGTTGGTCCTTCAATGAAAAATACCGGAAGGATTTTTAATCATCTTTGGTTTAAAACAGCAATTGCTCATTATGAGTTGGTTGGTATCACCAATCGTTTAGATCGTGTTTTTTTCAATCAAAACACATGTGGTGAGATGCGCTTTATTTATCGACTCAGTTATGAAAAGCCAATAGACCAAGAGGCAAAGCAACTTTACTCCCGACTGCCGATGACGTTGATGGTGAAATACTTAATTGGATTAAACCCGAATGAAAAAGCAGTGCAGAGAGCTGAGACAGAGAAATCGGAGTTGATAGCGTTACACGATAGTCGTCAAGAAACCAAGTGGAAGGAAAAATTATCTAACAATTGGGGATCATGTTACAGATATGCAGATTCTTGGATTCGTCCTAGTAAGGTCAATACAGTTGATGAATTTGTTCATTGGGCCATTTCAGAAAATGGTGCCCTCGGATCATCTCTATTACAAAAGCAAAATTTAAAAACAGTGGAAGTCAATTTGCAGGGTTTCAGAATACCATCGACAGCGAGACCTGGCCTCGGAGGTCATGCAAACTATTTACTGCGAGCTTTTAAAAAAGATGCGAGCGGTGAGAAGCTCGTTCCTACTTATTTGGAAAATACTCCAGATGTGGAAAAAATAAATAGCAATGCTGAATTAAAAAAAGAATTTATTTCATATATAAATAACATTAAACAAATTGAAAGAATAGATAATGGTATTTTTATTTTGCCGGAAAAGTTTCTGACAACTCGTGCAATCTCGTATAGTCCCTACGGAATTTCTCGAAAAGAAAATCGTCTTTATGACCAGATACTTTCTGTCAAAGATATCAAGTCGGTGAATTTTAAAAATGAACCTTTAGATGAAAATAAACTTTTTTCGAGTGGCATTATGGAATTTACTCATAGCCCTTCAGCTTTGATTAAGCGATTAAATGATATGTCCTGTGTTGGATGTCATCAAGGTAGAGCTATGGCGGGGTTTCATTTTCTGGGAATTGATAGATCGCATTCGTATCAATTTAATTCTTTAGTATTTGAAGGCTCTGGTCATTTTGAGACGGAGTTAAAAAGACGATCTGCATTTTTGCATCGACTGCTCCCGCAAAGTGATGGACGAAGACTTCGACCACCAGTCAAACAGGAATTTTCCATTGCACCTCCGACAGACTTTGATGAACGCGGTCTTCCGATTTATTTACCAGCGGGAGCTGGTCATTATTGTGGCTTGAATGAAAAGAGTGCTTTTTCCCATTGGAAATGTGCAGAGGGATTTGACTGTGTTAGCTATGAAGAAGCCGAAGGAGAAAAAGACTTAGGAAAATGTTTGCCGCAAGTTCGCCGCTCTGGAGATGCATGTTTAAAAAGTTTTATCACACAAGACTCTAGAAATAAGGATAAAATAAATGATCTTACTAAAGTAATTTCTTGTGGAGATTCAAAAAATCGCCTTAGGTATGCTTGTCGTGAACCTAAAGGTGGGTTTCCAGGTGGAATGTGCTCACCTGGTAGTAGTTCGAAAACAGTTTGTCCTGAAGTAGGTGATCAGAGTAGAGAAATTTGCGGCCATTTTGCTGGTAATGGTTTTTCAGACTGTATACTGAGTGTTGATAAGGGAGATCATACTTGGCAAGATTGTGTTGAGCGATCTGCAACTAAATCGGTTCGAGGTCTTTGTGATGAAAACCACGCTTGTCGTAATGATTATGTATGTGTACACAGTTATAATTACGAGGATCGACCGTTCGAGGGAGTTTGCACGCCAGCGTACTTTTTATTTCAAGTTCGTCTAGATGCACACCCAATTCTTGAAGAAAGTTCAATAAATTAAGTTTGTATTTTCCAAGGATTTTTAAATTATGACTGAATTTCCATTGCCACCTAAAATTATTGAAGGTCAACGCATACGAATGATGGCTCGTGATAAAAGGCAAGCCACTGAATTATTTTTGTTGGTAGATAATAATCGAGAGTTTCTAGATCGCTGGCTACCTTGGGTAAAATCCACAAAATGCCACTTTATATAAATCAAGAGGTGCGCTTGTGAGACCAGAAATTAGGTAATACCCAAACCATAAGCAAGCACCCTACAGCGCACAAAATTCCACCAGAAAGTATTGAAGTAAAATTAGAAGTTAAGGAAGCGACAAATCCGGCACGAGCATTTCCAATAAGTGGGCCTATCATATAAGAGAGCATATTGAGACCAGCTAGTCGACCTCGATAATTTGCAGGTATAATTTCATTCCAAATGGTTTGGCGATAAATAGCGCTTACGGCATCGGCTACACCAGCAAGAACAAGGCAGGCTACAGCTAAATAAAGGTTATTTGCAAAGGCTAAGGCAACGATAAAAAATCCCCAGGCCGTGGCTGCAACAGTAACTCCAGCGCCTTGTCTTTGCAGCTTACCTACGAGGCTTGAAAATATAACAGAAACAATCATAGCGCCAATTGGGATTGCAGCATAAAGCCATCCCGCAGCTTTTGCTCCTCCCCAGGACTCTGCTAAAGCGGGATATAAAGCCATGGGCATTGCAAAGAGCATCGCGATGATGTCGACTAAATAAGTACCTAAGATAACGGGTTGCTCGACAGCATAGCGAAATCCATTTTTAATACTGTTCCAATTGGCTTTCTCCTCAGCCTCTGGGGTGGCGGGAGAATGCAATAGCCAGAGACTGGATAGAGAAACAAAATAGGTTGCTGCATCTATTGCGTATGTCCAAACTAAACCATGGCTAGCAATGAGCCAACCACCAAGAGCCGGTGCTGCGACTGCGCCAATGGCATAGCGAAGCGAACTTAAAGAAGCTACTGTGGCTAAATCTTCCTTATTTACGATTTGAGGAACTATGGATTCCATGGCCGGTCGATGGAATCCAACAAAGACACTAGAGAGTGCTGAAATAATAAAGAGCGCCCAAATTGAAGGATTTGGCAAAAAACAATTTAGAATTAAGATACTTGTGGCAAGGGTGAGTAGGGCTTCGCTTCCCAAGAGAAGGAGGCGGCGATTCATAGTGTCAGCTAGGGCGCCACCATAGAGACCAGCAATAACCAAAGGAACTAATTGCACCGTACCCAAAAGGCCGACTAAAAATGAATTTTTTGTTAGCAAGTAGATTTGGTACGGAATTGCTACGTAAGTCATCATGCTGCCGAAAAATGAAATCGTTTGACCTAGAAAGAGGAGTCGAAATTGTTTGTTCTTAATTAAGAGTTGAAGACTGCTTATCACTTATTACCTCTGAAGCTAAATAGTATAGCATGGGAAAGTAAAAAGTCATTAAAAACTAATGTTGTTTTCCTATCAGTAAATTAATAATAATGGTGTGGATTCAAATAGCGGTAGGATAAATTAAGAATTTGCTTTAGTATTATCTAAAAGCTTGTGTTCACTTATAAAAAGAAGGGAAACGCCATATGGAGAACTATCTTACTGTTTCAACCGTGACCCCCGTTTACTGTGGAGCAGCTTATTTGGATGAGTTGATCACAGAAATTGAAAAAGTAAAAAGTGAATGGGAACAAAAATCTTTTCCCGTTCGCTTGCAGGAATCTATTTTTGTTGTCGATTCGGCTAAAGATCACTCGCTTCAAGTTTTAAAAAAATGGACTTGTAAGCCTGGCTATGAGTGGGTTCGAGTCATTGAATTATCAAAAAATTTTGGACAACATCCAGCGACTATGTGTGGAGTTTTGTATTCTTCAGGAGATTGGATCGTCACGCTTGATGAAGATTTGCAGCATAAACCAAATCAATTTATTGAGTTATTTCAAGCCATGAGAGCACAGTCTTATGATATTGTGTATGCAAAACCAAAGGCTCATGTTCATAAATCCTTAATTAGGGATTTTACTTCAAGAACTTTTAAAAAAATAATTTCAAAAATGACGAAGAACCCATTTGTCACAGATTATAATAGTTTTAGATTGATGAGAGGTGCCATTGCGAGAGCGGCAGCCAGCGTTTGTGCACATGAAACTTATTTTGATGTGGCTGTGGGGTGGTTTACGGATAAAATTACCAAAACAGAAATGCTCTTAGAGGATCACAGGTATATCAACAATAAATCGAGTGGTTACAGCTTTCATGGTTTACTCAGTCATGCTCGTCGATTGGTGGTTTCATCTCAAACTAAAATTCTTCGCTATGGTGCCTGGATTGGACTGGCCAGCATCATATTAGCCATTGGCTTGGGGATACACTTTTTTTATTTAAAATTGATGAAGCCAGAAGCGATTCCAGTTCAGGGTTGGACCTCATTGATTTTATCCATTCTTTTTATGGGAGGATTAACCGCAACACTTTTGAGTATTATTCTAGAATTTCTTGGTGGGATTTCACTTCAAACACAAGGCAAACCGGTATTTTTTACAGTGGATCGATCCTCTGATCAAATAATTCAAACATTTTTTGCTCAAAAAAATGATAAAAGTTAATTCATCATGCTTTTATTAGAAAGAGAATCTTCATCAAATAGTCAACTACCACAGCAAGGAAATGTTCATGCCGTGTTGATCTTTGGTGAAGGCTTGGTGGGCTCTGCTCTTCGAGATGAGCTAATGATTAATCTCAATTACAAACTCATCCAAAGATTTAAATTATCCTGGAATGATTTAAGCTTAATAACTCAACTTGATTCTATTAGAGACTACATTAAAGCGAGATATTTGGAAAACTCCACAAGGAAAACACAATTCAGTTTTATATGGAGCGCAGGCAAGGTGGGGTTCGGCGCCTCCAACGAAGAAGCCAGCAAAGAACAAAATGATTTTAAAAATATTTTAAATACTGCCACTCAAATTTATGAATTAAAAACAAAAAACAAAGAAGCGTGCGATCAAGAGAACTCTCGTATTCAATTTGATTTTCATTACGTGAGTTCGGCGGGTGGATTGTTTGAAGGCCAATCGCTAGTTCATAGTCGATCGCTTCCCAAACCATTGCGCGTCTATGGAGAATTAAAATTAGCTCAAGAAAAAGAGATTGAACTCCTAGCAAAGATTATTCCGGAAGGGGTTTTTAAAATTTATCGCCCTTCAACCATTTATGGAAAAGTGGTAAAAGGTCAAAGAGTGGGTTTGATTTCGAATATGTTACAAAACGGAATTATGAAACGTGTTACTCCTATTACAGGAGATCTTTACACGATGAGAGATTATATTCATGTAAAGGATTTATCAAAAATGATTTTAGGAGGCGTTTTAAGTTCACACTCTGATGTAAAGTTAGGAAGTAAAGATAAAATCAAGTCACTTGAATACAATTTTTGTCTTAGTCAAAAGCCAACGACGATCTTTGAGATTAAATCAATTTTGGAATTTTATTTAAAACACCGTATTTATATTAAACTTTATTTTCAACCGGGAAACTCTAGAGATATAACCTTCGAAAGAATGTCCTCTCCTTTTGGTGTTCAATGTCGAGATGTGCGATCGGGAATAAAAGATGTACTTGTACAATGGTATGGAGCTTGAATATGAAAACAAATCGTATTGTTTTTCTTTCTTTGTGTTTAGTTTATTTTGGATTATTTTTTATGGCCAACAAAGTATTGCCCTTAATGGCCGATGATTATGGCTATCGTGTGGCCGCACTTAATGGAAGTAATGTTTTTCTGGATGCACTTCGAGTTGCTAAAGAATATTATTTTGTTTGGGGCGGAAGGAGCATCGCTCATTTTTTTGCACATATCATCATGTGGTCTTATTCAAATCAATTTGGCTTTTTAGTTTATGCCATATTAAACACTTTGGTTCTTCTTTCGATCATCTATCACTCGTATCTTATCATACAGTCACCACTAGAATTAAACAAAGATTCTAGACACGCATTAGACTGGAAGTCTCTGACGCCACTTTCGATGTCGATTTTTTCTCTCCTAGTGTTGCTACTCACAATCAATCCAAAATCTCACTATCAAACTTTATATTGGGCGACCGGAGTGGCTCACTACTCTTGGATGTACGCAATTTTTATTTTTGCATTAGCGCGATTTAAAGATTATTTTTTATTAGAAAAAGAATTGAAGCTATCACTCCTAAATTTAATTATATTATTTACCGTTGGTTTAAGTTATGAAAACGTTGGTTTAAGTTTGTGTGCTTTAGTGGGCTTGCGAATTCTGCGTGATCTATGGTTGGAGCGAAAAGTAAAGGGGTCGTTTAAAGTACCAGTTCAACAAATCTTTCCTCTCTTCGTTCTATTTTCCGGTTCTGTTATCATGTTATTGGCACCTGGAAATAAACTCCGTGAAAAAGTCGCATTTCCAGAGGGAACAGGAACAATCCTAAATAAAATTCAGTGGTGGTTTGAGAGCTGGCTCATATTTCTTGGAAGGCCAGAGGGGTTTTTAGTGTTGCTTGTTTGCGGTCTTATCCTCTACAAACTTAAAAAATTTCGTAAAAATTCTATGAAAGAAATCATTAAAGACAATAAACTAGTGAGAAATTTAGGCCTGCTCTGTATTTTGATGGCGGCCTGCTATCTTGGGCACAGTGGAAATTTTTATGGCCGAAAGGGATTTAATGTAGGTTGGATTTTTTGTTTGTTTTTACTGAGCCTTATTATTCATGCAGGATTTATTGATGCTATTCAATATTTAAGAGCAAGAACTGTGAGTTTGATTATTATGGCTTGTCTGCTGTTGTCATCAGCTCGTTGGGCTTACGATTTTTATACGATCAATGAGTACTCAATAAAATTTAATTACCGAGAAAAATTCATCTTAAACGCTAAAGAATCGGGAGCGATGGATATTAAAACGTATTCAATAAAAAATCCATTTGATCTTGAGGACTTGTCTGACCAAACCGACTCTTGGATTAATGTCCCATACTCGAAGCTATTGGGAGTTAATTCAATCAGAGCAATGAATGAAGAAAAATAAATACTATTTAGCAGTAGAGTTTATTCTGTCAGACGTATTGACTCATAACTAAATGACACTAAGGACCTACTATCTGAAGTTTTGTCGATAGCTATTCGGTTACCATCTAAATCCAATAATATTTACCTTCGCGAAAATGCAAGCGGTTGGGGTATTTTTTTCTTATTCGAACCAATAAATTTTTTAATCTATTGATGAGTTTATCAACTGGCCCCTCTACTCCATAGACTTTTTCCATCAACTCATAAAAGTTATAACTTCCTGAACTTAAAATAACTTTCATTTTCAACTCATCTCCAACAAGCTCCACATTGGAATGATTTACATTATGAATTTCTAGATTTTCACGTACATATTTACTTTTATTAATATCATTAATAACTAATCTATAAAAAGGCTTACTATATAAAATGGCATGTGGTCTTTTAGATTTAAGTCGCGCCAATACTTTTTTAAATCGGTCATTAGCGGCATCTTTATCTACAAGGGTTGGCCACAAATAAGATATTATTTCTATCCTTGTTCTGGGAGAGAGAACTAAATAACCCATTAACTTATCTTCTAATTCTGATAACTTTGGTAAACTTGAAATTTTATTATGTAATCTCCAAGACCATCCTAAAGAATACAACTCTTTATTGTCAGTAAAATTAGATGTTTTTAGAAGTTGTATCCCAGCTCTAATTTCAGGATATTGAGACTGATCGAGCTTTTTTTCTAACTTTTTTAATTCTGTATAATATCCCAGTAAATAATAAAGATGCCCTAGATTCAACTCTGCCAACTGATAATTTAAACTTTCACCTTCAAATCGAAGGGTACTGAGACTATGCTTACTAAATTTTAAAGCAGAATTATAAGCACCCGCAAAGAGTAATTGAAAACTCAAATTTTGCAGAACGCAACCTAAAATACTGCGATCTCTCTCTTGAATAGCCACCTTTAATAATTGGTGATACTCCTCTAGAACAATGATCTCAGTTATGTACTCTCTATTCACCATAGCATTAAATAGCGATTTTAAATATTTCTTATTTAATTTTTGTTTTTGATAATGAAAAGCAGCTTGTTTGTAATGAAAAGTTGCATATTCATAATGTGACAACATCTCATATCCCCTGGCTAAAACGAAATGATACTCACCTAAATAATTTTCTGATATCAAATCATGGGGTTGTGATTCTATTTTTGAAATCATTGATTGTAAATGAATAAGATTTTTTCTTCGAACCAAGAGCCTTAAATTCAAAATTTTGATCAAGGTATTTTTAAGATTTTGGTTACTACCATCACTCGTCATTTTAATTTTATTGATAATCTCTGATAGTTTATCGCTATCGCCGGCAAGATAGGCCGCCAATCCTCTACAATAATCTAACTCCAAGTCTAAAGATTGTGACGATTCTTGTAATTTGAGCGAAGACATTTTCGCCAATTCTTTTATTAACAACCTAAGCGGAAGTTGAAATAATTGATAAATAGACTTCAAAATATCTCCCTTGATTGACTAAAAGTTCTTTCTAACTCAACTGTACAGGATTTATTTTTCAATTGAAACTATAGATTTTAAAA
>CAZTDX010000020.1:0-50119 GCA_964612425.1 uncultured Pseudobdellovibrionaceae bacterium
CTACGTTGAGTGAGATTTGAGCGAGGCAACGATGAGTTTTTTCAATTTCGCGACACCGGCTGGTTAAGCGTTTCTTCTTCGATACCACAAATACCCACTCGACATTAACATAAGTAAAGGCAATGGAATAACAAAAGCAAAGATAAATATATAAAATTTATTTTCTGTTAACGTTAATTGAGTGGCTGCAATTTCCTTAGGAGTAATACTGACCATATTCTCCTCTTTTGCCAAAGTCAGAACCGAATTTAAAATCAAATCTCGATTTAAATTACGATAAATCATTTGATTGTTTAAAAAATCACTGTCACCCACAAGCACTAATTGTGCTTCCTTCGCTCCTCCTGGCCACATTCCTTTTTGATAACTTGCTAAAGTAAATGGACCCTTTTGGCCTTCCCCTTCAAATTTGCTATTGGGATATCCAAAGGAATTTTCACCCGCCTTCACAATTTCATCAAATGTTACACCCTGAGGAAGAGTGCCTTTTTGAATCCCTTGCGGCATTCTAAATAAAACAAATTCATTTTTTCCAAATACCTTTGTAATATTATTGGTTGTTGAAAACTCTGTTCCAGGAGTGGACGATGGATCTGCAACTCGCCCAAAAGCTGTTTCCATGACCGTGATCACGTAGTCATTACTGAGTTTAGCGCCAAATTTTTCTAACATGGGACTCAGTCCATGATCCGTGTTAGGATCTAAAGCAACAAAGAGATTTCCTCCATTTTGCATGTATTTTTCAAGAGCGGATAACTCGACAGAAATAAACGATTGCTTGGGGCCAATAATTAAAACGGCATCAGCATCCTTCGGCACTTCCGGAGTTGTTGCCAAAGTGAGTGGTTTTAAGAGATAACGATTTCCTTCTAATAAACCTTTTAGTTGCGATAATCCAGCGGTATCGTTCGCATCTTCCAGAGATCCCTCACCGTGTCCCGTGACAAGATAAACCACTTTGTCTTTATCACGAGTGGCTTTAATAATGGCACCAGTAACTTCTTGCTCTTCAATTTTTTCAACACGGTTGCGCTTCCCTTTATATTCAACAAAAACAATTCCACCGCCCTTTTTTACTCCATACTGCTCAGCAAGATCGGGACGTTTGTTAACCTCAACAAAATCTAAACTCACTTTTGAGGAGACGTCTTGATATTTTTTAATTAATCCCTGAAACGCTTTTCTATTTTGTTGGGCTCCCTCAGCCCCTTCTTTATAAAAGAAAATCACTTTCAAATCAGAGTCTAAATTTTTAAGGAGAGTCACCGACTGCTCAGACAAGGAGTTTTGATGCCCTAAGGAAAAATCAAATGTTTTATAATGACGGATAGAAACGAAATTTATGGCTGTTAACAATACTAAGACAGCAAAAATCATTGCTCCCATATTCATTCCATGCTTGGTCGTTTTCATTGTCAAAAAATCCCAATAGATTTTTCGATCGGCAAATAAGGCCCCAACAAAACAAGCCAAAAATAATCCCAAGGGAACCCACAACATTGGCATGAATCCACCTAGAATGAAGCGAGCCACTAAAAATCCTACGACACTTAAGCCTGAAATTAAGTATAAAATCTTTCCTAAACGACTCATATTTACCTCCAACGATTAGACTCAACAACTCTCTCTGCCAAAAAGACAAAGAGTCCCATCACACTCAGTAAAAAAACCAGCGCGCTGGTACGAATAGTTCCCTCTACAAAGGCCGACAAATGACCATTCAATGAAATGTGTTCAAAGAATTGTCGCATCACTTGACTGTCGCTCACCTCTGCACCAATTCCCACAAACCAAATGGATATATTCATAATCACTGCCATCACGAAAGATCCTAAAGCACTTTCTGTTAATGATGAGCAAAATAAATCCATTGCGGCATAAACTCCGCCGACTAAAAACAAACCTAAAAACGCCACGGTCAGTAACGGCCAAGAAAACTCTGCAAAAAATCCTGTCCATGCACAATAAAGATAGGCCAAGAGCACAATCCCAAACACCGCACCGAGGGCTGCCGTAAATTTTCCTAGAATAATTTCAACACTGGTTACTGGACTTGTGAGCAACAAATCAAACGTGTGCATTTTCTTTTCTTCAGAAACCAAACGCATAGTGAGAGCTGGGACAATCAAAATCAGCATAAGGTTTAAATAAGAGAGCTGTCTTAAAAAGACCGCATAGTGAATATTCATATTTTGTTGCGGCATCATCCCTTGCTGAAACATCATGTTTTTAGCCGCTTCCGCAAACTGTGCTAATTGAATAGGAAAAATCCAACTAAGCATCACGGTACAAAGAAAAGCCACAATATAAAATACCGGGCTAAAGAAAAAAGCCCTTAAATCTTTTCGTGCGATAGTTAAAAATCCTCTCATGATAATACTCCTTTTAGTGTTCAACGGCACCATAAGTTAACTTAATAAACACATCTTCTAATTGAGCCATAGATTGCATTTCTAAAAGTCCTGCTCCCGAAAGAATAACTTCCTTCGCCAACATTTCAACCATATCGTCCTGACCACTAATCTCTGCCACTAAAGTTCCTGTGTTTACTCCCTTATAGGCTTTAACAACACCTGGAATTCCGCCAACTCTAGCAATTAAGTTATCAAGATCTCGTCGAACCTTAAAGGTCACTTGACGCGTTCCTTTATTGATCGCAGCTATATTACTTAAACTTTCCTGTGCAACTATTTTTCCTTGATTGATAATAATAATACGCTCACAAGTAGCTTCCACTTCGGGAAGAATGTGAGTCGAGAGAATGATCGTGTGATGACCTTTCAACTCCTTAATTAAATCTCGTATTTCTGCTACTTGCTTAGGGTCAAGTCCTACCGTCGGTTCATCAAGAATCAACACTTCAGGATCACTCACAAGAGCTTGAGCAATCCCCACTCTCTGACGAAAACCCTTTGATAAATTTTGAATTAAACGATTTTGAACATTTCCTAAATTTGTTTTTTCAATCGCTTGACTAACAAGACTTGGGATACGGGATTTTTCAGTCCCTTTTAAGTTGGCTACAAACTCTAAATATTCTTTAACAAACATGTCGCCATAAACAGGAGGATTTTCTGGCAAATACCCAATTCGTTTCTTTACTTCAATGGGATTTTCGAAAACATCAAATCCTGCAATCAATGCTTGACCGCTGGATGGTGCCATAAAACCTGTAATAATTTTCATGGTTGTTGATTTTCCAGCACCATTCGGACCGAGAAACCCCACAACCTCTCCCTTATTAACAGAAAAGTTGAGTGAATCAATAGCTCTCCGTGCTCCATAGTCTTTTGTTAGATTACGCACTTCAATCATAATTCTACGTCTCCTTTATAATACAGTTCCTTAATGATTCTAAATTATCGATTGGATAAATTTTGTGATGAGAACATTCGACAGTCAAGGCCCCAAATTATCAACTCAATAATATAAATAATTTCATTAAATTTTTTTAATTTATTAGGGTGTGGGCTAAATTAAAATTGATTACTTTCTCTACACTCTTAAGGTAAGAGTCATTTCATTTTGAAAAGTCACTCGCCCCAGACGATCACCTTTAATTGGTTTAACAAAACGACACTCCGTTACAATAATGTCATAACGATCACCCGTTATAACTTTATTTTTCCCTAAAGTTTCATTAAGGAGCCAGCGAGCAGCTTCAAGAAGACTGGCATGATCCACATTTTTATTTCGCGCTCTCCTAATAATTAAATGTGACCCAGGGAGGTCCCTCAAGTGAAGCCACAAGTCCCAAGCCTGTGCACGCCTTAAGAGTGCTAAATTATCCTTAGCCGATTTTCCAAATACGGCTTCCATCCCATCACCTAATTGCAACTTTCGACCTTTTGCTTTTGCCTTAGATAAAAGCTCACTAGCAAGAGATCGAATCGGCCGCTCCGCAATAACACTTTCTGCCCCCGACGATTCCTGCAGTTTATTTATTTCTTCTCGCAGATGTTGAATTCGCTCCAACATTTGCTCTTTTCGCTTTTCTTGCAATTTATGCTTGTCAAAACAGATTTGCATATTCGCACTTACTGACAACGACGGATTCACAAACTCCTGCCAATCACTAGGCGCATCTACTTGATGTTGCCCCTTGAGATATTCTCCAACCGCCCTCCACGGCTTATTTAATTCGAGTAAATCCTTTTCCAGTTTTTCAATAATGGTTTCTTTTTTTTGAATTTCCTTTTTTCTTTTCCGCTCCTGTGCTTCTTCTAAAGATTCAGTATTCACCGTAGTTTTTGCTTTACTCAATCCCTCAAACCATGAATTAAGATAAGCTTCTAAATTAAAATCGATATCTTCGCTCGGAGGTTGATAGATTGAGGTTGGTAATTCCTTGACAGGAAACAATGAAATGGACTTTCCACCGGAAGAAATAATCACATTAACGCCGTGAGGTATTAATCGCACTTCGATTTCACAAAATCTATTCTCCGTCCCCACATAAACAAAAGTGACAACTCGCCCCTTTTCTCTATCAACCCTCACCTCACTCAAACGTAGATTGCGGGCATGGGCTTTTAAAAATAACACAATCGGTTTAACTAAATACTTTTTCTTTGGGATGGGTCCAAAAAAATAGCCCAATCGAGGCGACAGAGGGCGCAACTCTATTCCCACTGTAAACTCGCCATAAGATGGCGTCGTATCTTCTTGAATATGGTGACTGTTTTTTTGCTTTATATAGTGTTGTAAAAATAAATGACTCTCATTGAGTGAGATATCTTGTAATTGCCCACCTAAGCCATAGTCTTTAAGATAATTGACCAAAATAAGTAATTGCTCTAACTTCAATACAGACACTAAAAAACTCCAACGTTAACCCCTATTGATGTAACTAAAAATTAATTAAGTCAAAATACTTTTTCTCATCGCTTCATAGTGTGCTATAAAGTGAATTCAAGAGGAGTTTTACATTACTATGGTCAATCAAACTAAAGATCTTCACTCCATAACAAAACACCAGTTTGACTCACTCACGGTTTGGATCATCAAGTGTCTTCAAGATAATTATGTTTTTGTTCTTCAGTTTACAGATCCCTCTTTAAATCCTCACAAATCCTTTACATGCGTTGTCGATCCAACAGAAGCACAACCCATCAAAGAGTTTTTAGAAGCAAATCGTTTTTCTCTCGATGAAATTTGGATCACCCATCACCATAGCGACCACATTGGAGGCGTCAATGAACTAAGATCCCACTTTCAATCTAAAGTGCGTGGCATTACAATGCACCCCGAGCGCCTTCCTACTGTTGATATTGCCATCTTCGAAGCGATCTCTTGGCCCATCAACGACTTTAATATTTCTGTTTTACATCTTCCTGGCCACACTCTTGATCATATCGGATACTGGATTATAAATAAAAATCATTCTCTATTATTTTCAGGCGATGTGCTTTTTGGCTTTGGTTGTGGTAGACTTTTTGAAGGCACCTATATCGATTTGCATAGCACCTTGAAAAAACTAACAGCACTTCCCCACAATACTTTAATTTTTTGCTCCCATGAATACACCGAAAGAAATCTTCAATTCACTCTCCAGCAACCACCCCCTTACCCCAAAGTACAGGAAGCCATTAATAAAAGAAAATTAAAAGTACACGAACAGTGCGCACAAGGACTTCCAACAGTCCCACTCTGCCTAGGTGAGGAGATTGAGTCTAATTTATTTCTACTGGCTTTAAAAAGTAAAAATCCTCTTCAGGAGCTTCAACTCCTTCGAGAAGCTCGAAATAATTTCTAAATTTTGTAACTCAATCTTACATCCTGTTCGTGGATTCAAAGATCTTATCCGCAGAAGCGGCAATAAATCCATGATACATTTTGCCGTTTTTATCCTTATAGCGCTTGGCAAACTCATAATAACATCCTGGAACTTTTTTTATGCCTTCCTCAAAGGAAACATCAACAAACTCTGCCATGGTTGAACTCTGCTCTAATAATTCTTCAGGAGTGCCTTTAATCTTTCCGCCTGAAGAATTCATTTTATAATTCTTACTCTCTAAAAATTGATTCATTTTTTCAACCGTATTAAAGATTTTCAAAGCATTAACATTCACGGTAAAATGATTTGGCCTAAATCCAATCGCAGCCACCCATGAGGCATATTCACTTTCCTTCGCTAATTGTTCATAGACAGAAAAAGATAATTTCCAGTTTCGACCAGAATAGCAAAAACCTTGGCTATTAACTAATTCATCAGGAATTTGATCCACAATTTTTTCAATTTGCGTTTGGGTCTCACTCGACATTTGATCCAATAAAAGTTCCGATATAAATATTTTTGGTTTACTTTCATCAGAGTGTTCATAATGTTTTGCATATAATTTTTTAACCTTAAAGTGGTAATCTTGAACTTCTCGGTATCCTAAATTTTTAAATGCCTTAGCCATCGATTCTATTCCCAGGCGAGGGTGCTTAAAAGTTCTAAGAGCAATATGATCGTTCAAGACTGTTTCACCTTGTGAAGTAAGCGACTCATACACTTGGCGCGCCACGGGATTGAGCTGACAGTAATCAGACCACATAGCTTGAAGCATATCTTCTATACTTAAATTATGACTTTGATTTTTAATTGAATCTTTATTCATCACTTAGTTCTCCCACAAACTTAAGCCACACTTCTTAAGTCACTATTGTGGATCGATTTTAAATCCCTGGCAAGAATAAATGAAGGTCTCATTTCAAATGCAAAATGGTTTGAAAATATCTTATTCCTTTTTTAAAAGGCGAACATTTTTATTGGGGTCATTAATTAAAACAAAATAATTATAGGCCAGAAAATAAGAAAAGCGATTGAAAGTGCCAGCATCTCGTTGGGCTCCCGGATTAATTTCGCCCCAGTTTTTTGTTGTGCCGTTAAGAGTGAGCGGATCAATCATAATTTTATTAAACCCCGCACCCGTTATTGATGTAGACCTATAAATCGTTGCAACCCGCATGGCTATGGTTGCCAAATGCCACCTGACCACACCATCATATTAGAACTTCCGGCCACTGAACTTCGATAATAGGCTTCTATCGTCATAACAATCTATTTATATAATTCAGCATGGTCCAAGTTCAGACATTCATGTCAAATCGTTTTTCAGATTTCATTTCATTAATTTTATTCGGTTTTCGGAGGCCTTCCACTTCGAGCATTTGATTAAAAAATTGTGGAGCCCTTAAATCAACCCAGTAGGAAGGTAAATTAGATTTATTTTTATGAACAAACCCGACATGTCCTCCATGTTCGGTTAATTCTATCATGACTGAGTTAGAAATTTCATTTCTCTTAGGAATGATTTCTAAAGGCATAAAGGGATCATCTTTTGAATGTAAAATCAAAGTTGGCACCCTAATATGTTTAATCATTGGCCCAGAGCTACAACTTTGATAATAATGATCAGCATTTCGAAACCCGTAGAGTGGAGCTGTGATTAATTCGTCGAAATCTGAGATAGTATTCACTTTCCAGAGTGGAGCTATGCGATTTAATTTTTCTTTTATCTCAGGGAGATGTTCGAACTCTCTTAGTTTCACGTTCTTTTGATACTGCTGCCACTTCATATGACTTAATAAATATTGTTCATAGATTCTCGAAAACCCTTGCTGCAATCGCTCCGTTGTTAAATCTAATTGCAATGGCGCAGACACACTCATTGCCGCAAACAAAGTTGCATCCGATTTTTTTTCCGAGAGCCACTTTAAAAGAATATTGCCACCCAATGAAAAACCAATGGCACCCATAGGTCGATGCGGGTAGCGCTTTTTTAATGTTGAAATCACAAAGTCTAAATCGTGACTGACTCCTGCATGATATCCTTCTACTTTATTGTTAGGCTCACCACTGCAACCTCGTAAATTTATGGCGACCGTGGCAAAACCTTTATCAGCCAAACTGACTTGCAAACCTTTAACATATTTTGCATTGGATGAGCTTGCTAATCCGTGAATAATTAAAATGAGTGGGTGCTGGGGGAGTTCATACCAATCTATATCAATAAAATCTTTATCTTCTGTACGGAGTCGCTCTCGAGAGGTAGTGAACTCTGGTTCTTTACGAAAAAAAACCGGCCACAGAGTTTGCAAATGTTGATTTTTTAGCAGTGGAAATGGCTTAAATAAACTCGATATAATTTTTCCGCCCTTAAACTCGACCATGTGCGCCTCCTCAGAGTCGTTATATTAAATTTAGCTAATCACAACTTCCAAGTAAATCAAATTGATAGGGAAACACTAACACTATCCTTTTGATACTTTTTCTAGAATCACAACATTTTAAATCAAAATTAATTTCACGAGACTTTCAGTAGAAACTATCAGCAAAACCTACTTATTTTCCGCTTCGAAATAAATGGTTTTATATTTTCGTTTATGAAGCTCTGAAAGGATATAGGGAAGCGCTTTAACACCAGCAATGTGTGTCTCATGCATCAAAAACAAACCACTTTTGTATTTTTCGAACATTCCGACGGCCGTATTAAGTGCCACATTCGGATCTTGAGTTTCGGAGTCTTTGGCGGACATGGACCATACAAAATTAGCCAAATTGTGTTCGCTTAAGAGTTTTTGTAAAGATTCACGCTTAGCTCCGTCCCCATAAGGAAAGCGGAAAAAGGGTTGCAAGCGATAGCTGCCTGTTCCCCCATTTTTTTGGTCTTCCTCATTCAATTCATTCACCACGCGAGTTAAGATCTGTTCTGTACAATCGATTTCTTCATTGGCACTTAAACTTTTTACTCTGGCCTTATCTATTTTTTTGGGATTGGTAATATCGAGGGGGCATCTTCGTTCGCTGGATTTTTGATCAATGGCTTTTTTACTCATTTGTGGATGTGTCCATGTGTGACTAGCAAGGATATGCCCTTCTCGTAATATATTTTTTATAAGCTCGGGGTTCGTTATTGCTCTTCTACCTACCACAAAAAACATTGCCTTCACCCCATGCCGGCGCAGCGTCTCCAAAACAAACGCATTATTTTCTGGGGACGGACCATCATCGATAGTGATGGCAATTTCGTTTTCGTTCATTCCAGCTTTTGTTAATGGTTTCGGGTCCATAGGCTGCGATAGTACACGTCTTTCACTTGGCAGAGTAAATGAACCCACCTCACCAGCAGCTTTTAGTGGACCATTGAGAATCAATCCTCCAGGTTTATTTGCCTCAGAAGAGGGAGTCCGGTCCTCGGAATAGAACTCATTAGTTTCAATCCAATGATCTTCACTAATATCACTAATATTATTTTCGATCTTTTTGTCTTCACTTTGAGTTTGTAATGATAATGGAGAATGAGAACAAGACAGTAAAAAAATATTAAAACTGCCAACTAAAAATCCACCAAAAATTAACTTTTTAAAGATTAAACTTTTTAAATTTAAATGAGATTTCAAATTCACACGCCACTCCTTTTTTATATAAGAGTAGCATGTGATTGGTTATTTACTAATATTCATCATCCTCAACTAGACTTTCATTGGAAGCACTACGAACTTCATCAATAAAGTTTGAGGATTCATCTTCAAAATCTGTATCTGGACTCGACTCATCAATTTCCATCTCTTGAATAGCAGAGACAAAATCCTTTTCAGTACGCAAGTCGCGCCTGATCACCTCAAGAAATTTATCCGGATAGCGAGAGGTTAATTCCTCTACATATCTCTCCAATTTACCATCGGTTAAAATCTTCTTACGAACTTGAATCTTTTTCCAAAGCAACAAATAATGATAGCGGCAGTAAGCATCCACTGACTCCACTTGATCACAGTCTTTAACTCGACAATAGCGACGCCCCTCTGCATCTGTTAAAACTACTTCACCACTTTTTTCCTTAAAGCTTGTTCCTGCAGATACTGGTATTGTCGCCTCCTCGGCAACAACTTCTTTCTCGTCAACTTCTTCAACGGCACTTTCTAATTCAGCTTGATATTCAGATAATTCATCGCTCACAAAATCTTCTGTTTCACCAACAAGATCATCTTCCAGCGCAAACTCATCTTTTTTGTCTGTGGACTTTTTCTTTGTTGGTGCCTTTGCCGCTGACTTAGCAGCAGCACCAGGAGATTTGCTAGCTTCAGAGATGGCTTCAGCTCCTGCAATTGTAGATTTCTTAATAGGAGTTTTATCACCTCCCACTATTGGCTTTGATTCCCCTTTGGATTCAGGTCGTTTCAAGGTTTTTGCATCAACTTTAGCTTCCGCCACCTTTGCTTCCACTTTCGCTGAAGTCTTTGAGGAAGCACTAACCTTAAGTTCACTGATCGTTGATTTCAAAGGAGGCTTAACACCAGCCTTCACAGGCTTTGCAGAAACTGGTTTTCCTTTAACAACAGCGGAAACTTTTTCTGTCATTTTTTTAGCCACTGTCTTTAAGATAGTTTTTACGACCTTTTTAGGCGCACTCTTGCTTGCGGAAGCAGCTTTTGCTGTAACACCCTTAGAAGGGACAGAAGTTTTACTTGATTTTGCTTCTTTTTTTTGCGATTTCGTATTCGATTTTGCCATAGGATTTGATGCTTGTTTGATTTTATCTCGTCTGTCAACCATCCAAAATATATTCTCAGATTATTATTCTCCTCATTCATAAAATGTCACGTAGCAATATTTTCTGTTTATAAAACTTCACTCAGGAATGGAAGTTGCCGCCGCAATCAAGGTTCGTTAAGCTACAAATCTATGTCACAAAATACATCATTAAAAGAATTAGAAGACCTCCTCTTAAAAATAAAAAAAGAAGCGCAATCCGCTTTTGAATCAGCCACTACAAGCACTCATCTTTATGATCAAAAAGTCCATTTTCTTGGGAAGACCGGAGCCTTAACTGAGCTTATGAAAAAAATGGGAACTTTATCAAAAGAAGATAAGCCTTTATTCGGCAAAACGCTGAACGAAGTTAAAACTTCTCTTGAAGAGAATTACTCACTGGCTGAAGCAAAACTCAAACAGGCAGAAATGGATAAGCAATTAGAATCTGAGGAGCTTGACCTGACCCTTCCTGCATGGCCTCGCGAATTGGGTCGCGCTCACCCTATTCATACTGTCACGCAAGAAATCTTTCAAATTATGAGTCGACTCGGTTATAGCCTGCGCACGGGTCCCTTGATTGAAAAAGATCATTACAATTTTGAGGCACTCAATATTCCTGCAGATCATCCAGCGCGTGATATGCAAGAAACTTTTTTTGTGGATGGAACTCACGTTCTAAGAACCCACACATCCCCTATTCAAATACATTCTTTAGAAAGTGAAACACCACCTCTCCGGGTTATCGGAACGGGAGCCGTCTTTCGCTGTGATAGTGATATTTCACATCTCCCCCACTTCCATCAAATCGAGGGAATGTGTATTGATCGAAAAGTGTCCATGGCTGATCTCAAAGGAACGATCAGTTTTTTTGTGCAGGAGTTTTTTGGCCCCGGTTTAAAAACGCGATTTCGCCCCAGCTTTTTCCCCTTCACTGAACCTTCAGCAGAAGTAGATTGTTCTTGTCCCATTTGTAAAGGAAGTGGTTGCTCCCTTTGTAAAAACTCTGGTTGGATTGAAATTGGTGGCTCTGGATTAATTAATCCTCGAGTATTCCAAGCGGCCAATGTAAGCTATCCTGAGTGGCAGGGATTTGCTTTTGGATTTGGGATAGAGAGAATGGCCATTATAAAATATGGTATTCCCGATATTCGATTGTTCCCCGAAAATGATTTACGATTTTTAAGGCAGTTTAAAAAATGAAAATATCACTAAAATGGCTAAATGAATTTGTTGATGTAGCAGAGTTCTTTGAACGACCACAGCAATTAGCTCAACTGCTCACGGGAGCGGGGCTTGAGGCTGAAGAGATTCACGATCTCTCTGCGCAGTATAAGTTTGTAAAAACGGCAATGATTCTCGAAAAAGACCGGCATCCTGACGCCGAAAAACTCACCGTCTGCAAAGTCACAACTGGGGACGGAGTCATTCATCAAATCGTTTGTGGCGCTAAAAATCACAAGACTCAGGATCGAGTTATCGTAGCTCTACCTGGGGCCGTACTTCCAGGAAACTTTGCCATTAAAAACTCTGTCATCCGAGGCGTAAGCTCAGACGGCATGCTGTGTTCTTACAAAGAATTAGGTTTGGCAGATACCAGCGATGGCATCGCCATTTTACCAGAAAATACCCCCATAGGATTAAATTTTTCAATTTATGCTGACCTCAACGATGTCACTTTCGAATTGAAAGTCACTCCCAATAGAGCAGATTGCTTAAGTCATATCGGGCTTGCTCGTGAAATTTCTTGTTTGCTTAATCGTCCCTTTAAAACACCAGAGTTTAAAGTACAAAGTACTTCTGTGGTTGATTCCAAATCAAATGAGATAGCTATTGAAGTTCGAAATCCGGAAATGTGCCCTCGTTACACAGGTTGTGTCATTCGAGGAGTAAAAGTTGGACCAAGCCCTGGCTGGCTAAAAAAACGATTAGAGACCGTAGGACTCAGTTCAATAAATAACGTAGTTGATATAACTAATTTTGTTATGATGGAGTGGGGACAGCCACTTCATGCCTTTGATTTGCGAACCATTCAAAATGGAAAAATAAAAGTGGCAAAAGCCACTCCACACGAAAAATTTATCACTCTTGATGGCACTGAACTCAAACTTAATGGGGAGGAGCTTATGATTCAAGATTCAGAGCGTTCTCTGTGTATGGCGGGTATCATTGGAGGCAAGAATTCTGGTATAAAGGACGACACAACAGATCTTTTTCTCGAGTCCGCATTTTTTGCCCCACAATATATTCGAAGGAGTGCCCGTCACCATGGCCTTAGCACGGACTCCGGCTATCGGTTTTCACGTGGAGTGGATCCCAATGTCACGCAGGATGGGCTAAAGAGGGCTTTGGATTTAATTTGTGAAATTACTGGTGGAAAACTTAGTTCCCCACTACTCGAATTAAGCAGCAAAGAGTTTACTCCGTCCCCAATTAATATTAACACAGAACTTGTGACTGAACGACTCGGTTACCCAGTTGATATGGAAAAGTTTGAATCTTGGATGCAACGCTTAGGTTGTAAAATTGAAAAAAAGAATGAATCATATAAAATCACTCCTCCCTCTTGGAGATTTGATCTTGAAATGGATATGGATTTAGTGGAGGAGTACGCTCGCCTCAATGGCTACGAACATATACCAGAGTCACTTCCACCGCTCATGAAGGCTCCAACAAAACACGACGGAAACTATCAATTTCAATCACAAGTTATAAGCTTGATGACGAGCCTTGGTTATAGCCAGGCGGTCAACTTTGCATTTGTAAATAGCACAAAACAAACTGAATTCCTGGGAGATACGGATCTCCTCACTAAAGCCGGTTTATCAAGCTCTCACCAACAAATCCCACTGATGAACCCCTTAAATGAGCATATGAATGTGATGAGAATGAGTTTGAGTCTTGGATTAATTGATAACCTCCATCATAATTTTCACCACGGAGTAACTGAAGGTAGACTCTTTGAAGTCGGTTCGGTATTTGACCAAAGTAATGGCGATTACCATGAACAATATCGCTGGGCTGGAATAGCTTGGGGATGGCCAGAGAATCTTTGGACGAAGAATCTCAATACCCCCGTTGTAATGGATTTAAAACAATCTGTAGAGGAAGTTTTATTGAGCCTTGGCTTTAAAGATTGGAAATGGATTAAAACTCAGGAACTTGGCGGAGTTCCTTCATTTTTACATCCAGGCCAATCAGTCGCACTTCAACTTAACGGACGTAAAATTGGCTTTTTGGGGACACTGCACCCCTCGCTTCGTGAAGAAAAAAAAATTCGCTGTGATTCAGCTTTATTTGAATTTGAGATGGAGACCCTTGCTCAAAGCCTTGGTAAAAAGTGGTCAATAAAATCCATTTCAAAGTTTCAATCAGTAGATCGTGATTTATCACTTGTTATGCCTAAGTCTATCGGTGCTGGACTGGTTCAGCAAGCCATTCAGAAGGCTGGTGGAAACACATTGCAATCTGTAAATTTAATAGATCTTTATGAAGGTGAAAAACTTGGGGACGGACTTAAGTCTATAACCTACCGTTTACGCTTCCAAGAGTTAGAACGAACGTTGACAGATGCCCAAGTACAAAGTTCAATTGAAAGTATCCTGGTAAGCATAAAAAAACACTGGGAAATTCAAGTTCGATAAAGCCTAAATCGCTCGTGGGAGGGGAACAATGGGTGGTCAAAATACAAGTCACAGCACAGTCACTAAAGCTGATCTCGTAGAGAAGGTCTATGAGCGTTTAGGTTTTTCTAAAAAAGAAGCAGCAGATGTTGTTGAACTCGTATTTGATACTTTAAAAGAAGGAATCACAACTGGAGACAAAGTTAAAATATCTGGTTTTGGTAATTTTGTTGTGCGCTCCAAACGCTCGCGTATTGGTCGCAATCCACAAACGGGTGAGCAGATTACAATTAGCGCTAGACACGTTCTTACATTCCGCCCTAGTCAAGTTCTAAAGGCCGTTCTAAATGGTGAAGATATTTCTAATTTAACTGACGAGGATGACGATAATTAATTACTCCACAAGAAGAGTCACCCACCGTCTTATCTAGAATTGAATGGGGACGGGGTTTAACTTTCTAACATTAATATTGTTTTTATACTTTGGAACCAAATCGTTATACTTTTTTATCCTAGTATTAAAATTTAGTACTTTATTTAATATTCCAATTGAGTTGAATAATAAAAGCTATTTATATTCTTCTAAGTGATTATCAATAAAGCCCTCAACTAAATAAAATTTATTACTTTTTTTATAAAAAACTTACAGCAATCCCTTGATTTTATGTAAAATCTTTTTAAATTTATAATTCACACTAAATTATTTTTATTTTAATATTATGAAGTATCCCTACTCAGGAAAACTCCAATACTTTCTAAGTCAGAAAAACTCATCAATTCGTTACTTTTTAATTTTAACATATTCTCCTGAATCCAACCAATCTCACCTATAAACGGTTTCATGAAGTGAAAAGAGCTTTCATTTTTATTATTTTCTAAGTATTCTTTAAACAACTTTCGATACCTTATCTGTCTCTCCTTTGGACATCGACCTAACTCAATATACCAATCAGGAATTGATAATATATGGGTAAACCTAGTTTTCTTTCCATAGGCAAAGAAACTATAACTTGAGTATGGATTCAAATGTAAATTATTTATATTATTTAACCCTGCACGAATTGGATTTGCCTCAATATAAAAGTGTACACGCATTTCATGTGAAGTATCCCTCTGAATAAGTGGTGTTTTAGGCCTTCCTTCAGCTACTTTACCACTTCGTTTATTCTTTCGATTATATCGAGCGCCAAATAATCCATGTGCATAACGCATAAAATTGGATAGTTTCGATGAACCATTTTTATAGTGTACTGCCTGATGAAAATGGTTACTCATAGAACAATAAGCATAGATTTTGCAGTTTTGCTTTTGTTCTTTATAATTTAACGCCTCATCAAGACATTCCATATATAGAGTCTTAAAGCTTTCAGGTTTAAGATAGTCTTCGCGATTATGACATCGCCAAAAAAGATGGACAGTTGCAGATTCGGGCCAAAGTTGAAGGGATCGCTTTATTCTCATATAAAAATTCAATTGCAAACTTGATATGCCAACCAAATAACAAAAGCGTTCACTAGGCGTCCGGATCGGACAATTTTATTCAGGAATTTGAATCGAAACTCGGACTCCGTCCCTAGTAATTTTGATTTTTGGAGGATGAAATCAATTGAAATTTATTTACTCCTGGACATAACAATTTTGGCGACTCCGTCCCTATTGAAGTTTCAATCAAAAAAGGGAGAGGAAAAGTAAATTTTACAACAATCTAATTACGTTCACTAACCCCTTGAAATTTATTTTTAATTTCACAATTTTTCTAAATTTGTTCAATCCTCACCAGCAACTGTCATAAGGAAGACATTGGCTTTTGATTTGCAACTATTCCCAATGCCATATGAAAAAAAATAATAAGCATTTCAAAAATTATAATTATAATATTTATTCATTAAGATCTTTTAAATCCAATTTATCTCTGATTTGTTATATTTCCATACAGCTTTCAATTCAATTCGCCGCTCACACCGTCGCATTTTCTGCCGATCGAGCTGATAAACCAGAGGTTGATTGGGCCGCCAATGGAGAAATTGACTTTTGCCCAAATACTTCACAATTTGATTTTCGAAACGCATATTGGCTCGGAGCTCTTTCCCACTACTCCTATTGGGAACCTAGTTATAGTGATCAACTCATTTTACCAAAAAAAGGGACTTCTTTGTCTATTCCATTCAACAAAACCAAAACTAATGACTCTTCACCCATTAACAAAAAAGACACCACTCCTATGAATACGAAATCACTGGGTTTTGGAACTCTCTTCGCCAGCCATTTTACGAGTAGCGTCCCCAAACCTGAGGACAAAAAAGTTTTTTCGAATCGCTATCATCGTTGGCTCCGTCCCCTCCCGGAAGCGGCATGTATACTACCTGAGTTTAAAAAATGCTTTTCTACCAGCCCTGGCTCCCGACTTCATAATTCAAGCCTTAATATAGAGTGTGGACTAGATAATGCTAACGCCTACATCAGTGAGTTGAGATTAAAAAATATTCAACTCCTAGTCACAGGAAAACCCATCTCTGAAACCCTTCGCACTCAAGCTATTGCCGATAAAAAACGAATTGAACTTGAAATAACTAACTATGAGAAATCACTCACTTCTCCAAATATAAAAAAATTAAATAACACTAAAATTCCCGTCATTGAACTTGATTGGAAAGACTCGGCGACCATCAACAGATGTTCCACTTATGTTCAGAAGTGGGATTTTAAGCCGGACACACAAGCTTCACTTTACGAAAACGAAGAAGCCCTTTTTATTACCATTAGGGGGACGGAGCCAGGAAATAGCATTGATCTTAATACCGATTTTTTTTCTACCAAAAAAGTTGATCTCGAAAATATAAAAGATTTTTACTTATCCGAACCCAACCCCTCTATTAGAAACGAACTCATCGAAAATTCATTCTTCACATCAAATATGAAAGGCAGCGTCCACGAAGGATTTTTCAGAGCCACTGATATTTTGGGTCAATGGCTCCTCTCCCAATTAAACACCCTACGAACCCAACATCCCAATGCGGCCACAAAACCTCTTTTTATTACCGGGCACAGCCTGGGTGGAGCGATTGGACACATCATTCTCTACAATTTAATGAAAATAAATAAAAACAATTTATCAAATAAAAATTTTACGCCCTATAACATTAAAGCCTTATATACTTTTGGAGCCCCTCGTGTGGGAAATGAATTGTGGGCGACAGATATGAAAAAGCTAGCCGACGAACAGGGCGTTGGTATTTACTCCCTCGTCAATGAAAATGACTTGGTGGCCCACGCCCCTTGCCTTAACTATAGCCATGTTGGCGCTCATATCCACATGGGAGCAAAAAGTTCCACAACAACCACTGAACCAGAACACGGCTCCTGTGCCTTTATGACAGCGCTACTAAAACCCCATCGTTTTAGTGAAATGCTCCAGGACCACTACATGGCCTCATACTATTACAACCTTTCCATTCAAAGATCGGAGCTGAACACAAAGCTCAATCAAGCAAAAAGCCTCGCCATCACATCAGGCAACAAATTAGCGTCTCAACAGTTGAGTTACCCTGAAAACTGTAGTAGGAGTTCGGCCACGCCAAAACTAGAGGGTCCTCTTGCAAACAACTATCGAAAACTTACCAACTCCATCGAAAGTAACAGCACCTCTAATTAAAGAAATTAAAGTGATCTTTGAAGATGAACATTATATTGCCATTGATAAACCACCTGGATTTCATGTTCATCCTCCAGAAAATAAACAATGGAAAATCCCTCGAGAATTAATTTGTTTGTATTGGGTTCGGAAATATCTAAATAAATACGCCTATCCGATACACCGGTTAGACGCTGCAACGGGCGGAGTTTTAATTTTTGGTAAAAGCTCTGAATCCGCCGGTAGAATTCAAAAATTAATTCAAGAGCAATTTATTACTAAAAAGTACCTCTGTGTTGCCCGAGGATTCACTCCCCTGCAAGGTACAATAGATCAACCTTTACTCAGTGACTCATCCGACCAAATGCTTCCAAGCTGTACTCATTACCAGACTTTAGCCCAAATCGAACTTCCTTATGCAATAGGAAAAAAGCACCAAACCACTCGATACAGCTTACTGAAAGTGAATCCCCAGACGGGTCGTTACCACCAAATACGGAGACACTTAGCCTCTCAATCTCACCCCATTATTGGTGATATTAAGCATGGCGACTCACATCATAACCGATTTTTTAGGGAACAATTAAATATCTCTGGTTTGCTTTTACAGAGCTTCGAGTTATCTTTTAATCATCCATACACGAACCAGTTTACCACTATAAAAACAAAATGGAGTGACCGATGGCGTTCAATATTCACCCTTTTCAATTACAACTACATTCTTTTAGAAGAAGAAAACTAATTAACTTTAATTTACTCCTTCTTTTATTATTTTTAGTTTTATTAGGACCTTCACCTTCCTACTCCTGGGGACCTCGCGGTCATAGCTTAGTTTGTGAGGCTGCTATTCACGTTGTTAAAAATGAAGATCTGAAGCGCTTTTTAGTTTCAAAAACACAAGCTATCACCTATTTATGCAATCTCCCTGATTCCTACTGGAAAAGCCTCAACGGAACAGAAAGCGGTAATTCCACCCACTTTTTTGAGCCCGATTTAATTGGTGTATCCATTGAACAAGTACCATTGGACTTCGCTCAATTTTCAAGACAAGCTTTGGGACAAACTAATCTAAATACTTCACAAGCTATTATCTCTGTCGCTAGAGAGCTTGGATCTAGCTGGTGGCGTGCGGACCAGTTTAAGCGCCTCGCTATTGAATCTGGTAAAAAATCACTAAAGGAACCTGGCGCCTCGGATGAGAATTATGATTTTTATCGAATGTGGGTAATGATGGGAATCATGGGTCACTTTATTGGCGATAACGCTCAACCCTATCACAACACTCGCGACTATGATGGATGGTTTGAAAATCATGGAGGTATACACAAGTATTACGAAACCGATTTAGTGAATGAGCTTCCCGTCGATATTATTTCAAATATTGCCAAAGCAGCAGAAAATGAAATCAAACTTTTTCAGTCAGGCAATCAGCAATCACAAAAATCAAAATCATTGATCGAAAAAATGAAAACTCTCGCCACATTTTCTTACAAAGACCTAAAAGATATTATAAAACTCGATCCCATCACCAAACCCTCAAACATAGTAAAAGAAAAGGGGATGGAGTTAAAAACACCTGCTGAAAGAAAATCAGCATCCGAGTCCGTCGGGAAGTATAAAACACTTTTAACGACAGAACTCGCCAGAGGTGCTGCACTGCTTGCGCTCACATGGGATGAAATTTACTATAGCGCTGGCAAACCCAACCTTCAAAAAGGAAATACAAATCAATTTCCCCATGAGTACGAGTTTATTGCACCAGACTACGCTCAGTGATGAAAACAAACTTAATTAATTAAATAGCTAATTAATGACTTTCAGAGGGGTCTTGATCTTGAGATTCTTCGATCTCTTCTTCTGAAGACGAAGTGTCTATGAGATGGGCACAATCTTCAAGTTGTGTGAGGTGCTTATTGTAATCCTCTTTAGAAATATAACCTTGTGAAAAATTATATTCTAAGAGTCGAGTATCAAACTTCATCTTATTCATGGCTTTATCAAATGACACTATTAAACTCCCTAATGACTAATTAATTTCGTTTCTATTAACTTTTAGTTCCAATATTTGGGACCCTTTTGATCTCCAGCTCCCTCGGATTTATCGTTATCTACAACAAGTCTTAAATTTCGTCCACGCTTTTTACTTGTCGTTGAACGCTTTTCCTTCCAATCTTTAAGCTTCAAAAGGAGGTATCCAGAGAGCAACCCCGTTAAATGGGCTAAGTAAGCTACATCTCCTCCTGCAGGGGTGCTTCCCATGAGTGATAAAAACTGAATGGCTCCCAATAACATGACAAAATATTTCGCCGGCATTGGAAATATCATCATAAATGCCACAACTCGATCACCAAACAATTTACCATAAGCGAGAAGCAGACCAAATATAGCTCCAGAAGCACCTACAACAGGTGTTAATAATCCAAGAGGTGAACCGTTGTAAACGTAGGCATAAAAGGCCATTCCCATCGAATAAAAAACACCAGCACCCAAGCCTGCCATGATGTAAAAAAACAGAAAATACCGACTACCCCATACGACTTCAAGCTCAGCTCCAAGCCACCACAACATCAGCATATTAAATACAATGTGACTCCAGTCTGCAGAGTGTAAAAACATATAGGTTAGTGGTTGCCACAAATAGTGATCAACAATCATCTTACCAGGAACAAGAGCAAACAGAGAGTTGAACGAAATCACTTCCATCAAACGGTCTAAAATAAATTGCCCACCAATCCAAACAACGACGGTAACGATAACTAATCGCTTTACCATCGGTGTCAGCGGCATTACTACAGGCACCCCTGGTCCTCGATAATTCATATTTCCTCCTGCCAAGCATTCCTAATACGATGGTACGAGGACTCTAGGCTTTCAACAACCACTTTTGTTTCTGCTATGAGAGGAAAAAAATTAACGTCTCCAAACCAACGCGGTATAATATGCCAATGCAAATGTTTAGGAATCCCAGCTCCTGCCACGGACCCATGATTCATCCCTAGATTCATCCCTTCGCATCCGTATACTGATTTAAGAACTTTCATAGACTTCCGAAGCAGCTCCATAAGATCTTGATACTCTTCGGAAGAAAGTTCGGTCAATTCTCCGCAGTGCCTCTTTGGAATGATTAATAAATGACCATTGTTATAGGGATACTTATTGAGAACGGCCATAGAAAACTTCGTTTTAATGAGCGTGAGCGTTTTAAAGGATGGCTTTTTCTTATTACACAGGCAAAAAACACAGGACTTTGGTTTAACTATTTTGCGGACATAGCGATAACGATCTGGACGAATCATCAAGTCGCGTTCTTGTGGCCAAATTTCATCAATTGAGATTTGGGCCTTTGAAGCTTGTTTTGCCTTCCTAACTTTCCGATTTAAATTCGGCATTACTCCATGGCCTCATCAACCCAAAAACCAGGCATAATAGCCATAGGGCGATTAAATCCTTTTTGTTTGATGAGTTGCAGTATTTTTTTCTGAGGAGCTAACGACCATTTACTATTTTCTTCATCCTCTCCCTCAACAAGTCGTTCTAACAACGAAGGCTGGTGCTTGGGCGGTTCGAATAGCTCATAATCTTTTTCGACTTTAGCTAACTCAGCTAAAAGACGACCTGCGTCCTGATATGAACCCACTTTATCGGCAAAGCCAAGTTTTACAGCTTGCTCCCCATTAAAAACACGACCATCAGCATATTGATCCAATGTCGCATCTTCCATTTTGCGCCCCTCTTTAACCGCGCTTCGAAATTGGTGATAAGTCTCCGTAATGAGGCTTTGAAAATAGGCTTTTTCTTCATCATTCATTTGGCGATACTCTGAGCCAGAGTCTTTAAACTTTCCAGAGGTGATAGAAAATCTTTGAATTTTGGCCCAATCATACAGCTTTTCTAAATTTGCAAATTCCATGATCACTCCAATGGAGCCGATCAGTGTGCCATTGGAGACCACAATTTTATCGGCGGCCATGGAGATATAATAACCACCACTGGCATTGAGACTTGGGCTATAAACAACAATTGGTTTTTTTGTTTTTTCTTTAAATTGCTTGAGTTCTCGGTAAATTTCTTCGGCAGGCCCGACCGCTCCGCCAGGAGAGTTGATGCGTAATAAAATTCCTTTTATGGAATCTTCATCTTCAAACTTATGAAGCTTTTTTAGAAATTTTTCGCTGTCAAAAATGACTCCTTTTATGTCTAATACTAGCAAATTAGCCTTAGAACTTTTCATTTTAGCACTTCCATCATCCCGTCCAGCGATTATGGAAAGTCCAAAAACTAAAGAAATTGACGCTGCAAACAAGAAAAAAACAAATAATAACACAAACCAAGGGTTTCGCTTCATCATCTCAAGAGCCTCCGTATCAGTAAAAAACCATTGTCTCCGAAATTTCACCTCATTTACAGGTGACCCGTCAATTTATTGCAGAAAGGGAGATAGTGCAGCATAAAATGCTGTAATAGAGATAACTCAGCATGAAATGCTGATAGAGGAATAGCGCAGCATGAATTTCAATTAAAACTATGCAATTAAAATGAAGCCTTCAAAACTTTATCTGAACACTTAAATGGGACTAGTTTAATGTCAAATACCAATGAAAACCTGAGATCCTTCAAAATTCAAAAAACTCTCACCCAAAATCTACGCACCAAACCTTCCCCTGACGCCTTGGGGTTTGGGAAGTTTTTTACGGATCACATGCTCATTTGCAAATTTAAAAATCAGTCCTGGCAAACACCTGAGATTTTACCCTACCAAAATTTTTCCCTCGATCCAGCCGCCTCTGTTTTACACTATGGGCAAGCTCTTTTTGAAGGGATGAAGGCTTTTTATCAAACACCTCACGAGAAGGAACAAACCAAAGAAAAACTAGTCCTCTTTCGTCCTGAATTTAATTGGAAGAGATTTAATCTTGGTGCTGAACGACTTTGCATGCCCACCCTACCTAAAGAGCTTTTTTTGGAAGGAATCAAAGAACTTGTTCGAACCGATTCAGAGTGGGTTCCGCGTCACCCCCACTGTTCCCTCTACATTCGGCCGACACTCATTGGTACTGAAGGTTTTTTAGGGGTTCGTCCCTCTCATGAATATTTATTTTTCACCATTCTTTCGCCCGTTGGAAACTACTATGGTGGCGAGGCACAGCATGGGGTAAAAATTTGGATTGAAGAAGAATTTGTGCGCGCGGCTCCGGGTGGGTTAGGAGCCACCAAGGCTGCCGCCAACTACGCAAACAGTCTCTATGCCACTCAGCTAGCTAAACAAAAAGGCTTTGCACAGGTATTGTGGCTGGATGTCAATCATAAAAATATTGAAGAGGTTGGCACCATGAATGTCTTTTTCGTGATTGATAACCGCATTATTACTCCCGATCTCCATGGCACTATTTTATCAGGTGGGGTTCGAGATAGTGTGATCCAAATTTTAAAAGATTGGAATTACCAAGTGGAATCACGCCCCCTCACTCTTAAAGAACTCCTGGAAGCCCAACAATCGAAAAAACTGCAAGAAATTTTTGGCACCGGCACAGCGGCAGTGATTACCGCCGTTGATGAACTTCATCGAAGCTCTGGCGATCCCATCCTTCTCCCACAAAAAGGCATGGGCCCCATTGCTCAAAAGCTTTTTAATACTTTAAGTGGAATTCAGCGTGGTACTCTCCCCGACACTCACCATTGGATAGAAGAAATCTAGAAATGGAGTAATAAAATTTTAATTCACGTGGATTACAAAAAAAAATTACTCCTTTTAAGTGTTAGTTTTTTATTTTTATTATCGAGTTTCTTCATTTGGGTTTATTTCACCTCCGTTCATTATGCTGATATTGAGCCCGCAGAATGGCGCTGTACAGAAAACCCACCCCTTTGGGATGGCACTAGTGACATAAAAATTTTAGATTGGAATATACAATTCTTAGCCGGAAAAAATTATATTTTCTTCTATGATGCCATCGATGGATCAGGAAAAGACGAAGCGCCTTCAAGGACCGACATTGATACCACATTTAACTCCGTATTACACATTATTAGGGAGGAAAACCCTACCTTCTTTAATCTACAAGAAGTGGATGTAGATGCAAAAAGAACCGCCTACGAAGATCAAGTCGAGCGACTTTATACCGAACTTAAAAAAGACTATCCATGTGTAAGTAGTACCTATTATTGGCGAGCAGGCTTTGTGCCCCACCCTCACATAATGGGAAGTGTCGGGATGAAGCTTGCTACTTTTTCAAAATATAAAATTGAATCAAGCACTAGGTACGCTCTCGGTGAATTCCCCTCCGATTTCATAACGCGGCAATTTCATCCGAAGCGAGCGCTCCTTGAAAGTGTGATTCCAAGCCGCGCACATACGGAACTGCGCTTGCTCAACACACACCTTGAAGCCTATGCCCAAGGGTCCAACCTCATGAAAGAGCAAATAAACAAAGTTTATACTATTCTAGAATCACTCACGACCAAACAGTATTTATGGATATTGACCGGTGATTTTAACTTACTCATGCCCGGAAAAAGTTACTTCGATCTCAGCCCTAGTCAAAGATCTCTTTATCAAAAAGAAAGCGAACTCAAAATCCTCGTTGATCACTTTAATGTCCTACCAACATTTAATGACGTTAACAGTTCTGATTATAAAAAATGGTACACTCATTTTCCCAACGATCCAGAGGTGAAAGGACCTGATCGCACCATTGATTATCTATTTTATAACCCCCAATTAATTCCCATTTCCTATCGAATTCGCAACGAAGATACTTTAGAAATTTCAGACCATCTCCCGCTCATTAGTCTTTTTAAAATCAATAACTCGAAGTAGTTCCGGGAGGGGGATTTTCCTTAAATTGGACTAATGACATCATTGCTTTTCCACCATTTAAAAAATATGGTGACGATGGAGAGGCTACAGACAAACCTGGAAACTCAACTCTCGCATTCATGTCATTGTATAACACTTATATTTTCATCGATGTTTTTTAAATAGCACCTTAAAAAACTTCGTTTTTTTTTAAATAGCACCTTAAAAAACTTCTGTACAAGAAAAAGCATATTTGGTACCCTAAAAGCAGCTATGAAAAGAAGAATATTTGATTTTATTTCCAAAGATCTCATGAAAAAAATGGTCTTTATTTCTGGTCCAAGGCAGACAGGTAAAACCACTTTAGCGAAGAGCTTTCAAAATACTTATAGTACCCATTATTATAATTGGGATAATGCAAAAGATAGGCTTCTTCTCAAAAAAAGTGAATTAGACCCCAAAACTGAATTATGGATATTCGATGAAATTCATAAAAATCGTTCTTGGAGAAATTGGTTAAAAGGTCTCTATGATGTAGAGAAAGAAAATAAGAAAATTCTCGTTACAGGAAGCGCAAAGCTGGATATTTATCGCTACGGTGGAGATTCTTTGCAAGGACGGTTTTACTCTTACCGCCTTCATCCCCTCACTTTTTCAGAACAAGTCGGTATTGCCACCGCTCGTGATTACTCAACCTTCATGAAATTACCTATAAAAACAACAGCGACAACAGAAGATCTTTTACAACTCCATCATCTGGGAGGATTTCCAGAACCATTCCTCTCTGGCTCCTTGAAAGAATCTAAGCGTTGGCGACTGGGATATAACGCGCGTTTGGTTCAGGATGATATTCGGGATCTTGAGCATCTTCAAGATTTATCCAAAGTTGAATTGTTATTAAATCATTTGCCAGCCACAGTGGCCTCTGTGCTTTCCATTAATTCTCTCCGAGAGGATCTTGAAGTTAGCTTTCCCACAGCCAAAAAATGGGTTGAAGTGCTAGAGAGAATCTATGCGGTTTTTCGCATTTTTCCTTACGGCGCTTCCAAATTGAAAGCGGTTAAAAAAGAACCGAAGCTCTATTTCTGGGATTGGGGTCAAATTACTTCAGAGTCAGCACGCTTCGAAAATTTAATTGCGGTTCATTTACTCCGCTTTATTCACTGGATGGAAGATATTGAAGGGGAAATTTATGAACTTCGTTATTTTCGAACAACGGTAGGCCATGAGGTTGATTTTATTATTCTTAAAAATAAATTACCAATTTGTGCCATCGAAGTGAAATTAGACGATCGACCATTAGATCCCAATCTAAAATATTTTTTGGAACGCTCTAAAGTTCCCTTTGCTTTTCAACTGAGTCTTCATGGTACAAAAGATTTTACTCCTGCGCCTATTAATGGGTGTAAAATTCGAATTTGTCCCGCAATAACTTTTTTGAGTAACCTGCCTTAACAAGCTTAAGCTACGTGTGGAACGTTAGCCCCTCTAAGGGAAATGGTAAATTAAAGACGCACACGATTTCAGTGACGGCTAAGGATCAAACCGGAAATCGCTCCACAAAAGCAATTAAAGTATTTTATTGAACGTCATTCTCTGAGCCTCCAATGAGACTATGAGTCGGTTTGCAGTCTCATTGAGACGGAAAAAATAAAAGTTCAAAATAACTTTTCTAAAAATAGAGAATTCAGTTCAAAAATTGAGAAATACTATTTTTAAAATTAAATAAAACCCATCTTTCTTGTTGGCACAATTGTTGAACAGTGCTGTCTCCGTCTCCATTTCGGAGATAAAAAGTAGACGGGATAACAAAGGAGAACGTATGAAATTCATAGTACAAAACCAAGAGCAAAAGTTAAAAGATAATTTAAAAAAAATTGCTCAAAATAAATCGATTAAAAAGTTAATTTTAGAAAATCGATCAAATACATTCATAAGAAGCGCTTCAAGCGTTCGTAATGCGAGTGCCGTTCGAAATGCCAGTGCCGTTCGCAATGCTAGCGCAGTTCGAAACTAACGATAACAAACATACAATTAAACCAGATTATAAAATTAATTTTAAATTAATGTGAGGAGTAAATATGAAGCTAGCTCTTACAACCGTTAACAAACTTTTGATGATTGATGGAATCTTTGAAGGCGGTAGAATGTTTGTTGGAGCTACTAGCACAACATATTTACTCTCCTCAGGTTTAAGCTTAAGTGAAGTAGCACTGTTAAAGACATTTCAAGCGCTGGTATTTATTTTGGCAGAACTACCTACTGGAATTTTTGCTGATGCTTTAGGGAGACGACTCAGTCTTCTGTGTTCCTGCATTATAAGTATCCTTGGATTTCTATTATTTTACTTTGGCTCTAGTTTAGGAATATTTATTTGTGCAGAAATATTCTTAGCCTTGTCGCTATGCTTTTGGTCAGGGGCCTTTGAAGCATACGCTATTGATATAGGTAATTTAGATAAAAATGCAATGCACATATTTTTTCATAAAAATAAAACCATTAACTGCATCGCTGTTCTACTTTTCGGATTACTTGGAGGTTGGCTTGGGTCTTTAGGATTAAGAGGGCCGTATTTAGCAGCCGCAGGAACCTTTGCCGTATTAGGACTTTTTCTATTAACTTTAACGAATGATAATCTCAACAATAAAAGCTCAGCGGAATCTTCATTGGGTTGGTGGGATAAAGCGTTGAGTGCTCTTAAACATCAATTTGAAGTACACATAAAAGTTGTTACTACAGGAATATTAATAAAGAAAAGTTTGTTTGGATTTTTATTAGCCCAGATTGGTGTGCAATTTTTAATTCAGCCACTGCTTCATTACTGGCAACCATACTTTACAAATTTAAATTCCATCATCGGACCTAAAGAATTAGGATACATTTTCTCCCTTTATAGCGGCACAAGCATCATTGGGGGCGTGATGGCAAGTTCTCTCAGTCGATATGAGTGGTTTAAATCATCAGTGCTAAATTGGACTTTATTTTCAGTGAGTTCGATTTTATTTCTAACAATGGGATTAGTGAATCATTTATATTTAGCAGTAATAATATTTGCACTATTGCAAGGAGTGCTCAGTATAGCGCGAACGGCTCTGTCAGTAAGAATTAACTCAAATTTATCTAATGAGACGCGGGCCTCTATTCTTAGTTTCATAAGTCTATTATCAAGATTTGGCATGATTTTAAGTTTGGCCGTGTTAGGGAAATTAAATTCTCCTAGGGATTGTTTTAGTTACTACTCTGTCATTGCAATACTGAGCTTGAGTACTATTGGAGTCTATTTGTACGGTCAAAATAAATTAAAGAATTTAAATGAAAATCACAACTGTAAAGCAATCATTAAAATATGAGGTTAAATATGAATAAAAATCAACTCATCAGCCAAAAAGAAAATCTTGATCACTATCAATTCCCTAGATACTTGGGATTAAATTCAAGTAAAATCTCTTCAGATCTCATTGAGTTAGAACTTGGTTACTCTAGGCGTTTAAAGAAGAATATAAAAATTGATTCAGAGGTTTTGAGCCTCATTAAATACTGCTTTAAACCAAAAACTAAAAGCGAAATTATAAATAAGTTTAAGATATCTGAAGTAAGCTTAAATAAGCTACTAAAAAATCTTACGAAAGAGGGATTACTTACAAATCAAGTAGAGAAGAATACACCTACAAATTTTCAACGATATGATCGACACTTATTATACTATCAAACTTTAGGTTTTAAGAGTGTAGAAGTTCAAGAACGTTTATCAAAATCTAAAGTCGCTTTGATTGGAATGGGAGGGATCGGAAATTGGGTTGCATTGAATTTAATTGGTGCGGGCTTAAAGGAGATTAAACTTATTGATTATGACAAAATTGAACTTTCGAATTTAACGAGACAAGTTTTATTTGATGAAAAAAGTATAGGAAAATCGAAAGCAAAAGAAGCTCAGAAAATTTTATCTATAAAAAACTCACTGACACGCATCAGTGTTGTCGATTTGAAAGTAGATGGAGTTGACGCCCTAAAGAAGGCTTTGAAGGGCTTTGATATGGTTGTTCTTTCTGCTGATAAACCTCAGTATATTCATGATTGGGTGGATGAAGTTTGTTACGAACTCAATATAGCCTATATTAATTTGGGATATAGAGACGGAGAAGGCGTTATTGGCCCTATGACAATTCCAGATAAAACAAGTTGCTACCAGTGTTTTAAACCTAAAGTAAAAACAACTCAGCTAACCGAAGAGCAAAAACTTTACCTTAATTTTGATGATCGCTATCAGGCACCGTCCTATGGTCCTATAAATTCGATGGTTTCATCTATAGGCTCAATGGAGGTGCTAAATTATCTTGGAAGAACTATAAAACCTCATTCCCAGGGAGTAGAATTATCTATCGATCCCGTGAATTTAAAAATTCATAAAACAAAATATAAAAGAGATGAAGAATGTTGGCATTGCGGAAAAAAATAGTAAAAATATTTGAGATCCATTCATGGGATGTACGATATAGTTCTGGAGAACTCATATTTAGTCGTTCCAATCACAAAAAAAATTGTCTTATATATGAAGGTCACAATATTATCTCAAAGAGTTCTACCGCTAAAACGAAAAGACCTTTTTGGCTTAGTAGTTTAATCAAAAAAATCAAGCCATTAATGTGTGAAATAAATTATTTTAAAATAGTAGTTACAAACAATAAGCATGTGCTTCACTTGGCGATGAAGGATAAATCATCTGTAAAAGAATGGGAATATCTCAGTCTTTACTTGGAGATCAAATTAGGAGAAAGCACTTTTTCTCAGGAGTTTCCTCTTGAGATGAGGGACAACGACAAAGACGCATTTCTACAATCAATTCGAGAGTGGATAGCACGTCAGCGAAAATTTCTCAGTCTTCCACTGAGCCCCATCAAAAAGGTACATAAAATTTTATTTTCCGCGGGCAGCGTCGGGTTTATTCTACACGAACTCGTTGGGCATAGACTAGAAAGTGATGACTTTTCTGTTTTACCGTCTCTTAATGGAAAAACTACAACGAATTATAGAGTATATGATTCACCTGGCATTGAAGGTAAGCCGGGTTACACCCCCTATGGGGACGATGGGAGCTTGGGAAAATCTGTAAAGCTTTTTGATGGTCAAAAAATGGAGTATCAATTTTTGAAAGAAAGTACCGGTAATTTAAGAGCCACTTCGGCTGATTTTCATCCTATTATAAGACAAAGAACACTCATCACAAAAGTAATAAAAGAAAAATCGAAGGCATCTTTTAATGTAATAAAAAGACAACCCTATTTAGAAATATTAAATATCAGTGAAGGCGAACTAGATTCAAGAGGCAACAAAATGAATTGCAAATTGGTTGTTGATCAAGCAAGGTACTTTGATGGCAAAGGGAATGTTTTTAGGGTTCCACCCTTTGAACTGTCGTTGACAGAGAGAGATATTTTAAAATTAAATTTGTTTGGTAAACCTCAATTTTATGTTCCTGGTGGCGGGTGTCACAAGGGCGTGCAGCGGGGACTCTCGGTGGCCTTTTACAGCCATAGCGCTTTACTGAATTTGAATACAAGGATTTGATAGCTTATTAAAAACAATATACCAAAAAGTTATTTAGGAGAATGAAAATGAACATTAACACTGAAAGACTTATTTTAAGAGACTATAGAGCAGAAGATTGGGAGCGCGTTCATATTTATGGAGCTGATCCTGAGTTTTCTAGATATGAGTTTTGGGGGCCCAATACGATTGAAGATACGAAAAAATTTATTTCTGATGTGCTTGTAAGTGCTGGCGCGATACCGCGCTTCAAATTTGATTTAGCGGTGTGTTTAAAAGAAAGTGGTTTGCTTATTGGTGGCTGTGGGATACGAAGAGAAACAGAGCACAGTCATGTTGCCAATCTTGGCTGGGCCATAAATACTGATTTTCAGAACAAAGGTTTTGCTACTGAAGCCGCTCGTGCTCTTATCGAATATGGGTTTAAAAATCTAAAGCTGTCTGTAATCTATGCAACATGCGATACTCGCAATGTGGCTTCCTTCAAAGTAATGGAAAAGCTCGGGATGACAAAAGTTGGTTTTATTAAGGGAAGCAAAGAGGTCAAAGGTCACGTTCGTGATACATTTAGATATGAAATAGTAAGTGAACTATAAACGCGAGTTCAGAGACTCAATATTTATCTTGATGGCTAACAATCCTAGCGAAAAAGAAGTTGTTATCACAGTCTACAAAGAATTTGTATTGAGGTTTCGAATTCTTAAATCACAGACATAATGTTTTTTATTAGTACCGCCTGCTTGGGGTTTAAGAAAATATTTATCCGTTGAGCCAAAAATATAAAGTTTAACCACAGGAGAGTTATTTTCTTCTTTAATTTAGAATGAATTTTCTTCAAGCTCTCTTAACAAGAGACTCTCGAAGCAATTTTAAATTGCCGATCATTTTTAAAAACCGGCCATGATTTCTCTCCTGGTATATATTTTTGCCGATTCAATAAGAAACGTCTTTAAAGATGATTCTTATTGTAAATTCTAAAAATTAGGAACTTTAAACTTTAAATCAAACATATTTGAATTTACCCCCCCCCAAAAAAAACAGGCATTGGTATTGCAAATACCCAAAACCCGACAACATTAAGGGTTGTTTGTTCAAATCATTTTGGGGGAAGCACACATGAGTAAAATACTGCAATATATAAAAAGTGAATCTACTTTTATGGGTCTTATCTTTGGTGCGACATTTTATTTAGCATACGGAATTTCACAAACTGCACTAGCAAATTATCACCTTGTCATCATTTCTCTTTTTCTTTCAGCATTCATGCCATTTTTTTCGAGAATTTCAAATTACAAAACAAGCATCATAACTGTCGGTCGTATCGGTCGTTTTATATTTCAATTAATATTCAACTTGTGTCTTTTTGGAGCATTATCATTTTATCAAGTATTAAAAGAAACAATACACCTAGCCCCATGGACTTTTTTAAAAGTAACCATGCTAACAACACTCCTCTCTCAAGGATCACAGTACATTGCCATTAGTTTTGCGAACCGTGAATTCGGAAACAAAACAACCAATATAATAATAGCTTTGGTGACAACCACTACAATTACCGCTCTTTCATTTGCAGGCCTTCCTTTTTTTAATTCTGTATTTATTTTCTTTTCAACTGTTGTTGGAGGAGGTTTATTTATTGTTGGATTAATTAGTGATTTAAGATCTCAGTTTTATCCTAAGGGCGGAATTGGAATATTTATGGGTACTTTTAATCCTATCCACAAAACCCATTTAAGACTTATACAGGAAGCTATTCAAAATCGAAATCTAGATCGAGTCTACATTCATCCTACTGTAATTCCAAAGTTACATCGCGATGCTCTTAAGTCCGGTAAAATTATAATTGCAAAACGAGATTTGGGTATGAGAGTTTATTCAACCACAAATAAATCAGATATTCATGTTAACTATTTTCCTACAGGAAACAAATTTTTTGAATTCAACACCAGATGTCTATTAGCAGAAATCTCTCTATCAGATACACAACTTCACAGTAAGGTTACAGTTTTACGACTTCCAGAAATTTATGAAGCCACTGGTTTTTACGGAATCATTTCTCACATTCATAAGCTACATCCTAATCAACCAATACACGGAATACATGGTAGTGATCTTGGTGGAATGTGGGTTCGTTCTATCTATGATGAATCTGGTTGGATTTACCCATATGCTGTACGCAGAGTTGATTCGATAAGCGCGACAGCTATAAGGAATGGAGTTCGCAACCAAACCACACCTATTATCGAAAAAATTCTTGAGCATTTTCGCAATAACGCGAAGGAATTTATAATCGGAAATCGTAAGTTTGATTTTCAAGAAGGGGAGTTAAAATATGAAACAATCAGTTCTTAAAATTAAGGTCGTAAGTAATCACGAAGAGCTTTTTAAAGCAAACTTAGTACGTGGTATTGTGTATATGCATGAACAAAAATTGATGTACGCTTCAAAGAGCTAAATCAACTTGAAACTCTTGATAGTCTATTGCAAACAATTACCAGTCAAATTTTCTCACAACACTTACCGCTCAATTTTGCACCAAGAATGAATTTGAAAAAATTGGCATTTTTACCCCCACTTAGTGAAGATAGAACTAACGTATTATTTGGAATGCTAAAACAAATAGAAGGGTCAGTGGGTTTAGAAATTAATGGTACTCATGTTGGATATGGCAGTGATGGAAATACTATTTCTGATTTGCCATTGATTATTCTAGTGGGCCTTGGTCCCTTTGGGGGTGGAATGCACACCGAAAATGAATTTATGGATATCAAGAGTTTTTCTCAAAGATACATCTTAAACTTAGCATTAATAAATTAATTAATTAATTAAAGCGAACTAATTTACAAAATAGGAGAGTAAAATGAAACCAACTTTATGTGTTATAGATATACAAAGAGAATACAATACGGCAGATCGTCCATTCTACATTCAAGGAATTGAGGCATCTTTGAAAAATGCTAAAGCATTGTTAGAATTTGCACGAAAAAATGAATGGAGAATCATTCATGTTCAACACTTGCAAGATGGCAATATTTTTTCTAGGAGTAACGTTTATTCAAATTTCATTGCTGGATTCGAACCCCAACGAGAGGAATTAGTTTGTGTTAAAAATAATTTTAGTAGTTTCTCCAGCCAAGAATTTACCAATGCTGTCAGTGAAAATAGATCTTCTGACTTAGTTCTTATTGGATATGGATCAACTATGTGTTGCCTTTCCACGATTATTGATGGTTATCACCGCGGCTTTAATTTAACGTTTGTCGCCGATGCAAGCACTGCTAAACCTACACCAATCCTTAACAGCACCACTCTACATGGTTCAGCGGTAGAGATTTTAACAACGGCCTGAACTCACGTTTTAAAACTTATTAAAATAGCAACAAGTTTAAAATCAAAAGTAGACTCTTTATAGAACTATCAAAAGAATAGTTAGATAGGGAAAAACTTCTCGAAAGAGGAGCGGGGAAGGGCTTTTTACTAAAAAGGAGGACTCCGAATAGCGGGACGCGATGGGAAGTTAAAATAATTTAAGGCAAAACAAAAATTGTTTTTAACATCAAAATTCCATTTTGCCTTAAATTATCTTAACTTTCCAATTCGGCGAGGCCAGGATGGCCGTTCCGACTTTTAGTAAAAAGCCCTTCCCCGCTCCTTTGAGAGAAGTCCCGAATTCAAGCAACAGCGTAGTAATAACAACAGTAGCAGTAATAGCAGCCGCACTTGCAGAAACAGCCGCCGTCGTAGCAACTGCCGTAGTTTTCAGGACTCCCTAGTCTTCCTAGCCTTGGTTGTGCAAAATTACGAATAAAACTTTCTTTTCGTTTTAGCCATATTTCTGAGGGGATTATGAGGCTTCAATCGCGCCCCTTTTGAAAGGGCGTAAGCTTCCAATTGATCCACAATATATTCTGAACCAATCGAGTCGGCGTATTTTAATAAACCGCCTCGAAACGGTGGAAAGCCCGTTCCCATAATCATGGCTAAATCTACTTCGTCTGGAGTTTCTACGATCTTCTCTTCCAACAAGGCTAAAGAACATTCATTGATCATCATAAACAATCCGCGTTCAATGCATTCTTTAGTTGTTAAGGGATTTGTCGCAGGTTTTAAATTAAGATCTGAATACACTTTGGTATCCACACCTAAGCGGTCGCCTTTATCACTGTAGAGATAAAAACCTTTGCCATTTTTACGACCCAAGCGTCCGGTCTTTTCAAGGGCCTCCATACATTGGGCCATCTCAATACGAGCGCCAAGGGATTTTTTGAAAATTTTAAGGACTTTTATGCAAACATCTAATCCCACTTCATCCATCAAGGCAAATGGCCCCATTGGCATTCCAAACTCTTTCACATAGGCTTCATCAACCACTTCGATTGACATGCCTTCATCGAGTAAAAAGGCGGCTTCTGCCATATACGGTAGGAGCAAGCGATTCACTAAAAAGCCGGGGCCATCTTTAACCACCACAGGCATCTTGCCCATTTTTTTGGAAAGCTCAAAAATTGTTGCAACAACGGCATCATTTGTTTGTTCGCCTCGAATGACTTCAACTAAAGGCATTTTGTGTACAGGATTAAAAAAGTGCATTCCTGCAAATTGCGAAGGATTGGGGTGACCCTTACTCATCTCGGTCACACTTAAACTAGAAGTGTTTGTCACGATGATGGCATCAGAGCGCATATGCTTAGCTGTTTCGGCGATGACTTTCTTTTTTATTTCCATATCTTCTACGATAGCTTCAATCACGACATCCATCTGACCAAAGCCCGCAAAATCTAAGCCCCCGGTGACTAAATCCATTTTTTGCTGAAATTCAAATTTATTGATCACGCGCTTTTTTAAAATCTTGGCCCAAATATCATAGGCATGTTTATATCCACGAGCTAAAGCATCGTTGTTGATATCCTTCATGCGCACATGAATTCCTTTATCGGCAGCGACATAGGCAATACCACCGCCCATGGTACCAGCTCCGAGTATTCCAAGATGCTCCACAGGTTTTGGAGTGACTTGCGAACCCTCGGGCAATCCAGTTTGTTTTTTTACCATTTCTGTTAAAAAGAAAACGTGAATCAAATTACGACTAATTTCCGTTGTCGCCAAATCACAAAATCCAGAGCACTCCACTCGAAGTGCTTCAGAGCGATCCGCCATTCCATAGGTTTTGCTGATCACATCAATCGCCAGCAAAGGAGCAGGATAATGTCCATGGGTTGATTTCATCACGGCATCACGACTTTTACTAAACACCACTGCACGACCCAAAAAACTTTCTAATACTTTGCCGACCATGTTTTTCGGTGCGAAAGTTTTTCGTCTTTTTGTTGCGCCTTCTTTGATGATCTGCTCAGCCCACTTCATAGTTTCCACTTCGAGAATGCCGGGGTGAACGCACTTGTCAACGAGGCCCATCTTGAGGGCTTTAGGGCCTGCAACTGTTTTACCTTGTAAAATAATTTCCATAGCTGACTGAAGACCCACAACACGAGGAAGGCGAACACATCCCCCAAATCCTGGAATTAAACCAAGTTTAGTTTCGGGTAGTCCAATGCGTGTGGATGGGTCGTCCGTAGCAATACGATAATCGCACGCCAAAACCAACTCACACCCTCCCCCCATACAAGCGCCATTGATAGAAGCAATGACAGGCATAGGGAGATCTTCAATCATATTAATAATAGTTTGACCATTACTAACCGCTTTTTCAAAATCTTCTCGCTTGGTCATGGATTGAATTTCTTCGATATCCGCGCCAGCAATAAATATTTTTTGTTTTTGAGAGCGAATCACTAAAACACGCGCCTTTGAAGTTCGAACTTCCTCTAAAACTTCTTTTAAACGCATCATGATTGGCGTATTGAGTTTATTAACTTTTTCTCCGATGAGATCAAAATCCAGGAGGGCTATTTCCCCTTTGTATGATAATTTAATGCTTTCTTCTACGCTCATAAAACTATGCCTCCCTCTCAAGAATCATCGCACCACCTTGTCCGCCACCAATACACAAGGTCGCAAGTCCAAATTGCACGTTTCTTCGTTTCATTTCTTTTATCAATGTGACCACTAAGCGCGTTCCTGTTGCTCCCACGGGGTGGCCTAATGCAATCGCCCCACCGTTGACATTGACTATCTCTGGAGAAATAGCTCCCAATTTATTGGAAAGTCCCAAACGCTTTTGCGCAAACTGATCACTATCAAACGCCTTCAAGCACGCAAGCACTTGAGCGGCAAAAGCTTCGTTTAATTCTACTAAACCAATATCCTTTAGTGATAATTTCGATCGCTTCAAGGCGATGGGTGTTGCTAGTACTGGTCCAAGTCCCATACGCTCAGGCTCAAGACCCGCAAAACCATAGCCTCGAATTGTTGCAATAGGCTTATATCCAAGCTCTTTGGCTTTCTCTCGACTCATCAATAAAACCATGGCGGCACCATCAGTAATGGGACAAGAGTTTCCAGCAGTAATCGTTCCTGTGGCTTTATCAAAAAATGGTTTTAATTTCGCTAGTGCTTCAATGGTTTGACCATCGCGAGGACCAATATCATCACTAATAACCTCTGAAAACTGAGGAGGTAAAAAGACAGGAGCAATTTCTTCTCTAAATCGACCTTCTTTAATAGCTTTGACTGATTTTTGATGGCTCGTCAGAGAAAACTGATCTTGCTGTTCTCGTGTTAATCCAAATTCTTTAGCCAGTATTTCTGCTGTTTGCCCCATGTTAATTCCAACAAACGGGTCCGTTAATCCTTTCATTACACCAATGATGGGTTTGTAAGGAGTCTCAGCCGTGGGGGACGTTGTGACCATATCCACCACTTGCTTTAAGTCAGCTTTCAAGAGCGATCCTAATATAGAGAGTCTTTGGCCCGCGGTTTTTGCCGCCCCTAATTTTTCAAATAATTTTGTAAAAGCTGGACCCATTAAGAGTGGCATCTGAGACATATTTTCTGTTCCACCAGCAATCACAACATCCATCGTACCTGATTTAATTTTTTCAAACCCAGAGGAAATACTCTCTAAGGCCGAAGCGCAATTACGATGAACAGTATAGGCCGATGTTTTCAGTGGAAGACCTGCTCCCAAGGCCACAACGCGAGAAATGTTGACGGAGTCAACAGGGTTCCCAGCATTTCCCACAATCACTTCATCGACTAAGTTCACATCGAGATTAGTTTTTGCAATGAGTTCTTTGAGCGCGGTTTTTCCTAAATCAGCGGCATGCACATTTTTAAGGGCTCCACCGGCTTTTACAAAAGGAGTCCGAACTCCCTCCACAATAACAACATCTCTATCCGACATATTAACTCCTCAAGCTAGGATGATGAAAAAATATCCTATAAGATTTGATTCCAATAAGACTGAACCTTCATTTAACTCATAATTATACCTGAAGTCATTTTGAATACAACGCATCAATCAGGAAGTTCTACCTAAGTTGAAAATCCAATCGTAGACTTTTCATGGAGGTAACTGACCCATGAGTTTAGACAAAAAAGCCCTTGAGTATCACTCACAACCCAGACCCGGAAAAATTGAAATCCATCCCACCAAGCCGTGCAATACCGAACAAGCACTCTCACTTGCTTATTCACCAGGCGTTGCAGTGCCCTGCAAAGTCATTGCTAAAGATCCAATCAAAGTTTTTGATTACACCTCAAAAGGAAATCTTGTTGCTGTTATTTCTAATGGCACAGCAGTGCTTGGTTTAGGAAATATCGGACCCCTTGCTTCAAAACCAGTCATGGAAGGAAAGGGAGTACTTTTTAAGCAGTTTGCTGGCATCGATGTTTTTGATTTAGAACTCAATGCTCCAGGAGTAGAAGAATTTATTGCTGCGGTAAAAACTTTGGAACCCACTTTTGGTGGAATTAACTTAGAAGACGTCAAAGCGCCTGAGTGTTTTGAAATTGAAGAACGCCTCAAAGCAGAAATGCAAATTCCTGTGTTTCATGATGATCAGCATGGTACTGCCATTATTTGTGGTGCCGCTTTAATCAACGCCTGTGCCGTCACGAAAAGAAAAATAGAAGATATTCGTGTGGTCTTTAATGGTGCTGGCGCCTCGGCAAACTCCTGCGCACAAATTTTTGTTTCTCTCGGTGTGAAAAGAGAGAACATCATCATGTGTGACTCCAATGGAGTTATTTACCAAGGGCGCAAAGAGGGGATGAACAAGTACAAAGAAAAATTTGCGGCAACCACTGAAGCTCGTAATCTTTCCCAGGCCCTGGTTGGCGCCGATGTTTTTGTAGGCTTGAGTGTGGCTGGTGCTTTAACTGCGGAAATGATTAAGCCCATGAATGATAAACCAATTGTGTTTGCTATGGCGAATCCGGATCCGGAAATTATTCCTGAGGTGGCCAAAAAAGCGCGCCCTGATGTGATTATTGCTACAGGTCGCTCTGATTATCCCAATCAAGTAAATAATGTGCTCGGGTTTCCATCCATTTTTCGTGGAGCGCTTGATACCCGATCCACACAAATCAATGAGACGATGAAGCTTGCAGCGGTGAAGGCTCTGGCTCAGCTTGCTCGCGAAGACGTTCCCGAAAAAGTTTCTGCGGCTTACGGAGGTAAACAATTTAAATTTGGCCCTGAATACTTAATCCCCAAACCTTTCGACACTCGCGTATTGAGTCGAGTTGCACCCGCTGTTGCAAAAGCTGCCATTGAAACTGGGGTTGCGAGACATAAAATTACCGACTGGGAAGCCTATGGTGATCGCCTCGAAGCATTACAAGGTCCTTCGAAAGTTTTCGTACGATCTGCGATGAATCGCGTGCGCGCACAAGCCAGCCAGGATTCTGGAGGACTTCCCAAAATCATTTTTCCAGAAGGATCAAGTCAAAAAATATTAAAAGCACTTCAGATAGTTAAAGAAGAGTCTATCTGCCAACCGATCCTTATCGGTGATCCCAAACGAATTCATGATCGCCTTCAGCAACTTGAGGTGCATGGACTCGACGACATCACCATTATCAATCCTCTGGAAAGTCCTAAATACCAAGAGTACGTACAGAAATTTTATGAAATGCGACAGCGAAAAGGCGTTACACTCAATGAGGCTGAAAGATTAATTGGGATGAATGATTACTTTGCCTCGATGATGGTTCATGAGGGTGATGCTGATGGACTGATTACCGGTGCCACGACCGATTACGCCACCGCCGTTAAACCCATTCTTCAAGTCATTGGAACAAACAAAAATAGTACAGCGAGTGGCGTGAACTTTGTGCTCTTGGAAGATCGCTTTTTACTTTTAGCTGATACAGCAGTGAATATAAACCCTACTGCAGAGCAATTAGCGATCATGGCTTGGCAAGCCGCTCGGGTGATGATGCATTTTCATCAAAAGCCACGCATCGCCATGCTTAGCTACTCGAACTTTTCAGGTGTGGGAGCCACGCCTCTCAAAATGAAACACGCAGCGGAATTATTACGAGAACGTCATCCCCATGTTTCTGTTGATGGAGACATTCAAGCTGATACAGCGGTTAATAATGATATAATGCAAAGAATATTCCCCTTTTGCCGACTTCAAGAAGGTGCTAACATATTATTGTTTCCAAACTTAGAGGCAAGCAACATTGCCTATAAACTTTTGCAACAGATTGGAAAGGTGGAAGTAATAGGACCCTTCTTAATGGGAGTTAAAAAAGCGGCCAACGTCTTACAAAGAACCACGACAGTGGATTCCATTGTTTCCACAGTTGTTTTAACCTCTCTCGAAGCACAATTTTATAGAAATTATCACCGGGAAAATAAAAAAAATGAGTCATAATTCTCGTTTAATTCCCGACCAAGATAAAGTGATCGTTGTTGGCGTGGGGCTCAAAACGGAACCCATTGCCGAAATCCGAGAAAACTTAGCGGAGCTCACGGAGCTTGTGGATGCGGCAGGAGGAGAAGTTTTAGGCTCTGTGGTTCAAGTATTACCGCAATGGAACCCATCCCTTCTGATTGGCTCTGGTAAGGCTGAAGAAATCAGACAGATGGTAGAAGAAGTTCAAGCGACCGCCGTGATTTTTGACCATCAGCTGAGTGGCGTGCAAGCAAGAAATCTACAAAATTTATTTAATACTAAAGTGATTGATCGCAATCAGTTGATCCTCGATATTTTTGCTCAACGTGCTCGAACCTTTGAAGGGAAACTTCAGGTGGAGCTAGCACAGATGCTTGATCAAATGCCTCGCATGGTCGATGCCTGGATGGGCTCTCTCTCGCGCTTAGGGGGAGGAATTGGTACTAGAGGCCCTGGCGAAACAGCTCTTGAAAATGACCGTCGTCGCATTCGAGAACGAGTCGCGCAGATAAAAAAGAAGCTCGACAACGTTCGAAAAAATCGCGCCCAACACCGTCAATCACGGCGTCGCAATGAAATCCCAAGTTTTGCCATGATCGGCTACACGAACTCCGGAAAAAGTTCTCTTCTTAATCGACTGACCGGTTCTCAAGTTTTAGTTAAAAACCAAGTCTTCGCCACCCTTGATCCCACTACTCGAAAAGTATTCTTACCCAACTGCCCTCCGGCGGTGGTTACAGATACTGTGGGATTTATCCGAAAACTTCCTCCACAATTAATTGAAGCTTTCAAGGCGACTTTAGAAGAAAGTGCTGAGGCTGATATTTTACTTCATGTTGTTGATTTGTCGTCTCCATCGATGGCAAAACACATGGAGGTGGTGGATGAATTAATTAAAGAATTTGGCTGGGATCAAAAACCCGTCATCTATGTCTTTAATAAATTGGATGTGGCCAGTGTTGATGCGCGCTTTAAAGTAAAACATTACCCGCGCGTTTTTGTGAGTGCGCTCACGGGAGAAGGCCTAGACTCTCTCAAGGATATGATGGTGCAAAAAATTAGCGAGCTTCAAATGGATGTTCAGCTTTATTTTCCACGAACCGAAGAACATAAGATTTTTGATTTATCGCGCGAAACTAGAATTCTTCGCCGAGAGCCCGCAACCGAAGGCACCGTCTGTTATGCACAACTCACTCCCAATATGCTCAATCGCTGGAAAGACTTCTTGGTAAAATAAATCTATCTAATAGCTTTTCTTTTCTGTTTAGAAAAAGCGTCAAATTGATAAAAACCTATTTTGTCGCTATTTGAAAAAAGCGACAAGTTGACAAAATGCTATTTTGTCGCTATTATTGAACTAAGCCGATATTTAATACATTAGAGGTTGAGTATGTTTGTTGGTCGCCATGAGGAGCTACTAAAGTTAGAGCAAATAAGAAAAAAACCGAGTTCTAGTCTTTTAGTCATCATGGGACGCCGAAGAATTGGAAAAAGTACTTTAATTAAACAGTTTGCTAAAAGCTTTAAGAATTTTTATGAATTTTCAGGACTAGCACCGACACCCAATCAAACTAATCAAGATCAGCTTAATGAGTTTTACAATCATTTTAAAAGATTTTCTAAACCGAGTAAACTTCCTACAGAAGGGGTTTTTACAGATTGGTCTAGTGCTTTTTATGATTTAAGCCAGCTCACTAAACAAGGAGAGAACTTAATTTTTTTAGATGAAATTTCGTGGATGGGAAGCCTCGATAGCAATTTTTCAAGCAAGTTAAAAATTGCTTGGGATCAGTGGATTAGTCAAAATCATAAAAATATTTTAGTTCTCTGTGGGTCAGTTTCTTCATGGATTGAGGACAATATATTGCTCAACTCTGATTTTGTGGGAAGGATATCTTCCGAGATCCACCTACAAGAACTCTCTTTAATTGAGTGCACTCAATTTTGGGGAAAACATAAAGATAGAATTAGTTCCTTTGAAAAGTTAAAGCTCCTTTCTGTAACCGGTGGAATTCCTAAATATTTAGAAGAAATTGATCCCCAAATTAGTGCTGAGGAAAATATATTTCATTTATGTTTTCGAAAAGAAGGTTTTTTGTTTAGAGAGTTTGATCGAATTTTCTCAGACCTTTTTATGAAGCGAACTCCTTTTTATAAAAAAATTATTGAAATACTATCACTCGGTAGCATTAGTATAGATGACCTAGCTAAAAAGTTAAAAACCTCTAATAATGGTGACTTAATTAAGATGATTCACCATTTAGAGCTAGCAGGTTTTGTTAAACGCTATCACACTTATTCTCTTCGATCTGGAATCTCTCGCTTCAGCAGAGTTCAGCTAACGGATAATTATATTAGATTTTACTTAAAATATATTATGCCCCAACATAAGCGGATTTTGCAGCTACCCATAAAAATAAATCATTTGGAGCAATTGAATCAGTGGCCATCTACTTTTGGTTTACTCTTTGAAAGTCTGATAATAAAAAATCTAGAGTCGATAATAAAACTCATCAAAACTGACGCCAGTGATATTATTTGGGCAGGACCTTTTTTTCAATTGAAGACTAAGAAAAAAGGTGGATGCCAAGTCGATCTTATGATCGTGAGTCGATTTGGAACCGTTTACATTTGTGAAGTTAAAACTGGAGAAAATTTGACTTCAAAAATACTAACAGAAGTGCAAGAAAAAATACAAACAATCGATGCCCCAAAGCGAACATCATTCCGTCCCATTTTGATTATAGACGAGATTCCTTCTAATTCTTTAAAAGCTAAGTGTGAATCCTACTTTGATAAAGTTATTTATTTTGAGCAGCTATTACAAAGCTGACGAATTCAAAAGTAAACAATGTTTATAAAAGATAATAATACAAATGGGTCTTAAAACTAAGAAACATAGCTTAAATTAAATACTTAAGTTTCGAACTGACGTTAGTAGTTTTTACTGTGGTTAATGTAACCACACTTTGTGGTCAAGTCCCTTGAAATAAAACTATTTTACAATTAAAGTAGAAACATATTCCGAGGGAAGAATAGCCCAGTTTTTTCCCTCAGCACATCGTGCTTCTATAAAACTCCAAGAGGCAGAGATAAGTCCACTCCGTGGCTTTTGAAGCGAAGAATGGAGTTTTACAAATTTTTTTAAATAAGTGTTATCCCCTTTGTAAACAGCTATTCCATTTATACTTGAGACAACTACTCAAAATACACACTTTGAAAGTAAAGTGGACGAATATGGATCTTTTGAATGCCAAGTGACTATTAAAAAACTTTCTACTCAATGTTTACTTGTTTCCGTTAATTGGTCTCCTGGAGCCGACAGTAGCAGCTGCCACGTTGAGATTTTCAAAAACGGTAAAAGTCTTGGTCAATCTGAGCTCTACATGTCGTACAAATAAATCTAATTTAAAGTTTATAAACTATTGCAGTATTTCCTGGGCAATGCGATCAGCCTTATAAACTTTATTTAATGCTTCTATGATTCCAAGCCCTGAAACAGAAACAGCACGATTTAGCTCGGGATCAAAAAAATAATTCCCACCTAAAGAATGAATATTACCGTCAAATATAAGCCCAACAATCTCGGCCTTTGCATTGATCATGGGAGAACCAGAGTTGCCACCAATGATATCGTTTGTGGTTGAAAGGTTAAAGGGAGTTTGTAAATTGAGTGTGTCTCTTGCGTTGATCCATGAAGTTGGTAATTCAAAGGGCTCATATCCCGTTGCTCTCTCATAGACACCACCAATGAGAGTAATGGGGTTGACATAGTGATCACCTTCTTTGAACCCTTTTATACTACCGTAGGCGATGCGAAAAGTTCCTGTGGCATCAGGGTAAACGTTCGTTCCATAGATTTTATTACGAAGTTTCGATATTTTTTCATAGCTTGAGAGCATAACGGGATAGCAATTTTTAACTTTTCACTTTGATTTCTAGCTTGCTTTAAAATGCCACGAATTTCTGATAAGTAAATCAATGAATCTATTGTCCGAGTGTTTTTAAAAAACTCCAACTCAGCAACAGTTGATAAACGATTGATTCGTCCAGGATGACCCGTCACAAAAGTTAAATCTCCTTCTTTCACTGGGCTTTGTGACCAAGAAAAATAATGTGGATTTTCCAAAGGCTTTCCATCTTTGTACGCTCTCAATAATGCCATATCGAGGTCATATCTCGGAAACATGAAGTTATCGGGATCGCCTCCAAAGAATGAAATTTTAAACTCAGGAACAAACACCAATCTTAAATCATGATAACGCTCATACTTATAAAGATGAAAATGAGACCCTTTAAATAAAGTGACAACAGAACATTGAAAATTTTCAGAAGAACCCTTCGTACACTCCCCTTCGAGTTCTGCAAAAATTTTATTTTTGGCCTTTTTAAATTCCTCACCTTGCTTACCTTGAAGCTGAGCAACAACCTGTTTTGTTACATCTTTAATTTCTATCAATCGTTTAACTTCAAAATCAGGACATCGTTTTTCATCTGTAAGTGTTTTTGCATAAAAGCCATTTACAATAAGATTCGAGGTTGTTGAGGATAATTGCTCCAAACATTCTTCCACACAATGGTGATTGGTCATCACAAGACCCTTGGATGAAATAAAACTACCGGAGCATCCTCCTCCCAATTTTACAGAAGAAAGTTGAACTTTATTCAACCACTCTTTTGAAGGAGAAAAACCATAGTCCTTAATTATGAGTAAAAGCCAGGTTTATTACTGATTTATTTAAGGAAGTTTTTTGTATTTACGCTAAAAAACTCCAAGATTCGCACACTTTTGCTCGAACGATTCATTAGGAGCAAGTTCCATTGCACATTTTAATTCTTTAAGAATTTTTTTCTCATTGTATTTTTCAGCAAAACTATAGGCAGTATCACCATTCTGATTTTTAATGTGTGAGTTAGCTCCTTTAATTAATAAATAATGAACTGTAGAATAATGACCCTCCATCGTTGCCATCATTAATGGGGTGTTAATTGGTGTCACATTATTTACTAAAGGTCCATTGATCAATGCCCCTTGAGCGATTAAATACTCGACCATTTCTTGGCGCCCCGCATGTGCTGCATAGGTGAGAGGCGTCCACCAGAGATCATTTTCTAGATTGGCTCCCGCCTCAACCAGAGCTTTTGCTATACGATCATGAGTTTCATGAGATCCTCCGTTTTCTGAATCTGGAAAAAAGACCGCCAACATCAATGCCGATTCCCGGTGCGAATTAAGTGCATTTACTTTAACATTCAGTGCAATTAAATATTGAGTGATTTTTTCTGCTCCAGCACGCGCTGCTGTGACTATAATGGGCTCCTCGTCTCGAACTTTTTCATCAACGGATATTTTCCTGGCAATGATGAGCTTACGTAGTTGGACAATATCGTCTCGTTCAACAGTTAGAGCAAGATCTTCGTTTTGTGCTAAGGCATTGAAGCCTAAACAAAAAATAATGATAAATAAAATTTTCTTCACTTGAAACTCCTTTTAAAAATCTTTTAATTTCTTTCCATAAAATCATAGAGGTGTTTTTGGACAAAGGTCAATGCTCAAAGTTAAATTCATTCGCACCCTCTTCTCACGTGTGTCATGAAAATTACGCTTTTTATTTATATATTATTGGTACTAAGTCGGGTTTTGCCCAAGATTAAATATTCCGAGAAAATAACGATACAATAGGAGTTCCAATGTTTTTTATAAATAAACTCTTTAAACTAACAATAGCTTCAGCTATAGCTTTTTCTGTTTCCTTCTGTTTTGGAGAAAATACAGATAACAAGTCTTTGAGTTATTTATATGAAATTGGTAAAGCTCCAACTTATAAGAGTATAAGTAAAAAATGGATTTGCTTTGTAGATGAAAATAATCCTTATAGTGCCAATTTTACTACTTCTAATAAAGATGAATTATTTAATAATATTTTAAACTCCTTTAAAATATTAGATTTCAGCAATACTGAAGATTTGCCACGCACTTTTGCCGACCAACAACAAACTCTAAAAACCAAATATAGAGGTGATTATCTATTACCACACTTAAAAATAGATTATAAAATAAAAGCTTTAAGAAACTATATTCCTCAAGAAAGTGATTCTATAAGTTCGACAAATTCAGAAGATTCTTTTGTGAAGTGGGAAGCACGATTAATTGATGAAGAGAAGGATAATAAAGTGAGTAAGCTGATCATTAAATCTAAGGACAAGGCTCCATCTCAATACAATATTTGTTTTCATAGACCTATTAACTCTAGTATCTTAAGAGATAAATTTGGCTTTTCTGGATCACAAATTATTAAGTTCAATAAAAAGCTTAAAGATAAGCAGGCTCAACTTGAAAAATCTAAGCCTGAAATAAACAGCTCAGCTTCTGATGATGAATGTGTACGTCATGCTGGCACTCGGAGCTTTTTAAAGAATAATCAGCCTTGCAATCCATGGGCTAATGAAGCTAAATAAAATTAGTTATTTTATAAATGATGTAAATCGTTTTAAAAGGCCTATATCATAATCCTTTACCATGTAATTATAAACATTTCCTGTTGCATGTTCTAATCAAAATCTATTTAACTTTAAATCACAGGCCTAGCTCTCTGTCGGGAATTTAATAAACATGAGTCATCAGATTAAAATATTAGAGAACCAAAAGTCTGGAAGAGTCCCTAACTTGATTGCATTATAGTTGCTTGATCGCGAACGATGCATTGACCGAAAAATGGCTCATTTTTGTCACCACTTTTATAAGTTTTATCTTAAATATAAAAAACCTGCTTTCAGGCCATTTCAGTCCTTAAACTCTCTTTAAATTCAGAAATCTCAACAATAATCAACTAATAGATGACTGTCGAGTCTTAATAAGATTTGTTTATAAATAAATATTATATAATTTATATAGATTAAGAATTACTTTTGAGTTAAAACTACCCTTAATTATAAATAATGTTTATTTAAAATAAAACCCATACTGCCAACGAATCAGAAGGAGAAGTAATGAAAATATCTCTATTCACAATATGTGCCTACTTAATGATTGCTACTATAGCCGAGGCCTCTGCGTTTAAGGTAAGAGGTATAGTTTCAATAAAAACTGACAATGCAAACCTACTTGAGAGCACATCTTTTGCTGATAAAAAAATAGACTCTCGCGGTGATAAAAGACCTATATACTTTTCAGATCTTGATTTAGTAATTACTGATGATGAGGCTACAACGTCCATCCCGATTAAACAAGAAGACTTTACATTAACTAATGATGGAGAAATGTATATAAAGAATCTTAAAATTGGGACCCTTGATGTAAGAGAGGCTAAAGCCAAATTGAAAGCTTCCTACGAGGCCTATCTTAAAGCTGATCCTCGCGCTATTCCTGACCTAATACCTACCACAAAAATGGATGTAGAATTAGATCCAGCAGTTGATCTTAATTTTCAGTTTAAAATCTCAAAATCAAATTGTATTTGGAAGGGCGGATTAGAGACTACCGGTAATCAAAGCGTTATTGTCGAAGCCTTGATTAATAATTCTCAAGGAGAGATGTTTACTGACTCCACTATTTCAAATAAAAGTGTCACTTGCAAAAATGCCAGTACCCTTGCTGCAGGTTCAAATTTTACATTGATGGCGATTTTCTATGTTGTTCCGGCAGGTGCTATTGTTGATACCGCCTCTGGTGGAAAATACTCTCTTAAAGACGTGGAATCGTATGTAGAATACGCGGCCAACAATCCAAAGGGATTTGCTCGTGATATAAAGAGAGCAATCAATGAGAATGCCACCCCTCAAGGCTATGTCGATAGTCATTCCCCTAACTATAAAGAATAATTTACTGTTAAAAATGCGACACCTTACCTGGTGTCGCATCCAATAGAATTGAAGGTTATTTTGTTCTTTTTTGTCCATGACTATTGTTACAGTCTCGCTCTGCTTTTGCCGACAAAAGATATTGAATATACTGCGAGATTTTCATAGGTAATGGAATAGCAATTCCAATTGAAAATTGTGATTTCTCAGACTCGGATTTTTCTTTTTCACTCTTAATAAGATACTTGCTAATAGAAGTAGTGAGACTATTTTCAGTCTTTGTGGCTTGCATAAATGCCACAACAGGCATTGGCTTGTAAACGGATAACTTTTGATCCTTTATGGGTCCCATAGGAGGAGCACAAGGAGACTCCACTTCCACTAATTTTTGAGAAACTGGTAATAGCAAATCACCCTGACAATAGAGCGTGGAATCGCGAATCGAAATCTTTATATTCTTAATTTGTAATTTTAATTTCATTTTATTAACTTCATCACCAAGGCTTTTAATGGGGCTCTCTGGCGATTCATTTTTCCATTCACATTTGGAAATCCTGAGTTCATCCAGCTGATAAATATCTCTGGGAGTCATACAAGGATCTTTGAGTGATTTTTGAAATTCAGATTGAGAATTTTTATTAATGACCTCAACTTCACAAGTACTTACTGCACTGTAAAAATAGTCAAAATCATTCACCTTATTATTTATATAAAACTGCAAGATAGGCAGTGAGTCCTCAGCACCCATTAAACTAAGTGGAACTAAATAAATATAGTTTGTAATTATTAAAAATACTGCCCAACGAGTCTTTATCCAATACTTCATTTTTTCCCCGCTTTATTTTGAACATAAGTCTCAATAAACAAACTTTATTACTTGTTACGCTATTAGAATAGCCGTTACTTTACTGCAAATCCACCATTGATTGAAGAACCGGCAAATTTATAAGTAGCAACATTGTCATCAGGACAAGTCTCAGGTTCAGCACGACAGCGTGCTCGCTTATAAATATACATTGATTGTTTTACTTGTCGCCAGGTCTGTTCTCTCTCACAATTCAGCGCTCTTCGAGCATAGGAAGAATTCCCGTTTGGATTAGTCTTTTCACAATACTTAGGACCCCCATTATAAAGACAATTGAGTTGCAAATCTGTGCGCAAAGGCTTCTCCTTTACCATGGTACACATATAGGTAGCAGCCATGATTATAGATGTATTTCTATCCATGGCACTTCGATTGGTTAGTGAGCATTTGATTTCTTTACCTCTTGGTTTATTAATTAAATCCCAGAACAAATCCATTTGCGGAGCTAATCCGTATTCATTAAGCCCCTTTTGCACAACACGAGCCCCACCTTCAGTCATTTGAGCCAGACCGCAAGCACCCGATTTACTATTACAAACATTTGTATAGTAATTATTCTTAGTTTCTTCCCCATAAATACACATAAGTTTATCCACCGTTACGCGACCAGAACAACCTTTCGCCGTACTCATCGCCCTTACCGCCTGATGAGTAACCCAGTGTATACAATCAAAGGAACGATCATTAGAGTTTCTTAAACAGCGGTCCTTTATTCTCTGTTCAGCCTCACTCAACACAGCGCCATCTCTAATCTGATCAAGAGGTCGGTAGCGATTATGGCATGCTTTAACGTCAGATTTTGATTTTTGGGCACTTAAAAAAACAGAAGAAGAATTCGATTTTTCTGGCGTAGAGGCTTGGCTCACTGGCAAATCAATAGGTTTATGTGCTGGGGTTACATTCTTAGGAATAAAACGAATTCTCAGGTTATAAGTTCCAGAAAACTCATAGGGAAGCGTTATATATTTCTTATCAGGACTTGGTGTATAACCAGTGTACCCCAAATTTTCAGGCCTAGTATTTGGGATTTCAAATTGAACTTTAAATGTTTTTTCTTTATTAATTTGACTTGGATTATTTTTAAGCCACCTTTTATATTGCTCTTCAAATTTACGCATCAACTCTGCATAATCCACGTAAATTTTATTGGTACCTAAATAATTTGGACTGCTTTGACTTAATCCAAACTCTCCTGAAGTTGGCCCCGGCGTTGCCTGCGCCTTGTCACTCACAAGGTATAAACCTAAAAGTAATGTTATAAATAGTTTCAATTTAAATTTCTTATTTTGGCTCATATCTTCAGTCGATACAATTTTCATACCAAATTAAGAATCGAACAAACTTATCTAAAACTTCTCAAATTCATTGAATTCGATTTAGAATCGATTTTGGTGTCTCACTATGAGACTCTAAATTTTAAAGTGTATCACTTTGAGATGCTGACTTTTTTTGAAACATAGTGATCCAAACATTTACATTTTTTAGGGTCTCCCTCATAAAAGTGTAAGTTATTGATAATTCATCTTGATGTACCTAGA
>CAZTDX010000021.1:0-49681 GCA_964612425.1 uncultured Pseudobdellovibrionaceae bacterium
GCATCAAGAGCATGCTGCTTCATGATCTCTCGTCCACAACATTTTGAAATATCTCGCCAGTTGGGGATCTTTAGGTTAGGTTTTTACGATATTTGAGCGTTTAATTGGGCGCTTAGTCTGGGGCCTTGGGCGATGAAGATCATTACTGGCTACTAACCATTCACTTGCCTGCCAATTATTGGCCCCTAAAGTTTAATTGTTTTATTTTGAACTGACTTTGTTGTGATTATCTTAATGCAGGTACAGCTTTTGCAAAAATAAACCCTATGTACTTCAAACAGTTAACCCATAATTAACTAGTATTAGGAGAATAATTTGAATATTACTTTAAAAAAAGCGAACTGGTTAAAAGTTATTTTGTCAAAGATCTTAGTTTGTGGATATGTTGTTGGATTTCTCATTCCTCCCACAGCTCAAGCGATATCAAATGAACCCAGTAAAGCTAAAGGAGAATCTGCTACTCGCGTAATTCAAACAATGAGCTTAAAAATTACAAGCTGGCTTAATGAATTTATCCAACTGGAGAGACATTTGCGAGAAGTTAATCTTAGTTTTTTGACATCTGAAGCACTTGATTCAATCCCAGAGCTTTCATTTGCTGAAATCCATACTAAAATTACCGCTCAAGCTTCATTGAATAATATCAATACTGATGAGTTAAATAAAAAGTTAAAAAACGCTGAGGACGAACTTCAATCCTTATTTGAAAAAATTAAAAGTGATAGTAACTTTAATGACCTTGTAAAACAATCAATAGTACTAAAGCAAGTTTTAGAAAGAAACACTATCAGCCAAGTTGCCTTAGCAGGCGCAAAGAAAATAATAAGTCCTTTATTTCACAAAATACATATTTTAATCAATCAATTAAAAACAATTAAAAGAATTCGAATGGCTTATCAATTTCATGGAACTAAAATTTTAAATAGAGGGTACTTATCAAAAGGCCCTCTTGGTTATCACTATTCAATACTAGACTCTGGAGCCTCGGGTGATATTTTAGAGCGTAAAAGTCTGGACAATACAAGAACTGGTACCGATGAGCCCTTTTCATATAAAGTAAAATTTACTTTTAGTAAGGATTATTCTGAAGTGTTGTGGGTTGACATAGACCCAAAACTTAAATCGAAAGATTTTTATATCGTATTACTGAATGCAGTTGGAGATCAAAACGGTATTGGAAAACTCACGGTTAAAAACGGCGAGACTGGCACCGCCTATAGCCATTTCGCAAATAATTTACCTGATGCCACGCTAGAACATTCAACAGCCATTTTAGATGATGAAGCTATTGAAGTATCGTCAACGTTCAAACCTGCTGTTGAAAGAAAAGTAGCAAACGCTTCAATTCCGGAATTGTTTAAGACTTCACTGATTCGACTTAAAGTACCCAGTCAATTTACTTCAGAGTGCTATAATTTTATTGATAAAAATGGTAATTATGGAGTCTGGGGAGAGGCCATTGCAAAAAGTTTTTTCGATGATAATGGTGATATTACTGAGAAAGCACAGTGGTTAATTGGTGAAGAGTCAAATCGAGTATCTGATACAGTTGGAGGAATTGTTTTGAATAAACATTTTCGCGATTATAGCCTAGCACAAAAAGTGGATTTTATGATTTATTATGCCGCGGTTATAGCTCAAAAAGAAAGTTCTTGTCGGCAAGCTGCTACAGTCTCTGCAGTAAATGGTACCGCGGTAGGACTCTGGCAACTGCACTTAGGCAAAACTGACCAATATGCAAACAAAGCTTGCGAGAAAAAATTTAAAGAAACTGATGGCGCGGCTAATGTGGTTTGCGGACTTAAAATGTTAAATAATTATACTCAAATGAATAAAAATGAGAACCATGAGTATTTTTGGAAAAGTAATTACTGGCAAACGATGCATATAAAATCGACAGGGAAAGAATCCTATCGATTGATAAAAAAATACGAAAGCACTCCAATGCAAAACTGATCCTTCTATCATATAACATATTCAGAATAAAATGGAGTTGACTCCAAAATATTCACGTATAAAATGGAGTTGACTCCAAATTATTCATGCAAAAGGAATTCCTATGATAGAGAGATACTTAACACAGACTGTGGAAGAGTTTCTTAAAAAGAAAATGGTTTTTTTAGGAGGACCTCGTCAGGTCGGCAAAACGACTCTTTGTTTAAGTTTTTTAAAAGATGCAGATGTGCATCATCCAGCTTATCTTAATTGGGACGATGCTCAGTCTCGTGCCCTTTTAAGAAAAGGTCAGATACCCGCTGATCCTCTCATAGTTATTGATGAAATTCATAAATTTAAATTGTGGAGACAATTGATTAAAGGTTTATATGATAAAAATAAAGGGCACCAAAACTATTTAATTACGGGCTCAGCGCGCCTAGACCACTATCGACGCGGTGGAGATTCTTTGATGGGACGTTATCGTTATTTGCGCTTACATCCTCTATCAGTCGGAGAATTGAAAATTAAAACATCATCGGACTTAGAAAATCTTTTAGTTTTAGGAGGTTTTCCGGAGCCCTTTTACTCTCAATCGTTGAAAGAAAGAAAACTTTGGGCGCGAGAACGCCTTTATAGAATTATTAATGATGACATTTCAGATCTTGAAAATTTGAAGGATTTTTCTCGTTTAGAACTTTTAGCCGATACGCTTGAAAGTCGAGTGGGTTCTTTACTATCAATTAAATCTTTTGAAGAAGACTTGTCGGCGAGTCAAAAAACCATTGCCTCCTGGATTGATATTCTCGATCGAGTTTATTTTTCATTTCGCATTTCTCCTTTTGGAGCTCCAAAGATACGGGCTATCAAAAAGGCTCAAAAACTTTATTTATGGGATTGGAGTGAGGTTGAAAATACGGGGAGCAGATTTGAAAACTTAGTGGCCTGCCACTTACTTAAATATTGTCACTTTTTAGAGGATACTGAAGGCGATAAAATGGAATTGAGATACTTGAGAGACACAGAAGAGAGAGAAGTTGATTTTGTTGTACTTAAAAATAAATTTCCGCTATTTGCCGTAGAATGTAAAAGTGGAGAAAAACAAGTTTCGAAATCCATTCGCTATTTTCAAACGAGAGTAAAAATCCCTAAATTTTACCAAGTGCATTTAGGAAAAAGTGATTATGTGAGTGAAAATGTGAGAGTGCTGCCCTTTACAAAGTTTTGTCACGAACTCTCACTCCCATAAGTGTTAAACTCATTAAGAATTTGTAGTTTTTTCCTCATCCAATAAAGCTTGATGTAGCAGTCGAATCATTTTGATCAATCTCAATTCGAATTAAACCTTTTTGCTTTAATTTTTGAATCAATGGAGTAAGCGTTCCGGAATCAAAATAAGTAAAATCTGATATGGTATTTAAATTAATTCCATCATTTTCCCATAAGACCATTAATATGAGATATTAATGCAACTAGAGGCAATATTGCTGTTAATTTTACGGTACAAAACTAAGCAATGTCGTAAATTCAGCACTGTCAGTGGTGGAGCGTAAATATATCATTGAAATGCTCAAGAGAACTGGTGGTAATATTTCTGAAGCCTCTGAGGTGCTCAAAGTAGAGAGAACTTATTTACACAAAAAAAATTCAACAGCTTGATATAAAAAAGCGTGAGTATTTTATTTGATAATAAAAATCATTGCAGAAATAACATGGATAATGGCTGCAATATACATAAAGAAGGCAAAGGGCGTATGGAATATATGCCAATAACCCATAAGTTTTTCAAAACTTTCAAAAAGCGCAATCTTGCGTTTGATTAAACCATAACGTAACCATCGAGCATTATTTGAGGAACTCAGTTGCTTAAAGCGAGGGGTTGATTTCCAAAATAGTCTTAAATCTCCTCCCATCGCGGCAAGTAACGCTGAGATTGGAGAAGCATCTTCTGAAGCACAACCAACAAACTGTAAAACGTGCCTTTCATGCCGTTTGATTTCAGGGCTTTCTGTATTGAGTGAAAGTTTATTTAATTCTGGATTAATTTTTTTTATAAGATATTCTGCATCCTCGCTCAGTTCTTTTTTACTGCGACTGAGCTGTCCATAAAAATACCGACCAATCACACCACTACTTGCAGACATTACCATGCTCCAAAAACTGATACCAACCAACCCTCTTACCTTAAATCCGCAGTGAAACAGAATAAATGTAGGACCTAACAGGCCACAGAAAATATGAAAATTCAGCCAATTTTTGAGAGCACCCCAGTTTCTCATAAACCCAAATCTTTTACGAATTGAATATACATTCATGGTTAACATCAAGCCCAAACCAATCCACCCAAAGTAATAGCTGATGGAACGCCCGGGGTTCATGTTAATGGGCGAAGATATGTGCAGTAAATTTTTTGCTAAATAATTTATAAGACTGTAGCGAGAAATCTTTTCAATGACGATAAATTCATAGCTTAAGTATACAGTTATAATGATCCAAACTCTTAAAAATAATTTCACTTTATAAACTCCTCATATTGAGTAGTGTATTACTTAGCGTTTTCAAAACTAAAGTGATTTTTATGACATGAAGTGCAATCAGTAAAACTACCGATGGGAGCATGGGAAAACGAACTCGCATTCATGGCGTCATTCATGTGACAAGAAAAGCAATCACTCGGTGTTCCTTTATAAATACCGCGATTATGACAATCTAAACACTCTAATGTTCTATGAACTCCACGGAGAGGAAATCGAGTTCTTGAATGTTGAAACATCCTGGCATCCCAAAAATTTTGATTATGACAGGTTCCACAATTTGGCAGCGAACCATGATGGACATCATCCTTTCTGTGACAAAACAAACAATTTGTACTCGTCCCAGATAAATGTCGATTGTTCGTGTGGCACTCATTGCAAGTGAGCGTTAAATGAATCCCAGAGAGCATGAAATTTTTATGAAAATCTCGAGTGGCTTCCCAGCTTTTTTCACTGTGACATTTTGAGCAAATATTTCCAAATTGCCCCTTGTGCTCATCCTTGTGACACAAAGTACATTCACTGGACTCTAGCTGAGGAAATAAAAACTTACCCTTTTTGTGACCAGACGGAAACGGTGCAAGATCTTTTTGGGTCGTATGGCATAGTGAGCATTTCAAATCCATGTGTTTTCCGCGCAGAGGATATTCTGTCGTGGAATGATCAAACTGCAATCGATTGGTAAAATTTTGGGTCGTATGACAAGTCGAACATGATTTACTGTTCAGCTCCTTACTAAATTGGTCTTTATGGACATTATCATGACAACTGATGCAAAACTTTTGATCCGCTTTACTAAATAAAAACTGTCTATGATGAAGAGTCTTTTCTTTGTGACAATCAACGCATTTCGTTTCAATATGTTTACCGGTTAATGCAAACCTTGTGATTGAATGATCGAATTGATAATTTTTATTTTCTAACACCTTCCATTTATCTTGATTATGACAATCTAGACATGATTTTGAAGAAAATTTTGAACTCATATCATTTAAATGAATATTCTCATGACAGGCTATGCACCCTGCTTGTTTTGATAAATCAAATTTATAGAGATTCTTACCCTCTTTCAAATGACACGATTTACACTCCACTTTGGCATGGGCCCCCAACAGCGAGAAGCGGGTCTTTGTATGATCAAATTTTCCCTCTCCTTTTTGCAAATCCCAACCATCTGTTGTATGACAAGTCGTACAACTCATTTTTGCGCGCTTATCACTAAACACACCGAGATGGGGGTTGCTGTGGCAAGTATTACAAGTCTTGGCATTTAATTCATTAAAATGGTAAAGGGAGGATTTATTACTCTTTAGTTGTGGTAATAAAGTCTTTGAAGTTAATGTAGCTCGATTTGGCACATGGCATGAAACGCATTTTAAATCACTATGCTTACCATCAATAGTAAAATTAGTTTGTTTATTATGATCAAATTCAACTTTGGGTTTCCACTCTTTTTCGTTATGACATGTTTCGCATCGGTTTAATAAGCCTAGTTGCTTTGATTGAAATGAACCAAAAAAATGAACATCATTATGACAAGAGTTACAGTTTTTCTTTAAACCCTTCCAAATATGAGAATCAACCTTACTCACTATGGCTTGTCCCGCAGAAGGATTTTTTTGCTTGTGACAGTCAATACATTTTAATTCCGCATGCTTTCCCTTTAAATCAAAATCAAACTTTGAGTGATCAAATTTTTCGATAGTCCATTTAGTTTGACTATGACAACTCAAACAGGATTTGGACGCCACTTTGGGACTAAAGCTATTCTTATGGAAATCCGTATGACAACTGAGACATTTCATTTTGCCCAACTGGGGCCATTGGTACTGAAACTCTTTTTGCTTGTTCTGATGACACTCCATACATTTAAGCTTTGAATGTGCTTCAACGAGTTCAAATTTAGTATCCTTGTTATGATCAAACTTTAAGTCTGATTTCCAAGTAGTTTCAGAGTGACAGGTCGAACATTGGGCTTCAGCATTTTTTCCCTTGAAGTGATGGGGATCATCTTTGATATGACATGAGTTACAGGTCTTTGACGAACCTAAAAAGTGCGGATCTTGTTTTCTCACTTTCATACTCGTCCGTTTTTCGGTATGACACTCTTGGCACTTTATTTTTCCATGGGCGCCCTCTAAAGAAAACCCCGTGACCTTATGATTAAAATTAGAACTATCCACTTTCGTTGTATCTAACTCGCGACCTTTATGATCGGTATGACAGGCAATACATGTTTTTGTGGCAAGACCGTGAAAAGTATTTACTTTCAATTTTGATACTTGAATTTCTTTATGGCACTTGAGACATTTGTTTTCAACAATTCCTTTACCGACATCATGACAATCTAAACAACGACTTTCTTCTAATTCCTTATGACCAAGAATCAATGGTCCTGGCGCCAAAAGTTGATTTAATAAACCTTCTCGCTCCGCTTTTGCTACCATAAATGGAAGTGTGAATAATAATAAAAGTAATCCCCACTTTTTCATTTTCATAACCTCGACGCAGGAGGTGCGCCATCTCTTAAGGGAGGAAGTTCCGTATTTCCAAATCGATAGTTCAATCGAATAAATGTACTATATATTTTTACATTTTCATCGGCAGCATATTCAAAAGACCCTGAAAGAAATAAACTTTTAGAAGTTAAGTAAATCAGATTACTTGCTATTTGCGTGCCATTAAGGATTGTTCCATCGTCATATTTTTCTTTTGTTTTTTCTAAATCCAGCGAAAATTCCCAATGATCATCGTAGTAACTCCAACTCCCTTGAGTGTACTGATCCTGACTTGTAAAGTTTTTGCGTGAACCAATTTTCAGCTCTACTAATTGTTTGTTTAAATATTGTTTATTTGTTTTCAGTTTTAAGTAAGCATCTGTCTTTTTTAAGCGATCTGCGGATCTTTCACCAGATGCGCCACCCAGCTCCATAGAAAAAACCGACGTAGTTTTTAAAGTGGTATTTAATTCTGCTTCTTTATAGGGACTGGCTGTTAATTTTTCCCTAAGCCCCTGTCTTCTTGTGTATTCTATAACATCAATCCCAAGCAGGCTTGTATGAGTTGACCAGTTGGAATTCCAATTTTGATTCCAAACAAGAGACCCTGTTTGGATATAGGTTCTCGGTATAAAATCTAAGTATAAACTTTCTACTAACTGACCTTCAGTGCCCCACTGATAGTTAATTGATTGGGTAAAGAATCTTCGATCTTCTTGGGTTTGAACACTTTCAGAAACAATTCCATTGGATATAAATAAATTCTTACCCCACTTTAAAAATCGGGGCTGATAAGTAACGTACACTCCCCCAATTGTTGAGTCTTTATTTCCAACGACTTGAGACTGATCACTTCTTTTAGGATTTAATCCTCCAAATGCTCCCATCAACCATTGATTATTGATAGGAATTTCTAGATTAACTCCATCGACATAAACTCCTCCAGCATCGATGATTGTCTTTCTCCCAAGACTCCAAGTACCCCAGTTAGGATTTTGTTTATAATAAAATTTAGTCACCTGAAAAATATTTCTGGCACCAAGAGATAAATTTTCCTTATTGAGCTGATCATAGAGGGAATACCGATCTCTGATATCAAATGAAAATTCATCTTTATTTGTAAATCCATCTCTTTGCAAAAAAAAGAGTCGTCCAATGCTACTAGCAAAATCATTACTATCAGAACCTGAATAATCGTTGGTAAATCTTTCTTTAATCACGGCACTTCCAATGGAAGTGCGCCCGTAGTAGGTTGAAGAGTAACTGCTTTTACTAAATAAAACCAATGTCGCCCAAAAAAGTAGAGCACAAAGATGTTTAAATCTACAAAGCGAAAAGTTTAAACTCATCTAAAAATGATGACATAAACTATACTAATTTACATTCACAGATATTCAATGATCAAGTCTAAAGGCTAGTGGTTGGAACACTAGTGGTTAGAGCACTCGCCTTTTAGTTATGGCAATACGTGCAAGAGTAAACACCTTTATTACGAAAAGCATTATGGGCTGGATCGACCTGTACACTCCATCCGGAAGTCGTAGAGGGAAAATGACACATTCCACATTGGCCATTATTAAATGCTGAATGGGTATGGGGACTTCTATTGCCAGCTGATGGATAAATTTTATTTACAACCGCTTGATTATGACAATCTTTACAGGATTTATCTGTTACGGCTTTTGCGGAAAATTGCAGGTGATTGTAATTAACCCAAGTATTGGAAAAAGTCGTTGCCGTAGGAGAAGGGGTTGTATGGCAGAGGTTACAATTCGTAGTGGTGTTGTGTGCAAAAGATTCAGCCAATGACTTACCAGAGTAATCCACTGTAAAGCTAGGAGATTGTTTGCCTGTAATTTTTCCTGAAGGTGATGTGTAAGTTGATCCAACAAAATTATGGCAAGTCGTGCATGATGTCGCTCCCGAGTGGTCCATAGCCTTTCCATCACCCCAGTTTTTGGTCGAGCTTGCGTGGCAACCCGCACAAGTTCCCCCGCTTCCTACAGTCGGATGTGTTCCTGACGTTGATACTAATGTCGTCGGTGCTTTGACGTGGCAGGTATTACAATCACCGGTAAATGCAGGATGTGTTGCGATCCACTGTTGTTTCGTTGTGGGAGTTGAGTGACAACTATTGCAATTAGAACCTTTCGTATTAGTATAATGCCCGGACCTTGCTTGCAGATTGCTTAATTCTGTCGATGACAAACTTAAACTTGAGATAGCAATTTCTCCTTTAAAAACTGAAACACCAGCTTCCGTTTTATAAACATTAATACTTTGCTTAGCGGTATCGTGACACTGCTGACAATTATTGATTGTACTTTCTACTCCTGTAGCCCAATTAATTGATTTATGTGGAAAAGTAGTTACATTTCCGCTTGCATCCAATTGAGCCCACCCTGTCGTTGTTGTTGATGGAATCGTATGGCAACTAGAGCAATCATTGGTGCTACTCGGTGCCTCTGCCCCCAGATGACCACTCAAAATTCTTCGTGTTGAAACCAAACCATTTTTATTTGAAGGATTGGGAGGTAATTTAATTGAGCTCGGTGCTGTATGGCATTCAAAACAATATTTATTGGATGCCGCACTTAATGAAGTCGGATGAATAAAATTCGATTTACCAATCCAATCAGAAATCTGATTTCCAGCATCATGACAAGATGAGCAATCCTTAACAATGCTACCAGGCGCCCCTCCAGCATGGGTGCTCTTGACAATGATGGTTCGATCAAACTGTTGACCGGAACCATGACACGAATCACATCGCTTTCCAGGAAAGAGTGAGGGCAAGTGAAAGCTTGTCTCCAAAGAAAATTCATTCCACGCCCAGTTAGATGGTGTTGTACCAAACGAACCTCCCGTTTGATATGTGTGACATGATTTGCAATCACTCACACCAAAAGACGTCATTAAGGAACTGCTCGGATGACCTCCAAAGTTAGTCATGGTAAAAGTCTGACTCGCTCCTGTTCCCACACTCGTCGCGGAGGTGGGTCCTGATTTTTGAAACAATGTTCGATCTTTTCTAGCTCCAGAATCATGGCAACCAATACAACTTGAAACTGTAGAGTGAAAACTCGTAATTTTTAAGTAAGCGGGATCACTCCAAGCACTCGCCTTAGCTCCAGAAGCATGACAGCTTTGGCAAGAATAACTCGTGGAAACAATGTGCCCTCCAGAAGCAAAAGGACTAACAACAGGGGCCGCAGTACTCATTACAAGACTACGATCAAATTGTTTTCCGGTATCGTGACAATCTTTACAATTAGTGCTGATACTATGTATTCCTGTTTCAATTTTTAATCCCTGCAACCAATCTTTTACTAAAGTCGTGCGCGCCGATGTGAGTGGTTGAGTGTGGCAACTAAAGCAGTCTTTCCCAGTTATGATAGCGGTGCCAGGATGTCCTCCACCCAACAGCACCCCACTCATTGAAGCATCTGCAAGAGCCCCAGGATTGAAAAACGAGGATGTTCTATCAGCATTTCCTCCACTATCGTGACACGAACTACAACTTGTAGCATTGGTGTGATAGTCACTAATTAAACTTATACTTTTCCATGATCCAGTTTTTTGTGCGCCATCATGACACTTTACACAGTCCATGGGATCAGAACCATTCAACGTGTAAATTGAACTATCTGATTTTGCAGGGTGAGACATTGTACCAACAGAAATGGGACGATCTTTTTCATGGCAAGATTGGCAAGAAATAATTGGCGAAGGATGAGTGTAAAGTACTGACATCATCGAAACATTTTCAACTTTTGGCTGCTTGACATCGCAGTTTTGAAAAACTGTCACCAAGCCAAAACTCAAAATCGCTACGACTGATAACCAGATTCTTTTTTTATTAAAAATCGAATAAAAACTCAAATTACACCCAATCAAAATCAATAAACGATACCTTTGGAACTACTGATTTAATTGTAATCGACTTTATTAAAAGTACCTAAATTTAATTTGTTTAATATCAATATGATAACATATATTTATTGGTATTTTTGATTAACTTAAAAAAGCGATTTTATTGTAATTATTCTTGTCAAAATTGTTCAGAAAATGCCAATCATTTAGACACCTCAGTCAATGTCGAATATGACATAGACTGAGGTATTTTATCCTAATAGATTTACTTATTATCCGCTAATTTTTAATTTTCTAAATATCCGCGCTTTTGTTGATCGCGTTCGATAGATCTAAAGAGCGCTCCAAAATTTCCTTCGCCGAAGGAGTAATGATTTTTTCTTTGGATGATTTCAATAAAAATTGGACCGATCAAATTTTTCGTGAAAATTTGTAATAGATACCCATCTTCATCACCATCCACCAAAACATTAAAATCTCTGATGGCCTTATGATCTTCAGTGACCTGTGGGAACTTTTTAAAAATCTCCTGATAATACTCATCATCAATATCTAAAGTTTTAATCGGCGATCCTTTGAGTTTTTCTAGGGAGTGAATCATATCTTTTGTTAAGAAGGCAATATGTTGAACGCCCGGCCCTTTATACTCCTCAAGATATTCATTGATCTGTGATTTCTTTTCAGTTCCTTCATTAATAGGAATACAGAAAGTGCCACAAGGCGATTTTAGCGCATAAGAGGTTAAACCCGTTTTCGCTCCACGTATATCAAAGTAACGAACTTCTGTGAATCCAAAAACATTTTTATAAAACTGCGACCAGCGCTCCATCGTGCCCTGATAAACGTTATTGGTAAGATGGTCGATAGTTAAAAAACCCTTCTCTTCGTTGATCACTGGATTTTCGTGTGTAACAAATCCTAACCGACTGTAAAGTTCAGGCGTCTTCCACTGGTCGATGAAATAGATAAGACTATCACCGATACCATAAATTGCTGGAATGCTTTGTCCGTTTTGATCAACCAAATCACCATTGGGGCAAGCTTTAGCTCCTCGCTCAACGGCAACAGCAAGAGCTTTTGCCGCATTTTCCACTCTCCAACCCATGGAACTCACACTCGGACCATGGTCACTACTAAACTGAGCAGCAAAAGAAGCTGGAGTTTGATTAACTAAAAAGTGAATATCATTTTGCGTGTATAAATCGATATTCAATTTTTTATGTCGCTTGGTTTTAGAAAATCCAAAGGCACAAAAAAGTTGATGAAGTTGTGCGGGATTTGATGAAGCAAATTCGGTAAATTCAATTCCTTGTAAACCAACAGGGTTTTGCATTTTAACTCCTTTTATAAAGTAACAGTTTTCAGTGATAATTAACCTTATTCAACGAAGAAGTAGGCCGTTTTCAGAAGAATCTACTTAAATTTATTAATGATCTCTCTAAAATAGTCACCACGTTCTTCGAAATTATCAAACATGTCAGTACTGGGGCAGCCCGGCGAAAGAAGCACAATGTCATTGATGCGTGATTTTTGATAAGCAATCAAAACAGCTTCCTCGAACGTTCCAATCAAAAATGTTTCACTAAAGTCGCCAATATCTCGATTAACTCGTTCCTTGGCTTCTCCCACCAAAATTAAACTCTTCACCTTTCGCTTCACTGGCGTCTTCAAGGCTTCAAAACTTAAGTTGGAATCTTTTCCACCCATGATTAAGATCACGTTTTCATTGAAGGCTTCAAGCGCTCTCAACACGGCATGGACGTTGGTAGCTTTCGAGTCATTATAAAATCGCACGCCACCCACTTTTCGAATATATTCCAAGCGATGAGGAAGTCCCGCAAACGAATCCATTACTTTTTGAATAGAGTCGTGATTAGCTCCATGCTCGCGAGCCACTAAAATGGCTGCCATAATATTTTCGATGGAATGCTTACCTAACATTTTTATATTTTTAGCAGAGTAATACTCTATTTCAGGACCCGTTCTAACACGAATTTCATCGCCCACATTCACAGCTCCACCAATGTTCATGATTTGCGGCTCCAGTGAAGTTTTGCGCGAAAAGTAAAAAATGCGACCCTTTTGTACGATGGGATCACGGGCTAACTCAACAACCGCATTGTCATCAGCGTTTAAAATGCTCGTTGTTGACTGGTTCGTATTTTTAAATATTTTTCGTTTAGCGTTCACGTAATCTTCCATCGTCTTATAACGATCCAAATGATTTTCTGCTAAATTGCAAAATATGATGTTAATCGGATTAAAGGTGTCGACTTTCTCAAGCATATAGCTGGACATTTCTGCGATGACAACTTTGGCTTTTATACCTGAACGTAAATATTCTGTGAGTGGCTGAAAGTTATTTCCGCCAACCCAAACTTCAACTCCAGATTCTTTTAAAAAAGCCTCCGTTAATCGCGCCACAGACGTTTTTCCATTCGTACCCGTGATTGCCACAATTGGCTCTTTAATGAATTGGCTGACGAACTCTGCTTCATTGGTGATTTTAATACCGTGAGCCGTGGCGTAATCAAAAATCTTCAAGTTAGAAGGAACTCCCGGACTTAAAATAATAAGATCTTGTGCCAGGAAAGTTTTTGGACTGTGTCCCCCTAAATCAAGTTTAACTCCAAGCCCTTCTACTTGCTCCACGGTCCCCGACAACTCAGGCTTACTCTTGTGATCACTGATGGTGACCTGAGCTCCATTTTCTACTAAGAGACGTGTCAACGACACTCCCGTTTTTCCTAAGCCCACAACGAGAATTTTCTTATCTTTCAACTCTGAAAGTTCTTTAAACATATTGCTCCCTTAACTATAGTGTTCAAAATTTTATAATAAACATTTCATATTTTTAAATTAAATTTATTTATCTTAATTTGAGTGTTGCCAAACTGAGCACCGCAAGCAAAATAGAAATTATCCAAAAGCGCACAATGATTTTAGTTTCATCTAAACCTTTCAATTCAAAATGGTGATGAATCGGGGCCATTTTAAAAATTCTCTTTCCCGTCATTTTAAAAGAGATCACTTGAGTAATAACAGAGAGGGCTTCTACCACAAAAACTCCTCCGAGCAAAATCATAAGAATTTCATTTCGCGTGATCACGGCTAACGTTCCTAAAAAACCACCGAGACTTAAACTTCCAACATCACCCATAAAGACCTGAGCCGGATGAGTGTTGAACCACAAAAAGCCAAGTCCTGAGGCTACAAACGCTGCCCCCACTGGAGTTAGTTCGCCTGCCCCCGGAACGAAAGGAATTTGTAAGTATTGAGCAATGTGTGAATGTCCTGAGACATAGGCAAAAAGTGCTAAAGTTCCCGCGCAAATAATAACAGGCACAATCGCTAATCCATCCAAGCCATCTGTAAGATTCACAGCATTGGCTGTACCAACAATAACCAAGGAGGCGAACACAATGTAAAATGGACCTAAATCAAAAACAAATCCCTTAAAAAAAGGAACAACAAGTGTCGTTGCTAAGTTTGCATTATAAACTAAATACGCAATGACCACGCCTGAAATTAAAAACTCCCAAAACAATCGCAACTTCCCTGGTAGACCTTTGGTATTTTTTTTACTCACCTTGAGATAGTCATCAATGTACCCAATAGCGCCAAATCCCCACGTCACAATTAAAGTTCCCCAAACAAACGGATCAAGGACATTAACCCACAACAAACACGGAATGAGTGTACTGAGTAAAATTAATGCCCCTCCCATAGTGGGAGTTCCCTGCTTTTTTTTGTGCGATTGCGGGCCATCATCACGAACTTGTTGGCCAACTTGCCTCCCTCGCAATCGATTTATGAAGTAAGGTCCCCATAACCAACAAAGCAAAAAGGCGGTGAAAAAAGAAACGAAGGTTCGGAAGGTGATGTATCTAAAAACGTTGAGTGGTGAAAATTCATTGGAGAGCGAAAATAACCATTGATAGAGCATTAATAAATCTTCCTATAATTTTTTGATTTTGAGTTTTAAAAGCATCCTTGTTTTGTCACTGTTAATGTGCATAACACAAATGATCTTAAATTGTCTATAATTAATTTATAAATATACGATATTATTGATAAATAATTAATTTTTTATCATTTACTGCGAAACTCTTTCAAAATTTTAAAATTGAATTTGATAGAAAGAACTGTATATATACCACTCCACGCAATTCAGTGTCTGATGAGCTTTGTTTGATACCAAAATGATTTCAAAAAATCGCAAGGTTGACCATAGCATCGCTCTCAGTTCAAGGATTGTAAATCGACGGCATTTACCTTTTGGAGAACCATTGCTATGTTAATGTTAAAAAAAGTGGCACAAAAAATATTTTCCTACACTTTTTCCTCTGTCCGTTCGCTACGTCACAAACCAGCTTTATTAATCATACCGTTATCGACCTTTAGTTTTTTAATTTTTGTAACCCTCAATTATAAAACTGTGCATGCTGAAACTCCTGCTAATGCTTCTTCCTCTCCAGTCACAACGCCCCCCGTTTCTTTTATTTCTCAAGCTTCTCAAATCACCTTTGAAGGACCTCGCTCCGGCGAAGGTTATTTTAATACCGATGGAACTGAAATGGTTTTTCAAAGCGAACGATTTGATAAAAATCCATTTTACCAAATTTATAAAATGAATCTGAAAACAGGAAAGACTGATTTAATTTCTACTGGAAAGGGACAAACAACCTGCGCTTGGTTTCACCCTTCAGGTAAAAAAATTATGTTTAGCTCTACTCATTTAGACCCTTCCTTTGATGAAAAAGTAAAAGCAGAAATAGCACTCAGAAAGCAACCCACACAAAAATACAGCTGGAGCTTTGACGAGAACTACGACATTTTTGAAAAAGATTTAATCACCAGAAAGCTCAAACAACTTACAAACGTCAAGGGCTACGATGCTGAAGGCAATTACTCTCCCGATGGAAAATGGATTGTCTTTGCTTCCAATCGCGCCGCTTACACTGAAAATCTAACTCCAGAAAATCGCAAACGCCTTGAAACTGATGCCTCATACTTTATGGATATCTACATCATGAAAGCCGATGGCACTCAGGCAAAACGACTCACATTTGAACCAGGCTATGATGGCGGTCCGTTTTTTAGTAAGGATGGAAAAAAAATCACTTGGCGTCGGTTCTCACCTGATGGTCGAAGTGCCGAAGTTTATACGATGAACGCCGATGGCACTAATCAAAAAGCGCTCACTCATTTTAACGCCATGTCTTGGGCTCCTTATTTTCATCCCTCAGGTAAATACATTATATTTACCACCAATGTTTTGGGATTTCATAACTTTGAACTTTACATGATCGATACAGAAGGTAAGCATGAACCTATTCGAGTGACGTATGAAGATGGCTTCGACGGCCTCCCTGTTTTTTCTCCTGATGGCAAAAGCATTGCCTGGACAAAAAGAAACAACAAAGGTGAATCTCAAATTTATCTTGGGCAATGGGATCATCAAGCGGCTTTGCGAGCCCTTGATCTGGACCCCGAACCTCTTTCACAAACTCAGTTTGATAGCGCCATTTCTATGACCAATCTGAAATCCATTGTTTACAATCTATCTTCAAAAGCCATGCAAGGGAGATTAACAGGCTCTGAGCAAGAAAAATCCTACAGTGATGAGGTTGCAAAGCTTTTCAAAAAATGGGGACTGACTTCTGCTCCCAATTCCAAAAATTATATTAGTCATTTTGATTTTCTCTCTAATGTTGAATTAGGTGAAAATAATAAGCTCACACTCAATGGAAAACCTTTGTTGCTTGGCACGGATTGGAATCCGGTTTCATTTTCAAGCTCTGGCACTCTCGATAACACATCTGTTGTTTTTGCAGGGTACGGAATGATTGCTCCCTCCACTGAAAAGTTTCCAGAATACAACTCTTACAAGGGTTTAAATGTAAAAGGTAAATGGGTTCTGGTTTTTCGCGATATTCCCAATGATATAGCCGGAGAGTTTCGGTATCATCTTAATATTTATTCGCGCATTCAACATAAGGTGACGGTCGCAAAAAATGAAGGGGCAAAAGGGTTGATTCTCGTCTCTGGCCCTCGCACTGCCTATAAACAAAAACTTCCTAAATTTCGCTTTGAAGGCTCAATGAGCGACTCTAGCTTGCCTGTTATTAATGTTAATGACTCTGTCGCTGATGAGATTTTAAAACTTTCAGGACGTAATCTAGAATCGATTCAAAAAAGCCTCGATGATGGCTCTTTTCAAGAGGGTTTTGAAATTGAAAAGTCATCACTCACAAGCTCCATCGACTTAAAACCAATTCGAAGCACAGGACATAATGCCTTAGCTCTTTTAACCGTGCCTGGCGCCAAAGAAACTATTTTTGTTGGAGCCCACGGTGATCATTTAGGTTTAGGACTTCCTGGGGTATCACTCGCTACCAGTGATATGGCCGATAAAATTCATTTTGGCGCTGATGATAATGCCAGTGGCGTTGCCGCCGTACTTGAACTTGCTCATTATTTTTCTAAAAATAAATCAGGTTTAAAAACAAATATTGTTTTTGCTGTTTGGTCTGGAGAGGAATTGGGTAATTTAGGATCTAAAAATTACTTACAAGGTCTCAAAAAGAATTTTCCTAACTATAAAATTAAAGCTTATATAAACCTCGATATGGTCGGACGCTTTAAAGAGCACCTTTATGCCCAGGGCCTTGGCTCAAGCAAAGAGTGGAGAGCTCAACTCGAAATGCTGAGCCGACGCCATCGCCTGAGCATTGTAGCTCAAGATGATCCTTATCTTCCTACGGATGCCATGAGTTTTTATGTTGAAACAAAAACACCCGTATTAAGTTTGTTTACTGGGGCCCACAAAGAGTATCACACCCCGCTTGATACTCCGGATAAAATTAACTTTGACGGTTTGTATTTGATCACGCAAATGGTGAAGGATTCTTTGATCGAAACATCATCTCAACATCTTGCTTATCAGGCCGTAGAAAGTAGTCATGGAACTTCACTGGGTAGAAAATTCCGTGTTTATCTAGGCACTATTCCTGATTACGCACAAGACGGAGTGAAGGGTGTTAAAATCTCCGGAACATCCGAAGCGAGTCCCGCCGAAAAGGCCGGCCTTATCGCTCAAGATGTGATTGTTGAGTTTGCGGGTCAAAAAGTGGAAAATCTCTATGATTTTACTTATGCACTACAAATGGTTAAACCCGACGTAGAGGTTCCAATAAAGGTAAAAAGAAAAGACGCCTTGGTTGATTTAAAAATCACTCCAACACTCAAAGAATAAACATAAGTAGGATCCATCAACACGCCATCAAATTTAAAAAGTTATTTATAAATAGTAACTATTTATTATAATTTTTTATTTATTAACTTTTGGATTATTTCAATATGAAACAATGAGATTAAATGAAGGGTAGACAAGGGTGCGAGTATAATTTACGACACTTAAACTACCTGAGCTGACACTTTCTTTGTAAGAAGGTGCATAATATACAATCTTTACTGCGATTCCGAGCGATTCCTAAGTCCATAATGAATAACCTAAATCAGCTTTGATGCTAGTGCCTCGTAAATCCATAGTGTTAGTGCCATCGTTGTATTTTGCGTTGGATTGAATGTTATAGGTCACTGTATTAAACCAGGACTTTTGTTTAGTCCAAAACAAACCAAGTTTAACTCCAACATCAGTCACCGTAAATGTCGTGGTTGAAATAGCTCCCTTATCTGAAAAAAAACTGGAGCCAAAACTTAATCCCCAGAGCCAAGCTTCCGACTTTCCCATCAATGTTCCAAGGCCAATATCAAAAATCGATCTTGAGGTTGATGAATTCGTATCCGTCTTAAACGAGTCACTATATGAGAAGGCATTGACATCAATGAACTGCGCCCACGATTTTGTGGAATAAACTAAAGTAAAAAGAGTTATAACGAAAAAAAATCTCACCCCTTTATTCTACGAGTATTGAAGCTCTGCGACTATGAGTTTGAGGTCGAGCACGATGAATGTCTACATTGCGAGCACGGACTGAAGTCTAGATTTTAAAAAATGAATATTAATGAAGCAGAAATTAGATAAAATTGTTTACTAACTATACTGATGATAATTTTTCATTAAGTTTAAGATTTATGTTGAAAAATAATTTAGTTTCACTTTTACTGTGTCCCAATTGATGAAATTTAGTTATTTAGCATAAATACAGATAGTTAATAAATTTAAGATTATTTAAGAATTTGCTTGATGCTGTACAAACTCTATGACTAAATATTCAAATCTTAGAATTAAAGGTGGTAACAGAGTTTTAATTTTATATGGTTTTGAAATTATATTTAGAGGAATGGATTAACTAAATTAGAGATCTTCGGGAGGAAGATATGTCGCAAATTCCAGATCAGATTTTAAAAGAGTGTCGTACCAAATTGCTTCAGGTTAAAGCTGAGCTTTTGAATCGTGTCCGAGAATCGCGGTTTGATATGAATGCCGACGAAAAAGGCGGAGACGAAGCCGATCAAACTATTCGAGTGCTTGCCGAAGTAGAAGCTCTCTCTATGCACGAGCGCCTTCGCCAACAACTCTACGAAATTGAACATGCTCTAGCGCGCATGGAAAATGGCACCTACGGAATTTGCGAAGAAACCGAAGAAATGATCGAACACGAAAGACTCAGAGCAATTCCTTGGACTCGACTCAGTATCGAAGGCGCTGAAATTCGCGAAAGCATGAACAAGCGCTACGCTCGATAGATTTGAAATAGTTTTTTTTAGTCTATTGAAGTCGTCATCGCCGACTGATGGTCTTGTTCTGATTGAGGGGAAGGCTATATAATTGACTTGAATCTTCTCCACCAAAACTCGCAGTTCCTCCCTCTGCGAGAGGTCGGCAAAGTAATTTATATTTACCAACAACCTTTAAATGATGTTTCTATTCTATTCAAATATAATGACCTGGATTCTATTTACCATCATTTCTAATTTCTTTAACTTCTTGTATTGATTCAAACTTTATATCTAATCTTTTAGGATCTCCCGAGTCTGAGTATAAAAATGTATTTTTTGTTGCATCGAAATTTCGCAACTCAACAAAACACGTATTTTTATCAACGCCGAACCCCTTAAATGTAATGCTTGAACCATCAGAAGCTGTATATAATAGTCGTTTATTATTATTTTCTAAAACTTTAATGACTCTTTTAGACACCCTAGCAGGACCCGTACCGCTTGTTTTAGTCTCAACACTAATCAACATTTTGCCATTTTGTTTTGGTGAGCAGAATTCAAGTTCATATTCTTTTTTTTGTGTCTGAAGATTAACTTCAGCGTTCTCGTCAATAACCCTCACAAATCCAAACAAAACCTTCTCATTTTCACATTGACTGTCCAGCTGATACTCGACTTTCTGAAATCCAGGGGTGTCCTCTAATCTTAATTTACAATCTTTTTTTTGAATAGCACCTGATGCAATAGTTGAAAAAATCAAAATATTTAATAATGCTACAAACAACCAGAATAATCTGCACATGAAATATCCTTTAATAAATAATTATCAAGCGACTTTTTTATCAGCGATCTTATCGAATTCAGGATAAAGCAAAGATTCCTCTCTGTGAATTCTATTTTTGATGGAACTCACCAAATTACCAATATCCTTGGCAAATTCTAGACCATCGCCACCATTCTCCCATTTGTTAAAAAACTGAATTGCTGCTTTCGAAATTTTATCCATGTCGGAGGCAAAAGTTTCAAGAGTCGCACGGAGGGTGGGATTATTTTCTGCTTGCTTGTCCAGCTCAGGATAAAGAAAGGTATCCTCTTTTTTTAGGTGCGCAAGCATAGCCGCCTTTGAAGCCACCAAAAGCTTAAGGCCCTCTTTGGTTGGGCCTTTGGTTTTGGCATCATTGAGAACTTGCAAAAGTCGCTCATGATCTGATCTGAGTTCTGTTACTAGCTTTGACATTTCATTCCTCATTAAGCACGAGACCAAAGTCGAGTTAAAAATAAACTATATTTATTTTATTTTCGATAATAACGAATGATTAGTGAACTGAATAAGTTATGAATTTGAAAATTCATTTCAAAAGTCGGGAATTTTATAATACTAACGTCTAATTGGCAGAACTAAATCGTAAAACAAAAAAAAGCCTCTCCCCTAAAGTAACTTAAGCGGGAGGGGCTTTTTATAAAAAGAAAATTTAAAACCTAATTAAATATTTATTTTTTGGAACTCAGCTTTGATAACAATCTCAAAATCTCCATATATAACCAAATCAAGGTTACAAGAACAGCAAATCCACCGTACCACTCCATATATTTAGGAAAGCGCGAACGGGCTGCTTGTTCAATCATGTCAAAATCGAGAATAAAGTTTAACGCTGCAACACCTACAACAACGAGAGAAAATCCAATTCCTAGGGGCGAGCCTTCATGGAGAAAAGCCACAGAGCCACCAAAAAAGCTCATCACTAAATTGACCAAGTAGGTGCACAAAATTCCAATCATGCTCATAAACATGATTTTTTTAAATTATATCACTTTAAAATATTACAAGCGACAGAGCAACCCCAACATTCCCACCAGAGTCCCAAAGGTCATTACCATCGCGTTAAAAACAATTCCATGGTAGCGCACATTAAAATAATAAGAAACCGCGCCAATCATCAATCCTTCGGCAATCGCGTAAGCTGGAGCTAGGTACTGAGACCACTCTTTTTTGAAAATAATTGCAATACAGGCGATGAGACTTACCACCAATCCAATTGGAATCAAAATAAGACCTGATCCCATTGCTGCACTACTCCAGCTGTAGGCACTGGATAGGATCGTCAGTAAAATCAATATACCTGTTTTGTTTATAGTTCCATTGACTGTCATGAATTGCGTTTCTGTTCCACTCAATTCACGCAACTTTTCGATCGTTTTGGCATTAAATACAGGATTTGTTGATTCCATGCTTGACCTCTCTTTCAATAAAAATAATGAAGTCATTGTAACATATTTTAGCATCAATTCAAGATGTGACTTCATAGACGATTTTAAATTCTTGTAATTATTACGCTCTCAAACATATAAAGATAAGATGGAATCTATTTTAAATTCATTTTTTCTCGTTTTTGTCAGTGAAATGGGGGATAAAACCCAATTGCTCGCTTTAATTTTAGCTGCTCGATTTCGTCGCCCGATACCTATTTTGTTTGGAATCCTTGTCGCGACAATATTAAACCACGCTCTCGCCAGCTATGTGGGTGATTTAATCACGGGTTATGTATCTCCAACGATTCTAAAATGGGCATTGTCCCTGATTTTTATTGCCTTTGGTTTATGGATACTAATTCCTGATAAAGAAGAAAATGTTGAAGAAAAACCAAAGTGGGGACCATTTCTAACAACTCTGGTCTCATTTTTTTTAGCAGAGATGGGGGATAAAACACAGTTAGCAACAATTGCTCTCGGCGCAAAATATGCGGCCCCCCTCAACGTCACGTTTGGAACAACTCTGGGAATGTTGGGCGCTGATGGTCTTGCTGTAATCTTTGGTCATCGTTTCACAGAAAAAGTTCCGATGAAGCTCATTCACCGCATCGCAAGTGCCCTCTTTATTATATTTGGAATAGGCATTTTATTAGGATTTTAATTCAACTCATGACTCTTATTTTGATTGTGAGATGAAAGTTTGCTGAGTGTATTATTTAAAATTTTATAATCCTCAGGTGTTGCTGTTGTTTTATTATAGTTAAAGTCAAAAACTTCAAAGCTCCCTAAAAATTCAGAAGAAATCACTTTATCCTTAAGTAGAATACCGAATTTGTTAGGATACCCCATAAGAGTTCCATTACGCGGTTGATCCTTAAATAAATCATAACCCCAAGAGTAATTTTTTACTTTCGATTTACAAGAATAGAAACGCCTCATAAGGGTTACTGGAATATCATAATGAGTTGTCCGATGAGAAATAACTTCACTCTTCATTTTAGGCCAAGCGACGATCAAAGGAACTTTCGTTTGGTAGGGGGAAAAATTAGAGTTATGGCCCCAATAGTTCTTTTTAGAATCATTGAACTCCTGACCATGATCACTCGTAATAACAATCACAGTATTTTTAAATAAATCACTTTTAGTTAATTGATTTAACACAGAACCAATAAGGCTATCCACATAGTGTGCACTTGTTTTATAACGATTCACAAACGGTGCTGGATTGAAGTTTTGGTTTAATTCAAAATAATTGATGCCATTCCATAATGGCTCAAATTTTTTATGATACTCCATTGGAAAATCATAAGCATGGAGTGAATCATAAAATAAAAAGCCAAAAAAGGGGTTATTCTTTGGCTTTATAGTAATGTTGCTTTTTAAAGTAAATTTATTGTCAATAAAGTCCATCCATTTTTGAGTAATTTCTTGATCTCTTATGGAGGGTGAAGAAGACTCTGAATCTTTTCGGAGATTTTTAATCGAGGAGAAAACGGTTTGGTCAAATTCTGGCTTCGTTAATGGAGCGCTCGCAAATATTCCCATATCAAATTCTGCGGCCTGCGCTTGAGCGATAATGGGAGAACTTTGGCGTTTTTCTCTTTCGGACTCAAAATAAAATGGGGGCATACCATAAAATAAACTAAAAACACCACCCCGGGTTTCATTGCTACCGCTGAAATGATTCTGAAATACAATGTGATCTTGGGAAAACCTAAAGAGATTGGGCATAATCTCTTCGGTTAAAATGTCAGCACGCATTGAATTTACTAAAATTATTAGTAAATTGAATTTATTTTGTGTCTGTGGACAATTCCATTGGTTATCGACTTCAGAAAGCTCAAAATTCTTAAATTGACGGACTGTAACAGTTTGAGAATCCAACTTAGTACCATCGAACCGAGCCGGTGCTGATAGTGGATAAAAGCTTGCTAAGTGCGTGATTGGATAATAGGAGCGAGCATCAGCCTCGGCATGAATCCAATGGCTTACTAAAAAGGCCATAACAACAAATCCAGAAAACAAATGTAACGGAGACTTCTTTACTTCCGTGACTAATATCCATTTTTTAAAAAGAAATTCAGATACAACGTAATTTATTGAGGTGACGGCAACAAAAATTCCAAAGCTCCAAATCCAAACCACTTTTTCAAACTGCAATACTTGACCCTGCCCATTGATAAAAAGGTCAAATACCATGGAATTAATATGAAATCGATACTGACTAAAAACAAAGGAATCAATAATTAAATAAAACTGAAAGAATCCAATTCCCAATGGGAGTATCATTCTTAATACATACTCGATTTTTTTTAATCTTATGAAAATGTAAATAGGCACAAAGCTTAACATTAATAAAAGTCCAAAATGGCCAATAGAATAAATAACTATGAAGAGCCAACTAATTAAATTAGTGGGCCATTCGTTTAAATTAAAAAAGTACAACGAGGAAAGAAGAACAGTAAACACCGTGCTAACTATTAAATAGGAGGTCACCCAAGAAAAACGCTTTTGATGCATGAAATCCTCCTGATCACATACCTATTTAATGAGGAACAGCAAGACAAGAGTAATAAAGTTAAAAATTAACGGCTTAATTTTACAATATGTCATTATAAAATTATTAAACTTATTAAAATCAATAATTTAAAGTTAGACTTTGAAATGCCTTGCCTAAACACACTCTTAAATTTGAAATCCTTCGTTCAAACTTTATTCTTGTCAAAAAGAGGTCGATAGACCTTCCAATAAGCTGTAGCAGCTAAAATATGACAAACAAGGATGAGAAGAGGCATCATCAAATTTTGAATTCCGGGAGTCATAAATAAATGAGTCAGAAAAATATTTAAAGAAATTGGTGCAAGTATTACTAAAATCAAAGCCGGGGCAATTCCAAGTAATAGTAAAAGTCCACAAATTGTTTCTGTTCCCTTGAGTAAGGGAAAGAAATATCCTGTCGCCATCATTCCCGCCATAAATGTTTTTAGTTTTTCCGGCATATCCGGCGGGGGTGGGATTAAGTTAAATAGTCCTGCCGCACCAAAGGCGAAAAAAATGAGACCTAAAATATACCTGGAAATCATTGCCGCTTTGTTTTTCATAAATACCCTTCATTTATAAACATAATTTATATGCTAAAAGGCGTATTATAGAATATCAAGTAGGAACTGATTTATTTTTTCAACCATCCAATCAGGAGCATCTAGCGTGAGGTCATGCCCGGCTTCTGGATGTTTAATCAAAGTGGTACCCCAGTCCTTTGCAATTTCATGACTCGACTGGGGATTAACTAAATCATCCTTGTCAGAGCATAAAATAAGTGTTGGAACTTCAGGTCGTCCACTTTTTCGATTTACTCTTGAAGCGGCAATAAGTTGCTTTAGAGTATTGGCGCGCGATGTATGAAAATGGTTTGCATGTTTTCCCCAGCTTTCAGCCAATTCATCGAGCTTTGATCCAAGAAGATGAGTTGTTAGTTTTAAAATATCATGTTCTCTCATCTTGGTGTCTTTGTTTCGAATAATTTTAATTAATTTTAACAAGCCTGTGGGTCGGATTCTAATGTGAGGCGCTGTTGGAGCTAAACTCGTATTAATTAATACAATAGCCTCAACTTCTTGAGGGTAATTGAGAGCCCAAAGATAGGCAACCATGGCTCCAAAAGATACAGCAACTACAACTGTCTTTTGATTTTTACTTGCTACGCGAGCTATGGATCTTGCAAATTCAACATATTTAAGTGGATCCATTGGACTTGTTAGATTTTGAAACTCACCATTGCCTGGAAGATCAATGAGCTCGATTGAAGAATGAGAGAAAGCTTTTTGAAGTGAATCAGGAAAACCATCCCAATGAAATTTTTCGCGGCTTAAGCCTCTGATTAAAGTGAAGGAAAGGGGCTTGGATTGAAATTCGATGGTTTAACTCCAAATTTTCTTTCTGCTGTTTTATTAATACCATTGCGATCTAAAACTGTTAGGAAGTCAATACAATTGAAATCTTCGTCAAGTGCAGGCTCTGAAATGACTTTAGCACCTAATTTTAAATAGGACTTCAAAAGTGATGGTATCAATCTTTCGGCTTCTTCTGCAAAATCAGCATTGTAATTTTTTTCAAAATATTCACACCACTGACTAAAATGTGAAATTTCATAAGATGACTTTGGTTTTGCCTCAAACCCTAATTGAACATGATCATTTTGTTTTAGATATTGAAAAATGATAGCGGACTCCCTGCTTTCAGTTACCTTCACACTGGAACAACCAAATAAAATTTGTGCTCTGGATAAATTCATATAATCAGCGATACCTTTCCACAATAACGCTATAACAGAACCTTTACGATGATCTTTGTTTATACAAGCCCGACCCAACTCTAAAAATGGGCCTTTTAAATTAAATAGATTCTTCATATGAAATTCTTGTTCTGAGTAAAAATTATTTGTAAACCAACATGAGTTTAATCTATAGGTTCCGACTACTTCTTGAGTGGCCTTATAAATAATCATTATATGATCACAAACAGAATCAAACTCATCAAAATCATAGTTTAATCCTTTTAAGTCTCTAAATTCGATATTAAAAACTTCGTTCCTCAATTTAAAACAGGAAAGAAGTTCTTTTGAGTTAACCGCAGTTTTAACTTGATAGGAACCAACTTGAAAATCCACATTAAACTTTGGTCCAAATTGCCGAATACTCTCTGATCTTAATTTATAATTAGTTTTAATATGATTTATTAATTGTAACAATACATCCTCCTTATTAAGGTTCTTACAAACTTATATCATTAAAATTAAATAAAGTATGTTTGGTTTTGGTTAATATCGCTCCAGCGATAGAACTTAACGTAATCTTAACAATGATATTTATTGTTTTTAGATTAAGATTTTATAAATGAAAAAAACTTTACAAATTATTACGACTACAGGAAAGTATCTAATTCAAAACCGTCAAACTGACTTAATCAATCCAGTTACACGTCAACATTGGGCGAATGAAGTTCTTGATATTTTAGATTTAAAATTAATAACAGTTGGTGAAGTTTCTAAACAAAAACCACTTATAATTGTTTGTAATCACTCTAGCTACTTAGACATCCCTATTTTAATGTCTAAAATTGAGGGCAGTGTTTTTATTTCAAAAGCAGAGCTTCTCCGTTGGCCCCTATTTGGACCCGCATCAAAAAAAATTGAGACTGTTTTTGTGCAAAGGAACTCTAAAGACTCCCGCAGCCAAGCAAGAGAAGAAATCACTTTACAGTTGATTGAAAATCAAAAACGCATTGTGGTGTTTCCGTCAGGAACGACCACTCTTGGTGAAGAGCTTTTTTGGAATAAAGGAATCTTTGAAATTGCAAATCATTACAATATTCCAGTTCAAGCGGCACGAATTAGTTACTCTCAACCTCGAATTGCAGCCTATATTGATGAAGATCAATTTCTTTACCATCTTTACCATCTTCACAACCTATCACAACAACCTCCCATTAAGGCGCAAGTTGAATTTCATAATCCGATACTAATTAAAAATATCATGCCGGATTTAGAGTATCTTCGATTATGGTGTTCAAAAACTGCAACTGTAAGTCCGAGTACTCTTAAAACTGCAACATGATGTCCGCCGGTCTTTTATTTGTACCATCAATGGGAATGGATTCGTGAGTTACGCGAAATAAACCATTTAGCTTTCGAGTTAACGCCTGAGCTTCTGTAGAATTTGAGGGAAGTCGATCGTCACTATAATTAAGGACCGAGGATGGCAACTTAACTTGATACCTCTTGCGACAATCTCTATGACTTAGAAAAGGGAGCTCTGCTGCACAGAATATATCGTTATCAATACCATATCGAATAGATGGATCAAAAGTTTAAAAAAACGAAGCGCTTTCCTTCTTTTATTTCCCACCACTGACGAAGATGTATCTCCTCATTAGAAAAGTTAAAAATAGTATTACTCGGTATTTTCTCAATTTTATGAATCAATTGATTTTTAAACTGAGGAGAATTATTCAGTATGAACGATTGCAAAACAGCCGTTGTCATCAGATAACCATACGATATGTCGAAAGCACAATGATTACCAAAGGGAAGATCTTTTCAAAAAAATAAGCTTCGTAATATCCACCCATAAAAAGTGAAGCGTTATTTTGAATGTGTTTTGCTCCAGTATGGTTACTCACCAATATAATATTAAATGGTGATTGATCAAAAAGATTCATTGCTATACTTAGACTTCCTGGGCTTTCAGTTACATCACAGAATACACCGCACTTAGAAATCACCCTTTTAGTAAGTAGCTTTCACATTTTTTAAAAAAGTTTCTCGTATCAAATGAAAACTGCGCAGGGTTTTGATAATTTTTTAATGAGCTCGATCTATAGATCATCGGGTGACACTCTGGAGGCACGGCTGATTTTAACTCACCCAGAGGTTGATATTTAAAAAAAGAATTGCTGATTTCAGCAGGCACTTGAGCCGAACTGATGTTAAAAAACACTAAAGAACAGAATATCGTATTAAATACGATCCATACTAAATGCCTCATGCCCCAGCTCCACTATCTCCAAATACCCTGGATCGGTGTTGCCATCAAATCTTCTCTCTGTAAGGTACCAAGTGAGAACTCATCCTCAATCATTCGAAGCAAGCTATAGTGATTATGCAGATCTTGGTTCTCAATACCAGAGAGTACTCTACCACCGAGCATGACCGTAAATATTTCATTATTGCGTGATTTCAAACCCTCATCATATGTTATTATAACTAAAACTCTTTCCATAAATTTAGGGTTTGCAAAAAAACTATTGAAGTTTCTTTCTAGCCATTTCGATGATGTGGCAATATCCGTATCATGACTATTATTAAAATTATTAGGAATAACCATATTAAAATTTGCTAACTGTCCTTTTTCCAAATCATATTTAAGATGCTTAAAATTAACTATTTTAGCACATCGTTTAGGATCATATTGGATATTTTTAAAGCTTAAAAATGGAACATGTTTACGAGCGTAAGGACCTTTACTAGATCCCAAAAAACATTTTTCTGGGTAATCTTCTGCATAAACTTTCCAATCTAATCCTTTTTGTTCCAGCAAATCACCTAAATGATCATTATTTAGTGACACCATTCCGTTTCCTTTTACACCCAAAGTACTCCCCGCTATCATCGCAATATAATTAGGTTGGGAGGGATGTGTTTCTGCTTGAAATCGACTAAAAAGTACTCCCTGCTGAAACAACTCCCGATAGTATTTATTTTTAATCACCTCTTTGTAGTCTTTATTTTCAAAGACCATATAGATCACATGATCAAACCGGCTGTGTGTGGGAACTTTTCCTGCATAAATTTTATTTATTGGAAATATTAACAGCAAAAAATAAAATACTAGTGCTTGTAACTTCATATTACCACCTTCCGACCAAATCCATTTTGGTCTTTTAGATTCTATTGCTTTTATTAAGTTTTCACTTAAAACGAATTCCTTTTACAAAAAACTCAATTAAAATGCCCACGTCGTATCTATGCTTGTCCTTTTATAATGCATTGGCGATGTACTCCTCTTATACTCCGAATCATATTTAGTAAGCGCCAAAGACCAATATGGATTTAGTTTATATTGCAAAACCCATTGGGTACCCACTGAATCCGTCTCACCCTTTGCTAAATCAGCATCTGTAAATGCCGCAGGCGTCGAATCTGATTCCGCACTTCCTTGGGCATAAGTCACTCCAAAAGGTCCATTAGCAATGGTCAATCCCAACCAAGAGCCTTGATTTTTCTCCTTTACTGCAGCGTTATAAAATTTCTGAATAAATAAAGTAAGTTGATAATCATCTATTTTTGTTTTTGCCTCTATCCCCAGTTCATTGACGTCATAATCATAAAGATAGGTTCCTGGAGTTAACCCTTCAGAGTTCCCCCTGCCTTTCGCTGATGTTGAACTGGTACAACAAGTATGATTAAAGAGATCACCCTTAAGAGCTGAAAAATAAATTTTAGAAAGCATTAGTTGCCACTGCCAGTTCGCCCAAGGAAACTTTAGTCCAACTTGTGGAGCATATATAACATTATCTGTTTCTTCCTTTTTGGGAGTTCCACTTCCATAGTTTTCGGCAATAACATAATACGCAAAATTTATATAATACTCCCAGTTTTCAAATATAGTTTGTTTATAATTCAACATAGCACCCTCTGGCGACAAATCTGAGTCTAATATCATTTGACTTTTTCCCGCAAAATTCAAACTCATCGGAATTTTCCCTAATTGAATTTTAAGCTCTGGCAAGGGATGATAGTCGGCAAAAACTTGATCTATTCCAATCATTCTACGCTGAAAACCATATCCTGAACTATCACCCATGTTAAAGTTTCCTGAAGTGGCACTTGACTCTGGCTTAGAGTAGGACATAAGACGAAAACTGAGACTCGCGGCCTCAGATAAGCCCACCAGGCCATTAATTTTAAGTCTTAACTTATTAACCGCGCGTTCATCATCATCACCATCCTGTTCATTTTGAAATCTATACCGAAAATCCCCGAAAAACTTCAACGGCGTCGGATAATTGACTGCTTCTTGATTATTGGTTTGCGAATAAACAAATGGATTTAATACCGCGTTAAATACTATTAGTAGTAACCAGTATTTTATTTTTAATCTTTTATTTAACTTCATATATTTGATCACTCCTATTATAAATACAGATGACCCATCATCCACACGACAGTATCATATTCTTTTGAAATTCCCGTTTGACGTTCTTGCCTGAGCGTTGAGTAGATATCAACACCAGCAAACGGAAAATATTGTAATCCAATCCCTATTGCTTCAAAATGTGGATTAGCTATTCGAATATCGTCATTGAGATATTCCTGAGTTGAAAAAAAATTAAATCCTTTTTGCCACTCCCAACTTAATTTCGAGTAAACAGATAAGGCATTAGTCGATAATTTTCTCTCAATAGAGTCTAATTGCAATAATTGAGACCACCTTTCACTCCATCCGAGAATAGCAAAGCACCCGAGAGCAGACTCATCTCCATTTGTACTTACATCGCTAACGGAACTTGGCCTCTTGGAATTTAATACATTACAGCCCAAGCGATTTTTATCGATACCAAGCCAGGCAAATTGAATTAGTAAACCATTTTCATTGATTAACTTACTTTGTTTATATCGACTCGATATAACATCAAAAAGAATGTGGTAGTCCTCATTTTCTAATGTTAGCTCAACGTTTAATCGTTCGGCACCAGGCTGAAGATTCATGGACTTTCGATTTACAGAATTATGTTCTGGAATATTAATTCCATAACCTGGCAAAAACTTTCCTAATCGAAAAATCAATCGAGAGGGATTCTCTTTGGAAGAAACATACTGCATCCACAATTGTGGAAAGTAAACAAAGTCTGTTGGTTTTTCGTTTTTTTCATTTGGTTCCATTCGGCCAATACTGGAATAAAAATTCCATAATTCTCGTGTTAAATTTAAATCACCTTCCAGTTGCATCACCATAAATCGTCCTCTATTTTGCCGTGAATTATCTTTATGAGTTTGCAAAAATCGTAAGTGCCCGCCTAAATCCCATTGTAAAGAAGCTGAATCCACTTCTTTTTCATCTGATTTAACATTCCAAATATTATGTTGCGACAATAATTCTTGAGAAAGGGACTTTCCATAAGGGGTAAGAATATCACCGCCAATAGCAGAGGCGTGGCAAGTCGTACAACTTTTGTATCCGTGCCGAATAAGATCCGGAAATGAATATGCATTGTTCGAACATAAAATATTTATAAAATAAATTATGTTTATATATTTTATTGCTTTAAAGAACATCATAATGGCATGCCTTCAATAAACCAATGACTCAAAAGTTTCTTCTCCTTTTTATTCAAAGGACCAATTGGCTTTAGGGGCATCTGATCATCGGCAATAGATAAAGCTATGATTTTCACTTTATTTTGTTTTACGGTTTCGTAATTTTCTAAATCTAAGTTCGCGTCTGTATTACTCCCAGAATGACATTGCAAGCACTTGTTTTTAAATACTCTTAATTTAATTTCCTCAAATGAAGGTATTTCACTGACGGACCAATCATCTTCTCCTTGAACAAAGGGTGCACCAGCATCAAGCCATTTTTTTAATTTTATTTGTTCTTGTACTGAAAGCGCATTATTGGGAGGCATATCCTGTTGATTGAGTGCTCTGACGCGGATGCGAGACTCCCAATGCCTTAACTCATCGATAGAGTTTAAACGAACGCCTCCCTCTGATTTTGTAGAATTATGACAACTCACACATTTGTTTCCAATGATTTCCAAAAATATTCCGCGAAATTCATCCGAAGATTTATCAAAAATTTCATTTTCATTTTGTTCCTGCTGAGGCGTGGAGGGCGTTAATTTCTTTTTGTCATATTGATAATTACAAGAACTTAAAATTAATTCTCCAAAAAAAAAAACAAAATCACTGGAAGCAATTTCACGCTATCACTCCTTTTCCTTTTTGGGATAAAGGACGTCGCACTGATCAATGCTGGGTCTCACTTTTCCACTACTCACTTCGAGTAAAAAATCATAAATGGCCCAACCAGCATTAGCCGAAGCTTTATCTAGCCACTGCTGTACTGCCACCTCATTGAGAGGTTTATTGGTTGATGGATCAAATGCTAAATCGGGATGGCCTGGCTGTAAATTTTCGGCAAAGCAAATTTTATTATAAATTTCAAATTCTTTAAAATGGGGTTTTGAGGGCTTGTCCGTTGAAATTTGACTCAAGCATTTCTCTCTTTGTTGATTCAGCATCTGAGCTCCATGCTTCCCAACAAACTCCGAAGCCTCAGATGGGAATTGAACTTTGGTCCCTTCCATGGCCATCCAAATAAGATAGACGCCAGCGTAATTCACGCCATTCAAATCAAAAGTTTTAAATTTTCTCCCTTATTTCCAAACATTCCTTGAATAAAATTTGCGACCCTAATGCTACCACCCGACCAATTTAAAATTCCCTTGGCGAGGTCTCCTGTGCCATCAAAGTTTCGACCATGGCATTTTGAACAACTATTGCGATAAAAAAATGAACCAACAGTTGTAAAGTAAATTTGATTAAAGGGACGACTTGGCTTATCACCTCTCATCATCCATGGGCGGCGTTTTTCAGGCGGTAATTCTAACTCTGGTAACGTGCACTTCTCGGGCTCGGACCAATAACCCACCGCAATTTCTTCTTTGAGTATAGATTGTAGCACAGGAGTCAATATGGATTGTTTATACTTTGAAGGGATACCGTGCTCAGGATCAGCCCAATCTCCACGACGAGGCTCATACTTCTCCGATGCTGGCCAGGTGAAATCTTGATCAACCCACTTAATATCTTTTGGCTCCTGGCATTCAGGTTCAAATGATTCTGCAGCATCAATACTTTCATAAGAACGAATCCACTGACCAATCACTTTCGCCGCTCGGCAATCCGGCGCACCAGGAGTATGCATTGGCATTTGACTGGTAAGACCTTGTTTTTCTGGAGGGTCCATCACCTTACGCCAAATGTGACTTGAGTCTAAAATCCCTTGTGCATTAACTAAAGATCTCGTTGGTATCTGTACGCTCTTCCAGGTAGGGCTTAAACTAAAAGTAGTCCCTGGCATCAACGGAAGATAAACGCCTCGCTCTTTACTCAGCGCAATTCCTCGTGGGTTGTGGCAGTGAGCGCAGTTACCATAAAAATATCCAGCAGCTCGCAAATCGTAAAAATTTTTTGGTGAGTTATTCCCAATCCACTCCATGCGCGGAAGCGCCGGCCCCTCGGGAGCATTCGATAGTATTCCATATTGATTGAGTCGCTCAACTTGGTTTAACTCCGATTGAAATACGGGAAGATCTCGTCCTGCTTCTCCTAATTTTCGTCGATGGAGTTGAAGTGGCGTAAACCCCAATATACCGTTATTCATTTCAGAGCCGCGATGGCAATCAATACAGCGATGTCGACCAGGAACTCCATAAGTTCTCGTCGTCATTTTCTTTTCATCAACAACCACTCGATAAACAGTGTCTTTAAATGTTGTTCCATCACGGTAAGGAGTCTCAACGAGTGTGGCGAACTGTTCAGTATCATCCCATTTATAAGCGCCATACAAAGATTGATCCCAGGGATATCTTACTACAACTATTCGCGTTTCAATTCTTTTAAAATAAGGCTGTCCATTTTTATCTAAAACTTTTCGATAAAATGTTTTATAAAATCGAGAGTTTTCAGGAATAATAAATTCTTTTTTATTCTGATCAAAGACGATGGACTGACGAATTAACTTTCCATCTACAATTTTCATAGGGACATGAACCCATCGTCCCTTTTCTGCATTATCAGCCCATAATGGATATTCTACCGTATAGGTAACGGTTCCTGTTTGAGCGAGTTTGAAATTATCAATCGTATAAAGATCTGTATCAAAAAGACTTTTAGGCAGATTTGTGATTTTTGAAAAAAATCTATCTTTTTTGTAGTCGTAACCAACAATATCCGTAGTTGGCACGCAATCGCCATTTTCTTCGCCTGTTACGACAGGAGGTTTTTCTAAGGGACTTTTAGTTTGATTCGTAGAAAAATAACCTTCTGGAAAACCCTGATCTTTCCAACTTAATAAATCCTTTGCCAATTCTATAAAATAGCCCGGATTTGAATTGCGTCTTTCCGGAGGAGGCATTTGTTTTTCAGAATTATCATTTAAGGCTTGAATCATTTTATCCATTACTTCAATGAGCCCTGGATAGTAGGCCGTTTTCCCTTCTAAAGTGAGTTGTCGACCTTGCATTTCATTAATATAAGAAAACCCACCACTGTGTGAGGGGGCACCGTGGCAGGCAAAACAAGATGAGTTTATTTTTTGCTTCAGTTGATTAGAATCAATCCAACCACTCCCAGCAACACCCTTAAAAGCCGTTTGACGAACTGACTTAGCATTTTCAACTGGAATACACTTTAAAGTCCTCAGTGATGGTGAAACCACTGGTAGGTCTTCATTTTTACCACCGCAACCAACGAACACCAGAAAATGTAAGCAAATCAAAATTAACAGTGTCAAACGACTTTTATTGAGTTCAAAAAACATTTATATTCCTAATCTATTGTGAAAAACTCATGATCTTGAATGATGGGATCAATAAACGAACGATCTAAAAGTAACTCTAATAATTGCTGCTCTACTTTATTTGGAGTTTTTGCGCTACTCGCCTCATAAATAAAGAGCTTACGTGATAATGGGTAGGAACCTTCTCGAACAGTGGCCGCCGTAGGAGCTACAAAATTAGTAGTACCTTCTTTTGCAATATTTAAAACTTGATTCCGCTCAGTTTTTCCTGAAAGGCCCGCATAACCGATAGCAGAATTTTCACTGGAAGTTTTTTCTGCAATGTCTGCTGTTTCATTAAGTACAACAACACAAGCGCCGAACTTCTTAATACCCACAAGATGCTTAAAAATATCGGTGGTCCCTGAAGTGTCATTCCGACGATAAACTGTAATAGCTCCTCGCATTGAAGAACTTGGGATCTCTTCCCATTTTGTGATTTCACAATTATAAATCCTTCGAATCAAGCCAATATCAAGTCCTGGAGTTAAATTCAATTTATTTACAAATAGCGCTAGGCCATCCAGAGCAATCACATGTGGGATCATCGTCACACCTTGTGCTGTTGCTTTATTTAACATCTCTGGATTGAACTCACGAGACATGGGCGCAATTCCTTGTTCTCCTGCGACAATCGCTTTTTCACCATTGCCACTTCCACCGCCCATATAAGTCATTTTTTGATCTAATCCACCAGCAATAATAGCGTCAGTCATAACGCCAGCCAATGTATCTGAGCCAGAAAACACATGTTTTGCTTGAGCATGAAGATGTAATGCATAACTCATTGCAATCGCTATTAAAATTTTTTTCATATATTTCTCCTTTTCTTTGATGTGATTAACAACTATCAAAATTGAAATATCCATGTCATGTTAAGTTTAGGTTAAGGCTCAGTTCATTTTCTGCTGCAATCAAACAAAGGATAATTAGTTTGAGATTCACTTCATTAAAAATATAATTATATGTACTATAGCTTATTATGATTAAAGATTTGGTTAAGATTTCAAAAAAAATTGACAAACTCCGAGGTTCACTTCCCGTGGAGCTAAGTTATGATATCGCATCTATCATTGCTTATAAAAATTTTAAGTATCCTATTTACTCCTATTCAATAGGCTCAAAGAAACCCACCGCACCAGTACTATTTATTACAGGCGGAGTCCATGGGTTAGAAAAAATTGGCGCCCAATTAACTTGGAGTCTTTTAAAAACAACTCTTGATAAACTACAGTGGGATAAATCACTTCAGTTTACACTCCAATCAGCGCGAATTGTAATAATGCCACTGATAAACCCTGTGGGCTACAATCATCACATGAGAAGCAATGGCAACGGCGTTGACCTAATGAGAAACTCGCCTGTTACTGCAACTCAACGTGCTCCATTTTTATTAGGTGGACAGAGAATCTCTCAAAAAATTCCTTGGTATCAGGGAAAACCTGGATCTATGGAAATGGAGAATCTCGTACTACAAAATGTCTTCACTGAAGAAACAAAATACAGTGAGTGCGTGATTTCACTGGATTTACATTCTGGTTTTGGCTTTAAAGATAGAATTTGGTTTCCATTTTCCTATAAACAAGAGCCCTTTGATGAAATCACAAAGCTGTTTTCATTGATAACACTGTTTGAAAACACTTACCCCTATCATATTTACCATTTTGAGCCTCAAGCAAAGAGCTATATGATGAATGGCGATATGTGGGACTATCTATATTTGAATCTAAAAGAGAAAAACCCCAAGACCACTTATATCCCTCTCACCCTTGAAATGGGCTCATGGCTTTGGGTTAAGAAAAATCCTCTACAGCTTTTCTCGCGTGATGGAATTTTTAATCCGGTAAAAGAACACCGCATAAAGCGAACCTATCGGCGTCACCATTTATTATTTGATTTTTTATTAAAAGCACTTACCTCGCACGAATTGTGGTCATCAGCCGAAAGTTCTAGTTTTCAAGATGAGCAATTACTCCAGCTCGCCAAACAGAAGTGGTATGAATAAAACTCGTGACCTCATTTATTTTTTATTATAGAACGAAAAAATTGAGGAAAGTTTATGAAATATTTATTTTTCGATACAGAGACAACGGGATTACCCCTAAATTACAGAGCTTCGTATATGGAATCTTCCAATTGGCCTCGCATTGTGCAGCTCTCTTGGATCATTGCCAATGATAGTGGCGAAATCGAAAAAGAGATCGATCATATTATAAAAGTTGATTTTAATATTCCGCCTGAAGCCAGTCGGATTCATGGTATCACAAATAAAGTTTCAGAAGAAAAAGGTTTCCCCATCACAGACGTATTGACTTCTTTTTTAAGTGATCTCGAAAATGCTAAAAAGCTTATCTGTCATAACGTTGATTTTGACTTAACCATTGTAAAAAGTGAGCTTTACAGAAATAACCTAGAACACGATATTAACAAGCCAACCTTTTGCACAATGAAAAACGCAACCGATTTTTGTCAATTACCCGGGAGTCGAGGATACAAGTGGCCCAAACTAGAAGAACTCTACTCGATCTGCTTTAATACAAAACTTAAAAATGCTCACAACGCTCTTGAAGATGTCAGAGCAACTCATAAGATTTTTTATCATCTAAAAAATGAGATGATCTTTACAACCTAATCTTGTTACACCAATTAATCATTCGCATTGAAATGATTAAGTTCTATTCCATTAATATTTGGATTCATTGTCAAAACTGAAAAATCTAAAATTAAAACTGCTCAATCGCCGACCAAAGACCTTACCAACTCACCTAAATAACAACTATGGTCTAGTCCATAAAATTTTTTATATTATTGCTACCTATGATGCTGATGATTATTTTTTCAGACTTTAAGAAAAATTAAATCATTCCGATACAAACTAAGTGGATAGGCGTCTTTTATTTTGAACAGAGTTCTCTCTCGTGGAGGCATTTTAAATGATTAAAAATGCAAAGCTATTAAAGATTCATTTATTTTTAATATTGCATTTTGTATTTGGGCTCTTCTTGACTGCATGTGATTCATCGAACGATTCGGCCTTTAGTAGCCTTGAAGCCGGTGGAAATGGCTCAACAGCAAAATGTGAAATAACTAGTTTTTTTCCATCAGAAAAAAGTTTTCGTGTCGCTGCCAAATCAGGGAACTTAACCAACTTTAGCGTGACTCCCAATGTAAGCAGTTGTGAGGTTACTTATAAAATAAACAATCAACCCGTTAGCATTGAAGTAAAAGGTGGACTGGTCAACATTGATTCAGATTTACTTACAGAGGGTGACAATATAGTTGAGGCTGTTGCTGCAAACCAAATCAGTAGCACTTCTATGGTTTGGACTGTGAAAAAAAATATCCCACCCAATTGTTTATCGCAAACACCCACATCCTCTGGGAACAGCCTTGCAATCCCCGGCTCACTCAATCTTACGGCAACCTCCTCAGATGCGAATAATGACGCCATTACCTTTAACTGGAAACTCAATAACCGAGTTTCACCAAATAATTTTACAGGTTTAATTAGCGGCAGTAGTGCGAGTACAATTTCTTTTATTCCAACCACAGACATTATTGGAAATAACACTGTGGTCGCTGATATGTATGATGGCTTAGACCATAGCTATTGTGAATGGAGTATTAACGTAACCGGAGATTGCGGGATTGCGAGCAGCGCTCCCTCTGCGTCTGTCGTTCGCGTTGCGAGCAATAGTTCCACCAACAGTACCTTTTCTGTGACAACAAATACTCCAGGCTGTACGGCACAATGGTCTTTAAATGGAGTCACTCTTCCAGACACAACTACAACCAGTCAAATCTCAAGCTCCAGCCTCAATGTTGGCAACAATATTTTAACTGCATCATTAGGATCTGGAAGCAGTGCCGTGACCCGAACTTGGATGGTTGTAAAAAATACTCCTCCCACTTGTGCAAATCAAACTCCACCAAATTCAACGACAATTTTAACAGGAGTTGGAATTGCAAAAACTTTTGTCGCCTCAGGAGATGATGCTAACGGAGATAGCTTGTCATTTGCATGGACTATTAATGGACTTGCAGCAGGCTCTTTAATCGCAACGTCTTCAACAAGCACAACAGGAACTGGAATTTTTAGCGCGGCCTCAAGTAATGTCGGAACCAATACTATTTCAGCCATTATGAATGATGGCTATGATTCCAATTCTTGCACCTGGACCACAACCACCGTTGACACTTGTGTCGTGGCCTCTTTTATTCCATCTAGCTCAAGTTCACGTATTTCTTCATCAGGACTCCCTTTAAGTTTTAGTCTTGTATCCAATGACTCTAATTGTAATGTGAGCTGGAAAATAAATGGGATTGATTTAGGAACCGGAAATTTTGTCGATCTCTTTCCTAGTAACACTGCACTCTTATCCGCCCCAAGTACTAACACTGTCTCTGCAACTCTTAATAATGGTATTCATACGCCTACAGTAAAATCGTGGACCGTCATTAAAAACACTCCGCCCGTTTGCCTATCACCCACACCTACTAGCTATACTGGAAATACTTTAGCCATTCCTAGCTCAATGAATTTCGGTATGATTGCTGGGGACTCCAACTCTGATCCCTTAACGTTTACTTGGAAAGTTAATGGAGTTAGTAACGCGCCTTCACTGAGCACGCCCACCAGCGGTGGAAATGCGAGTCTCACTAGCTTTTCACCATCAGGTCCTAATATTGGTAATAATATTATTTCATTAGATATCAATGATGGCTATGATACCACTCAATGTTCCTGGAACATAAATGTCAGTGGTGATTGTGCTGTTACAGGAGAATCACCCTCAACCGCAGGCCAAACACGAGTCGCGGCAGCAGGATCGACTCTAAATACTTTTAGTTTAACTACAACGACCTTAGGTTGCACTGCTAGCTGGACACTCAACGGTTTACCAATATCGGGAACAAGTTTAACACAGCAAATTCAATCTTCACAACTTTTAGCTGGTGCCAATAGTCTTACAGCCACCGTTGCCAATGGGATTAATTCAACTATTAAAACTTGGACCATATTAAAAAATAATCTACCTACTTGTTCTGCCAGTCCAAGCAATGCGGGCTCAGTTATAGCCGGAGTGGGCGTGGGCAAACCCTTTGTTGCAACGGCGACTGATGCCGACGGCGATTCAATAACTTTTTCTTGGCTCTACAATAATGCCAATCCAGGGGGAATAATTAGTAGCTCTGCCACAGGCAATGTTGGCACAGGTGTTTATGTTGGTACGACGGGAACTCTTGGTACAGGAACAATCACTGCTGTCATGAATGACGGCTATGATACCAATCGCTGTGATTGGGATATTCAAACAGTTAATGCCTGTGCTGTAACAAGTAGCTTGCCCTCCGTCGCAACTCTCAAAATGGCTGCTTTTGGCGGAGTCCAAACTTTCGGTATTGTTCCTAATAGTTCATCTTGCAATATCTCATGGGATTTAAATGGCACACCCATTGGCTCTGGAAATTTCTTTGATTTAACGAGTGCGAACTCCAGTTTAGTTCAAGGAACAAATACTCTCGTTGCGACCCTATCCAACGGAATCCATACAAGCTCAACTCAATCATGGACGGTAACTAAAAATACACCTCCCACTTGCGCATCGACTACACCAGCGACAACCGTTAGTTTAAATTATGGCTCTTCTCAGTCACTCACCGCCAATATTAATAATGGTGACGATGATTCACTTACTTACTCTTGGTCCTTTGATGGTAGTTCTCCAGGGTTATTCTCTAGTCTTTCAAATTCTACTGGTACCGGAACAGCATCTGCACTTGCAACTTTAACTCCTGTTTTTGCCAATATTGGAGTTGGTCACACCGCAAGTGTTTCTTTTACTGATGGTTATGATTCAAATCAGTGCTCATGGAATGTCGATGTTCAAGATCCTAATCATGTTCAAATTAGCTCTTGCTTACCCGCTGAAAATCCAGCCGTTGTTTATAGTCAAGGATCAAATTCAAATAGACTCTTCACCGTTAGCGCCACAGGTCCAAGCCTAACTTATCAATGGAAACTCAACGATGTAAATATTGGAACAAACTCTTCTACAAATACATTTTCGGCTGGCAGTTTACCTGTTGGAAATTATACCGCAAAAGTTGTCGTCACCGATCAATATGGAAACCAAGAAGAATGCAATTGGAACATTAAAAGAAACTCCCCTCCCTCGATTGATACCTATACCCCATCAGCATCTAAATCAATTCGAGTTAATATTAATAACACTCTCGGATTTACAGCCACGGCAACTGATGCAAATAGTGATACAATCACATATAACTGGACACTCAATAGTGGAAGCAATTCAAGTATTTTACCCACAGGTTTACCATCAAGCGTTCTTAATTTTAATGGAAATGACAGCTACCTTGGTGTAAATAATATTACTTTAACTGTCACTGATGGGTATGAAAGCACGTCACAAAGCTGGAGCGTCGAAGCGAATGTGTTTTCGCAGGACTGTAATAATATATTTAACGGACCAGCAACAGGCAGTGGCGCAACAGGGGGAAATATCTGTACTCTTGTTGGAGACCCAGGAGTTGGAAGCGGATTGAATCCGACGCAAAACCAAGGATTAGTTAAGATTCAACCCACCCATTTAATCGATGACGGGGCTGGTAATATCATATTTTCAGACATACAAAGTCACACGGTACTTTACTACAATCGGTCAGGTAGTGATCTATCACGCTTTGGAAAAGTAATCCCCGCAGGTAAACTTATCGCAATATTAGGCAATGGTCTCAATGGATTGAATAATGACTTTAGCTATAACACAGACTTCAAACTGAGTACGCCACTAGGTTTAGCATACGATAGTACCAATCAAAAATTATTTATCGCTGATAATGCTAACCACCGAGTTGTTATGTTAGATAATACAGGGCAAGCAACAACAGTATTTGGAACTACAGGCACCACTCAAAATTTGACAACTAATGCTGACAGCGCACTAGGTACAAGTTTAGTGTGCCATGGCCCTCAAGATCTACTTATAATTGGAGAATGGCTTTACATCAGCTGCTATAATATGAGTGCCATTAAGAAAATGAATATCAATCCTTTAAGTCCTAATTACCTTTTCGGTTTTACCGAAGTTGGCTATAGAAATGCTACTGGTACAATCGTTGCGGGTAACTCCGATGGCTCCACGGGAATCAATGGAATTGCTCGAACTAACGGCCCCATTGCATTAGCGCAAGATGGTGATGGAAATTTATACTGGTCTGATTACAATACAAGTCGCATTAGGATGCTAAACTTATCTGCGAGTAATAAATCATTTTTTCCATTACGAAGTATTAGTGCCAACTTTAATATTAGCGCTGGTGATTTATCAAGTACGCCACTCACCGCGCCCAGTAATATTGTTATCAATGCCGCAACGTCAAGTACCACTCCCGACACTCTTTATGTATGGGGACCGGCAAAAGTCGTCACAAACACTTGTATTCCATTCCGAGTTCAATCAAGAGTTGGAGCTGTTCCTTCCTTAGCTCAATCAAATATCACTGTTAGTTTAAGCTCAGGTGGAGTTGGAACTATATACTCTGATAGTGGTTGCACCACATCAACCGGCTCGATCACTATTGCCACTGGCACTTCAGAAAATGAGTTTTACTATAAAAGAGGTTCAGGGACAGGCTCTCTAACATTAACGGCTAGTGGTCTTACGACTAATGGTACATACAATGTCAGCGTTAGTGCCGCAGGAGGAACAGCTACAAAACTTGTTTTAGCTGGACCAAATTCATTTGAGTATTCTACTTGTACAAAATTGATGCTACAAGTTCAAGATGCGTCTAACTTACCCACAACTTCGAGCACCAATAGAACTCTTTGGTTAGCCAACGATAATACTGGAAATTTTTACGCAGATTCTAGCTGTTCTGCAACTCCCATAAATAGTATTAATTTAGTAGCTGCTACAACTAGAGATGCCTACATATATTACGCGAAGACTACCATCGCGCCTGCGGGGCAAGTCGTTAGTCTCTTTGGAAATAATAATAGCCAACTATATGCTGCCGGGGGGCAAGCCTCAATGACCTTGAGACAACCAAGAGGACTGCTCGTCGACTATTCAGGAAGTACTATCAATGGCTTTTTTGTTACCTCCAATAATACAACGGGCGTTGATACACACCACCGAATTATTTACGTCAACAACCAGACAGTAAACAAAACCTATGGAGGAACAGTCCTTAGCGCCTACAATCAAGGTGGCGCGAGTGGGGCAAACCATGGCGCCGCAGCCATCGCCGGAATTACGACATCTGGTTATAATGGAGATGATAGCTTAGGTAGCTTAACAAAGCTCTTTTACCCCTGGGGACTTAGTTTTAATAATAGTAAATCCCAAATTTTGTTTGCAGATAATCAAAATGCACGCTTGAGAAGTCTAGATATAAGTATTGATAATGGAAATGTGACAACACTCGTAGGTCAAGGCCGGTTGCGATCAGGATTTATTGGAGACACCTTAATGAAGGCTCCTGACGTCTATTTAAATGGACCATCAAAAGCCGTTATAGACAATAGTACGCGTAAAATGTACATCGGCGACTCAGGTAATGGCCGAATTCGCGAGTTAAATCTATTAACAGGTATGCTAGAAACTATTGTGGGGCGAGGTATTGGGGATGCAAACGTTGATCCTGAAGATCCTTTATTTGTTTATTCTCGTTCAATAAGAGGTATGGCACTCATCAATTCAGGAAGTAATAAATACCTTCTCTACACAGACAATCAAGGAAACACTGGTGTAAATACATCATGTTTAGTTCGCGCCATAAATTTGAGTTCTACAACTGGAACACTATTTGGCGTCAGTATCGCCTCAAACAAAGTAGCCAACATTGCGGGAGACTTTTCTCTTGGTTGCAATACTTTTAATGGTGTCGGTGCAGGAACTTCTAGAACCCTCAATCAACCAGAAGATATTGCTTACGATGGATCTAACTTATATGTTTTATCTTATAATGATCACTGCGTGTTAAAATTAGCCAGTGATGGAACAATGTCACCCTTCGCGGGCACATGCGGAGTAGCAGGAAATGTCGACGGCCAAACTCCCAACACAGGATCATTAGCACTTATCCGCTTTCCAATGGGTATCACCCTTGACCTAGACAATATCGGTAATTTGTTTATTGCAGATCAGATTGATCAAAACACTGGCCGAGTTAAGTATATCAATACGAGTTCGTCTGCAATCAACGTTGGAGGAAGTACAGTTTCTGGAGTGACAACAGGAAATGTCTCTAGGATTCAAACTCTCTGGACTCTTATTCCTCAAGGCGGAATAGCCTCTCGCATCAACTCACTGGCTACTTTCGGCAACATTGTCTGTTGGTCCGCCGGTCTCAGTGGAAATGGTCATAATGGTCCTCATGCCGTCTATTGCGCAGATAAAACGACAGGAACCATTTCACGTAAAGCGGGTCCTAGCGAACAAAGTAGTAATTATATCAGAGGTGGCGCGCCCCTTGGTCGAGAACAAGAAAATATCGCTGGTGTCAGTGCCACTTTAGCCGCACCCTATGGTTTAACTTTTGATGCTGATGGAAATCTTTACATTGTCGAACGTTCATCTCATACTATTCGTATGTTAAGAAGGTGGTATTAATATATGAAGACAAAAAATATTATTTTAATTGGACTCACAAGTATAGGTCTCACAGGAGTTATCGTTATTAAATGGAATCAATTAAACATAAAAAGATCGAACTTAGTGTCTGAGATAAAAAAAACTACTGTTAATGCCGAATTTACTTTAGATTCTTTAACGCATCTTTCTAAAGAAAAAATTGAACTTACTACTTCATTTCTTCAAGATAACAGCATCACATTCACTGATATAAATAAGGAAATGGATGCTCTCAAAAGTACTCAAATAAAATCCGCACAAGAGTTCCAAAGCTGGAGCACAGCCCTATCAAAAATAAACAATAAAGTTGCCGAAACTCTTATTTCAAAAATGAAAAGTAAAACTACTAAAACCTCTCAAATTAATATGATTCAACAACAGGATTTAAAGATTGATAGTTCCATTAAGTCGTACCATGACTTATTGAAACAAAGAGAAAAGCTTATTACACAGCTTAAACAAATTCCATTTACAAGTTCTGTTAATTTTCCGCCATTACCCAGCTTAGCCATCTATGAACTTGCTGCACAAAAGCAAGAAATGAACTCAGTACTCCCAACTAAAGCCACCCATTAATGTTAACTCACTGGCGGTAGATAACTGGGGCCCTTTTAACTGGGTGTTTTTCGCCCAAACTCGTAAGCCAATCGGATGATAGCCCCAATACTCAAGTCCTCCACCAACGCTAAATCCAGCATAGCTGGCACCGATACTTTGAAATTGCCTTGAATGAAACTGGACACATACAAAGGGTCTGTACAATTCTTGAGCTAAAAATTGAAATGTTGAAGTTCTGATATCTGTTTTACCAGCAGACGAAAATGGAAAATAAAATAAACCCATATCTGGACCATAACCATAATCCCCAGAGAAAAATTTGGAAAAGGTGATGGAATATCCGAACCCAAACTCCACATTCTCTAATAAACTAAAGCGATAAGAAATTTGAAACGCACCAAGATTACTTATTGAGGTCTTTGCGGTTGGAGTCTGCGAAGTCAGTTTAAAAAAACCTCCACTCCAATCAAATTTACTCCCAAAGGATGGGATACTTATTAACATAATAAGAAACAAAACTATTTTTCGAACACAAAAAAAGTTTATGTGTAATTTTTTATGCTGCACGCTTATCATTGTCGTCCTCAACCTCTTCACTTGAATTACTTTCAACTTCAGAATTCAAATTTGCCATAGCTTGTTTGAGCATAATTTCTTCATTCACTTGATTAAATTGAATTGCGATACGATCGCGAGCAGCTCCAACAACTTCGACATCCATATTTGATGCCTCATATTGGGCTAGCAGTTCATAAAATCTCATTTTTTGCTTTTTAGTAAAATGGACGTCAACGACTTTTCGACTAGGAGCACTTACATTAGATAATACCAGCGCCCACTCATTGACAGAAATATTTGGTACGAACTCTTTTAGTACATCTTTACTTGACTCAAATATCTTATAAAATGGTGGCCTCATTTGATGAATAATAGAATCTTTCGATGAGGCAACATAAATTTCTTTTTCAGTTACAACATCAGAGGTTCTCAGAAAATGAATTAAGTCTTTATCTTGCTTAAAGCGTTCTACTTGAGACATATTCCTAAGCTCGTAGAGTTTAATTGCACCTTCTGATAAAAGTTTAATTCTCTCTTCACTTATTGTCTTCGGCTGAAATTTAGGATCTAAAAGTATTGCCCAGCTTCCTGGATACATTTCTCGCGCTGTCTTTAATACTAAAGCCTTCGGTAAATAATACAAAATGGTGAAAGCTTCTGATTGATCTAAGTCTCTTAAAAACTCTCCTCGGCGATCATTGAGTCGCCAAATATAAATTAATAACTTTTGCCATAGAATATCGTTACTGCTTCGAGGGATTCGATTCAACTGATGCACTACTTCATACATTCTAATGTCGATAACTCCAGGTTTAGTAAGTGCCTCTAACCAATGATTCCCGTATGAAAAACTAAATATTCTCTCCCTCACTTCAATGGGGAATTCCATGAGCAATGCTCCTAACATACTAGGTTTTTCTTTACATAACTCGTCAAAAACAACTAGGTCATCGAGACATGGAAAACTTTCAGCATGTGCTAGCTGTGCAATGATTTGAGCAATAGCACTTTGAATTTTAATGGGATCATTAAATCTTAAATCACCGCCTGAAACACTTCCATCACGTTTTTCACTTGCGCCCAAGTCACCGCTACCATTTTTCCAGTTTTGCATAGCAACAACGGTCCCCATTCCACTCTGATCTGAGCTGGAAGTTTTGGCCGTACTTACTCCTTCTTTCAAAACTTTTACAATTTGGCGAATAGGAGTCCAAACGGCTAAGAGCATTCCCAAAAAGAAAATAACAAAAAATCCCAGCGCAACCCATACATATTTAAAGGGATCAACTTCTGGCTCTTTTTGTTTTCCCCAAGATCGCTTTAAAATTTCGATAGCATCTCTAGCCGGAACCATATTTAAATTCAAAAATAAAGATTGTTTAATTTCAGCAACTTCATCATCTGTTAAATGCCCAGGGGCACTGACATTGACTACAATTTTTTTAACTCTATTTAATAAAGAGGAATTTGATACACCGGGATCATCCCATTCATCAACAATTTCTTCTTCATCAATTCGAAAATAGGGAAGTTTTTCTGAATCCATTTTTTTATTTCTATCTACACGAAAAATAGGATCGATCGATACCGTGACAATAACTGGATAATCCGGAAAGCGACTTTTCAAAAAGTCGAGTGCATCTTTGGTCATTTGCCTTTCCATTTCGATGACCCTAGGATGCTTTTGAAATGTATTTTGACCTGAGGCATTTTGAAAAAAGAATAAAATAAAACCAATGTAAAATAAAAAATAGATATTATTTATTTTCATTTTATAACCTCCGGTTCAATGACCAATACAACTCTTCGAGCTAAATCTAAAAGTTTTCTTTTATCATAAGTGTTCTGATCTGACTTTAATAGAGAATCAATAGTTGTTTCCATTTCACCATATCCTGCTACGCGCATTTTCTTTAAAGGAATACCAGACTTCTGCAAAACTCTCATTGTTGAAACACCTCGCAGAGCCGATAGCTCTAAATTGTCAGTAAATCGAAGATGTTTATCAAGTCTCACTTTTTTAATATCCGTGTAGGCTTGGATTACCAGCACATAATTGTTCATATAATTTGAGTAACTATTAGAAAACTTTTGAAGAATTTCAATACCCTTGGACGTCAGTGGAATTTTTCCTGATTTGAAAAAAGAAACCTCAGGAAAATCAATAATCACTCTTTTCCCATTCAAAACAACTTTACCCTTTAATTTTTCAATAACTTCTTCTGAAATAGCGGATTCAGCTAAACTACCTTTTTTTTGAATGACTTCACTATTTGATTTTAATTTTAAAGCCTCGCCAAAGGAGAGTTGGAAGTCCGAATCACCTTCTTTATTTTTATTTTGTGAAGGATCAATGCTAAAGAAAATGATGAAAAATGTAAGTAGTAATGTAACCATATCTCCATAGCTGACGGCCCACGTTCCTTCTGCATCAACTTCTTCATCTCGCATTCTGCGAGTATACTGATAAGCTCCCATTATGCCGCCTCAGACTCATTTTGATCGACAAGATCCGTTCTTTGCTCTTCTGGAACTAGTGAGTTCAAGACTTCTTGGGCTTCAATTAATGATGTGCTATTATTTAACATCAGTAATGTTTGTAGCGCAATTTCACCTAGCTCTTCTTCTTCCTGTGCTTTCTTTAAAACCAATTCTCCAAAGGGATTTATAATAAGGTTAGCAACCATGAGTCCGTAAAAAGTAGCAACGAGAGCCAATGACATTTCAAGTGCAATTCGCTTAGCATCAAGCCCACTGTTAAGACCTTTCATAATATTAACGAGTCCCAGAACTGTTCCTGCCAGTCCAAAAGCCGGAGGATATTTTGCTAAAGACCGTAATGAGTTAGCAACTCGTCTATATCTTTTTGAAGTATGAAATAATTTTTCTCTGATTACTTGTTCGTATCTTTCCTGACGAAAAGATAAATCTAGCATGTCGACCCCATCTAAAAGGAGTCGTTCATAAAGTGTTTCACGTGTTAATTTCATCGAGCCAATTTCTTTAACTCCTCCACGAATAAGCTGTAGGCATTGTTCGATGACACGTTTATATTTTGATTCTTCTTTTTCAAACAACATTCTTAAACTTTGCAATAAATCCTTTTTATACTCCCATGGAAATGTTGTAACACTCACTGCCAAAGTGCCTCCCAAAACCATGACAAAAGCTACAAAGTCAAAGTAACTGGTAACACTTTGTCCTAAGTGATGCATCGCCAGAAATATAGAAGATAACGCTATAAAAATTGATATTGGAAAAAGCCTCATTGTTGCCCCCCTTTACGAATACCTTCTAGCTTTGTTATCATTCTCTGTGTTTCTGGATTTGGAGAAATCGCTTCTGACTTCTTATAGGAGCTTAATGCTTTATCTATATTTTTTTGTAAATAAAACGTATTCCCCTGGAGACCATAAAGCGTCGATATATTGGGGTATTTAAGTAATAACCCATTTATGTTCGTATGAGCTTGTTCAAAATCTTTACTCCTAACAAGCTCTTGAATTTTTGCCACCCCTCGCGCAATTTCTTCAAGCGATGAATCAATATCTTGAGAATTTTTTTGATTGAGATCCTCCGTTAAGACTACTCCCAACTTGGAAGTTTGACTTATTGAATTATAAGGAATTAAAACTGTCTCTTTTTTAAATCCAAACTTCGTTACAGAAATTGTTACAGATTCTCTATTTAATTTAAACGATGATAAATCCACATTCATCGGTGACTGACCTATTTTTGCTGGGATTTGACCGGTTTGACTCAGGTAGATATCAGCGCCAGGAGGAACACTTTCAACAACTATTGAAGAAGAGGCGCAACCCACTATGTCTATTATTAAAAATGTAAACAAAATATAATTAATCCATTTTTTTTTCATATTTTACTCCATACAGATTTTCGGCAGCTTCAAATATCTTCGATAGTCCAGGAGAAATTACTTTACCCTCTTAGAACTGGATTTTTCTAAGAGTTCACACAATTTTTTTCGCTCGATCAGACCA
>CAZTDX010000022.1:0-48059 GCA_964612425.1 uncultured Pseudobdellovibrionaceae bacterium
CTAGGTACATCAAGATGAATTATCAATAACTTACACTTTTATGAGGGAGACCCATCATCATGAAAAGTAATTTCAACACAAATGGAGTTTTGGGTGTGCTGTACTGAAAAATCAAAATACTGATTATGATGAACCACTCTGAAAGAAGCAGATCGAAGTTCATAAGGTTTTGTTTTAGCTTATTTTGGTTAAAGCATAGATTTCTCATATTGAGATTGGATCACAAAAGCTTAGACAGTTGCAAACAAAAATAGTTTATGTGTAAGTCATTGATAATGAGTTCACTTGAGTGTCCATCATTAAAACTACAAATAGTCTAAGAATTATATGTTGATAGAGTTGTTTTATAGTTTTGGTACAATTTTAGCAAGAATATTTAAGGTAAGACAGATCAATGGTGATTTGTGGAGGATAGGATGAATTCCTTAAGTAAACTTAATTTAATTTTGGTAATAGGCATTTTTAGTATGATCAATGCCTGTGGTCCCAAATTTAAGAGTAGCTCGAATCCACCACCTCCTCCTGATCGCATGGATCCGGTTGTTAACCCTGATGGTACGATTCCAGGAACACCAGGTCAAGCCGACCCCTTGAATCCCGCTTCGGGAATTTGGAGTTCTGGAGGCTCAGCTGTTTTTAAACCAGTAAGTAATGATGTCTTCAATAAGTGGGTTGGTAATCATCCCGTTGATGTTGAAAATGCTATGATTAATGTCCACCTCAATAAAGCGGTGAATAAACAAACTTACTTTGGCACCGTTAAGTTGCGTTATCAGCATGCCGGTAAGACCTATGAGGCAACGCTGAACTCTGGCAGCGATTCTTATAAAGGACATGATTTTTACAAATACAATTATATTTTTCAGTACAACGGAAAGTCAGTTTTTTCAGGATTTTTTGAAGATAAAGTGGGTTCTATTGTCTTGATCGTCGATAAATATTTTGACCTTGGAGACGGCGCTGGCGTGAGTGAAGTGGGTGGCGAGGTTTGGTTTAAAAATTTTCAATCCAGTTGGGCTGCTTATGATGAAGGTGCTTATTTTTCGATTGTTTTACCGTGCTGGTTTAGAAGTATTGGCCCCTATGATTGTCGAAGTGATTCAGTGATGAATAAAACAGGACTTTATCCGACCAATAATTATGAAAAATTGGGAGAGTTTTCTAATATGAATTTATTAAAGGCTACTGAAGATTAGAGGAGTATTGTATGTGGCGTGAAATTTCTTCGAAATTAAATGTAAGTTCTAAAAGTCGAACTAAAGTGGTTGGGCACATTAGCTATGCCATTCTTAGCTTAATATTCATTTTCAATTTTAATGCTTGCGATAATAAAAAAAACAAGTCTAGCTCTCCACCCCCACCGCCTGTAACCAATGTCCCTCCTGGATATTATAATGGAAGTTACGGAGGAGCACTTTGCCCCAATTGTAATATGAATGTGCCATGGGCTATTTTCACTGGGACTGATTCCACCAATGTTAGTGGTTCAATGAAGCTCAGCTTAGATTTTTACGGTGATCCTTCGCGAGGCTATAACTTTTATGATCCAAAAATTCCATTGATGTATGCGGGCTACGTAGTTGTCAGAGGGCAGCTCATCGTCAGTCAGATGGATCCATTTTCGTGTTACATCCCACCTGGACAATATCAAGTAGTTTCACTCAGTGCGGGAATGTGGCAGGGAGGAGTGGTTTCTGGTACTTATTCTGGTTACGGCCCCACTGGACTTTACTTACAAGCAACTTCTCCTCAAGGAGTTGTCGTAACAATGATGCTTGCAAAAGGTGTGATTTACAATCCAACTGGAACTACCAGTTGGTATCCCAATAAGTTAGGTGGAGCTTTAGTATTTAAAACTTATAATGGCGGTTATTGTAGTCCCAGCGCTTATACGGAGATGTTTTAATAAAATTTGTTTATTTCCAAAGTTTTAATTATTAGTTTGATTATAAGACTTAAGCTCTTCGATAAACAAATTTGTTTGAGTGATAAGCTGATCCAGCTTTTCTTGGGCCCCTTCTAGTTTACCTTCTCGTCCCATGAGTTCCAGTTCCAGTGCTGATTGGACAATCGGTTTATATAAATAGATACTGAGTGAACCCTTTAGTGTATGCGCAGAAATCTCTAAGGCTTTGGCGTTTTTATTAGTAATCGCATTTTGAATGTCACTTAAGTATTTGGGAAAATGCTTTATGGAAAGTGAAATCGTGCTTTGAAGAAGATCTTCATCTCCGCCAAAATTTGTAAGAACATTATTAAATTCTATAAATTGTGTCATGATTAGTAACTCTATCGGTAATTTTTTATTTTTGGCAAGATGATAAAACCAATGTGAAATAAAATTCATGAAAAAGTATTGATTGAGACATGGTTTTGTTTAGTATTAAGATAGTTCTTGAAGATTTTATCAAATGTTTAAGTAAAAATATCTTTATTTCGAGGTTCTTTAATGACGAGTTTATCTAAAAGAACAAAAATATGTTTTGCAATGATGTTGATTTTATTTATTGGATTGATATCAATAACTAAAATTTATTTAAAGCCATACAAAAGTCCGAGCCACTATATATACTTTATTAATCCTTCACCTTATTTAGAATATTTTACTTTTGGTTATCAGGATTTAATCGCGGACTTACTTTGGTTGCGAGCGATTCAGGATTTAGATCAGTGTGATCGTCCAGTGAGTAAAGAGGAGCCTTGTAACAACTCATGGGCTTACCGTATGGTTGATAAAGTGACGGATATCTCACCTCGCTTTCGAATTATTTATGCGACAGTGCCGCTCCTACTCTCTCTTGTTGTTAATGATTCAGAGGGGGCCATCAAGTTGTTAGATAAGGGCTTAATTCATTACCCTAATGATTGGCATATCCTTTATAGAGGAGGGTACCTTTATTTGTTTGAAAAGGGAGATAAAGTAAAAGCTGCTGATTACTTTTTGCGAGCCCAAAAAAATGGCGCTCCTGATTGGCTAGCAGCCTATGCCACGCGACTTTATTCCCAGGCGGGTCGGTCAGAGTTAGTTCAAAAAGTTATCACCGAGTATCAAGAAAAGGGCTTTCCGCCAGAACTTTTACAGCGAATGAAAGATCGCCTGGAAGAAGCTTCCAAACATTAGACTCATCGACTTTAAAATCATTCGCAAAATCCTTGCCGATTGACAAAAATTTAAAATGTCCCATATTGGTGAAATCGAAGCTTTTGCTTTTGTCGAGTATTGAGGAGTTTGAATGTCACAGCAGCGCGATTTTTATGAAATATTAGGTGTTTCTAGGGATGCAGATCAGGAAACCATCAAAAAGGCCTATCGAAAAATGGCCATGCAATTTCACCCCGACAAAAATCCAGGCAACAATGAGGCCGAAGAAAAGTTTAAAGAAGCCGCTGCTGCTTATGAAGTGTTAAGTGATTCTGAAAAAAGAGCACGCTACGATCGCTTTGGGCATCAAGCCTTTTCGGGTGGTGGCGGCGGTGGTGGTCCCCACGGATTTCATGATGTTGAGGATATTTTTGCACAATTTGGCGACATCTTTGGTGATTTTTTTGGAATGGGCTCTGGGGGTGGCGGGCGACGAAGACGAGATTCTAATCAGCCACGAAAAGGGGCTGATTTAAGATATGTTTTAGAAATTTCCTTAGAAAATGTTGTCAATGGCATTGAAAAAGAAATCGAATTCGATTGCGATGAGTCTTGCAAAGAATGCCAAGGCTCAGGCGCCGAAAAAGGAAGCTCCGTGGATACTTGTGCAACGTGCGGAGGTCAGGGGCAAGTTGTTCGTTCGCAAGGTTTTTTTCAAATGGCATCAACTTGTCCTACCTGCCACGGTCAAGGAAAAGTTATCAAGCATAAATGTCGCTCGTGCAAAGGAAGTGGTCGTACATCGAAACATCGAAAAATTCGAGTGACAATTCCAGCCGGTGTTGACTCTGGTACGCGCCTTCGTGTTTCTGGAGAGGGCGAAGGTGGTTATCGAGGTGGCCCCACAGGTGATTTATATGTTGAAATTCAAGTTCGAGATCATGATCGCTTTGAGCGCCGAGAAAATGATCTTATCTCTGAACTTAAAATCTCTTATCTTCGGGCCATTTTAGGTGGAGAAATTGAGGTTGAAACGGTGACGGGTCAGGAGATCATTCCAATTCCCAAGGGAACTCAAGTCGGGGATTTAATAAAACTCTCGGGGCATGGTATTCCCACCTTGCGAGGGGGAAGACGCGGCGATATCTATTACCAAATCAATGTTGAAATTCCTAAAAAGTTGGACGCGGAAGAAGAGAAAATGCTCAGGAAAATCGCAGAATTGCGTGATGAGAAGGTGACCTCTGGCGGCGGCGGTTTTTTCGGTAGAAAAAAGTGACTCCTTTTAGGAATGGACCTTGACGAAATCAACTCAAGAACCACATTGAAGTTGTAGTACGATTCAAAAGTTACGATTTTAAATTTAAATAAAAAATTAATTAAAGAGTTAATTAAAATAGAAAAGATAGGAGTCAGTATGGGCAAAATTATTGGTATCGATTTAGGAACGACAAACTCAGTGGTTTCCATTATGGAAGGTGGAGAAGCTAAGGTTTTAGTCAACGAAGAAGGAGCTCGCACGACTCCGTCGGTTGTGGCTTTTACAAAAGATGGTCAACGTCTCACCGGGCAAATTGCAAAACGTCAAGCTGTCACAAATCCAGAAAATACCATCTATTCAGCAAAGCGTTTTATTGGTCGACGTTTTGAAGAGATTAATGAAGAAGTTAAATTAGTTCCCTACTCTGTTGTATCAAAAGGCAACGACTGTGCTTTTGATGTTCAAGGGAAAAAGGTTTCTCCAGAAGAAATCGGTGCCGCAGTTTTAGCAAAACTAAAAAAAGTAGCGGAAGATTATTTGGGTGAAGAAGTAAAAGAAGCCGTTATCACAGTTCCTGCTTACTTTAACGATGCTCAAAGACAAGCAACGAAAGATGCTGGTCGTATCGCAGGTCTTGAAGTGAAGCGTATTATTAATGAGCCAACCGCCGCTGCTCTTGCCTACGGTCTTGATAAGAAAAAAGACGAAAAAATCGTAATCTATGATTTTGGGGGAGGAACATTTGATATTTCCGTCCTTGAAGTGGGTGATGGTGTTGTGGAAGTTCAGTCGACGAACGGTGATACTCATTTAGGTGGTGATAACTTTGACCACCGTATTCTTGAGTGGCTCATTGCTGAATTTAAAAAAGAAAGCGGCATTGATCTAAAGAATGATAAAATGGCTTTGCAGAGATTAAAAGAAGCTGCGGAAAAAGCAAAAATTGAATTATCAACAGCTCAAGAATCCGATATCAACTTACCGTTCATCACTGCTGATCAGAGCGGTCCTAAACATTTACAAATGAAGTTAACTCGCGCCAAATTTGAACAAATGACAGAAGATCTTGTAAAGCGCTCGATGGAGCCTTGCCGCAAAGCTCTTGAAGATGCGGGATTAAAAGCATCGCAAATTGATGAAGTTGTTCTTGTTGGTGGATCGACTCGTATTCCGGCCATTCAAAAAGCAGTTAAGGACTTTTTCGGAAAAGAGCCAAATAGAACAGTGAATCCTGATGAAGTGGTGGCGATTGGTGCAGCCATTCAAGGAGGAGTTCTTTCTGGTGATGTGAAAGAAGTGTTGTTACTTGACGTTACTCCGCTCTCTCTAGGAATTGAAACTTTAGGTGGCGTGATGACGACCCTCATTGAAAGAAATACGGCAATTCCAACAAAGAAAACTCAAGTGTTTTCTACGGCTGCTGACAATCAGCCTGGTGTGGAAATCCACGTTCTTCAGGGTGAAAGAAAGATGGCGACTGATAATAAAACTTTGGGTCGCTTTGAACTTACGGGTCTTCCACCAGCTCCACGAGGCGTGCCTCAAGTAGAAGTGATTTTTGATATTGATGCCAACGGTATTTTAAATGTTTCTGCTACAGACAAAGGAACGGGCAAGCAACAAACAATTAAAATTACGGCTCAGTCTGGCTTGAGTGAAGACGATATTAAACGAGCTGTTCGTGAGGCAGAAGAGCACGCAACTGAAGATAAAGAACGTCAAGAAGTGGCAACTCAAGTCAACGGCCTTGATAACTTAGTTTATCAAACAGAGAAGTTGATTAAAGAAAACAAAGCGACACTTCCTGAAGCCGATGTGAAGTCTGCTGAAGAGGCAATGGCTACAGCTAAAAAAGCCATTGAGTCTAAAAAGCTTTCAGATTTGAAGTCGGCGAATGATCAGTTGATGGCTATCAGTCAAAAGCTTTCTACAGAGCTTTACAAGAAAGCTGGAGCAAATGCTGGTGGACCTGCTGGTGCTGATGGAGCTTCTGCTGGAGCACAAGGTGATGCTCACACAGCGGATGCAAAAAGCGGCGGTGGAGCCGATGATGTAATCGATGCTGATTACAAAGACGTGAACTAAACAGTTTCTATGTGTCTTTGTGGAACGACTCTGGAATTTCAAGCTTGTTGTGAACCTTTGCTGCAGCAAAAGATCATGGCGACCCATCCAGAGTCGCTCATGCGTTCAAGGTATGTCGCATTCATTTTAAAAAACTTTGATTATCTCACAGAAACTCATGACCCTCAAACACGCCAACACTTTGATTTAAAAACTAATGTGGAGTGGGCCAATACCGTTAAGTTTACAGGCCTCGAAATAATCCACTCAGAAGAGGTTGGCAACAAAGGCCTTGTTGAGTTCAAAGCCCACTTTCAAGATCTGTCCACGCAGGAAAGTCATGTTCATCATGAAATCAGTAAATTTAGAAAACAAGGTGGTATTTGGTATTTTCGCGAAGGTAAGCTAAAGCCGCAGGTACAGAAATAGAAAATTTGAATCTATTTATAACTCTATTTTATAGTCTTTGATTTTTTTGTAGAGATTCGACCGAGAGACCTTGAGCTGGTCTGCCGTTTTGTCGACGTCACCTTTATTATTAACCACCGCTTTTTTGATAATCATAGACTCATACTGATTCATCATTTCATTTAAACTTAAGTCTGCGTTGATTTCAATTTGTGGCGATTGAGGGGTGTCAATTACAAGCAGTGAATGAACATCAATCGCTCGAATGAGGGGAAGCGGTGAGGTTAAGCTCAATTGCTCGCAAACACGCTTCAGTTCTCGGACGTTGCCTGGCCAATGATAGGCTTTTAGGGCTTCAAGGCCATCGGGACTGAACTTTTTATTTCGTTTAGGACGATCTATCGAGAGAAAGTGCTCGGCCAATTCCGGAATGTCCTCGGTTCGCTCACGAAGTGGCTTTAAATGGACTTTTTTTCCAGAGATTCGCCAGTAAAGATCTTCCCTAAACTTGCCTTGTTTAATCATTTCTAATAAATCACAATTAGTCGCACAAATAACTCGGCAGCTGGACATTTGACTTTCTTTACTTCCCACTTTTTTAAACTCTCCCGATTCTAAAAAGCGAAGAAGTTTTGCTTGAAGTGACAGAGGAAGGGCTTCGATCTCATCTAAAAATAAATCACCACCAGACGCTGCTTCAATGAGCCCTACTTTATTGTTGTCAGCTCCTGTAAATGCGCCCTTAATGTGGCCAAAAAATTCTGATTCAAAAAGGTTCTCACTGATTCCAGCCATATTGACAGAAATTAAAGGACCGCGTGATTCTTGATAGTGGAGGAGGCGAGAGGTCACTTCTTTTCCCGAGCCCGACTCCCCAAAAATTAAGATCGGACCTGGCTCTCCTCGAAGAGCTGCGATATCAAGGCGGATTTGCTCTGAGGCAGCAGAAGCGCCAACCCATCGTGGACCTGTCGAATCGGGAGTAATCGCCGCTTGTCGTATTTGTGCTAAAGCTTCAATTTTAGAGAGATAGAGTAAAAACTCATCAGCAATAAGAGGTTTTCCTAAAAATCGCTGAGCGCCGTGGGATAAGCCTTCTTCCATTAATGGGAGTGAAAGATCACCAGAAATCGCCACGATTTCCAGAGAGGGTTGAGTTAATTTTAATTTTTTAATGACTTGAAGGCCTGTGGCTTCGCTCACATTATCCTGTAAATGCATATCAACAAATGCGGCAGTGTAAGGAAATGTGTAGTTTACGGCAGCAATGCTTGGAGAGTAAACAAGTTTCCATTGTGGTGGCAGCAGCATTTTGATGGATGGACCAATAAGCGGGTCATCATCGACGAGGAGTAAGTAGTATTGGGTTTTATTATTTTGGCTTGTTTGTGACTGTGTCTTTGTTTGTGTCAGCATCGTGTGCATTTATAACTCAACTAAATTTATTTTGCACTACGTTAATCAGTTTTATTTAATTCCTTCAATTAATTGAATTTGAGGGGAGATAAATGGTAGTTTTTATCTGATGAATACAAATTCTGTCACACCCCCCATAAAAGTATTACTTGTTGAAGCCATTCACCCCATTGCTAAAGAACACTTAGAAAATTCTGGTTTTGAGGTGACATTACTTTCCCATGCCCCAGATGAGGCGGAGCTATTAAAATTAGGGCCTCAGTTTCAAGTATTAGGAATTCGCTCGAAGACTCATTTAACACAAAAGTTTTTTCAAGAGAATGGGCACTTATTATCTGTAGGGGCCTTTTGTATTGGTACAAACCAAATTGATTTAGAGGCTGCCAATCGCAAGGGCATCCCTGTTTTTAATGCTCCTTACAGTAATACACGAAGTGTGGCAGAACTTGTGATTGCAGAAATTATTGCACTCTCTCGGCAATTAGGAGATCGCAATTCCGGAGCTCATAAGGGAGAGTGGATTAAGTCTGCTGTTGGCTCCAGGGAAGTGCGTGGTAAGACTCTTGGTATTGTAGGCTATGGACATATCGGAGCACAGTTGAGTGTATTGGCCGAGTCTTTGGGGCTAAAAGTGTTATTTTATGATACTGTCAAAAAATTACCACTTGGTAATGCACAGTCTGTTGCAAGCTTAGAGGATGTATTATCTCAGGCTGATTTTGTCAGTCTTCATGTTCCAGAAACTCCACAAACAAAAGATATGATTGGGCCACGCGAATTAAGGACAATGAAAAAAGGTTCATACTTAATTAATGCCAGTCGGGGGACTGTGGTTGAAATAGAAGCATTGGCTCACGCACTGAATGAAAAGCATATTGCTGGGGCGGCTATTGATGTGTTTCCGCAGGAGCCCTCATCGAACAAAGAGAAGTTTATGTCTCCATTGCAAAATATTCCCAATGTGATTTTAACTCCCCATATTGGTGGAAGCACAGAAGAAGCACAATTCAACATTGGTGTGGAAGTAGCTCAAAGTATTACTCACTTTCTCAAAAATGGTTCAACAACAGGAGCTGTTAATTTTCCGAACGTGGATTTGCCCGTACATCGAAGCTGTCGTCGAATTATCAATGTCCATAAAAATGAACCTGGTGTTTTAAGTGAAATAAACGGTATTGTATCTAAAGAAGGTGCAAATATTTTGGGGCAATTTTTAGCAACTGATGCTAATATTGGGTATCTGGTGATGGATTTAGAAAAAGCTGAGGCTGATCGTGTTGCCAAAGAGATTACCCACTTAAAGCGAAGTATAAATACTCGAGTCGTTGTGTAGTTGCTGACGAGGCATTTTGTCATAATAGCAAAACCATTTTTGACTCCACTTTTAACTCTACAGTGAGTTAAGTTTTATTTACTCACGAAGTAGGTTTTTGAAATAAATTCAGAGACAAAATACATCAAACAATCAAACAAACTTTAAAACTGTATCGAGAAAGTTTCACACAACAGTTATTGAAACATCTTCAAGTCTGCATTATGGCATACAATAAATTATATAGAGTCGTTCAGTGAGATGAGAATATATTCTTTATTGATTATATAGTTTTTTTAAAAAAAAACTTTAAGTCAGTGAAAGATTGATGGAGAGGGGTTCAAGTAGTGTCCCAGCCCGATTCAAATAGTGAAAGAAATTTTTGCAAATTCTTTGAGAGCCTTTCAGGGCAATATATTGTCCTTTTACCAGACTCAAGATTGACCATCGTTGCCATGACAGAATCGTTTAACGTGATGATGAATACGAAAAAAAATGAAATTTTAGATCAAGGATTTTTTGAAGTATTTGCAGGATATAATAAGGAACTCTTAGGCTCATTCAATAATGTAATACTGAACAAAATAACGGATAAGATAAATATTCCTAAATACAATAGGATTAATAAAAAAATAAACAATATTGAATCTAATTCTAACAGTGTTGAGGAAGAACCCATTTGTTGTGTCGTGAATTCTCCGATATTAGATGATAATGGTAAAGTTCAATTTCTTATACATCGATTAGAAGATTTGACTGATTTTTTTAATTTTCAATTGGATGGTAAGCAAAAATCAGAAATAGAAATGCCAAAGTTTAATGAGACAAGCACTAAAGAAATGGCAGCAGAACTCCAACTTCATTCTGAAAAAATGAAATCTGAGATTGTTTTAAAAGATAAAGCCTTACAATACGCCAATGAAAAACTGCGAATGAGCCAAGAGTTGAGTCGAACCTTAGTAGAAGGACTCATTGATTGTTTTAAACCCAATTCTTACCCCCAATTTGAAAAGCAAAAAGATCGTATCCTTATTGTTGAAGATGATGAAGAGATGAGGCAGGCTTTAGTTGATTTGCTAGAACCATTTTACATCGTTGATACGGCAGCCAATGGAGAAGAGGGTTTAGAAAAATCCATAGAACTGAAGCCCAATTTAATACTCTGTGAATTATTACTTTCTAAAATGAGTGGAACAGAGATGTTACGTAATATCCGCAATCACCCTGATTTAGAAAAGACACTTTTTATATTACTTACACCGGAAGCTGACGATGTTCTAAGGCTTCAACTTTTTCGAAAAGGTATTCAAGATTACATCGTTAAACCATTTCAATGCGAAGATATTTTAGCTCGGATTCAAAATCTACTAGCGATAAGAAAAATTCAGGATCTTAATACTATTGATGGGGTATTAGAGAATGCCCTTGATTGTGTGATTGGAATTAATTGTTGGGGCAACATAACTCACTGGAACTCTCAAGCTGAAAACACTTTTGGATGGACAAAGGAAGAAGTTTTAGGGCGAAAAATGTCAGAGGTTATCATTCCTCCATCATATCGATTATTGCATGAAAGAAGTTTTCTAAAGTTTCTTAAATCCGGTCACAGTAAAAATATAAATAAAAGACTCGAATTAAAAGGCTTGAGGAAAGACAATTCTGAGTTTCCTATTGAGCTTTCTGTAACACCAATTCGAACAAAAGATAGTTTTGTTTTTTATGGATTTATTCGTGATATCACTGATCGCGTGAAAGCTATTGAAGAATTAAAAAAAGCGAAAGAACAGGCTGAAGCTGCTAATAATGCCAAGAGTAATTTTTTGGCTAATATGTCCCACGAAATTAGAACTCCCTTGGCCGCGATTCTTGGGTTTACTGAATTGTTAACAGACCCAACGATCAGTGATGAAAATAAAGCCCATTTTAATCAAGCGATTAAACGGAATGGTGAACTATTAGTAAATTTAATTAATGAAATTCTTGATCTTTCGAAGGTTGAATCAGGAAAACTGAATGTGGAGTTTAGTGATTGTCTACTCTATGAATTGATGAACGATGTGCTATCGGCCTTTAATTTAAAAGTTTCAGAAAAGGGAATTCAACTGAAAGCTCATTATGGGCCAGGGATTCCTAAAGTGATTCATACAGATCCAGTGCGCCTCAAGCAAATCCTCCTTAATATTGTAGGTAATGCCGTTAAGTTTACAAATCATGGTAATGTCGAAGTGAGTGTTGAAAAAAGTTTAACTTCTGAAGGACAAATGAGACTGTCATTTAACATTAAAGATACAGGGATTGGTATTAGTGCGGAAGATCGAGGGAAATTATTTCAGCCATTTTCACAAATTGATAATTCATCCACTCGTCTCTTTGGTGGAACGGGACTTGGTCTTGCTTTATCAAAGCGATTTGCGCACCTCCTTGGAGGAGATATTCAACTCATCGACAGTGTTAAAGGGCAAGGGAGTACTTTCTTAGTGACCATTGATCCTGGTATGAATTCAGTTCAAGATGAGACTTTTATCAGTGCAAATTTTCCTCGCTCTGGTTTTCAATACCCACTATCTTACCCTCATTCAAATGCTTATTCTCAAGCCTTATCCATCGCAAATACTCCTGCTCCAGTGGCTGATGTCCGCAGAATTGACGGAGTTCGGGTACTGTTAGCCGAGGACTCGATTGATAATCAGTTTTTAATTAGTCAAATATTGAAAAAAGCTGGTGCGGTTGTGGAGATTGCTGAAAATGGTAAGGTTGCTTTAGAAAAAGCTCACCAAAGGGATTTCGACATCTTTTTAATAGACATTCAAATGCCTGTCATGGATGGGTACACGACAGTGGCGGAATTAAGACGCGAAGGTTTTAAGAGTCCCGTTATTGCTTTAACCGCAAATGCGCTTCAGGGGGATCGTGAACGCAGTCTTTTTAGCGGATTTAATGAGCATATTAGTAAGCCAGTCAATCGAACGTCGTTGGTTAATACTGTTTATAATTACTGCGAAAAACACTCTGATCCTATAGTGTAAATCTTTATTCAAATTCAAGTAGACGCATTGCATGGATGACAGTCTATTTTAATTCTTCTATGAACGTTGACGTTTTGTCTTCAATTATAAAATTTAAAATTAAGCGAACTTAAGGGCTGGTGGGGTTACAAGGGGGTTGCCATGACGTTTCGAAGATTTTTGATGCAATTTTGTATTGGATTAGCCTGTGCATTTCTTTCCATTCAAATATGGGCACAATCTGCTTCACCAAATTGTGATTTAGATATTAAAAAATCCATTCAGGAAAAAACAGAATATTTTAAAAAAATTTATAACAAGTTAGATACTAAAAATGGTTTTATAAAGACAAAAAATGAAAGTCTTTTTTTGTCTGGCAAGAATGGACGGGCTATTTTATTACAGCATGGTTTTGTTGCCTCTCCGTTTGAAGTTTTACATCTAGCAACCTACTTTCATAGTAAAGGTTATACGGTTTATGCTCCTCTCTTATTTGGGTTTGGATCATCTGGACTTGTTGCTAATACTGTTTCCTACAAAAATTGGATTCAAGATTTTGAGGAAAACGTAACAATACTAAAAAAGTGTTATTCAAAAGTGGAGCTTGTTGGTTTTTCACTCGGAGCAACTCTGGCAGTCAATTATGCTCAAAATCATTCAGAGAATGTAGAGTCTCTAGTGTTGCTATCGCCCTTTTATGAATTCAGTCAATCCATGCTGACCGGAATTGCTCAGTTTGCCACGATTTTTACAAGCGAAATTTCCATTAGAAAGCTTTATAATTTAACGGGGGTTCCAGACTTAAGGGCCTTAATTAAATACCCCTTTTTCTATAATTCGACCTTTCCATTATATGCAGCCCAAGAGGTTGTTGAATTAGGTAAGTTGATTCAAAAACAATACAATCAAATTAAAAAAGGGACGTCCATCGCAATGAGTATTCCCAATCTAACGATTTACTCTCAAAGTGATATGACAATTAATAGAACTTATGCGTCTCAATTTCCGAAAGTATTATTTGCCCGATCTATTGTAAAGCTCATTGAATCTGCGCAGAAGGTTCCACATCAAATCACTCTTCCAGAGTTTAATCCGAATTTTAAGGAAACGCTTGAGTTGATCTCCTCCTTAAATCAGTTTCAAGTAACTAATGAGAATAATGGTGATTTTAGTAAGTATGAAATCACTAATTCGTGCTATACTGTGATTGGTTATAACTCTTGTAATAGGCTCTTTGGATTTCAGTGAGAGTCGTAACAAAATCTTTTAATTTTTTTGTCCAACGGCGATAGAGATTTGCCCGTAACCAAAACTTTCGATTATATCTTATTTTATTTTAATAATTTTTGCGGCAACGACGCCTTTCTTAGGCATTGTGAATTCTATTTCCCAGGTCATTGCACTTCCTGGTTCAAATCCTGTTGAGTCTTTAATATGAGTATCAACGGTGTAATCAGTAGACAGTTCACTGATCGTGGGGATGGATACATTAATTTTTGATCCATTTCGGAGTTTGATCATTTCTCCTTTGGTCATGACTTTATTTAAGGGAATATTAATTTTTGCTAAAAAGTAGTTTCTCTCTTTTACAATTTTTGAAGTAAAACTATCATGTAAGCCACCTTTTAGTGACCCAACTTGCGCTTGGAGCCGATGTTTGTGGGTTTTAACTTGTACATTGCTAGTGCTTCCATCGAGTTTTTCTACAGAATATTGATAACTTTGTGTTGGATCATCGACCACGGTAAATTCTGCGGCATCAGCGCCAGCTTTCTTTTGACATCGATAGTAAATTAATTTTATTTGTAGTGATAATTGAGTTGAACTTTCATTGATAAGTACATTAGGGCTGAAGGTTTCAAAATTTAATGTAGGACTAAGCTTTTGTTCAAAGTTATCGCAACTGCTTCTTTGTCCGTTAATTATTTCATCAATTTTTTTTTGATCAGAAGCATTTGAACTACCAAAAGCAGCAGAAACTAGTAATAAAATTAAAGTTATTGGAAGAAAAAAATTATTCATCTTGGCCTCGATGATGTTAAAAGAATTAAGTACTAAATGACTTATCGGCAAAAAATGAAACAGCTTTATAGCTGAAGTTGTGCTTTATGGAGAGCTTTTTAAGCGTCATTAAATTTTATATTGCGATCAATACTTATGTCCAGAGTCCAGATTTATTAATTCCAGGGCAGCAGAAAACAAGAAGATAAATAAATTATCCTGTGCTCTAAATTAATAAAAAAGTGAATGCGTAGAGTGGCGATGCTGACGTAATTTTTTTATGAGTTCAAGAAAATTGATTGGTTTAGTCAAATAATCGGTATAACCAACCTCAAGACATTTATTTTTAATTTCTGACATAGCATGCGCAGTGAGCGCAATGATGGGTTTACTAAACCCACCACGACGAAGTATTTGAGTCGCAGTATAGCCGTCCATTAAGGGCATTTGAATATCCATGAGAACGAGATCTGGGGTTTCATTAACTAGAGCATGGGCTTGGATGCTTGTTGTCAAGCATCATAAGGGTAAAATCTACTTAAAGGGGAGGGTAGCCTCAATAAACAATTTATGTAGAACAGGGTGAGGTGAGGGAATGTTATTGACGACTTTTTTTGCCCAATCACAATAATCGAGTTTTCTTTCTTGGCTCCAATGGATGGGTGGGGATTTACAGAGGTCGCGCAAATTTGCAATTTTGTCGGCGAGTTTTACTAAATGAGCTTCCGGTGAAAGAGTATGGGCGCGCTCAATTTGGCGCGCTTTGCGTTCATCTCTTGTGAGAGTAGTATCATCAGTAACTTCTAATACAATGGATGCAATTTTTTTTCCGAAATGGAGAGCAATCTCATCAGCTGTCGTGTCCGTATCTTCAATGGTATCATGTAAAAGTGCAGAGGCTAAAACATCTGGATTGTGAATGAAAGCCTCAGTCACTAAAATATTAACCAAAGTGATTGGGTGATTTATGTAGGGAGAGGCTGCATGATCTTTGCGGCGTTGATCACGATGTTTTTTTGCCGCAAACTCCAAGGCCGATATAATGAGACTCAGATCACTATGAATAATCTGAGTCATTTCCGGTTGCGGATTCATTGAGTTGGAGTCCTTTGATTTAAAAGACAAAGGTGCTTATCCTAATTCCATTTTTGCAATGGTTTGAAGTTGCATGTTTGTTGTACCTTCGTAAATTTGGCCAATCTTGGCATCACGCCAAAACTTTTCAACGGGATACTCTCGTGTGAATCCATTACCACCAAACAAGTCCACTGCCATTGAAGTAATTTTTTCGGCAGCTTTAGACGCAAATAATTTTGCCATGGCTGCGGATTCAATAAAGTCTTGTTGAGAGTCTTTTAAGCGTGCGGCATTGTAAACCATCAAGCGCGCAGCTTCGAGCTGAGTTCTCATTTCAGCTAATTGAAATTGGATACCCTGAAAGTGTGCAATCGGCTTTCCAAATTGCTCGCGTGTTTTAATATAATTTAATGTGGCCTCATAAGCACCTTGGGCAATTCCCACCATTTGAGCGCCAATACCAATGCGACCTTCGTTTAAAGTTTCAATGGCAATTTTGTACCCTTTGCCCACTTCGCCTAAAACGTTGGAGGCAGGAACTTCACAATTTTCAAATAAAAGTTCGCATGTGGAGCTTGCTCGAATACCGAGCTTGTCTTCTTTTTTACCCACTTTAAAACCTGGAAATGTTTTTTCTACTAAGAACGCTGTAATTCCTTTGTAGCCTTTTCCAAAATCAATATTAGCGAACACAATAAAAAAATGGGCTTCTTTTCCATTGGTGATCCAAAGTTTATTTCCATTTAAAATGAATTTATCGCCTTTTTGTTCGGCTTTAAGTTTGAGCGCAAACGCATCGGAACCGCTAGAGCTTTCAGATAATGCATAAGCACCAACCCATTCGCTGGCCAACTTAGGTAAATATTTTTTCTTTTGTTCTTCGTTGGCCCATTTTAAAATGGCGTTGGTCACAAGAGTGTTTTGAACATCCAATAACACGCTGACAGAGCCATCAATGCGACCCAATTCTTCAACGGCTAGGCATGCCATAGTGAAGGTGCTTCCTGCGCCGCCATAGGCTTCAGGAGTTTCAATGCCCATTAATCCCATTTCAAATAATTTTTTTACAAGAGTCGGACTCATTGCTGCCTCTTGATCCATGGCGGAAACGAGAGGTCTGATTTCAGCTTCAGCAAATGTTCTGACGGCATCACGAAATGCGGATTCATCTTCACTTAAGGTTGTTAAAGCGGGGCGGTGTTCCATTGTTACTCCTTTTATAGTTTCTTTTTTGAATAGCTTTGTTTTCTAAATTAAGGTTTGATTTGATTCAACAAATAACTGTTCATAATTCATCAAATAAGGACTATGGAATCATGGATCTTCAGCTTGTGATTACTAAAATAGCAGCGTTTTTTCCGATTTTTTTATTTTCACTCTGCTTTCATGAATTTTCCCATGGTTTGATGGCTAAGTGGAAAGGGGATCGCACGGCTGAGCTATCCGGGCGTTTGACTTTGAATCCTTTTGCTCACGGGGATTTGTTGGGAACAGTGATTTTTCCGATCATTGGCGTGATCACGGGTTTCTTTTTTGGTTGGGCTAAGCCTGTTCCAATTAACGAGCGTAACTTAAAAAATCCTAAAAAAGATTTATTTTGGATTGCTCTCGCAGGGCCTATGTCGAACATCATACTCGCTTTTGTTATGGCGTTAGTGTTAGGGTTTGTGGCTAAATTTTTTGGCGCGGTTCCCATCCGAAAAACGCTGAGTGATCTTGGGCAAATTTTTATGTTCACTAATTTAAGTTTAGCGATTTTTAATGCTCTTCCCCTTCATCCACTTGATGGAGGAAAGATTTTAGCGCGCTTTGTGCCGGATTCGGTTGATCGATGGCTGGAAGAAAATCAATTTATGTTTTTTGTGATTTTAATGGTGGTATTACAAACTAAGTTATCAGCAATACTGCTTGCCCCCATACATTTATTTTTTAATCTCTTCATGAAAGCTTCGGAGTTAATATGGATGCTGTTATTAAAGCTCAACCCCGAAAGCGGGTGATGAGCGGAATGCGCGTGTCAGGGCATCTGCATGTTGGTCTTTATTTTGGTGCTCTTAAAAACTGGTTATCATTGCAAGAGCAATATCCCTGTTTTTTTGGTTTGATGGATTGGCATGGAATGACCTCAGCGTACAAAAATACAAAAGAGGTTGATGGCTGGATGCGTGATATGTTGAGTGATTGGTTGGCTTGGGGAGTAGATCCTGAGCGAGCTGTGATTTTTGTTCAAAGTCGAGTGCCGGAGCATTTGGAGCTCTTTATGATTTTTGCTAACTTAACTCCTTTGGGTTGGTTGGAGCGCGTGCCGACGTGGAAAGATGCTGAAGAAGAAACTAAACAAAATGACACTCACAATTTAGGGCGCTTTGCTTATCCTGTTTTACAAGCGGCAGACATTGCAATCTACCGTGGGTCTTTAGTGCCAGTGGGTGCTGATCAAGTGTCACATTTAGAATTAACACGTGAAATTATTCGGCGGTTTAATCATATCTATAAAGCTCGTTTAGTGGAGCCACAACCACTTTTGACCGAGAATCCTTTGGTGTTGGGATTGGATGGACGAAAGATGTCCAAGTCTTACAATAATTCGATTCTCCTTTCTGAAGAAGAAAAGGATTTGAAAAAGAAAGTGAACATGATGGTCACGGATTCTCAGCGGGTACGACGTGAAGATCCGGGAGAGCCGGAACGCTGTTCAGTTTTTGGAAATCACAAGCTTTTTTCTTCTTCAGAAGATCAAGCTTGGGCCACAGTGGGGTGTCGTAGTGCTGGCATTGGCTGCGGAGACTGTAAGCAAAAATTATTTGAAAATATCAATAAGTTGATGGCGCCGGCTCGAGAAAGAAAAAAAGAACTCTTGAATAATCCAAAACGACTTGATTCAATTATCGAATCAGGTTGTGAGAAAGCGCGCGTGGAAGCTAAGAAAACTTTAACGGAAGTTCGTGAAAAAATGAAATTTCATTCTTTGGGGAGTGTTTGGTTTTGAATCGTTTGACTGTTAGTTTACCAAAATTTGAAGGACCTCTGGATCTCCTCTTGTACCTTATTCGTAAAGAGGAAATGGATATTTTTGATATTAAAATCCATGAAATCACGAGACAGTATTTAGAATATATTAAGCGGATGCGCGAGTTGGATTTAGAGGTGGCTGGTGAGTTTATTTCTATGGCCTCCACACTCATTCACATAAAAAGTCGAATGCTGCTTCCGCAGTACAATGATCAGGGTGAAATCGTTGAAGCTGAAGATCCTCGTAAGGAGTTGGTGCAAAGACTTTTGGAGTATCAAAAATTTCAAGAGGCAGCAAAAACTTTAAACGAACGTCCACTGGTGGGGAGAGATATTTGGCTTCGAGGTTCGCGTGAAACAATTAAGCCCCCCGAAGAAGAAATTGTTCTCGAAGATAATGCGTTGTATGCGCTCATTTCGAGTTATCGAAAAATCCTAAAGTCTTTCCAAAAAAAGATTCATCGAGTAACGAAGAAGGCTCAATCCATTGCCCAGCGAATTTTGGAACTCAAAGACCGTTTGATTCTAGGTCAGAGAATAACTTTGAGAGAATTACTAAATGTCTCTGAAGATCATATGCGCCAAGTGCTAATAACGTTCTTGTCGTTATTGGAGCTAGGTAAAATGGGCTACGTGCATCTCTATCAGAGCGAAACTTACGGTGATATTTACATTGATCCTAAAAAAGAGATTTCCAGTGATGTGATTTCAAGAGTGGAAGAATTTGATGGTTTGAAAACAGAGGATGCTGCAAAAGCGGCTGAAAAAATATTTCAAGAGGCAGAAGAAGAAGCTCAAGTCGAGGCGGCGACTCAAACAGCAGCACTTCCTTTGGCAGAGGACTTAGAATTGAGAGATTTCAGTGGTGAAAATGAATTGTCCTTTGAAGTGGCCATCGGAGATGTAGCAACCGACGAAGAAATTTTAGCAGCGGAATCTGAATTGAATCTCCAGGAGGAGACGGAAACTGTGGCTCTTGCAGATACAACTTTGAACGGAGAAAGGTCTTAATAGAATGTCCAAGAAAAAAAATAAAAATAAAGCGGAAGAAGTTGAAATGGCATCAAAGAGTGAGTCATCGGTGGATCTTTCCTCGTTGATTGATGCTGCTAAGTCAAGTTTCTTGGATTTTACAGAAAGCACCAAGGAAGTTCCTTTCGGTGCAGAGAAGGCGGAAGTTTTTGACTCTGAAGAGATTGAAGAAATAAAAAACTCCATAGAAGCTATGTCTGATTCCGAGTCCGAAACCATCATGTCGTCTAATGAGCTTGAGTCTAGTGATGAAGTTGAAGTTCATGATGAACTTGGAACTCGTGAAGAGCAAACTTTAGATAGCGTTTTTGATGACATATTCAATGAGAGTTCGAACTCTAGTGATGGGGAAAGTGATAGTATTGAGGCTACCACTCAGGAAGAAGCTTTTAGTGATGAGGCTTCCTCTCAAATCAATGAAGAAATTATTGGTTCTGAGTTAGAGGAGTTTTCCTCTGCGGCGATTGAAGAGTTAGAGTTTATAGAAGACACGCAATTAGAGTCTATCGTGGAGAGTATTTTATTTGCCACAGACCGACCTGTTTCTTTACCAACGCTGAAACAAATTTTTAAGGGCACGAATGTTACCAATGCAAGGTTAAAGCGAGTTCTTGAGTCTTTACAAGTCGAATACGCCGGTGGCCGTCGAGGAGTTACTCTTGAAGAGGTTGGCAGTGGCTATCAGCTTAGAACAAAAGTTGATAATATGGAATTCCTGCGTAGGTCTTTTAAAGCTAAATCCTTCAAGGTTTCAGGTCCTGCGCTCGAAGTATTAGCTATTACGGCCTATAAACAACCAGTGATTAAGGCAGAGATTGATGAAATACGTGGGGTGGAGTCAGGGCATCTTTTGCGTGCGTTAATGGAAAAAAATTTAGTGTTGTTTGCAGGAAAGAGTGATCTTCCTGGTAAACCCATGCAGTATGGAACTACTCGAAAGTTTTTAGAAATATTTGGTCTTAGAAATTTAAAGGAACTTCCTACACTTTCTCAAATCGACGAATTATTGCCAGAAGGTATTGGTGATGAGGTTGAAAAACCAAAATTAGCCGATATTACCGATGGGTTGGCAGAAAAAGTGGGAATGAGTTACTCTGAAGGTGAAGAAGAGCTAACAAAGATCACTGATCAGTTAGAAAACATCGACACATCATCAGAGTTTTTTGAAAAAGAAAAACAACGTCAAAGAGAACAGCGTGATGCGGAAAAAGCTAAAAATTTACGTGAAGCCATTGCTGTGGGAGAAGCTGTTCCCAATCGTGATTTAAACTGGCTTAAGCGATATGAGGAGCAACTCACTCAATTAGCGACGCAAGCTGAATCACAAGCGCAACAAGCGCTTGAGCAACCTCGAACCACAGTTGATGATGGGGCAGAGGAGGGAGCTACTGTTGCTGCATCTCTAGCAATGATCACTAAAGACGATGAATCCGATGAGTTAGAGCAAGCCCTTAAGGCATGGGATGAGGACCTTGAAGAAGGGAATGATATCCTTCACCGCTTAGAGGAAAATGATATTGCTGACATTGATGAAGAAATTTGATCAAATGCTTTCCATGTTAGAAATTGGGAGTAAATAGAATTAGCTCAAAATGAAACAAACTGATTTTATTTAATCTTTTGTAAGCATTATTTTTACTTGTACATCATTTTGAGTCGAATATTTTAAATTATTAAACCGAAGAGATCTCCATAGGCTAATAGAGAGTTTCTAAAAGCCTTGAAAGTCTGAGCAGCGGACTTAATAACAGAGGAGATAAACATGAGATATTTATTAATGGTTTTTATTTTAATATTCGGAATTGAGTCTGCGGTGCATGCGGCCTCTAAAAAAAATAATAAAAAAGATGAGCGCGAAATAGCGAGTTATTCTGAAAAACACAAAAAAAATAAAAAGAAGAAAAAGTCAGCTCATCACCGACGTCATCATGGGATGAACCAAGTAGCTTCTGAAGTTGAAGTATCACACGCTTAATTTTTTGATTTTTCTTCAAGCGGCTTTATCAAAAAACACTGGAACTTGAATACCTCCGCCACTGACATTGACTTTATAAGATTTGTTGGTGGCGCGAGTGATAAAGCCTCCTAGTTCGAAGTGCTTAAATTGTCCTTGGGACCATTGGTATTGAACAAAAACTCCAAGATCGGCAATGAGTTTTCGTTTTGTTGATAGAGTACCTTCTAGCTCAATCGTATTGAGCTTTATTCGTTCTTGTGCAATCCATTCGTGTTCGTGAGTTTTGTGTACTTTCTTTACTTGTCGCTTTAATTCATCGTCGAAAAATACTTTTTCGCCACCAAGTCCATCAACATGCTTGAGCACATAGTGAGAGTAGTTTTCGCTGATCACTTCACGAACTTTATCTAGGCTTTGGGCGAAGAGGATAGCATCGTTTAATTTTTTGGAACTTCCAAGAAGTTGACGACGCAGTAATGGGTCTGCAAGTAAGGTTAAAATGGATTTTGAAGCCACAAGTCCAGTAAGAAAAGGACTGTACTGTGGCGTTTGAGATTTAACGATGGAGTGATACAATTGTGGTGCTCTTAAAAAATCTTGTAACTCAAAGCTATAGCCCATTTGAATAAAATCAGGATGCCACTGGTTATTAATGATGACGCGACAAGATTTTATTCCGACCTCAGCAGATTCCAGTAAAGGATAGTGATCCTTCTCCCAGTTAAACTTTAATTGTTTAGGCGAAAGTAATTCAATTTGAATATTTCGGCGTTTCGCTTCACTCAATAAAACTTGTTCTTCCCAATCATAGGCATCATATTGAAATCGTGCCATGTGGTGACCCAAACAAAGATAATTGCGGCATTCGGCTTTCGCTGCATCAATAAAATGAATTTGATTTTTCCATTGTGGCATTAAGTTTAACATGGAATTTTGTAAAAACGTAGAGCGGCTAATGCCACCAAATCCAATATCATTGATTTCAAGGAGCTTGGGGGGATTGCCTTTGCAGGCTTCTCCCGTGAGGGCCATATCAAATCGAAAGCTTCCCACTCTCAATTGAGGGCGATATTTTAAGACTTCTAATTCTTCGATTAAAAAATCGCGAATAGGCCCATGAGGTAAGATGCTTTTAAGTTCTTTGGTGGGGAGATCAAGGAGCCTCATCGTGAAGAGTGTAATTTGATAAGCTGTTTTTTTAATTTCCTTTAAATAACTCAAGGGAAGAAAGCGAGGAATGATTCCACAATCTTCATCGGTAAGACCGATCAAATCGGAGTCGACAAAGTGATTCCATAGTTTTATTTTATGCTCTCTTCTTTGAGAGGGACTCAATTGAGATAACTGGCGCATATATTTTGTACCTTCAAAAAAATGTGAACGGAGGTCTATTGTCATATCCACCTATCGGCGGCATCAAGAGTTAAAATGAGAGTCTGTAGAACAGAAAACATTCTGTTTGACGCTGATAGGATGGTTAGTTCATAGTGACTGAAAATTATTTACTTATTTTATGATAGGACGTTGGTACTATGATTAAAAGCATGACGGGATTTGGAGTGGCTCGTAGCAGTACTTCGGTAAGTAACTTAGAGGTGAGTGTGAGGTCTGTGAATGGCCGCTTTTTAGAATCTCGGTTACACTTGCCTCGAGAGTTTAATGCTCTTGAATCTGATTTACGAAAAATTTTAAATGAATTTTTTCATCGGGGCTCCATCGATGTTTTTGTGTCGCGAAAGACCAGAGGGGATAAGTCGAATTTAAAACTTTACTTTCACGAAGAGATGGCCCGGGCTTGGGTCGAGATTGCATCGCAGTATCAGTCCTTGGGTGCCTTTAAAAAAGAATTGGATATTAACACTTTAATTCAGTTACCAGAGGTTGTTGGGTTTGAAGAAGAAACGCGAGGTCTTGAGCAGGACTATGAGGCGTTAAAAGAGCTATTTCGGCAGGCCAGTGCCTCTTGTCAGCAAGAAAGGCTGCGAGAGGGTGAGGCCCTAAAGAATGAATTATTAAAAATTCTTGAGAAGCTCGACTCAGCCTGGACTCAAATGTTTGAGCTACGGGAACAAGTGAATCAGCATTTAAAAGAAAAAATGGAAACCCGACTCAAGAGTCGGTGGTCCGAGTTAGAGATTGATCCACAGCGTATGCAGCAAGAAATAGCCCTGCTCTGGGATAAGTCCGACATTACAGAAGAATTGAGCCGCTTAAAAGAACACCTTCATCACTACAAAACACTTCTTCAATCTCCTGAAGCTCAGGGTAAAAAGCTCGACTTTTATACCCAAGAATTACTGCGAGAAGTGAACACCATTGGGTCCAAGTCTCCTTTGGCTCCATTGACTCATGTGGTAGTCATGGCTAAAACTGAAATAGAGAAACTAAGAGAACAGGTGCAGAATATTGAATGAAAACCAAGATGATTCTTGTCGCCGCGCCTAGCGGAGCGGGAAAAAGTAGTTTTGTTGATCGTGCAGTGAAAGAGCTTCCTCAGTTGGAGGATGTCATCACTTATACGACCCGTGAGATGCGGCATCATGAGCGCGAGGGCAATCCTTACCACTTTATTTCTAAACTAGAATTTGATCAAAAAATTGAACAGGGTTTTTTTGTTGAGTGGGCCAAGGTGCATACGAATTACTATGGGACTGCGATGACCTCTCTGCAGGAAGCTTGGGACCATGGAAAAGTGGTTATTATGGATTTGGATATTCAGGGAGTGAGAACATTTCGCTCTAAGTTACCTGAGGGGTTAAAAACAATTTTCATTCTCCCGCCGTCCCTTGAAGAGTTAAAGCACCGAATTGTAAAGAGAGATGGGGTTGTGCCACCCGATATAGATGTGAGAATGAAGAATGCAGCCATCGAGATTGCCGAGTCTTCAAGTTTTGATTATAAAGTAGTCAATGATAACTTCGACCTTTCTTTTGAAAAATTCAAAAAAATAATTGAAGATTTGCTTAAGCTTAGATAAACTGTTCTCTTTTAAGAGGAGTGTGCCATGGCTAGAGTCACTGTTGAGGATTGTTTAGAGCAAGTTCCTAATCGTTTTGCCCTCGTTTTGCTTGTGGCTCGCCGAGCTAAGCAGTTAATGAAGGGTGCTGAGATGACTCTGGGATTACGCAACAATAAATTTGTTGTGGGTGCACTACGAGAAGTTGCTGCCGGCAACGTAAAATTTGAATATCATACAGAGCGCGGTGCTCCTGAGGAGCAGATACAGTCCGAGCTGAACCGCTAGTAGAATTGATTTTAAATGAGCCTAATTCGAGGTTGAGTACCCGTATTTAGTCTAGTTTCTTTTAAAAATTATTTGATCCTAGTCTTATGGAGTACAAAGGTCCTTCCGAATGAATTATTGTCATGATAACCATTTAGCGGGGTAATTAGGATCAATGTCCTCAGAATTATTTTATGATGAAAATCTTAGTGAAAAACCACTTAAGAGCTTAGAGGATCTTTTAACGAGAGTTCGTGTTTATTTTCCTACCGCTGATTTATCCTTAGTTGAAAAAGCCTATTTTTTTGGAGAAAAAGCCCACGCAGGCCAGATTCGTCGATCTGGTGAGGCTTACTTTTTTCATCCACTGGCTGTGGCAGGAATTCTTGCAGATTTGAAACTTGATTTGGCCTCGATTGCAACCGGACTCTTACACGATGTGGTTGAAGACACACCTGTTACTATTGACGATATTAGAGCGGAATTTGGAGAAGTGGTGGCGCAACTTGTGGACGGCGTTACTAAAATCTCTAAAATGAGTTTTCGAAACACTCACGAAAAACAAGGTGAGAATATTCGAAAAATGATCGTGGCAATGGGTAAAGATGTGCGAGTGCTCCTCGTAAAATTAGCGGACCGACTTCATAATATGCGCACGTTAAACCATATGCCCTACGAAAAACAATCGGCGATTGCGCAAGAAACACTGGATATCTACGCTCCTCTGGCAGGACGAATGGGGATTTCGAGTTTAAAAATTGAATTAGAAGATTTAAGTTTCCGTTATTACCGTCCTGATAAGTATTATGAGTTAGCTCAAAATATTCAAAAAAAGAAAAAAGAACGCCATCATTACATTGAAGAAGTAAAACGTATTCTTAATCATGATCTCATCAAAGCGGGATTTAAGTGTGAAATCTTAGGGCGCTCTAAACATCTTTGGTCTATTTATAGAAAGATGGTTAATCGTAATGTGGATTTTGATCAAGTTCATGATTTATTAGCGTTTCGTGTCTTGGTTGATTCGCTAGGGGAGTGTTACGGCGTTTTAGGGCATGTGCATTCACTTTGGAAACCCATCCCCGGTCGCTTTAAAGATTTTATCGCTATGCCAAAGGCAAATAATTATCAAAGCTTACACACGACAGTAATTGGGCCTGGCGGAGAACGCATTGAAATTCAAATTCGAACCAAAGAAATGAATTTGGTGGCAGAAAAAGGGATTGCGGCTCACTGGAAGTACAAAGAACAAAAAAGTGCGGGGCAAATTGGAGAACAATTTAATTGGCTTCGAGATTTAGTCTCTATGCACCAGCAGGTTTCAAGTTCGAATGAGTTTTTAGAAACTGTAAAGACAGATTTATTTGATGCGGAGATTTATGTTTTTACACCGAAGGGCGAAGTAAAAGAGCTTCCAGAAAATGCCTCACCCATTGACTTCGCCTATTCGATTCATACCGGAGTGGGGAATACCTGTACCGGAGCTCGTGTGAACGGAAAAATTGTTCCCCTCAAGCATCGACTTCAAAATGGAGATACAGTTGAAGTTCTAACTTCTAAAACACAAAAACCATCAAAAGATTGGCTCAAAATGTGTGTTACGACGAGAGCCAAAAGTAAAATTCGCGCTTTCGTTAAAGAGGAGCAACGACGATTATCTCAAGCTATTGGTCGCGATCTCTTAGAAAAAGAATTTCGTAAATATGGTTTGAGTGTTTCAAAATACCTTAAGGCTGATGAGTTTGAAAAATATTTAAAAGATTTTGGCGTCACTGATTTTGATGATTTATGCGTTAAGGTTGGGTACGGAAAGCTGGAGCCTCGGCATTTAGTTGATAGAGTTGCGCCCAACGTAAAGCCTGCAGAAGATCCTACTGCAAAGCCAACGCAAAGTTTTTTAGATAAAGTTTTTAAATCTGCTGCAAGAAAAAATAAATCCAATAGTTTAGTGATTGTTGAAGGAATGGAAGATGTGCTTGTTCATTACGGGCGTTGTTGTCATCCGATTCCAGGGGATCCTATTATAAGTTTTATTTCACGTGGACGGGGAATAACAGTTCACCGCGCTGATTGCGGTCGAGCATTTACGTTGGATCAAGAACGCCGGGTGGAAGTGAAGTGGAATAAATCAAGCGACGTCAATCAAGAGCGCACGGTGAGATTGATTGTGACCTCTCAAGATACGCAAGGTCTATTGAAACTCATGAGCGAAGTTTTTGCGGTTCAGGGGATTAATATTAATAACGCCAACATTCGAACAACTAAAGATAAAAAAGCCATTTGTATTTTTGATTTAAGTGTTAAGGATGCCTCACAACTTCAACAAGCCATTTTTGATTTACAAAAAATTAAGGGCATTCTATCTGTCGAAAGAATCACTCAGAAGTAGGTAAAATTTATTTATCCGCGAGTGGTTTCTTGGATGAGCGTATTTCGAATCACGACGACTTTGATTTGCCCTGGGTAATTGACTTCATTTTCAATGCGTGAAGCGATTTCTTTTGAGAGTGCTAGAGCTTTGACGTCATCCAATTCTTTTTCGTTGGCAATCACGCGGACTTCACGACCACCACTTAAAATATAGCAATCATCCACTCCAGGGTAACTTTTGGCGATGGTTTCAAGCTCGGTGACTTTTTGTGCATAAGATTCTAGAGCGGATCTACGAGCACCAGGGCGCGCGCCACTGATGGCATCAGCTGCAATCACTAGATAGGCTAAGTCGGAATTTGGTTGTTCATCAAAGTGATGGGCGCGCACGGCGTGCACAATCTCAGGGGATTCATTGCGTTCTTTTATAAAGTCGGCACCAATGACGGCGTGGCCGCCTTCCATGGCGTGATCCATAGATTTACCGATGTCATGAAGCATTCCCGCTCGGCGAGCCATACGAATGGAGAGTTTTAATTCACTGGCGAGAAGTCCACAGAGCCAACCCACTTCGGCACAGTGAAAATGTTGGTTTTGTGTGAACGAATAACGATAGCGAAGGCTTCCCATCATTTGGCGGATCTCGGGGTGTAAATCGCGAAGTCCCAGCTCTCGAGCAATGTTATCACCATCTTGCTTAATTTGTTTAAAGAGTTCTCGTTTTGCATCGGAGGTTCTACGTCGAATAAGATCTTCAGTGATAGATTTTTTTTCTTTGAGAATTTTTTCAAGGGATCGGCGTGTCCATTCTCTGCGAACAGGATCAAAACCAGCAATATTTATGACTTCTGATTCATCTTCAACAATTAAATCGCAACCGCAAATTTCTTGAATCCATTGAATGTTTTTTCGGTCTTTGTCCAAGAAAAGTTGCCGTGTTTGTGGATCTGGAAACTCGACACTACCAAGGCCTCTTTCGGGGCAATAAGGGCGTGCAAAGCGATCAATGGCTGTTGCTAGAATGCGTTTAGCTCTTAGTTCTACAGTGTTGGCCACTTCATTGAGATACTCGGCTGATTCCTTGAGATTTCGAACTTGAGTTTCGTTGATCATTTCTTGGGTGAGTTCTTGAATGAACTGCGAACGAGAGGAGTTCATTTTTTTTGCCAGAGAATCGATGTAGGATTCTAAAGTTTGAGTTTGTTTTGTTTTTAAGTTTTGGAGAGCCTCTTCGTTTTGCTTAAATTGTTTTTCAGCTTTTGAGAGTTCATGTTTTTTAGGATCGAGGGATTTTTTAATTTCTTTTTCTTCTTCTTCGCGCTTTTCTTTTGATTCAGTAAGTTTCTCTTCTAGCTCTTCTAAATTCTCTTCGAGTTTGAAAAGCTCTGGTTCAGCTTTGGTCCAAATTTCTTCTTCAATTTGTAAGGCAAGCTCTTTTTGGTCCATCTCCAGAAGTTCAGCTGCATCTTTTGAGTGTTCGAGAATTTCTTTCGCCTCTGCTTGAGCGCGCTTTTTTTCAAGGCCTGCAAAGTAATTAAGGAGTAGCCAAGAGAAAATTCCTCCAACGATAGCGCAGATAAGTGCGGCTGAAATCCAAGTTAACATCAAGTCGATTCCCCCAAGGAAAGTATAATTTGTTTAGAATATAAGCTAAAACAAGTAAAACAGCTGCCATTATACCTTAAAATGCTTGAAATCAGGAGTCTTTTTACTGTAGCTGCTCCGTTCCAGATGGCGTGCGGCTATTTGGACTCTCTCGCTTGGTCGGTGGTAGTTTTATCTGATTGGCAAAAGTTCTTTGCTTTTTGGGGATTGTTAAAAATGCTTTCTATTTCTTTTGGTGTGCATCCATTGACTTCTAAATAGTGTTCTATTTGAATCTTTGATTCACAAACCTGCCATTCATAACTTTCTACACCTATGGGATTTGTAAAAGGATCAGGGAAAATTCTCAGAGATGGGCTTCTTTTTGCCAAAATATAGAGCCTTCCATTTTTGAATCGGATAGTATTCAATATCTTATGATTATTTTCAGTATGAATATTAGAAATTATAGTTCCCTTTATTTTAAATTCCTTAATCCTTTTACCCTCATCAACTTCGTTTAGAAGAGTGTTACCATTTCTTTGAAAGATATAATGGCCTTTAATTTGGGGATCTACTTCAAAATGATTTCTTATAAAATTTATTACCTCACTATTGGATGGGTTATTCTGTAGCAGAATTTTGTCGCTACAATACCATGGCGTACCTAAAAGGAAGTCGTGTTCATTAAGGTGATGATACTCTTTAAACTTTTTTTCAACTTCTTGTTTTACATTATTCGATACAGTTTCAGCTCTGAGATTGATTGATATAAGTACGATCAAGTTAAATAAAAGAAAGTTTTGAAGTCTAAAAACAGTTTTAATTTTATTCTTTGTCAGCATTTTAAAAGAATAAACCAAAATAGTTTATTTATGAATAGGACTAGCCCTCAACTGTGTCTCATTTTGAGAAAGAATTCAATTTTTTCTTTTGACCCCATTGACAAAAGAGATTTATTGGTTATTCTATTTCTAGTTTAGATACTAAACAATAAATAGAATAACTAGAGGAGAAGATAATGAAAAACATATTAATGACATTAGTGAGTTTTACATTTGGAGCAAGTGTAACTTCATTGGCAGGAGAATTTCAGGCTAAGGCTGATAAAAAAGTAAAGCCCGCCTTTGATATAGTAAAGACGAGCATACGAACAGAAGGCAACTCAGCCCTGTTCGAAATAGAAGTGAATGATAAAGCGGGAAGTGAAAAACCAAAAAAATCGGGAAAGTTTGCGGGAGCACGTGTATTTTCTTATGTGTGGTCGACGTCCATTGACCCTAGTGAAGTTGGATTTGAGGGCAAATCAGGAATTTTAGCTTTAGCCGTGACCGTTCATCCAGATTTTAATGATGATCCTTATTTTGAAAACGATGGTTCAAAGTGGCATTCGCACTGGGTAGTACTTGCAAATGACGAAGCCTGCGGCCCTAAAGGAATGAAAGTGAAAGATATTCCAGAAGGTGCAAAACCCAAACTTCCAAAAACTTGGCCTGGGGTGCCTCTCTATATCGACAGTCCCGGATATCCTCCAAAATTTGCTGGTAAAAAAGTTACGGTAAAGGTTCCTTTTGAAAATATTGCTGCGGTTGAAAGTGCCAAATTTGATGGTGTCACCTCTGGACTAAGAGTGAATGAATCTGTTCATGCGCCTCTTTTGTGCATTGAGAATATTTTTAAAGTAGCATCGGGTGATTTAAGTTTGCCAGGGCAAGTCAGTGGGAATGCGAATTCAACAAAGAAGACTAACGATTGATCGATAGGAGGAGATATGGTGTCCATTAAAAGTTTTCCATCAACGAAAACAAATTTACTCGCTGGTCCTGCGGCACTTCAAACTCCTCCGCCAATTTATCAACCTGTAAACTGCGATTTTACCGATGAATTAGAATATTGTTGTATTTACAAATTAAAACTCAACATAGAGTACTTTTTTGAAAATCAAAATTTGATGACGATGAGTGTGCAAATAAAAGATATTTATACTCATAAACAAGAAGAGTTTGTTCTACTTTTAAATAATCTTAGGATTAGATTAGATCACTTAGTGAGTTTGGAAATTCCACTAGACTCAACTGTAATACAAGAGTTGAATTCTTGTGTTGAGGGTGCTTGTTCCATTAAAAAAAGATAACTTGCCTCGCAAAATAGAGCAGGTTAGATTGATATCATGAGCTTACCATCACCTCATGATATTTTATATTTTGTTGAAGTCGCTAACACATTGAATGTGTCCCGTGCGGCAGAACGGTTGGGAATTACACAACCATCTCTGACTCAAGCGCTCAATCGATTAGAACACGAAGTTGGTGTTCCTTTATTTTTTAGAAGTAAAAAGGGCGTTTCACTTACTCCCGCAGGGAAACGAGTTCTTTTTGAATCTCAGTCGTTGTTAATGCAATGGGGAAAAGTACGAGAGCAAGCTTTAGCTTCTTTTGAACAAGTACAGGGAAGTTTTAAAATGGGCTGTCATCCTTCCGTGGGTATTTATTCTCTCCCACAAGTGTTAGCGCAACTCTTTACTGAGTTTCCAAAGCTAGAGTTACAATTAGTACATACTATTTCAAGACAAGTATTTGAAGCCGTAGTGAGTATGGAGTTAGACTTGGCATTAGTTATAAATGCGCCAGAGCATCCGGATTTAATTATTAAAAAGCTAGCCCGTGACGAAATGAGTTTTTGGGTCCGAACTCATCCTTCTGAATTGCAAAACCCAAAGAATGAACAAATGGTTTTAATTTATGATCCCAATCTGACACAAGCTCAAGAGTTACTTAAAAAAGCCAAAAAAATGGGAATTCATTTTCATCGACGAATTCAATCAACGAATTTAGAATTTATTACGTCTTTAGTCTTGTCTGGAGCAGGAGTTGGAATACTTCCCGGCAGAGTTGCAAAAGCACTGGGAAAAGATCAGTTAAAAATTATTTCACCCCAATGGCCTAAGTATTCCGATGAACTGTCCCTGGTCTATCGTGTAGAGCATAAAAATATTCCATCCATAAAAGCCATTAGCCTAGCTTTAAGTCAATTTTTTCAAGATAACGCTAAATAAATAAAATATATTTTTATCAAATTTAAAATGCGTTTTCGAATTGCATTAAATTGAAGCGCTAGAGTCTTAGTCTAGTTCTCTCCCAGTCCACTCCCAGTCCAAGGTTGAGATTTTTATCTGTGGGTCAGTGAAGTCTTCAGCAATTAAGTAAGTTATCCGAAGGAATTAAGGACAGTTAGAATCATCTTGTATGAAATCGAGATTGAATAAAAATCTGCTGTATACGGAAAATAAGAGGAAAAGGTTTGATAGGAACTACGATTCAAAAATTAGTTAACCTAGTTGAGAAGTCACTCTTGGATTTAAAATCCAGTAGTTCACAGGATTTTATTGAATCCACTGCCATTTTACTTCACGAAGGAATGTCTGGCCAAAATCGTCGTTTTCATACCACCGATCATGTCTTTAATATTGTTGATCCAAAGGGTGATCCGATTTTAGTTCTCTCTGCGCTCTTTCATGATTTAGTGTATTATAATGTTGATGGTGTTTTCACGACTCGTGTACAAGAAATTTTAAATCCCTATATTACAATAGAATTAGAGCAAGTTTTTATAAGACGAAGAGGGCCACCAAACGATAACTTGTTACCACTTGTCATGAATATATTTGGATTTAATTATGGACAAATCTTAACTCCTTATCTCGGGATGAATGAGTTTTTAAGTGCTCTAGTTTTTGCGCGACTCTTTCATGATAAAATTGATATAAAATATTTAGTGGGTGTAATTAGTTGTATAGAAGGGAGTCAACCTTTTAGAAAACCAAATGACGATGGTAAAACGTGCTTTGTTTTGTTAGAAGAGAGATTGAATAAACTCTCTCGCACTAGAGGCTTAGGCCTTTCAGAATCAGATATCATAGAGTTTGTGAAGAAATCAGTGAGATTTGCCAATTTAGATGTAAGTAATTTTGCTTCTACTGACACGGCGGAGTTTTTAGATAATACTTGGAAGTTATTACCTGAGCAAAATCCGCAACTCGTTGGAAATAAAGTTTATACTGTAAAAAATTATCGAATAGCTCTTCAAAAGATGGAAAGATTTTTTTGCAAAGTGGATGTGTCGGATATTTTTCATACCTATCGCAATGAACCTTCACAAGATTTGTTAACTCAATGGCAAGCACAAGCTCAAGTCAATTCAACATTAGCAAGGTCGTATTTATCGGGTCGTTTATTATCTACAGCTCTATTGGAAGCACTCTGTATGGTTACTGGAGGAGATGCTCCAATTGTGATGTTAATGGGAAGTAATACCCGTGGTAATGTAGAATCTAAGTATGAATTTAATGAGCTGATAAATAAAATTCCAGTTCCTGTAGTCAAGGATGTTGATGAACGAGTTTTGGAATTGTTAGAGTACGAAGCGGATGTAGTGTCTATTTTAGATTTTAGAAAAACGCCTTTGGCAGCCTTTGTGTATAAGTGTTCAGGTAATGCACGTCTCAAGGAATATTTAGATTATGCTAAAGATTATTTCGACTCAAAGTTGACTGCTGACGAGTTTTTAAAACGCTTGGATAGTTTTATGGTTTCTTCTCTTGCTGAAGTTTGTGCTGAAATGATTTCTACTCGAAGAAATCGATTTTTAACTTGGGCAAAACCTAATATAGAACCTAAAAAGCGAATGGCTTAATTTCATTTTTTCAATAAAGCCATAACCAATTTGTTGGTTCATTCTCAAATTGAAATTATAAACTCTGAACTTAGATCTTTTAAAAATCAACGAAATGTTTGACAGATTCGGGATCAATATTTAAATAGCTCAAGGCTTTAATTAAATAAAATTGAATAAATAGTTACAATTTATAACTTATTGTATTTTGGTATAAAAAGTGAGATAATGATAGAGGTAATTATCATTCTTTTTGCCCGTTCCACTAATAAGAATCTTAATGAATTCAAAAGTTTCTTTTTTATTAAGTTAGTCAGAATTTTTACTTTTGAATTGAAAAATGAATGAGGGTGTATGAGCGATTCTATGAGAAATGATAAGCGTTTTAGAACTTATGCTAAAGTAAGGTGTCAGAAATATGGTTCTGGCTCTGGAGCCCTGATGATCTTGAACAACATTTCTAAATCTGGGGCGCGCCTTCATTTAGTTTCAGCAGCGGCAGAGTTCTTAAGAGGTGATATTTTACGTTTGGTTGTTGAGTTGGATGCTGTTAATCGAAATCGCACTGTTAATGCTGAAGTTATGTGGAGTAAGGAAGGTGCACTTGGAGTATCTTTTTTATCGCCTGAAATGGTGGTCTCTAAGTTGTTAAATCGGGCGTAAGCTCGATCTTAGTCTAAATAGATTCTGGCCGTTTCAAGATTGTCATCACATTTAACCCCTGCCATAATATAAAAAAAGGGGACGTTGTTATGACTCGAAATTTAAATAAATATACTTTATTTCTTATCATATCAAACTTAATATCATGCGCTACTTCAAGTACGAGAGATAAAAAAGTAATCTTGTCCTCACCAGTTCCAATGGTGAAGGCCGTGCCCTTTGAAGCTAGAAATAATAACTCAGCAAGTCCGATGCGACCTCGAATGTTGATCCTGATGGGGAAAGTTGATCCGCTAACAATCCCTGAGGAATGGTCCTCAAAGACAGAAAATTTTCTTTGGAAGGAGTTAGAGCGAAGTGATGCCTACGTGATGCTTCGTCCTTCAGAGATTGGATTAGACGTTAAGGACATGGTTGATCATGGACGCTGGGACTGGCAGAAAATCAATCAAAAATTAAAAGATAAATCCATTCCTCTCGCATTAGAGTGGGAATTACTACCAATTCAAGCATCACAAGATGTGGACCCTGTAGGAATTATGCGGGAGAGACGACGCAAGTTGACGGTACAAGTTAAAGCGCGACTTATGGATACTCGAAAAGGAATAGAAATCACAAAAGAGATCGGCTCGGCTGTTCAAAAAGAGAAGGATATATTGTGGTTGTCAAAAGAAGAAGGTCAATTAGGAACTGCAGATTATGATAAGGTGGTCTTAGAAGAACTTTTGAGAGCGGCTGTTTACAACGTGATTCCTCCATTGTTAGCTAAGACTCCTCAAGTTTCTTGGTCGGGGCGAATTGCAATGTTAAAAAATGATCGCCTTTATTTAAATGTCGGTCGACAATCAGGTTTGCAAGTTGGAGATATTCTCAAAGTACTCGATGCGAGCGATGAGGTTTTCGATCCAGATTCTGGCGAGTCAATTGGTAAGGTTCCAGGTCGTATGAAAGGAACTCTTGAAGTCATTGGGTACTTTGGAAGCGATGGATCTGTAGCCGTTGTCCATTCGGGAGCGGGATTTCAAGAAAACGACGCTATTGAATATTATTAATTCAAAAGCCCTTGATTGAATATTGCTATCAGTTTATTTGGGCTTAAATTGAAGCAATATTAAAAGTTCGCTCTCGCTTTTTTGGAATGAGGGTGAGAGAAAAATTTTCAGTAATGAGTCTTGTAATACACCTTCATCTGATTTTAATTCTGTATGGGGCATTATACCTGCAAGTCCAATGAGGGAGCCCACATCGGTTTCAAAATGAGTTGTAAACTCTTTTCGTTGAGTTGTAAGGTTAGCGTCATTGTGTTCAACCATAGATCGCGAAATAAATAAATCACCAGAAAGATGACTTCCGACGCGCTCTTGGATGGAAACTTGAAAATCGAGTCCGATGGGGGCTTTGGTTTCCCCATCAAGGGCTCCACTAAACCATTGTAATTTTTTTTTCACTTCGGGAACATTTTTTGTGAATCGATCCAGCTCCTTGAAGGAGGGTTGAGTGAGCCACTGATTGGAGTTTTTAACAATGGCATAGCTCATTTCGCCGGTGTCGCCGCCGGTATTGTCTGCAGCTTCTGACATAAATTTTTGAACCAAACTCATGGGAGCCTCAATGAAACGAATTTCAACGGTAAGAGGACCTTTGGCGGCATCGACAGTTGATTTTTCTACGGCAATAGTAGAAATGGAATTTTCAATGGGAGGGCTATCCGTTTTTTGAGGAGGTGGGATTTGTTCCATTGAAGGGGCGTCAGGAGAATTGGCGATGGGATGAGGAGGCGACTGCGGTAAGGCCACGGTGGAGCCAGAGGATTGAGTTGTCATCGCTATGCTCGGTGATTGACTAGGAGGTGGCGGAGTTGTGGTAACAGTGGGAGGAGGAGGTGCTGCGGCTGAAGGAGTTGGACTTGGTGCTGCTACTAAATTGTTGGGATTCGTTGCTTCTGCTGAGGGTGAATTATTTTTATTACTAGATATTAAAAAGTTAAATTGGGTTGGATTTTTGAGATAGAGAAATGCTCCGGCCGCAAGAGCGATAAAGAGAAGCAAAGAAAAAAAGGGACTTTTAATAAAATTTTTCCACAGCGGTGGTTTCGTGGGTTTGAAGCTATCCATTTCAATCCCACATTTAGCACAGTAGGTGTCTTTAGGTTGGTCAAAACCACATTTTGGGCACTTAACTAGCATCTCAATCTCTTCAATGTATTCATTTTAATAATATTAAATCTCGAATTTTATAACTTGCCAAGCAATACTTTATTAAATAATCGATTAGGCATTGTTGATAAATTCGCGAGAAGAGGTAAATCAATGTCACATATTCCGGTGCTATTAAATGAAGTGATAGAATCAACTAAAGGTGTAAACGTTGAATTGATTTTTGATGGTACGTTCGGAAGAGGTGGACACTGTCAAGAACTCTTGAAAGCGTTTCCACAGGCCAAAGTTATTGCTTTTGATCGTGATCATGAGGCCATTGAGTATGGCCAAATAAAATTTATTGAAGAAATAAAAAATGGTCGGTTGCAATTGCTTCACCGAGATTATCGCGAATGGAGTGATGTAGAATTTAAGGATTTTGATTTTATGTTACTGGACCTCGGAGTGAGTTCTCCACAATTAGATTTACCCCATCGAGGGTTTAGCTTTTATAATGAAGGTCCGTTAGATATGAGAATGGACACGACACAAGGAAAAACCGCCGCAGACTTATTGAATGAATGTTCCGAGAAAGAGTTAGTAGAAATTTTTCAAAATTGGGGTGAAATAAAAAGACCATATCGGGTCGTTCGCGCCATTGTTCACGACCGAAAAGAAAAACCTTGGGAGTCCACTCGACAATGGGCGAGCATGATTGAAAGGGTTGATGGATGGAGAGTCAAAGGCCATCATCCCGCCACTCAATATTTTATGGCCTTACGTATAGCCGTTAACTCTGAGCTAGAGGGGGTCCAGAGGGGAGTGAGAGAATGTATGGCACGACTAAAGGATGGCGGGAGGCTGGACATTATTACTTTTCATTCGTTAGAGGATCGAATGGTGAAGCAAATTTTCAAGGGTGAAATTTCTGGCTTCTGTGTTAATAAAAAAGTTATACAACCGACCGAAGAAGAAGTTAAAATGAATCCACGGGCAAGGAGTGCCAAGTTAAGAATTTTCCAGAAAGGAAAACCCAGTGGAGACTTCGCGAAAATCAATAAAAAGTTTACTTAGTTTATTATTCATTTTAGGAACTCTGTTTGTGATTGCATTTTTACAAATGGAGGAGCGTCACCAGAGTTATGAAATTTTAAAAAATAATCGAGATCTAAAAAAAATAATGGAATCTCGTCGAAGTTTAGAGGTAAAAAGATTAAAAGCACTTCGACCGCAAAAGATCGAAAAGGAAATTCAAACGCGAACCACTCTCAATCAAGCTCAATCGAACCAAATCATACATTTGCCAAACAATTCCTCGCGTTGGCAAAGTTCCGCACTCGATAACGCTACCTCAAATTCGCTTTCAGGATCACGCCTATGAAATCCAGAGTTGTCTTAGTTTTCGTGTTTTTTTCAAGTCTCTGGGTCTTAATGCTCTTACGTGTTTTCTTTATTCAAATTTTACCTCATGAAAAATTAGAGCGACTCGAAGAAAGACAATATGAAACAACAGTGAAAGTCGAAGGGCGACGCGGCTCTATTTATGATCGACGGGGAGTGGAACTTGCGATGTCAGCTCCGGCCTATTCTCTCTATGTAGATCCTCAATTAGTTTGGAATCAAAAGTTAGAAATTGCACGAAAGCTTCATGCGGCAATTGGTTTAAAGCCCCGTGAATTTTTAAAGCTCTTTCGCGATAAGCGAAAACGATTTGCATGGGTGGAACGTCAATTATCGCTCGAACATTATGAGAAAGTGAATCAACTCAATATCAGAGGATTAGGTTTTGTTGAAGAGCCCATGAGGGTTTATCCCGATGTTGATATTTTAAAACCCATTTTGGGAGTGGTCGGTCGCTCTGGTGTTGGGATGGAAGGCGTAGAAAAACAATATGATTCCATTTTGCGAGGCAACCCTAAAAAGGTTCAAGTGCGTCGGGATGCTCGAGGTAGACCGTTACAAATCAATGGACTTTTAGTGACTGAGGCAGAGGAAGGAAAAGATGTTCAATTAACCATTGATCGAGAATTACAATATGTTTTACACCGCGAGCTCAGTCAAACAGTGGCAGAAGAAGAGGCGCAGGGCGCGCTAGGAGTTATTCTCGATGCACAGACCAGTGAAATTTTAGCAATGGATGGTGTTGGCTTAACGACGGGGGGACAATCGCTGTCTACTGCGCAGTCTGTCGGTCAGTGGCGAAATCGCCCGATCCTTGAAGCGTTTGAACCAGGATCTACGATGAAAGCTTTTATTATCGCTTCAGGCTTACAGCTAAAGGGATGGCAACCGAACACTCGGTTTAATTGTGAAAATGGAGTGTTAAAAATTGGTAAACGTACCATTAATGAAGCCGATGAACATCACAAATTTGGATGGTTAACCATTAGTGAGATTTTAGCTTTTAGCTCGAATGTTGGTATGACGAAGATGGCCTTTGAGTTAGGAGAATTAAATGTTAAACAAGCACTCAACAAATTTGGTTTTGGAAACAAAACCGGTGTTGATCTTCCAGGAGAGGCACGAGGGATTGTTCAGGACGGGAAGTGGAGTAAACATTTATTAAGTAATGTTTCCTTTGGTCATGGGGTTGCTGTCACTCCACTACAAATAGCCAATGCCTATGCTGTCATTGCCAATGGTGGAATTTTAAAAGTTCCTAAAATTTATAAAAAATTAGAAACAAAAAATGATAACTTTGATTTTTCTTGGCTAAATCTCAAGACCAATTGGAGCAGTGGTGACCTCTCGCCTGAGCGCGGGCAAAGAGTTTTATCAGAATCTGAGGCGCAAACGATGAGACTCCTATTGGCGGGTGTGGTGGCTGCAGGGGGAACAGGTCACAATGCCACCGTGGCAGGTTATCCCGTAGCAGGAAAGACCGGTACCGCACAGAAAGTAAATCCTAATGGTTTAGGCTATATGCCCAATGTTTATATTTCAAGCTTTGCAGGTATGCTCCCTGCCAATCAACCAAGGTTTGTAATCTATGTGGCAGTGGATTCACCGAAGAAACATTACTATGGAGCGCAAGTGGCGGCTCCATTATTTTCTCGCATTGCAACTTTTGCAGTTCGCCATGAAGGCTTGGCTCCACGGTGGCTTAATGAAGAGCAAGCCAAGGGATTAATTCCAGAGGGCAACTCCGCTTTAAAATTAGGAAAATTGGAGTCATCAAAAAGCAAAGAGCTGTCACAGAAGCTGGCTCAAGAGGGTGCGCCTCAAGAGTTAGAAGTGCAAAGTGTTGTGAGCGCAGAAGCGAAAGGGGCAATAGTACCAGTGTCTTCCGAAGTAGTGATGCCAAACCTAAACAATTTAACTTTAAGAGAGCTGCAAGATCAGCTTCAGCATAAAAATATACAATTAAAAATAAGAGGATCTGGAAAAGTTTCCTATTTTCAACCTACAGCAGGAACCCCACTTTTGGACCGACAAACAGTTGAAGTTTGGCTAGAGTAAACTTTTTTAATTTATAAACGCGAACTCGGAGGAGGCTAAATATTTATCTCCGATTTCGCATTAAAAGGAAAAAACTAACGAATCAACCAAACTCGGTAAAAAGCCTCTAGCACAATTTTTAATGACATTTTACTTTGGCCCACACGACGATCTTCGAAGATAATTGGAACTTCTCCGCCTTTAAAGCCTAAGCGGAGAGCTCGATACTTGAGTTCAATTTGAAAGCTATAGCCATTGGATTGAATAGAGTTAAGATTCATTTTTTCTAAAACTTGTCGGTGCCATGAATTAAATCCGCCCGTCCAATCGCGAAGTGGGTAGCCTAAAATAAGTCGCGAATAGAGTGAACCCCCTCGTGAGATTAATTTTCTAATCCAACCCCAGTTCACGGTACCACCGCCTTGGATGTATCGTGAGCCAACGACAAAATCAAATTTTTGAGTAGCCTCCAAAATTTTAACTAAATCAATGGGGCGATGGGAAAAGTCTGCATCCATTTCTGTGAGGATGTCAAAACCGTTTTCAAGACCCCACTGGAAGCCAGCAATATAGGCTCGGCCCAGGCCTTCCTTTTTTTGTCTTAAAAGCAGGTTCACTCTTGATAAGGTGTTTCCATCATGTTGACTGAGAGCTCTGACCACATTAGCTGTGCCATCGGGAGAGTTATCATCAACGACCAAAATGGAGGTATTTTCGTCCGTGAGTTTAAGAATTTCTGGAATTAAATTCTTAATATTTTCGCTTTCGTTATAGGTAGGAATAATAACAAGTTTTTTCATAGTCAGTTTTATTTCGTCTTTACTTTACATCGCTATGGCGCGAAGTTCTGTCATCCGTTTTTGAACATCTTCAGGAATATGAAGTCCGCCTGTTCCGCTAAAGCCAGCGATGGTGCTTTCTTTAAAACGATCGAAACATTTTTTTGCAATATCAGTGTGAGGCTGCGTGCGAATGCAAAGTTCGTAATAATCTTCGTTCATCGACCAAGCACCAATTTCACCAATATTTTCATAGATCAGTCCCAGTTGAAAAAGCGCATCTGCTTTGGTTGAGGGGAGTTGTGTTTTAGCTAAAAAATGATGGAGAAGTCCGCTGGCTCTCAAATAATCGATCGTTCCACCTTCGCTTCTGGAAGATTTTTGAGCTGCATCCGCACGAGAAATAATTGTTTGAGCAGATTTTAAGTTCACCGCTAGTTTTGTATTTCGTTTCCATTCATTGAGTGATGATTTCCAATAGGGTAAATTGCGTTTTATAAAAAATGGAATCGATTTATTTTGCTCAAGATGTTTAATAAATTGTAAGGATAATTTGGGATCATATTTAAATCGTGCATTAATGATTAAACCCATTTGAACCAATTTTTGCCATGCTACAATGGATAAATCGGGATCGTTATCAATGGCAAAGGTAATTTCTTTAAGGGCATCATCAAAAAAACGACTAGCAATTAAGAACTGAACTTTCTCAACGATGGCAACTTTTTGCAATGAATTTAAAAATTGCGGTTGAGCGAGAGCTGGTCCCACTTCAAGTCTCGTATGACATTGAACACATTGTGCAAGGGCATTTTTTAAGATAGTGCGTGAGAACTCTATATGGCCTGTGTTAAAGGATTCTAAAGATAATTTTAAATTATCTTCAAAACGTTTTCCAATGAGTTTTAAGGTAGGATCTTGGTCGGGAGCGGGCGTGGACTCATTAATCTCATGAGCAATTGTTTTAAGTTCAGTAATTTTAGCTTCAAAAAATTTCTTTTTTTCAGCATCGCTGGAGCTTTTAGGATCGGTAAGTAAGGGAAGGAGCTCTGATAAATGATGAGTGAGGTTTTGCATCTGATGAGCCCACGAGAACTTAGCCGCTGCGTCTGAGGGGCTAGATGCCGTTGATGGCGTAGAGGATGAAGTCGATTTTTGATTCGATTGACAGGAAAAAAGAGAAAATAGAAGTAGTGAGACCCATGGAAATAAAATTAGTTTAAATATAAAACTCTTGGAATTTGTATTCTTCATGATTTCTCACTCCTTAAAAATCTCAACATTATAAATAATCAAAAAAGTATTTTTATCAACTGAAACTATTTACTCCCGACAGATAGAACATCAAATCGTTTTACCATGATGGGATTGATGAGTTCAGGTGCTGTTGATGGTAAACCAACATGTGCTAGTTGTACATCAAGTTGTTTGATTCTATTTTCGAATGATGGGTGAGTTTTAAGCAATGTTTTTGATTTGGTCTTTTGATTTTGAGCAAGGCGCTCCATAAAGTTACGAAAATATCTTGGATCATAGCCTGTCGCCCACGTATATTCGACTCCACTTTGATCAGCCTCAAATTCTAACTCTGGCTTTAGACCTTCTTCGGTGAGCATTTTCATCCCTTTGCTGACAGCTTGTCCAAGAGCAAACGTCATATTGGCTCCTCCCCGAGAGAGAAATCGAGACAATGTTTCGCCTGCAGAAATTTCGCGCTTTGGAGCAACTTCCTTGAATAAATGGCGGTGGTTTACATGTCCCATTTCGTGAGCTAAGACGCCAGCGAGTTCATGTTCATTTTGAATATTGCTCAAGAGACCTTTGGTAACGAGTATATAACCACCGGGTGCGGCAAAGGCATTGATTTCTTCTGAGTCGAGAATTCCAACGCGGTAGTTGATTTCAGGTCTGCCGGCTTTTTCAGCCAAAGTTTGTATGATCAAATTTAAATACTCAAGTTTTTGAGCCTCACTGTTCATGTCTCCATAGGTCCCTAATAATTTGGCCGCCATTTCTCGCCCAATGCTTATTTCGTCTTGAAGCTCGCGAGCGCGATTATCGACCGCTTCTGTTTTGGGATTACTTTTGATAGTTTTTTCAGTTTTAGAAGCACAGGCAGTAAATAAAAAAACATTACAAGATACGACCAATGAAAACAGTAGCTTGAGATTGTGGGTTGAATTTGTCATTGTTGCATGCTCCTCATCCTTGCGAAGTCAATTTAGTAATAATCCTTGGGCTCTAACTTGAGCCAGTAATTAAAATGGACTTTTCAAATAGTTTATCAGTATAAAGATTATTTGTTTATTGAGGGAAGAGCTAGTAGATAGCTAAGTTGTGCTATGCATTAAAAAAGAGCTTTGTCCTCACAGAGGGGGGAGTGAGGACGTCAAAAATTTGAGGTGAGTCAAATTATTATATTGAATAATCGTATTTACATTTAACAGCGATTTTTTTATCCAAAAAAGTTTGTGTTCTTGGATCAAGAATATCACTTAAAACAGCATCAAAAGTAGCTTCCATTCCATAGCGTTTTTTTGTGATTTTAATAGTTTTAGATTTTGCTTCCAATTTTAATACGGGATCTGAGCCAAATTGATCTGAAGTTACAGTGATAGAATAGAGGTGCTTTTTAATTTGATCATTGGTGGTAATAATTGAGTGCTTTCCATTTTCGAGTAGCGAGTTCATTTTTGCTTTTTCCGCTTCATCTCGGATATAGGGTAAATTAACTTTAATAAAGTCGATCATCTCTTGATTCAAATAAGTGTTAGATTGGTTATCAATGCTTAGGGAGACCGTTTGCTCAAAACTATCACCGGCAACTTCTCCAGAAAAGACAGTTCTGCCTGATGCTGAAGAACAAGAAATTCCTACATTGGCTGAACCCGCAATAGCAAATTGCGAAAGAGTGCTTAAAAGAAATGATGTTAAAATAAAAGTCTTCATTGGATATCCTATTTTAAAAGGTTGTTAAAAAATGAATTGTTTTTGATCTAGATCCATATCCATATCCATATCCATATCCATATCCATATCAGTTAAGGTTAATGAATCTCCATCTTTACAATATTCTAATGCAGCCTAGTAATAGCATATGTTTTTGTATAATTATAATAAAGATGTAACGATGGAAAATTTTTACAAAAGGGAGTGACGATTATTGTCATGTAATAGCAAATGAGTAACGGAGCTAAATGTATTATTGTTATAAACAAAATCCGATTAGAAAAATAATTATTTCTAATCGGATTTTAATAAGTAAGTCTATTACATCGGAAGAGAATTGACTTTATGCCATGATGGGCGGTCGTGGCAAGCTTTGAGCCAAGATTGAACATTGGCATAGGGTTTCATGTCAAATCCTAAGCTCATGGCAATGCCAGCGACTGATGCCACGTGCAAATCAGCTATGGTAAAGCGGTTACCAACCAAATAGGTTTTATTTGCTAATGAGTTATTAAGAATGTCAAAGAGTGGAACTAAAGCTTTTTGAGCTTTTTCAACAATCATCATATCTTTTTTATCAGCGGGCATAAACATCACTTGAATGAGCCATTCAACGGCATGCTTTTGCACTTCTAAAATCGACCAAAAACTCCATTGTAACATGTGACCTGTTTCCTCTGGAGTTTTTGGAAGCAAGGGACTTGAGCTATTATATTTTGTGGCTAGATATTGGGTGATGGCCATGCTCTCCCATATGACGAAATCTCCATCGACTAAACAAGGAACTTTTCCATTGGGGTTGAGTTTCATATATTCTGAATTTTTATGCTCCCGCTGCGACATATTGAGCGGAACTCGCTCGTAAGGAAGTCCAAGTTCCTCAAGCATCCAATACACTCGGCCAGCACTTGATTTAGGTGATCCGTAGATCTTAATCATAAAAGTCTCCTTTGGTTTAAAGTTAAATGAACTTTTAACTTCTTCTTGCGTTCGTTAATTAATTTAAAACAATAATTTTGTATCAAGTTGAAAAAGAAATGCAAGTTAAGCAAGATTTTAATTATACGATGGGTCAATATTTAGTATTTACCAATACAGATTGGATAAAAATCAGAAAAATAATTTTTCCCCACTTGACATAAATGAAATTGAACTCAGGCTGAGTCTAAAAGTAGGTTTTAATTAACTTAAATTTATTTAATTTTGGGGACGATGTTAATGAAGGTGATTGTATTGTAGAAAGGAGAGTGAGGCTTTCTCAAGCGAGATAAGTGAATAAAAAAATATATAAATTATTTATAAATAGGGTTTTCATTTACCAATTTGATGTTTTCAGATTTTTCATAGGGAGGGTTTATGTTAAATTTATTTATGGAAATAATTTCAACTGTAACAAGCACTTTTATTTTGATAGGATACACCTTGGTGTTTTTACTCCCAACGGTGAGTCTCATTGCAGGAGTCACTTTTATTTCACTTATATTTTTAAAGCAAAACGATGAAAATCAGCGGACAAATCTTACGCCCAAAAAATATGGTAATTGGACTAATTTTAAAATGAGGGGGGATTCACATCAAGGCGTTCGTCGGTTTAAAAAAATATATACATAGTTAACATTTTATTATGTATGTGTTGAGGCTCTAATGAAATTTAGAGCCTCTCCTAACTATTGAAAATTATAGAATTAAAATAAAAGTTGTTTACTCTTTATAGGGTGTTAAAAAAATAACATCTATTTATTTGGAAATTTATTGTGTATCATTCTGATTGGAATAAATAAAAATCAACTCAAACAAGGAGTAATTCAATGAAAATTAAGTCAGTCCTTTTGCTATCAACTATTATTTTGGCTCAACTTGCCTTTGCGGGTTCAAAGGTTAATATGGACTCTAAGCGTTTTAAATGTACAAGTAAAAGTTTAGGAGAATTGAACTTTGCACTTAATACTTCTACTAACACTATTACATTTTCAAACGTAAAGGCTCTAAGTAAATCTTTACCTGAGAGAATTACTTTAGGAGTTAAAACTTTAGCCTACAAAGAAACCTTAAAAGTTGGTTTTGAATACAACCCTCATTTTAGCGGAAGCTTTGAATTATCCTTTGATAAAAGTTATGTCAAAATCCTTGAAGTCAAATCTGCGACAATGGAATTAACGGGAGATGATGGCGACGGTTCAATTTATAATAAAGAATCATTCTCGTGCATTTTAAAATAATTTGAGCATATTAAAATTCTATTGAAAAAGTCCTGCTTCTGCGTTCGCTCTCTTTTTCTATAAAAGAGAGCGAACACTCAGTTTTATAGAATTTCATTTAAATTGGGTTTATTTATCCAATCAACACCAACTTCTTTTTGCTTTTGATCCTTTTTGAGAGTTTTCTTTTCTAAATAATGAAAGTTGAGTTCTTGCTTTAAATCCGGTGGTAGTTCTGGAAGTGAAGACTTCGGAATCATAAATGTTGAAAGATTAAATAAATCTAAAAAGACACGGTTTTTATCTGCTGCATTTTTCAGATACTCTTGGCCGGAAGTACCTCCGGTACCAATTTTAGTTCCCAGCATTCGGTGAGCCATCATAGAGTGGCGATGCCGCCAGCTAGTGAAATTTTCATCGATATCGATCAAGGCATTTAATACTTTATAAGGTAAATGCATCATCGGCTCTTCACGATAGAGATAAATAAATAAAGCATTTAAAACGGCTTTTCGCTCCAGGCGGCGCAGACCTTTTTTAACGAGGTCTGCGTGGATTCCATCATCGAATAAACTTTGAAAAGTCATGCGTGTTGTCTTGAGGTATTCCTGTTGAATATTTTTTTCAAAATCGCTGGTGTGGGGGTTGTCGGCAATGACTGAAGCATCATGGTCGAGCATTTTATTCACGGCTTGATTGAATTTTTCCCAAAATACAAAATGATTTTGCTCTGTAAAGGGAAGCCGTAAAAGCCATTTCTCAAGAAGAGTAAATAGAGAGGGTTGTTTCTCAAGACTTTCAATCTGCTTTCTGTCGGGTTCACTCAAACGACCTAAAAAAGAATTGCGATCGACTGTGTAGCGATTTTCAGTTGTCAATCCCATGAGGGTTTCAAGAGTTTTAAACTGCACGCTTTGAAATCCAGAAGCAGGAATTAAAAGATCGCGAAACTCTAAAAAATCCATAGGAGTCATGGTTTCAAGAATTTTCAGTTGTTGTTGCAAAACAGATTGAATTTTTATGATGCGCTCAAAACGAGAAAGGACAAAGCCCAGATCACGTTCTTCCACCGCGTCTTGTGAGAAAATATTTAACACTGGTCGCATTTCATGGAGAATTTGCTTAAACCAAAGCTCATAGGCTTGATGGACGATGATAAAAAGCATTTCATCGTGAGCTTCTTTGCCAATCTCAAGACTCTTGGGATGCTGAGAATCCAAAAGTTTATTGAGATGAAGATAATCGGGATAATAAATGGGACGTTGGTTTTTAATCATGAGGGAATCTCCTTGTAAAAAAAATTAAATAGCTGAAGCAATAACTTTAAATTCCACAGCGATGGGTGTGGGAAGGGCTCCCACTTCTATCGTTGTTCGAGTGGCGCCAATCGTCGAAAAATGCTGGGCGTACACTTCATTGAAAATTTTAAAATCGTTTTTCATATTGGTTAAAAAAACTTGGATATCAATCACTTTGTCCAGCGAGCTGCCTGAAGCCTCTAAAATATATTTTATATTTTGGATGACCGATTCGGTTTGGATACGAACATCGTAGCTAATAATGTCGCCATGCTCATTTAATTCAACGCCGGGAATTTTTTTTGTACCGGGCTGTCTGGGGCCGACTCCTGATAAAAACAGCAGATTGCCAAAGCGACGAGCATGAGGATAGGCTCCGACGGGCTCTGGTGCTTTGTGAGAGTTAATTTTTTCTTGAGCTAAACTTTTATTATTGAGTATCGTAGTTTCTGATTGATTCTTGGTTTCCATTTGATTCATAAATTGACTTCCTCCATATACCAACGATCGTGATCAGGGTCCCATTCATCCCAAGTGGGGATTTTTGCTAATTTCGTTAAATATTTTTCTGGTACAATTTGTGGGACGAGAAAAGCTTTTTGGCGACGGAGTGGGTAAGGATTACGTAATTCAAAACCCAGAACGCCCAAGATTCCTCGAGCGATGTACCATGTGGCTTGTGGGTTCCACCCATGAGCAATTTTGATCACCACTCCAAGTCCTTTTGGATAGTCAGGATTGACAATTGACATGCCAAGAAGTCCATCGGCTCCCTCTTTTGCAATGACATGACCATGACATGATTTCATAATAGTTGTGTCTAATCGATTAAATCCACCAACGAGATCGGGATGACGAACCATGCTTTCCCAAATCCAATCATCATTTCTTTTTATGGCCAGTGCGGCATAGCATTGCGCGAGTTCATTAACGGTCATCGAAGCTGTTGGAAGCCCATCACCATCACGTGCGACGCGGAGGGGAGACCAGTTTTCGCCTAAATTCTCGCGGATGACTTTTAAGTAACCAGCATAAACTTCGTGATTGGGAAGGGTGTAGCCTGCACGATTCCAACCTTTGAGGCGACAGCCAAGTAAAATAGCGGCATGATGGCCTGAAGA
>CAZTDX010000023.1:0-47994 GCA_964612425.1 uncultured Pseudobdellovibrionaceae bacterium
TGTCGCTCAATAATTTTTGAATTTCCTGCCTTGATATCCTGAACAAACTGAATAACACTTTCTGATGGGAGCCCGTTTAAAAACAGACAGACTCGGGCGGAAAAATCGTTATTTTGTTCGTTTGACCAACATGAAGCATCCATGGGCTGAATAGATAATCCCATTCCAAGGGAACCATCGACAAAAATTACGGTATTTTCCTCAAATCCCCAGATTTGGAGGTAATCACTTAATGACTGACTCATTTATGCAGATTCCTTTCGTTTAAATTTTAAATTGGGTTGTGGTGACTTAGGCTCGATGAAGGCTGAGAGTATCCCTGTCTTTATCTGAAATCTAAGCCAATGAATCAGGTAGTTGTCTGGTTTACCGCGTTTACTCAGGCGAACAACCGCTGCTAGAGCAATACTTGGGACCCACACCAGATAAAATTTTAAGGACGTGGAGCCAAACAAAAAATTCAGAATGGACATAGTCAGAAAAATGACCAGGAGATCGGGGATCTCAAATCCCATGATCATCATTTTTTTATCAAGGCATTTGCTGACCGGATTTGTTTTCAATTCCATTGTAACCTCGGAAAATGAGAGGGCTCCCATATTGAAAGCCCTCAGAAATTTTAGTGAATGAGACCTTGAATCCAACTGACGATACTTGGGGCGCCAAATCCAATTGCGGCACCGATCATTGCCAAAATCAGGTGGGACCTGGCATTGGGGCTGCCAGCAACAAAGGATAGCCCAGCAAACACCAACCCCAGAATCGCAGCCAAGGGGAGAATGGTGCCAATCAATTTTGTCTGTACAGCCATGAGACTGGATTCGACGCTGCAAAAACCAAGTATCGGAAATGCTAATGTCAGTGTGAGTGTTAAACCAAAAAGTAAATTCTTTTTATTCAAAACTAATCCTTTCAAATTATTTGCGTGATTCGTAAAGACTCATAAAAAGTTGGGCTCTCAAAACTGGAAACCGAAGTTCCATGAAGCTTTGAAGATTGCGATCCAGTAAGCCATTTCCTACAGGATTTAAAAACTTTAGATTATTTCCATCATTCACCATTTTTGCATAAATAGTGTACCGATCATTTGTGTCTCGATTCTTCACAAGGTAGTAAACAGTTTGCGGAAAGATCATGAGGCGGATTTTATAATAGGTGGTTCGTTCCTCGTGAAAAGCAGCTCCGGCTGGTAGCTGAGCTTCAATCGTTCCGTTCTTCTTAAACCCTGTGATGATTTCGTACTTGCTTGCTTTAATGTTGGTCATTTATTTGCGTTTCCTTTTTTTAAAATTAGATCCATTTTCATTCTTGCAACTTGAACTCGCTTTTCGAGTTCCTTGAATTTAAATAAGATGACTGCACGACGCTTTTCCGTGGGAGCAATGGCGGCCCAGATATCCCGCAGAAGTTCACCCAGTCGTTCGAGCCTCAGCTTTTGTTCTTCAGGATTATTGGTTGTCACAAATTAACTCCTGAAGCAGGGTCTCAATTTCCTTAATTTTCTTTACGAGCACAGTGTTGGAAGCTAATTCCTTGACTGAAATGCAGCCATACCAACGCCGAAACCAAACCCGCAATTTTTGAACTTCTATTTTAGGTAATGCTTGTCCCATAGGTCCCATGCTCTGTCGTTTTGGTTTTTGATTTCAATTTCGCTAAATTCGGTCGGCAGAATTTCTTCCCTTTTGAGGTTTCTATTGAACCAGTCCCTTATGCGTCTCAATGCTTCAGTTACTCTTCGTCGGGCGTAGCGACAGCCTGTTGGTGTCATAAACACCTGTTCGAAATAATCTGAATTTGTTCTTTCAACTCTTTTTTCAATCACGTTCCGTAATCTCCTTTTGTTTAATGATCGTGAGAAAGCGCTTTCTCATAAGATTAATAATTCAAAGGGAGTGCCAAGTTTGGCGATTTAGTGATAACAGTTTGAAATTTGGAGATTTTTTTTAATATTGCCCATTTCATTCGAGCGAATTAAAAAATCACTTTGTTCGTAACATTGAATGAGTAAAGGTGTTGCGAACGTTTGTATTCGAGATTTCAAGATTGGGTCAGTTCATAAACTCGAACAGTGATTTCATGGACTTTTAAGGCTTGAATCCAATTTTTTTACACCCGAAATCTGATTGAACATTTTGAAAAGTGTCCTTTAAATTCACTTATTTCAGTGAATTTAAAGATTGGAGTCTTTTCGGGGAATTTAGAAAAAAATAAGAGAATGTGTTTTTCAAAATTTCTCGACTAGCCAGGTAAGGTTAGCCTTTGAAGTTTCAATTTGCCAATAGGTGTAATTTAATCATGAGTCAATACGACAGTTGCCTCAAGTGGTTGAATCATTTTCAACTTCTTCCTGGTCTACAAAGTCCTCATCGGTCGGGGTTAATAGTTTTATGTCTTTCCATCCAGTAGCATCCAAAATCAATGGTCTAATTTGCTCCTGTCTCCAAGTCAAAAACTCAGGGAAGCTCTTCCACAAATTTGAGCTAAAAGTCGGCAAGAAGTGCGCAGACAAAACTGAGTCACGTTTCTGATCCACACCTGGGAATACCTTCGAAAGATAAACCTCAGGCTTCTTTTTTCCGATGATCTGGTTCGTCTTCGGCGTAATTAGCGTACGATTCAAAATTGACTCCACATACTCAACACCAACTTCGTCTTTCTGAAAACTCTTTCTGGGAAAAATATGATGATCGTCAACCCCCTTTTCATTGACAAGATCATGGTTAATTTCTTCTCCTGTGAACCAATCTTTTACCCGACTTCCAGAATTAATCATGAGGGAAATTATTCCCTGATAGATCGCAGAGTTTGCCTTAACTAGAGCATAAAGGTTTATCTCCACATTTTCGCCAGTGGTGATAAATTCAGGGTTTTTGCCACCATTTATCCAACTATGTATAGCAAGAAGATCCGCTGCCATCAAAGAATCGGTTGCTGATGAATATCTATTCAAAAAAATAGTGTTCCAATAGAAATGCGTAAGCGGCAACCAGACCTTCTCGCCCAAAAGATTATGCTTTACCTGAGGCTTATGTAGATATGCTATTGCCATTGGGACAATAGCTGAGGGATATGGGAACCAGCGGCGCCCCAAGATATGTCCTTCAGACAGACGCTCTAATACTGATACAATTGCCGAAACGACAATTGGCCACTGGGTGTTTACTTCAGCACCGGATAGCTGAAAGAGATCCTTCTTTTTACAGGATACCCCGGTCAAACCTTCAGTTTTTCCGTCAGCAATTTCCTTCAATCGTATCGTTAAGCCTCGGTTTAATGAAATACCTTGTATTATAAAAATTGGATCAATGCCAAATCTGGCGAAGATTGGATTTTCTTCTAGAGTTTGTTTCCACAAATCTCTCAAGTGAAAACACTCGGACGGATCATCTGAATGCTTATAAAGTTTTGCATTGAGTAATTCAAAGGTATCCAAATCTAGGCCCGAGTTGTTCACTTTTTCAAAGATAAATGCGACACTATCTATTCCCGTGTTTTGATCGATTTCTATTGTGGGAATCTCGTACTGATTTAGTTGGTCTCGTAACTTGATCAGTGCTTTATTCAAATCTTTGGAGAATCCTAGTGAAGAGTAATCAGTCTGCTGGGCTTCCGAATTATAGACTTTGAATAGTGGGATGTAACCCATTTCCATGGCTTTTGATTCGTCAAAGTTAGACATCTTCCTTGTGACAGGATCAACGACTCTTGAAACCAAATATTTTTTGCGACGAAAGATTGGACGACTGTATGTGATGTAAGTTTCAGGCTCTTTTGGCGAAGAAATAAAGTTTTTCAAATGGAGCCAATAGGTAGGATCTTTACTTTTTCTCTTTGAGCCAAGAGACCATTCATTTTCGTCCTGATAAATCAAAGAAAGAAAAATTGAAGTAATTCTCTGTTGGCCATCGAGTATCAATGAAACTGATGCACTTTTTTCAAGAGCGGGAGCAAGGTATATAGGTCTTCTTCCAAATTCAATATTACCTGGGACCCAGGTCAATAGAGAGCCGATTGGATATCCCTCAATTATACTTACTATCAACGATACCGTATCCTTAGGGTCCCACTTAAAATCCCTTTGAAATTCAGGAAGCCCAAGAGTACCACCAATTACTTGATTCATTAATTTCGGTATTTGTGGATTAAGTGGCCTATGCCCCATAACTAATTTTCTCCTTTGAACTCATGATGTCGATGCCATTTCAGATACTTTTGGTGCGCATCCGTCAAGTTGGCACACTTCGCTGTGGGGCTAATGCCAAGCAATGCGAGATTCTGGGACCCTAGACTCTTGGCAACGATTATCGAACCTTCTTGATTAAAGGAAATTAGACCTTTATCAAAGGCCGCATCTAGGTGTGGAGCAAGAAGCAAGCCATTAAATACATCTAGGCGCTCTTCATCAGATGCGCAGTCGCGCCAAGGTTTGATGTGGCTCGCTCGAAGTAGATCTGGAATGGCTAACCCAGTTACAGCACATTTGCCATCCCAATAATCCATTAGCCGTTCCCGAAATATATTTTGGCCCACTCTCTGAATGACGAGCCGTTCGACCTCTGTAGACTGAGGTAAATTCTGTGTTTGCTTTAGATACTCTTTTAGTGGCTCGTTTGGTAGCGATCTCGATAACTGAAACGAGCGCTTCATGAGCGAATAGAGTGAAGGGAAGTCATCTGCGGCAAATACAGTTTTTGCTAAACTTGGAAGGTCAGGGACACCTGCTTCTTCTGTAGCACTCAACTCTTGTACTAGTGTTAAGTCCGAAATGGCGAATAGGATTTTCCCATCTGTTCGGCTGCTGAGCCAGATTTTTAAGGGGCAGTGTGAGCTTGCAAATGCCAACCAGTCCCCTTGGCCTTGCTTCGGGAGATCAAAGCCATTATCTTGAGCGGCTTTTTCTAGTCTTGTAGTAAGTAATCCTTGATTTGCCATGGCTAAGTACCTGACCCTTGATCTGAATCATTCGCACTCAATGGCAAAGAAATGTCAGGAATTGCAATTTTACTTTTATATGGGTTACCAGCACGCATCGCCTCTATCATCAAATCATAAATTTCTAGGATTTGATTCTTAGTTCTATATTGACCATGTAGTTCAATCTCTCGGGATTTAGTGATTGAAAATGAATCCATTATGTAATCAATTGCATCCCGAGGAGTTGCGTAGTTAGACTTTAATAACTCAAGATTTTCAGTTGTACCATCAATAGGGTTTTGCCAAGCTCCGTCCAATTTTGACGGGAGATAAAGATGAAACATGGCTGCATCAAGTTCGCAACGAAGCAAAAAACGACGTTCCTCGTCCCAGCCAAAAGGCGGTCCATTATAACCGAGGGCCTTTGCATATGAACTAATATCATTAGCACTAAAAGTAAGTTCTAAAACTCGTGGAAATATCCAAGATTCAATATTTACAAACTCTCCGTCCCAAGGGCATCTCGCTTTCATGCTTGAATTTGCTGGAATAGGTAGCTGATGCCATATCCAATGATTCAAATGTGTGCCAGAGACCTTCTGTCTGACACAGAAGTCAAAGATGTAGGAATTCAGAATACAAACCAGAGAAATGCTTTCGGGCAATCCCAGGTTTTGAAGTATTGATAAAGTGTTACCGCAGGCAACTTCGGGAAGAATAGTAGCAATCGCTGTCCTTTCATTGGTTGCTTGGGTAATATCTCTAAAGACAAGAAACCAGTTCCCCGGAAATCGCTCATTTAGTTTAGCTCTAGTTATCCAATATCTGCTCTCGATCATCTTGTTTGGATCTTTAAGTTCAGCAATACTTAGATCCCTTGCGCCTTCCTGATTCTCTTCAGAAAACGTTGCGAACCTATGATTAAATTGATGAATAAACTTCGACTCGTAGAGCGGTACTAAATCTTCACCCTGATTCTCAGGTAATTTTCGCGCAGTCAGGGTAATGAAGAGTCCTGAGTCATTTGACATATTGAAGGGTGTCTTGGGGATTCCTGGCCAATTATTCGTTTTTTCATGAAGTTGCCAAGCCGGCGTCCGTCGATAAATATATTTGGTAATTTCAGCTTCGCGACGATTCCGGAATGTAGGACAAGTTTTAGTGTTTGGATTTAGAAGGGACAATTCCTCAATTGTAAGAGTAAAATGTCGATCCGTATCTGAGAGTTGTCTTATGTTTGTAAGATAGAATGCGAAATCAGCAAGTTCATTCTGAGTGTCGTTTCCGCCTGCAACAAAAAGGCAGAATTTAAATGACCGATGAACTTCTGGAAAAAATACACCTTCCCGATTCTCAAAATCCCATGTGTGAATTAGACGCTTTTTGCTAATAAGTTCTTCCAACAAAAGCTTGTTATTGTCGTCAGTAGCTATGCCGGAAGCAATTACAAAACCCAAGCGTCCTTTTTTGGATAGAATTGATACGCCTGTCTCACAAAACACTGAGTAAAGATTGATCCGACTTAAACCAGTTAATGGATAACGCCTTCCAAATCGACAGTACTCACTCGTGGCATCATTAAATCTTTTTGCTGTTTCATATTCAGTATATGCCGTTGGGTTCTCAATCATGAGTTGTTCCAATAAGTCCTTACGTCGAGCCTTGTTTGGCGCATTTGCAATCATCGGAAATCGTTGAGCAAAGTATTCTTCATCTTTGAAATTGATTTTTTCCCATGGTGGGTTCCCGAGAACTATATCGAACCCACCCTTAGCGAATACATGGGAGAATTTTAGTTTCCAATGAAAGATTTTTTCTTTATTTACTGTATCCTTGATAAACCTTAGAACTTCAATACGAGGTAGAGTTCCTCGTATTGCCCTAAGGATATCGTCTGTTGTGGGAATCAAATTTTTTGTCCTTGAGTTCTTTGGTGCCAGAAACGCACACATGTACATATCTACAGCTATGGCGATGCCTGCGTTTGATGTCGCGGACAGATAATTTTCTAAAGCGATTTGTTTAGCAGATACGGCTGTAGGAGTATCGTCAGGCATCGCATCTATAGTTTTAAGTAGAGGTATCATGTTAAAGTTGTTAAGATCAAATAGCGTCGGGCTAATTGGTTCTACCGTGATCCTCCTTTTTAGCTCGTTAAGTTTTTTCTTATTCTCAGCTGAGAGAAATTTGCAGATTTCCTTTTCGTCACCACTTTGTATCGAAAATGCTTCATTTGGAATTCCACTCGCCATCACTTCAAGATCTAACAATCCCAATAAAGCATCACCACAAACCAAGTGATGATCTAAAAAACTCAGCGGAGCATCTGGAGTCATTGCTTCAAGCCAAAGCGCCATTCGTGCCAATTCAAGAGCCATTGGATTTCTATCGACCCCATAAATGCAATTGCTAATTACTTTTCTAAGGGCCTTACGGTAATCGACAACAGATGGAGTTCCACCGATTTCTAGTTTTGCTATGTGAGCTGCAAGCCTTCTAGCGGCCGAAAGAAGGAAGTGCGCGCTACCACAAGCTGGGTCTATTATTGTAAGTTCCAGCAGTGCTTTTACTGGATTCTCATAGTTAGCCTTGATTGTGTTAAAAACTACTGGTTCAAGAGCAGTATCGAGTAATTTTTGGACGAGTTCATCAGGCGTGTAATAGCTTCCGGTTAACTTCCTATTGTTTCCTCTAGTTTCATCACCCCTGAGAAATGAAAAGCCATTCCCGCCATTAGAGATTTGAGGTACTAGCTCCAAGAGGCTCTCATAAACACTTCCCAGCTCTTCAGGGCCCATATCTCGCCAATTAACCCTTGCAATCCCAGTTTCTGATTTAATCCAACAGAGCTTGAAAATTGCCTGAAGTAAAAACCCATTTTCAATTTTTAGTTCTGAGAGAACCGGCGTTTGATGTGAATCAAAGAGCCCCCCCAATGCAGGTAACCCCAATTTACTTTCACCTTGCCCCAGCCCCTTAAATACTATCTTAAGTGACTCCCATAAATCAGCGAAACGATCGTGTGCGCTTCGGCGTACAGATCTATCCCGTAGTCTTCTAAGACTATATCCTTCGGCATATAACGATTTTAACTTCTCATTCGTATTGGTCGGATGTAATAGATCACGTTCTTCAACAGTTAATAGAAAAATCAGACGATAAACAAGGCGAAGTAGTTCTTGAAAATATGTTTGCGTTTGAACAGTACCATTTTGGAGACTAGATCGAAGTTGAGAATTTTCTCTATTGGAAACGAAACCCTGACCTAAGAGCTCAAGAGCTTCTTCAACTCCAACACGCAACTGATCTCTAGCTCTCGTTCCGACCGATCGGCAGGAAACTTTCCACTTTTCAATGATGGATTCTTCTGCGACCTTATCAGGCTCGCCATATCGTGATCTGTGCGCAACTAGCCAAAAAGCGGCAAAGTCAGAATACTTTTGCTCTTGGAAAATCTGCTTCAGATCGATTTGAATCCAAGCTGGCTTTGTTAAACTAGAATTGTCTCTGACAATTCTAAATGTATCTCCATCACACACAACTCCCCAAAGTGCATTATCGTTAGCGTTTAGGTATTCCTGGATTAATCCAAAAGCAGTTCTCTTGCGATGACCTTCGCCAAAACGGGGAGTCAGAGTATCAAGTGACTCAATTGGTGTACCTATGACAACGGGCACTTTTCCCGCGTTACATTCAAACTCTATTGGGAAGGTTCGTTCATCGATTTTTTGACATTCGCATTCCTTTAAGTCGTCGAACCCAAAACACTGCCTCAATAGATTGATTACAAATTCCCTCGTCTCATCTTTTGTCTCGGGCTTATCTTTAATTTTATCTTGGAAGTCGCCCCAAAGGGACTCAGCGATTCGCCAATATCGACCGATCTCATCTCTTAATGTTAAACCCTTTGGGATCTTATAATCAACTGCTGTCTGATTTTCGACCTGTATCTGTGAAATCTTCGAAAGCCACTCTGGTGATAAGAGACCACCTTCAATAGATATTGCCTCAAACGCTACTTGAATATGATCTGTATTCCGTCGAGATATACGAGCCATATTAAGACCCCACATCTGGTAAAAGTACAAAAAGACCAATTACATCAACCGGTAAAAGGGTCGTAACTGCATAGCGACCTTTTGCACCGGATGCTTCTCTAACTCTTCTGTGGTCAGCCAATAATTCTTTGGCGCGAGCTTCTGCGTGTTTCTTTAACATAGGTTCAAGATTTCCAATTTGTTCCAATGCCTCTTTGATACTTCTTTCGATTAGAACTTGCGGAGGCGTCCTAATTGCGGAATTGTTTAACATCTCAAGTACAGCGCCACCTTGCATAAGCTCTGATATCGTTTTACCAGTCCAAGCAAGACTACTTGCTTCTTCCACTAAAAGAGCTTTTGTCAAATCTTGGGCTTGGGATGTAAGTTGGTGGCGCAGACGTAGAAGAAGGATTGTTGTTTTCGTTTTTACCCCTGCAGAGACCCAACATCCCACACGTCCCAGCACTGTGGGATCGCTAGAAACTTGTGATTCGTCAAACTTACCAAGCGATTGCTCAAGCAGAGTTTCTGCTAAAACATGTATGAGAGGATGACTTCGACCAATCGACTTGCAACGACCTTTTGGAGGATATTCAAAATCTATTAATGGTGATCCCACTAAGCCCTCTTGCTCAATCTGCTCCCTAAGGAAGTTTGGCAAGCCCGCGAGTGGCGCTTTGTATCCAAATTTCTGCTTTTCAGGTGCTGCCCCAAGGCGAGCTAGGGCTCGGATTGTGAATCGTTTTACATCATCTGCCCCACCAATAGCAGCAAGTGCCTTTTTCCATTCAGGGACGACTTCGTCTGGTTTCATTTTCTTTTGCGCAAAAACAGTCCGGTTACCCTTTGCACTTTCTGCGGCATCCTTCCACACAGCTTCAATAGCTTTACCTTCATATATTGCACCGATATCAAACGACCTTTGCCGCTCTTTTCGATCTCTAAGCAATACCGCCTTCATCAACGCTTGAGTCAACCTATGGTTATCATCAGGCAGTGGGACAGAGATTCCTAACTCTTTGCGAATACTTTCAGCTTTTCTTAAAATAACCTCTAACACCACACCATCAATTGGATTATTTTCGCCATAAATTAACAATGTTCTAACTACTGGTGTGGATTGACCAAACCGATCAACTCGCCCTTCTCGCTGCTCGTGTCTTGTGGGATTCCACGAAAGATCGTAGTGAATAACTGCATCGAAAAGCGTCTGAAGATTGATCCCTTCTGAAAGGCAATCAGTTGCAATTAGTAAGCGCTGGTCAGAATCTGCCAATCCTTCGACTTTTTCTTTTCGCTCCTCTGATGTTAACTCACCGGTAACAACCTCAACCGTTACACCATTAAACTCTTTTGATAGGTGTTCTTTGAGGTAATGAGCTGTCGCAATATATCGGCAGAAAACTACGGGATTGAACTTCTCTTCCAATAGTTCAGAAAGCTGTTCCTTGAGAAGCCTTAATTTGGGATCACCCCTTTGGCCTTCAAGAGCCTGCGCTTCTTTTATAAGCTCTTGTATCTTACTGTCACCACTCATATCTGCCGCTGGCTCAACATCATCGTCAGTAAATTGCTCCGCATCACCATCAAAGAGGCTACCTTCGATGAGATCGTCAGCTTCTTTAGAACCCAAATCAACTTGTCCCCGAGTTCGAAGTGCTCGAATGGCTGCGGCAGGGCTAGATGAAACACATCGAAGTAGCGCAAGCGTACCCCAAAAGTTAAGCCTTTGCTTTCTTTCATCTGAGCTAGCAGCAGATACAATTGCAGCGCAGTAATCTAATATTCGATAAAAAAAGTCTTCCCACTTTCCTGAGAGCTGATAGGTCATCTCCGCGGTCTCGCGTGCAGGGAAGATGCTTCCATCTTGCCACTCTTCGATGTCTGGACGGCGACGTTGAACAAAGTGTTTACTTAATTTATCTCTTAACTTATCTCGTTCATTGCCTTGGATTTCAGACAAACTTTCAAATTCTTTTTCTAACAACCCAAGGAGGCGGTAAAATGCTTGTTCATCCCCACTATGCGGCGTCGCCGTGAGTAATACCATATGCCGCTGCTTAGACTGAGATAAACCCTTTAATAGCTCATACCTCTGGTGTCGGCCCCTGATTCCCATAGTGCATGTATGAGCCTCATCGACGATGACAAATTCAGGACAAGCCCTAAGAAACTCACTTCTGCGCCTGTCGCTCTTTATGTAGTCAAGGCTTACCACTGTATATGGGTAAGCTGAGAAAATGCTTTCGCCCATTGGCAACCCACGCTCAAGGCGAACTGCGCTAGATGCGGTGACGGAAGCTGCGCGAATATGAAATCGCCCCTCAAGCTCTGAAGTCCATTGTTCGACAAGATGAGGCGGGCATAGAACTGTAAACCTATCAATTTCGCCTCTATCGATTAATTCTCGAACAATGAGGCAAGCTTCGATTGTTTTACCGACACCCACATCGTCAGCTATCAATAACCTTACCACATCCAACTTTAATGCCATCAACAATGGCACCAGCTGATAAGCCCTTGGCTCAACGGCAATTTGCCCAAAACTCCTGAACGGCCCGGCCCCTCTCCTTTGTGACAATAGAAGCGCATCACGAAGGAGCAATGCTGTTTCATGATTACCTACCTGTAAAGGATGAGGATTTGGGAATTGAGCTGGTTCTACCGGTTCTGCCTCTAAAGGAAGATAAATTAGAGTTTGATCATCCTCTGATCCACTTAATGGGCGCACCTTAATGGTATCGCTATCAGGACAGTTTATGACCATCCATTCTCTACCGCGCGCTTTTATTAATGTGCCAGGTGCAAATTGATTGATGGTCAAACTTTCTTCCCTCCAACTGCAGATAACAATTTAGTCATTATTTCGCTCCACTTTGTGCTATCAAGTCCAAAAACAAAAATTGAAAATCCCTTATCTTCTAGTTGCTTTTCAATAAATTCGTCTAAAGTATCTAATGATGCGACAACATAATAGGATCGCCATACTAAGCTAATCTTTTGACCGCTAATTTCCAATGGGTCTACGTCAGGCGATGGCAGTCCGGCCTTTCTTGCCTCAGTTGCCCATTCGGGATTAATCTCAACACTTGAGAAATCTGTCGAATCTACCTTTGGACTCACATCTAAAACTAGATTACGGACAGATGCCTTCGCAAGATTCAATAAGACTGCTTTTGCTACTTCGTCTCTTCGATCAAGAAGCTCATGATCAGTCTGGTTAAAATATGACATCAAACATTTATAGCAACTGGCCACACAGGGCGTCTGTTCAGCTGAATCTAAAAGCTTTTCATGCTCAGTGGGTAAAGATTCCGCACCTGTATCAAAGTGCATGATCTTCAGCGCCTCTCTTGCGACACTAGCCAAACTACCTGGGTCGGATACAAGGCGAGTTAAAACACCAGCACCACCTTCAGCAGCCTCGTAGAGTAAAAAGCTATTTCTAGAATCGGCGGAGGGCATGGGTTCAGCTAGAATTTCTCCCTCTTCGAGTTGAAACACTTCCTCAATTCCGCGAAGGATTCCGTGTTGAATAGTTGGTAAAGTATTAACGGTTGGTGAGCCACCAAGAACTGGGCTCAATAGAAGAGCGTTTTTTCGATCTTCGACTGCTGGCACAATCCATTGACGAGGATTCGCCATCGGATCTCTGACTTCTTGATCTTCATCTTCGTTTTTTGCCCAATAACCAGTTATGGGATCGATCCTGAAGCCAAATTGGGTTCGATTTCGCCTTCGCCTCAAACCTTTGTTTATTCTTGTAATTCGCGCTGCTGGGCCATATGAAATGACTGCAACCTTTTCTTCGCCTTCAACGGCTTCCCCACGACGGACATCGACTACACCATCTCGCAGCGCCCATTCATAGATTGTTTGAAGCTCGAATCCTTGACGTCTTCGTTCTTCATCATTTGCGGTAATACGCTCCACCTGGCGTGTTGCAACGTTCTCAACTCGATAAATTTCTCGAACGATTTCAGCATCACTAAGCACGGTAGAACATGAGTGGCAGTTAGAAATGGATTCGGTAAAATGGCCAGCCCCACATGCCCTGCAAATGCGAACAGTTTTGGTCGGTAACCTTACTTCTGCAGTAGCTCCATCTCTTTGACCAACTGAAATCATTACACGCTCTACTTGAAAGCATCGGCCTTCATGATACACAAGGCTTCGTGGTCCAAACTCAGACAAGGCAAGAAAACGTGGACGTTGTAGAAAGGTTTGTCTACCACCACCTTCAGTTGAAGATGGAATGTATGCCATCAGCGGCAATCTTGGGAAATTATAACCTGGCAAAAAATTTTCAGTAGCTAGATAGCGATAGGTATAAAAATCACTCGCAGTTTGTGTCTCATTCCCCTTTTTTAGCAAATCCAGTTGTTCTTCTGCTTGTCGAGCTCTTCTTTTGGCAGCATCTCGTTCACGCTGATGTAAAGCGTGGTTGTCTACAATTTTGCGCGCTTCATCTCGTTGTAATTCTGCGGCTGAAAAAAGATCACGCCAACGACGAAAGGCATCTTCAAATCTATTGAAAGCAGCATTTGCGACTGTTTCTGCATATTTCTTTCCGCCTGGGAACCAAGGAGCTTTTGTTGAATTTAGATCGTCTTTTAGGTATCCAAGAACACCAATAATTCTTTTTTCTGCTTCAGTTGTTACTGTTGATTTGGTCATTACCTGCCTGATCTCTTCGCGAACTTTTCGCTCTTTTGAGTTCAAGACCAGTATCTCTGAAATCGAGGCATTAAGCGGTTGACTCGTACAGGCCAACCAAATTGCTTGCAAATGACTATCTACTAAATCTCTATTCGCTAAGTCGAGCAGTGGAGGATTAACTTCACCGTGAACCATTGCTTTTGGTTCCTTGAAAAAGTATTGATCATGTGGACTCAGCGCCGCACAGTATGTAATGACAAGAGCAGCCTGGCCGCTTCGACCGGCTCGCCCACTTCGCTGAGCATAGTTCGCTGGAGTCGGCGGTATATTCCTTAGGTAGACTGCATTTAGAGCGGAAATATCAACCCCTAATTCCATGGTAGGAGAACAAAACATGACCGGAAGAAAACGGTTTGACTCACCAAGCTCTTTCAAGTGGGCCTCATCAGCCATGAGTGCTTCAATCTCTTTTTGTGTATACCTAAATCGCATTTCACGCACTTTGCGCTTATCACCATCAACTTGCGCTGTGTGTTCACGCGCTTCAAAGGCAAAAAGTGAATGATTGGGATTTTTCAATGTCATTGCTAGGTTAGCGTAAAATTCCGCAAAAAACTTATTTTCTTTGGAGCTATCAGAAGCAATACCATTCCCTTTTAAGAATTTAATGCAGGCCCCGTTTAGTTTCCAACCAAGTGCTCCGTCAAAGCTAGTAGGTTCTTCGGAAATCAATCCATGCTCATTTGCCGCGTTTAGAAGACATTGAATAAGCTCATTGTATTCATCACGTCTAATGGTTCGAGCCTGGGCACTTTGCCAAGTACTTGTTGATTTCAAAATTCGCCCAAGAGAGCTAGTGATTCCCGCTCGGATTATTAACTCTTCATCTCTTAATGAATTATCCCTGCGCGCAGGAGGATTTAACATTAGCCAGCGTGATCTTCTTGGATGCTCTTCCAGTGCAAATCCCCAGGGTGCCCTTAGGCGACTGGTTGAGCGATCTTTTACCTGTTCAAGATATGTAGTTTCAAGAATCTGACTTTTGATCGCCATACCCCTTCGTAAATAATCTAATATCTCTTGAAACACTTTTTCCCGAATAGCCGGTGTAGCGTCTCTAAGTATAGTTGGCGCGCTACGATAAAGCTCATCATCCGCAGCCAATTCTTTGATTCCCTGATATTCAACATTCAGAAGCCCCAATTGCTCAAGGTTAGGATTGGTGTACCGCCATCCCTTTCGCTGATCAAACCAAACACGATAGGCGAGGACTTCCCGTAAGGTTTTTTCAGCCTCTTGGAAATTAAATCCGCGCAACGATGGCTCTAAGAGCCACTCGGATTTTATCGTTAGATCTGGTCGATCAAATCCGAGTGCCTTCTGTTGTGCCAGCCCTAACTCTTCACTACTGAGCCCATTTGTTCCTGCATTATCTAAGGCACCCAAAAAACCAGCCCGGATCAAACTGACATTTATAAAATCATTGAAGTGCCCTGCCTGCAGAGCAGCGTCCTGCCTATTATCCGAAAACCCTAAAAGTTTTCGCTTATCTAAGCTAAGTCCAGAATCTCTTTTATGCATCCAACGAAGGGTGCTGCTGACTAAAACTGTTGTCGCAGAACTTCGCCCCTCAGAAGATAATGAGGCAAGTCTCGTTCGATCCCGTGCGGCCCCCAAAGGGGCAGCTTTGCACCTTAGACAAAACTTAAATTTTCCTTTTATAAACCATACTGAACTGCCACGACCTATCGCCCCACTTGGAGTAACTGAAAACTGTTCCGGCCTCTGCCGTCTATAGGTGGCTCGTAGCCTCAGATCGCCGTTGTTGTCATTTTCTAACCAATGCTCTGGATAATCTTCAATTTGATCGTCGAACTCAAAATCAGGGTCGCTTGGATGAAGCATTACAAAGCCGTATTCATCTTGCGCCTCATCGTCCTCATTTTCATCCTCATCGTTTTCATTTGCAATAGCTATGTCTTCGATGTCTCTAGCGAGGAAGTGAGGCGTTCCTTCAATTTCAGTTTTCCGCACAGGGTGATATTCCTGACCACAATCTCTACAAAAATGAGTGGAATACAACCTTACATCGCTGGTACCTGGGAGAAACTGTTGAGGATCAATTGCGACTCTTCGTTTTTCGATGGGTTCAAGTGTCGAATAAGCGTTACCTGCTCCCGATATAAACTGATGCAGTTTGAAAGCAAAAAAAGGCTTTTCACTGCCAGTTCCACACCTTGTTGATTCGGGCAAATTGGATATTAGCAACAAATCTAGAAGTACTTTCCGGCAACGTGCTTTTGTGCGGTTTGATTGCAATGCTAAACGATCAACAGCTTCAGTTAATGTAAGCGGACGCGCCCGAACCCAAACACCATCTGGCGCGGTCATCCCGAGATTTGTTTCAACCCAAACAGCTAAAGGATGTTTGGCTAATTCCAAATTAGTTATTGTTCGATTTACTTCAACATCAATGGCAGCACCCAAATGAGGAACGATTGTCTCTGCAGTCAACTCAGGATTTGTCGCACGCAGAAGAGTTTCTGTTATAACGCAATTTTCATTTATAGTTACAGCAAATAACTTAGATGCAGTTTTTGCGACCACTTGGTTTTTGGATTCTCTTGAACCCTCACTTACCATCGTGGCCGATGTGCCAATGCATTGAATTGTGTCGGACAGCCTTTCTCGAACACGGCGCACAAGGAGGGCGACATCTGCGCCTTGCCTACCTCTATATGTATGGAGTTCATCCAAAACCAAGAATTTCAAATCCTGGCAATTCTCAATAACCTTTTTATCGAGAGCATCCTGCCTTGTCATAAGTAACTCAAGCATCATGAAGTTCGTTAACAAGATGTCAGGTGGGTTTTCAGAGACGGCTCTACGTTCCTCTTCGCTCTCTTGTCCAGTGTAACGGGCAATCCTAATAGTACTCCCTGAACCAGTATTATTTAAATACTTATTAATTTCTTCAAGCTGACTATTTGCTAAGGCATTCATCGGGTAAATGATTATTGCGCGAGTTCTACGAGACTTGTCAGTTTCCTTTTGTTGAAGAATGGCATTAACCAATGGAATAAAGAAGCAGAGTGACTTTCCAGATCCAGTTCCAGTCGTGACCACATAACTTTCACCCTGCGCAGCGAGTGCAATTGCCTGCTCTTGATGTTTGTAAAGCGCTAGTGGTTTACCATCAATTGCAAAAATTTTCTCACACAAAGGATGAAGCACTTTTTTTATAACTTGGTCGCCAACTGAGGTTGTAACTTTATAGTTAGGATTAACCTGAATTAGAGGTTCAGGCCAAAATCTATTTTGAGCATAAATTGCATCCACTTGGTTTTTAATGTCTTGTGAAAAGATCGTTGTGAATGAAGTTGCGAAATCTCGGTACTCATTAACGACGGTATCCCTCAGATTAAAAACATCCATAAAGTTTGATGTATTATTCATTTAAGAGCCTCCTACGGTTTGGGACCAGAGCTAAAATTTACTTCGTTGTCTTCAGCAAGGTCCCCGCGACGAACAGATGCGTCGACCTCCTTTTGTGAAAATCGCCATAGTCTCCCTACTTTGTGAGCCGGGATTTTACCACGCTCAATCCAGCGATAGATAGACTCCTTCGAGACCTTCAAATGTTGGGCAACCTCTTCCACAGAAAGCCAGTGCTCCACTGATTCCAAATCTTCACCTCGTAAACAAGAAAATGCCAATTAGTTCGATTTAGATTGTCTAAGACAAAAGAAGACGACTCAAGACAATTTGAGGCACCTAGACCATAGTCTGCATTGAGGTGTGACACCAAACATAGTTACCCGCCATCAGGACTTTTCTTTCGAATACCGAAGTGATTTTCGTCCACTCATAAAAAACACTAGAGACGCACTTTCTGTACCACAAACTCAGCAAAACACCTCTTCTTTTTTCTGTGAATTTCTATTTGTGCATAAAGTGGGTAACACTAAATCGAAAAATTGATCTTTGGATACAACGGGGACTTTAATGTCCGCCGTCTGATTGTGGATAGATGGTGTATCATAAGCGGAAGTAAAAATAATTGATTGCTTGCAAAGATTAAGTCGCTCAATAACGTCCAACCCAGTCTCTACTTCACCTTCTAAATAATAATCTGAGAAAAGAAAAAACGAATCTCCTAATTGCCTAGCAACCCAACTTTCTAATTCATGAGTTGTTCGAAATGTTTGAAGATTCAATCCGTTAGTAGTTGCCGATGCTAAATTCTCTTTTACAAGGTTTCGGATTGAGTCTTGATCGTCCAAAATCAAAAGAGTGCTATCAGAATAAAAGTCCATTGAACTCGGTAAGTATATTTGCTTTGTCGGGATCTTAAGAGTTACCTTTGTGCCGATGCCAAGCTTGGAGGAAACATCAAAGCGACCACCGATATCCTCAACAAATTTTTTAGCGTAAAATATCCCTAATCCAGTCCCGCCGGTCTTTCCTGACGTGTATCCTTTGGTTCCAATTCTACTTAATCCCTCTTTTGAAATTCCCTTACCATGATCCCTTATTTCAATTTTACCAAAATGGCCTTCCTGTTTTAGGGTTACCCGAATGAAAGGGTTAGAGCCCGATGCTTCAACAGAGTTATCAATCAAGTTATGAAGCGAACGCTCAAGGTCAGCCCCATTGAGAGGCATAGATAAAAAGGTTGAATTCAAATCCACTTCAATTTTAACAGTAGCCCCATACTGATTCTGTTTATACCAGACGGAACTTTTCACAATAGCGGCAAGATCCGCCTCTTTTCGCGTATTTATCTCAGTTTGTTGGATGTCTTGAGTTTTCTTGAGCATACTCGATGCAATCTCTGAAACCCTCAATATGGAATTCTGCAAAATTTGTTTTTGTGAGTCACTGATGCCGGTAACGACCTTGGTTAACTCGCGAATATTCCGAAGAGAACCTTTAATGTCATGGGCTGTAATTGCCGCCAGCTCCGCAAAGGCTATTTTACTTTGGTTTGCTATGGCCAAATTGTGGGTCGCCTCGATTTCAGATTTCTTTAAGTTCCACCATTTCAATAGGCCCGGAGCTTCTCTCTCAAGAATTGACGAAGGTGAATCATTTTGCAAAAGATCTTCAATTGCAAGTTTAATAAGCTCGGCTCTCTTTGTCGCTTCTGACCGCTCAATTTTTTGTAAGGCCCACACAAGATAAATAACAACAAGAATCAGCATTGAGGTGAAACCAAGGAATACATGCTTCAAAAAATCAGAGCTTACATCAAAGACCAAGTAAAAATGATTTTCTGAAGGAATCTTATAATAGACACGCTGATGGAGAAAGCCCAAGCGTTTTTGGACGATTTGGTCCTTGAATTGACTGTCAGTAATTTCATCGGGGTTGATTGAGAACAGTTGGCCATATTCAATGCGCCTGCTTAACTGACCATTGTTCAATCGAACCAATGCAACACCTTTAACATAATCAGATGACAATAAGAACCTTTGGGTCTTTGTGATTGAGGAAAGGAGATTTCCTTCTTGCACCGAAACTGCCTCTGTCTTTGCCCAACTGAGCATTAATTCTTTGCCAATTGAAGCAAGGTAATAATCGCATATCCCATAACTTGCCAGAGTTACTGATAACACAACAGCAAGATAAATAAATTGCGTTTTTCGATTGGAAACGGTCATAGGCAAAGCCTTTCGAGTTCACCGCCTACAAATGGCGGCTGACCAACGAAATAGCATCTATAAACAATAAAATCGCTGAATTTGGTTGGGACAGTTTCATCAATAAGTAATTCAGGCAGGAGAATTTTTTTGTTACCACGCCGATTTAGGCGCATCCACACTAACTGGTCACCCTTACCATTTCCGAAAAGCAAAAGCCTCTTTTCATAAAATGACATCGACGCCGCTAATGGTTGGCTTGTTGTCCGCTGAATAGCAAGAGCATGACGAGAAAGTTCATCAAGGGCACGAAAGAAAGTATTCTTAAAATTCTCATTGAGGCCACAGGCACCGCCAGAGACAAACCCTCTGCCATTAAGTCCACCAACCAAAACAATAACTTGCCGACCAAAATCATTGGTCATTTTAGGCAGGACCACTTGAAGTTGCTGAATGTTCATTGAACTCAAAGCTGTTGAAACGAATTTCCTATGTTCATCTGAAAATTCAAAGGTATTCCAGGGCCTGATTTCGAAATCTATGTCGTCATTATCCCACCATGTAGCCCAAACGAACCGCTCTATTGCCTCATTAAGTGCGAAATCCCTGACGTTAAGTACTCCCATCAATGCTTTTGGAAGTGCAGCAAAGCCATCTGATCTTTCAGTGGCGCATGAGGAAACTCTTTGGCTTGCGCCATCAAGAAATGCGTATCTTTCGGCTCTTTCTGATAATGCCTTTAGTAAAGCTGTATCTTTATCAAAACTCATTCCAGTAAAAACCTTTTCGCTCATAATTGATGAATCAGGATTTGATTCATCAGAGACCACACACCAAAAACGTCCATTCATATTTGTAAAATCAATCCTTAAAGGAAGTTGCTCCTTCACTTTTAATGCGGTCAGTATTTCTGAAAGCATGGATTGCTTCGGGGTCATTTACTGATCCTGAAAACCTGCCAGGGTGCAGGCGAAGTAATGGAAATTGGTAATTCTGCGATCAGGTTTTCATCCGTTGCCGCATAAAAACGCCGAACATGGGTAAAAACATTAAAGAGAGCTTCGTCATGCAAGTATTGATTTAGAGCCCTAAAGGCATCAGACTTGCTGTCTTCATTCGCCTTAAGATTTCGGATTAATTTCTGCAATTTTTCATCTTGCGCGACAAACTGAAGAATTTTGTGCATATTTGGTGTCAATAGCATCTGAATGTCACCCGCAGGATCTAAAGCCCAAAACCCCGTACTTGCGCCAATGACTGCTATCTCACCATTGATAAAAGCCTCAACCTCTTGCTTGCGAGTCTCTAAGACTTTAGCCTCCGTTTTCGGAATCTTTAATTGATCAAAAATATTCTCCATTACCTTGCCATAGATGGAATCCTTGTCATCTTTTGTGATACCCCACGGTAGTCCGCTCTTCACAAACTTTTCGCGACACGAGTCTGTGTCGGTTTCGGATAAAATATTGAATGCCTTTATTTTTAAAGCCGCATCCTTCATATAACCGGGTAGGACGTCCGTAAAAACGCTGGATTCAATATTTCCATTGCTCCCCATAATTGTTTTGTAGGCCTCCCGGTAAGCTTGGGCAAAAAATTGACGACACCGCTTATCATCGAAAGGCGGTACATTCGGATTGATTAAATTCAACCCGATTCGTGCTGACGGAGTAAACGTGGATTGAAAAAATTGATTCAGGTTCTGGTTTTGTTCAGGCGAAAGCTTAATTTCATTCCCTTGAATAATAGTTTGCTCCAATGACATCGGTTTACCGTTAAAAATCTCTGAAAGCGGTTGATATTTGAAAATAATTTTATTGGGAATGGACGAGCCATAAACGTCGGCGCTTCGTAACGAAAAATGAATTTCAGAATCCCTTTTCTCTGTGATTTCGTAACGACCACTACCGGGAATTCTATCGCAGGTGACTTTGTTCGTTTTTAGGTCAACACACCTCCTTGGGATTATGGAAAATATCTCAAGGCAGAAACGAAAAAGTGGATGATCAATATTTTTGCTGAATCTTATCTCAATGGTCTGACCCGAAACTGTAAGGCCGCTGGGCAGGCTCTCAAGAGCATTGGTTTTTTGAGACCAATCCGCAACACCAACAATATTTTCAATCACCGGAAAATGAGGGCGAGTGTAGGCCATTCGAGCCACGGCAAACGCGATATCCATCGGTTCAATATCTGAACCATCAGTGAATTTAAGACCAGACTTGACCGTCCACCTGACTGTACTGGAACCCGAATCATACGTAAACGATTCCAGCACCGGGCTTATCAGAGCGCCTTCTGAATCAATCTCAATGGGAGTGGCATATATCATTCGAGCCACTGGCAAATTTTGTGTTCCATCGGCATCCAACGGATCGAGAGACGTGGGCTCCGATGATTCGGTAATCACATACATGTAGGGCTGAACTGAATCTTTGTTGGCTACGCCAATCATTGTGGCAACTCCTATTAAACTTAAAAATGAAATAACCATAAACCGTTTCAATTGTTTCACCGTTTTTACTTTGAAATCATGATGTCTTGAGTTCCCAAAGTCATCTGACATGGACTTTTTTGTTCAACCTGCACGTCATCGCCGACAATTGATTTAATGAAGTTGAGGTAATCAGTTAACTGTTGGTTTTCCGGGTGAGCCAATAATTCGTCAATCTTGGTAGTATTGATTTCGTAAACATTGAGAGTCGGAGTTTTAGCCATAATCTCCGCAGCCAATAGTTTTTCTACAAGCTCAGGCGTAATGCATGATTTTTCCAATTGCTCTATGCTAACAGTTTTATTTTCTGCAATCGCTTTTGTGCCGAAACCCATCAACAGGGCCATTAATGCGGTAGTGGTTTTAGTAGCTTTGCTCATAGCCTTCCCCCTTTGTTTTTGTTAAGTGGTCATTTAAAATAGTGATTCGCGTGTGAATTGAAGACGGTGCCGATTTAAAAATCGACCGGCATGCCTCTCGAAGTGATCCGGCCACCCTAATGTTTTGCTGGATGTATTCATGCTCCATCTCCCAAAGCTTTTTTTGAAAGTCGCGATGCGACGGTATATTACTATTGTCAACATAGTTGACGGCTTCGAGTATCTTTGTGCTCAGATGAGGCGGCTCAATTTTTTTAATGCCTAATGCCACCAACTTTTGAATTTCGTTTTCAAGTTCTCTTACATTGCCGCGCCATTGATATGCTTCAAGCAAACGCACCGTCTTCATTAAAAATTCCACGCCTGTTCCATTATGTATTTTAAGAAAGTGCAAAATGAGCGGCTGAACATCCTCAGGGCGGTCCCTAAGCGGCGGAACACTGATGGGCAAAACATGAAGACGGTAGAATAGGTCCTCACGAAAGCGCCCTTGTTCAATAGCGCCTTCAAGGTCCACGTGGGTTGCAGATATAAATCTAACATCGAAGGGAATTTCTTTTGTGCTCCCAACCGGAGTCAGGCGTTTTTCCTGAATTACCCGCAAAAGTTTTACTTGGATCTCAGGCTTGAGGTCTCCAATTTCATCAAGAAATAACGTGCCCCCTTGGGCGGATAAGATCTTTCCTGAATTTGATTGGATCGCGCCTGTAAAGGCCCCCTTGACGTGTCCAAAAAGTTCGCTCTCTACCAAATTGTCGCTGATGGCATTTACATTGATCGGAACAAAGGGTTTGTTTTTTCGTGGCGAATGAGCGTGGATGGCCCGTGCTACCAACTCCTTACCTGTCCCTGATTCGCCTTGAATAAACACGTTACAATCAACCTTGGCCGCTCGTTTAATCATCTGGACAACTTCAACAAGTTTTGAAGAGCGACCAGTAAATCCGACGGATGAAATTATGCGATCGTTTTTTTCAAAATCTGCTCCCGATGAATCAGCCAACAATGCATCTTCTTGTTCGGCGCGTTTTTGACAAAGGCCCCTAACAATACTGCGGATGACTTCGCCATCCTCGTCCTTATCAATGAAAGTCCGCACTCCCGTGGCAATGCACTTTTTAAGAACTTCGCGGCTTTGATCCGCCGAAAGCAAGGCAATCATGAGCAGTGGGTTAATCGCTAGCATTTCTTTCGCAGTGGTGAGACCGTCCTTTGGCATTCGGTAATCCAATACGGCAACGGCAAATTCTTTGGGCTTTGATTTAACGGCATTTATCGCACGTTCTGGATCTGTTTCAGTGATGATTTCAAAATCTGATTCCGCCGATAACACCATCTTGGAAACCTCCAAATCATTTGGATCGTTATCGACAAGCAGAATTTTAAACGGCATTAGTACCCCCTTGTAATCTCATCCAGGTCATGAGCAAACGGTGGGCCAAGGTGGAAATGACATCGAAGAATCTGTAACCCTTCGAAATTACGTCACCTTGGTATCATGCCTTTTATTTGGGCACAACCAATTGTACGTAATCGCGAACACTAAGAACAATGGCAAGTCAGTGAAAATTTCATAAGCGGTTGTATTTTCATAGCTTTACTGCGAATCCACTTTGTTCGAGACCAAGGACAATTTTGAAATAAGTACAAATACTAATTGCCCGCCTTCCAAAGGCTCCCCAACACATGTGTTCGTCTGTGGGTCCCTCTTCATCAGCGGGCCCAATAAATGGCTTGCAGGTTACCCCCAATTAATCGCAAAATAATAGATACCGAGTGAGGGGAAAGATCCATTCCGAATAGATCAAAATTGGCTTTATTCATTCATTCGGCGATCAGAAATACAGCATGTAGTCTTGGTAGGAAGTATCGAAGGACCCGAATAAACAATATAAATGCAATTTGGCTAAGCTACCCAAGATGACTGAGTTCTGACTCGATATAGGGGGCGGAACCATGGATGGGAGGACTGTTTGACGATACTTTGGATTTTAATTACGGCGGTGTTAATCGCGGCAATATATAGAGCAAACAAATCGCGGAAGAATAAAAATTTCTCAGAAATTTGGATCGATTCGGTTCTTATCGCTATTTTGGCAAACCTTTTATTTTTGCTCGTTGGTTACCTCTATCGCGAGGAGATTTACAACCAATTTCAAGGCTCGCGATTAACTTTGTCTCAGACCAAATGCACGCCGCTCGACAATGGAAGAAAGTATCTTTACGACTGTCAAATCGATTTAAAGAATGACAGAGAGAAAGAGCTTTCGGACTACAAATTTGTTCTTTCTAGCAGTGCTCAATATTCAAATTTTAATTTTGATTCGTGTACCCCAATGGATATTGTCCCCACAGATGTGGGATTGATCTCCGTTGAAACCAAAGCCGTCGGCCTTTCAGATTGTAAGTATAAAATTTCACTAGGCAGCTACAAGAATATGAAAATTCGCCTCAAAATAAATGGAGACCAAAATGAACCAGATCCAGAAATTCTTCAGTAGAGTCGTACTTACTTCAATCACTCTCCCTATGGCGGCCTATGCCCAACAAACGATGGAGTACCGTCAGACTGCCGATTTGCGGGTTAAAAAGGAGAGGATGTCAGCGATATTTGGCTGCGCGAATGCCAAAGATAAGTATTGCGCGGCCATTCAGGAAGCTCCAACAGAGGATGCCTTTTGGATGGCTACATCGGCCAAAAAACAAAGCGACGACAAGCGGACAACTGAACGGATTAGCGTTCTAGAGTGTTGTCTGGGCGTGGACACAAACAATTCGTGCGATAGCCTCACCCCTAGGGCCAAAAAGGATTTGGATGACTGCAAAAAAAAGGTCAAACAGTGAGCGAACCTCTTCATCATGCCGCAATCAATACACTAAGATTGGTTCACGCTCCTTTATCGAACCAGGAGGCTGATTGGCTCTCAAAGGACGAAAAGTTTCGTGAGTTTGTGAAGAGTAGCAAGCTGTACATGATCGCTCAAAGAGAAGGACTTGAGTTTTCCAATGTTAGTCATTCGGGAGACGGTGAAAGCACTGAGCTGGCGTTTGATATTGTCGGCCATTCGATTTCTGTAAAAAATTTGAAACTACCATTAGCTCAATTTTTCGATGAGTTGGGAGACGAGTTCAATGTAGGAAGAGGTCCTAAGGTTTTAAATTTTGAAAATCCAAAAACTGGTCAACGAATATGGTTTACAATTGAAAAACTCTTACATCACTTTTCCCGAGCCGACATCAAACTCACGGCACCAGACGACTATCTCAAGGCCCTTACATTTGACCTTTTATATGTAGGCATTTCCAAAAATAGTGATAGCCTTTCCCGTCTCTTTGACCAAGGTCACAAAGCACGGGCAAAGATTTTGTCCAATGAATCTCAAAAAAATCCGGCGTCACGGCTAACGGACGAATTATTTATTTTTCTTTTTGATGTTGAGGACCTCCAAATTAAAACATTTTCACCCAATTCAGATTTTGAAGAGGCCTTAGATGGAAAGCCGTTTGAAAAAAAGAATTTGATTTCTGATGCAGAAAAGGCATTTGTTCATATCCTTAATACCCGCTACAACACTCAGTCATATAAGAACTACCCCAAGTGCCTAGATGGTTTGGCCGACACTGGAGTAAAAAGATACTCCTATGCAATCGCGGAAAACCTAACCTTCAAAGTCGGAGCGAAACAGTTTCGGGGCAATTTCGAGCCTAAACTTGAGTGGATCGATCTCCATCGCGCAGATATCATTGCGGTCGCCGCCGACAAGGCGATGCTGGTTAAGTGTGACGAAGAGAGTAAGGGCTTTCCTGAATGATCAGATCGGTCGTTTTAGTCGTTAAAGTCTTAAGATTCTGAAATTAAATTTCAAATCGCTAGCAGCCCTTAACACATTGATTTTCAGCGTGATTCTGCGCCGCAATACAGTTCCTTTGACCTTCCATGGCTGCTTTCGCGCCTTGACCTGATGAGATTTCGACACAGATTTCTTTCGTTTGGCTCATGCCGAAGGGGGGTTCTTTTGCGTTCATTATTATTGAAAAGGTTCCGTGTTACCAAGTTTCGTTCGGTCGAAGACAGCGGCTGGCTTGATTTCGATGATGTAATGTCCATGATCGGTGTAAATGAAGCCGGTAAATCCAATCTACTCCTGCCGCTCTGGAAGTTGAACCCGGCTAAGGAAGGGGCAATCGATCTCGTTCAAGATGCGCCTAGAAGCCAATACACCGAAATTAGAAACATGAACGCAAAGCCAGTGTTCATCGAGGCCGAATTTGGTTTTGGCGGGAACGCAAAAGCCACCATCTCCGAAATCCTGAGTCTTCCCACCGAAGAAATAATTTGCCTCAACGTGAAACGTGATCTTGGTGGGGGATATAAATTTACCGTCATTAAGCGAGATGGAGACCTTGTCGAAGTTGAGGCCGACAAGCACGATGCAATCGTGAAAATGCTGCCGAAGTTTGTCTATTACTCAAATTATGGGAACCTTGATTCTGAAATTTATTTGCCTCATGTGATAAAGGACCTAAAGCGAACAGACCTGGGCGTGAAGATGCTGGCGAAGACGCGCACTCTTCGCGTGCTGTTTGATTATGTTGGACTGAAACCAGAAGAAATTCAGCAGCTCGGCCAAGAAAGCGGCGGCGATGAAAATCAAATCAAACTAGATGCAGGGAAAAAGAAAGAGCGTGACATCCTTCTCCAGTCAGCATCAACCAAGTTAACCCATGATTTCAAGAATTGGTGGAAACAGGGCGATTATCGATTTCGTTTCGCCGCAGATGGAAATCATTTCCGCATTTGGGTGTCGGATGACCGCCGCCCCGAAGAGGTTGAGCTTGAGTCTCGAAGCACTGGCCTTCAATGGTTTTTAAGTTTTTTCTTAGTCTTCCTCGTAGAAAGCAAGGACAACCATGCCGGTGCGATTTTGTTGTTGGATGAGCCCGGCCTGACCTTACATCCTCTCGCGCAAAAGGACCTCTCAGAGTTTTTTGATAATTTGGCTAAGTGTAACCAATTGCTTTATACCACGCATTCGCCGTTTATGATCGATGCGGACAAGTTGGATCGAGTTCGGGCCGTATATGTCAACAACGACGGCAAGACTGTGGCGACTACCGATTTGAAATCAGCCGCCAAGGGAACTCAGCGCGATTTGTCCATGTTTGCTGCGCACGCGGCACTCGGCCTTACTGTGTCCGACGTTATCCTCCAAGGCTGCACTCCAGTTATAGTTGAGGGCCAGTCCGATCAATTCTATATGTATGGCATTAAATCTGCTCTTTTGCGTGCTGGTAAAATTAAACCAGAGCTGGAGACCACCTTTATTCCGGCGTGGGGCGTGAAGGGCGTCAAGGCCGTAGTGTCGCTGCTCACCGCTAAGTCGAGTGAATTGCCGATTGTGATTCTTGACTCCGATGAAGCGGGTTTAAAGCTTGGTCAGAGTTTGAAAAATGAACTCTATAAAGGGCAAGAAGGTCGCGTGCTCCATGTCGGCGATTTGCTGAAGATGAAAAACGCTGAGATTGAAGACCTTGCCGCCCAGACTGCCGCCGACGAATTTTCAAAAATGTACCGCGCCACCGATGCCGACTTCGATCAATATGATTTGGCTTTACCGATTGTGCCTCAGATGGAGGCTTTCGCCTCTGAAAATGAAATTGAATTGCTGAAAGGTTGGAAGGTTGATCTCGCGAGAAGAGTTAAACGCAAACTTACTGCGACTTCGCCAACGCCTGAACAGGTCGGCCATTGGCTCGGTATTTTTGGAGCTGTCGAACAGAATAGGCCAGGGAAGTCAAAAACAGCTTCGACCAGTTCTACTGACCTCAGTCATTAGCAAATATGAAATATGCATTAATTGGGGAGCAACAGCGAGGAGAGGCTATGCCAGACCTTTCAGGCAAGTGCCCTTGCTGTGATAGTCCAGTAGTAGCAAAGTACGGAGAGATTAAGGTTTAGCACTGGGCTCACTTTGGCAAACGAATCTGCGATCCCTAGAGGGAAAATGAAACTGACTGGCATCGTACTTGGAAAGGTTGTTTCCCGATAGAATGGCATGAGTGGGTTCAAATTGTAAGGTCAAGGTACGGACGGCCGCAGACCAGTAAATCGGAGCGAATTATTATGGGAAGCCTTTTAGTTCCATTAAGATTACTTTCACTTTGCTGGTCACTTCCCTACCAATTGTCGATTCAACCAGCCAAATGAAATGCCACCGTGCAGATGCGCTTTGGCGGCCTCATGGCCAACACAGCCAGTGGCTTCGACGAGAGTGCCAGCGATACCCAGGGCAATGGCAAAGATCACCACACTGCGGACAAATTGCACGATTCCCAACATAAAACCTCCTCAAGGTTATTGGCCTTGCCAACCCCAATGAATGGCCAAGGCCGGATTTAAGATTAATATCCAGATCCTGGAAATCGAAAGTCTGTGAGGGTTATCTATTTCAATGGTCCCGGAGGGGGACTCGAAACTCAAAATTCATCTTTCAGAACGTTTCCGTCGCTCACCCCAGAATTCCGCCGCTTCTCCCTGGGAAAATCGGCGAAAAATCTGTCATCAACCTGTCATCATTCTGTCATCAAATTTTGAAATCTGCCGAAATTTCATAACATTTCGGACGTCCAAGCTCTGCTTGGTTTGTGTGTTTTCAACTACTTAGAACTATTTGTTTATTTGCTTTTTTTGACTATAACTGAGAAATAAATTGGGGTGACTGACGGGGCTTGAACCCGCGACACTCGGAATCACAATCCGATGCTCTACCAGCTGAGCTACAGCCACCATAGGATATTTTTTAAGCACTTTTCAATGGTTGAAAAAAACTTAGTGCTATTTGTTATTATGACTTTTTCTAAAATGCAACTTGGTTTCTATCAAATTTTAAAAAAAGAGCACCTTACATTAGGAATAACAAATCAGTATGTGGTTTATAAGCTGACAAATTAAAGAACTTAAAAAGTAATTCTAACCTCGCCACTCATCTTTCACTCTAAGAGCGATCTTGCGCGACCAAAATGTTATAAAAGTACTCAGTTAACTCACTCTTCTCTGGTGTGCTATGGGAGTAAAAAAGGATATCCACTTGATAAATAAAATCCTCAATATGAATACGCTGTAGTCGACCCAATTTAACTTGTTTACGAATGCTATGGGAAGGCAAGAATCCCCAACCTAAACCCGTTTCAATGACTCTCTTTAGCGTTCCAACATTCGTTGACTCAAATGACACATTCAAGTTTATTTTCGCGCTCTTTAATTTTTCAGCTAGAAACTGATGAAAAGCACTGTACTCACCTTGAAATAAAATATGAGGTTGTTTGGCAAGATCGCCAATTTTAATTTCCCGAGGCGTATTGTGTTCTTTTCCTGAAGCCACTAACCAAAAATCTTCTTTTTGCAAGAACCGTCCACTGTATCCATCCATATCTATTCCAAATTCTTTATCCAGATGAGGAACAATGATTACATCAAGCTGATTTTTTTTAAAAAGCTTCACTAAATCCTCAGCACGACCATATTCTAATTTCATTTGCACAGAAGGATTGTGTTTTAAAAGTCGGCCTAAAATATTAGTCATTAAATGCAACCCTATCGAATTGAGACAACCGACTCGTAGCTGTCCCGAAAGCTGCACATTCATCATTGTCACTGAAGCTTCGGTCTGTTGTACCATTTGGAGAATTTTTTTAGCCTGTTCGAAGAGTAATTCCCCTTGGCTAGTCGCTTTAATATAGCGTACACCCCTCATTAAAAGCTCAACTCCAAGACCTTCCTCTAGGCTTCGAATCTGCTGACTAACGGCTGGCTGAGTGAGATAAAGTTTGTCAGCAGCAGCCGTTATACTCCCCTCATTTATTACGGTTACAAAACTTTGTAGTTGGTAGAGGTTGATCATCTTGAATCCTCCTGTATAATTGAATAAAGCAGAGTTTTCTCAAATTAACAAAAGGGAAATTCATGAAATTACATTTTTTTTCGAAATCTTACTTAAATGCAATAAGTTTAGTTCTCATTCAAGTCTTTGCACTCCCCTTTTTTATACTCGCCACACCCGATGTCTCAAACGCTAAAGTTTTTAGAAATGCCTATCTTTCTTTTGAACTTCCCTCAGGATGGGAGTGCGCTTTAGAGTCCACCGAATGGATTTGCCGCAATCAAGAATCTAAAGCCTCTAAAGAAGCTATTATCATTTTTACTGCTAAAGAAATTGGCCCAACTGACAGCTACATGATATATGAGCAAACAATTAATACGCCCCGAAATATTTCAGACAAATCAGGAAAGGCTATTACCTCTCAAATTGTAACCAAATCTAAACAAACAAAAATTAATGATCAACTCTGGATCGATGGCTTACAAAAAGGAAGTGAAATACCCAATTACTTTACTCGCTACTTAGCAACAATGAAGGAAAAAATAGCTATTCTCATCACCTTTAGTGCCCACGTTGACTACTTTGCCAAGTACTCAACAGAATTTATTAAGGCCGTTCAAAGCCTGAGAGTAGTTGCGTCAAAAAATTTACTCGCACTTCCGAGCGGTGGTCCCAATGCCCCTAACACGTCTGGAGTTTGGGGAGCTGCAAGTTCTGCCCCTGAAGGTGCGGCAATGACTGGAGAAGCACCCTTTGGTCGTAGAAAAAAAGCAAGTTCAAATAACTTAGCTTATATATTGTTAGCCTTAGGCGCGGTTTTAGTTGGAGCTGGGGTTTACTTTTACAATAACACGAACCGACGTTAACGTTAATAAGTTTTATTGAAATAACAATTCACCTTTTTTAGTAACTAAACTGTTTTTATTTGCTAGCTTATTGAATGCGCTGATAATCCATCTCTTATAAAAGCTCACGTTAGTGTAAACGGAAGTAAAACTACAGGCTTCAGTATTATCAATCAATGAATCCACTGCTTTGGCAATGCCCACGATTTTTAACTTTTGATTATCACTGCCAGAGGTCATTCTTAATCCAGGTCCACCAGAATCACCAGCACAAACTCCAACATTGTGGCTTTGATCAAAATACAAATCTTCTTTATCTGTCGAGTATTTTAAAAGATTTTCTCTTAAACTTTGCTTTTGATAATCAAGAAAAAGTTGTTGAGCTGATTTTCCACCTCTCGCTAAACGGGGATTTTGCTTTAACTCGGACTCAAAGGGCGCGAGGAACTCAATTTTTTGTTTGTCAGACTGTTGGTTAAAAATTCTCACAGCAAACTCAGTCACAAAGGCATCATTTTTATTGGATGATAAAAATCCCACTTTGAGTGGAACTTCTTCTGCTTCCTCTACATTGTACCCTTTTGACTTACCATAACCAACAGCAACGAACTTTTCATTCTCAGTAAAGTCATGCGTAGTACTATCAAGTTTATAGTAAATATGTTCTCCTGGCATCGGCTTAGCTAAACGGAGTAAGGCCACATCGCCATTATGGTTTTTTTCACCGTTTTTATTGAGTTTTCCATAGCTCTCATGAACAATAAATTGATCGACATTAACAGCTTTAGAAAAATCCCCCGCCTGCAATCGGCATACTGTTCTAGACCCATAAACAGCCATTATGGACATTTCTATATCCTTAGCCTCAACACCGGCAAAATCAGTGGGAATCTTAACACAATGAGCTGCCGTTAAAACAATATTTGTATCCAGTAATGAACCCGTACAACTCGCGTAACCTAAATTTTTATTATTTAATTTATTTTTAAATTTGGCATAGATCTTTACGACGCTCTTTGCTAGCGGACTTTTTTGTGCTAATGTTTCGCCACCTATAATTCCAAAACCTGTAATATCTCCACCTTCCTCATCGCAAGATATTTTTTGTTCTATAGGTTGGCCCGATTGAATTTTATAGTAAGTAGGTGTTAAATCTAGACTTTGCTTAAAACCTCTTCCATCTTGATTTGAGCAGGAGATGATATTAAAGATGCTTACAACAAACAAAACAACTTTAATTAATTTACACATCAAGCATACCTCCAAAGGCATTCCAGAGTTCCAGAGGAATTTTACCTTCAGAAATAAATAAAAACTAGTTAATCAGACAACACTGCGGTTTTTACAATTCTCAGCCGTTATTTGTCACTTTTGAATAAAACGGTATTGGGCATTGGTTTTGAACAAATAAATGAGCCAATTAATTTAAGTAAATTGGTGTTTTAAACTGTTTGAACTTGAGTAAATTATATTTATTTAGTATAATGGGCTCCTTTTTAATATATAAAAATATTGCTTGCTTTGAGTCGGAGCCCCTATGGTTAAAAATAAAATTTCTGGATTAATCTTAATAGTTAGCATTTTCAGTGCTACTATTACTGTTACTCTTCATGCCAACGCAGCAAGCTCCGCGCCCCAGAATACAAACAACACATTTAATTGTAAATTGGGTGAATACAAAAGCCAGACTCATAAAACTCCTCATTTTTTAACTCAGGAGGAAATCAATTCACTGGAGAGCTGGGCTCTATCTGCGGACTCAGAGAGTACTGAAACGCAAGCAAAAGGCATGAAACTCCTGGGACAACGTGGGGACTCCTATGCAACTATGGCTGAAAAAGTTCTCCAATCTGATTCAACATTCCCATACACTCTTTTACGAAAATTCATCCGAACCCATTGGATAAATACGGTGGGCGAAGACGAAATGAATAAAAAATTTAATTTAGTAGCTCAGCAGCACTTCAAACAATATGTTGAAATGATTCGCTCGGGTTTTTTTCCTGATTCCGACCAAATTTTAAATAGTTATTTAGATGCTGCAAGACTCAATGGACTTCCTGATATTGTTGTCTTCGACGCAGTCTGGGCCGCATCAAAAAATAATAATACTATCACTTGGGAGCAACTTAATAATCTGCCACCTGCTCGAATCGTATCGCCATCAAATGTTTGTTTTCAAATTGATCAAAATCAAGCCGATAGAATCATTCAAGAAGACTTTAAGCTCTTCAATAAATCCAACGGCCAACCCGCTTCCACCTTGTTTAATACTTTTTTCCTATCACATCGATAGGTAATATAAATTATATCTTTTCGTTTTTTTATTCTAGTTTTTAAAAACCGATGGGGAGGAGTTTTTAAAATCCAAGAATAGGAGAACAAATGAAAAGGATATTAATAGGATTTTCTTTATGGGCATTAAGCTTACAAGCCATGGCTCATAATTCAGTCGTTGTCTATTGGCCTGCGAGTGCAGCGCAAATGATGACTGATGAAAAAACGGGGGAAACCAATATTTATTTGACAAGCCCTGTAGCTTTAGCTGGCGACTTATTTAACCATAATTTTTTCCGATGCTATACAGCAGTAAAAAGCGAAAGTTGCTCCGTGCAGTCGCTCAAAGAAATTTTAGATAAAAAAGTTCTAGCGTATAGTGAGCTTCATATAACAAAGGAAAAAGGTTGCTTTGATTATATTTGCAAAAGCGATCGTCAAAGTCTCTTTTATTATGATGTTGGTGCTGGCGATCAATTGATTACAGTAGAAAAAATGATTCTCACATTTGGCAACGGACTCATTTTAACCTCTGTAAAGTCAAAAATAGAATAAAATAAATCGATAAATTATATTTATGGAGCGAAGATGATCTCTGCACTTTTGTATTTGGAAAAAGTTAAAGTCTTTGTTGGTGTGCAAGGACTGTGGAAGATGTTTCCTTCTCATCGGACACAATGCCTTCTTCAATTTGAATCAACCGAAGATGATAGCGCTTGGCAATTACTTTGGGCTTGTCAAAAATTGGAGAATCCAAAACAAAAGGCAGAGCTCTTCGCTCAGGTTTTAGAAGAAGCTCACCATGCTGAGTTATTTAGAAATTACTTATCATCACAAAAAAACTTAGTTCCATTTAATAAAATCACTCTCGAGCGTCGCCCCCTTTATCGCGCAAAAAATGAAATTTGGAAGTACTTCCCCTACTGTATTGTAGGAGAAACAGATGCCTCTAATCGTTTTGAAGCCATTATGTCGCAACTTGATGAGCAAGAAACAACCCTCATTTCTATCTTCAAAAAGATTTTATCAGATGAAGTGGGACACATTCACAAGGCAAAACAACTCACTCAAGACTTAGCTCAAGAGCTTCAAATAGCACCCTCGGTAATCGGTAAAGAAATCAATAAAATTAAAAGATCTCGCCTTTTGGAACAATGGTTGCGGAACGGCAAAAAAATTGTTGAACCCATTGGCTCATTACTCATTTACAGTTCTTATTATTTTTTATTTTTCCCTTTTGCCATTATTCATCAACTCAACAAAAGAGATGCCCTCAATGTCTCTCAAAAAGAAAGTTAAATTATAATGAAAGTACTTGGCCTTTCCTTTGATTTTCACGATAGCTCTGTTGCCTTAGTCGAAAACGGCAAGCTTCTTTTTGCTGCTGCTGAAGAACGATTTACGAGGCAAAAACACGACTCCTATTTTCCGCAATTTTCGATTCAATCGGCTCTCGAAGTAACAAAAACTAATCTAGAAGACCTTGACGCCGTCGTTTTTTATGAAAGCCCCGAAAACAAATTTTCAAGACTTATCAATACTTGTTTAGAAAACTGGCCCATGGGTGCTAAAGAATTTTTATCGATCATATCAACGTGGTTAAGTAATAAACTTTGGACAAAAGCGCGAATTGCCCATCGACTACAAATTTCTCCTCATAAAATTGCCACAATACCACACCACATGAGTCATGCTTATCAAGCCTTTGTGGGCTCGGGACTTGACGTGGCCGCAATATTAGTTCTCGATGCAGTTGGCGAATGGGATTCTGGCTCAACCTACTTTGCCGAATGGAAGAACGGAAAACCAGTACTCAATAAACTATCCGAAATGAAATTTCCACACTCTGTCGGTTTATTTTATTCTGCAATGACCGACTTTTTAGGCTTTAAGCCCATGAATGATGAGTGCACATTGATGGCTCTTGCTGCCTTTGGCCAACCCATTTATTATGAACAACTTCGCGAACTCATACAATTAAATGAGGATGGGTCTTTTCAATTACCCAACTTATATTTTAATTTTCAGCGTTTCTATAAAAAGCCCTACACTCATAAATTAATCAATCTCCTCGGTGAGCCTCGTCCTCATTATCTCAAATTAAATTTTAGCTCATTTCAAAAAACAATGGTAACAAGAGACGAAGAGCGATGGGTGAATATAGCAGCTAGCGTGCAAAAAGTAACAGAAGAAATCATCGTACGACAAGCGAAAGCACTTTTATCCAAAACACATTCCACCAATCTATGCTTTGCCGGTGGTGTTGCACTCAACTGTGTGGCTAACACCAAGCTACTACTAGAAGCAGGTTGTAAAAATTTATTTATACCCGTCGAGCCAGGAGATGGAGGCGCCGCTATCGGAGCAGCCTTTGCGGGTTACTTTCAAAATCAAAACACGCCCGCTCATAACTCAACAGATTCAATTTATAATGTGTCTCTAGGCCCTACATCTTTGAGCCAGGATATTTTAAATATGCTTCCTCACCTTCATCCCAATCAGTTACAAAAGTACCGACAGACTCGCAGCGACTATATTGAAAACTTAGAATGGGAGTGGCAAGAAACTTCCTCAATAAGTGAACTCGCCAAACTCACGGCCAAAGAAATCCTGAATGATAAAATTGTCGGATGGTTTCAAGGTGGAATGGAATTGGGTCCACGCGCCCTAGGACAAAGATCCATTTTAATTCGTCCAGATAATATTCAACTCGCGCAAAAATTATCGGATAAAGTAAAAGTTCGAGCTGCTTTTCGACCTTATGCTTTATCGATGACGCCCAATGCAGCTAAAAAGATTTTCGACCAATATTCTGAAAACATATTACAACAAAAACCCATGGAATGGATGCAATTAGCACTCACTGTAGACGCCCAATTTCACGAAGCATTAAAGGCTGGAATTCATATCGATGGCACAACCCGCCCACAGGTTATTACCGACATAGACCACCCCTATTATCAATTACTCTCCGAAATAGGCCAACATTCTAGACTTGAATGCGTTCTCAATACTTCTTTTAACGAAAAAGATTACCCCATTGTTGCTACAGCTACAGAGGCGCTCATGATGTTTGCGAGAACCAACATGGATGTCTTAGTGATTGGGAATTTGATCATTAAAAAAAGAACAACCTGAAAATAAATAACTTGAAGGCGAGAAAAAAATGAAAAATAAAAATTATTTTGGAACTCTCACTAGAACATCTCTATTAGTTTTTGAATCACTCTTTAACTTGTGTCGATATCTAATAAATTCAGGACAAGCTTATGTGATTCCATTTATCTTGGTTATTATTTCATTGGCTTTACTTCTGTTTTTTCTTCACGTAGTTTCTCCTCTAGCACCCTTTGTCTATTCACTTTTTTAAAATAAAGAAACGCAGAAGAAATAATGAAAAAAACTTTTATCCTACTTCTCATTTTCCTTTTATTTTTATTAGCACTCGAATTTTACTTAAAAAGCACCTCTTGGTCTAAACTTAAAATCATTAAAAAATCATCAACTAACGCTGTGGTGCCATCTCTTAGTCCACTCACCTATCGATTGTCTCAATACCGTCTGCAAAAATTTAAGACGGTCAGTGGCTTGAAGATCGCGAATCATAAGCCTGTTCCATTTCAAAGTACCTTAGAGAACCTTTTTCCTTTATCAGGTATTCCAAAGGCACCGACGATCGTCTGTAAAGAGGAAGAGGAATTCAGTTACATTTCTGATCGCTACGGTTTTAATAATCCCGACGAAATTTGGGATAAGCCCACTATAGATATTGCCTTTATTGGGGATTCCTATGTTCATGGCTACTGTGTACAACCAAAGAACCATTTTATCCATTTACTTTCAAATACCCAAAATATTTTAAACTTAGGCCTTTATGGCAGTGGACCATTGAGCGAGTTGGCGATTCTCCTTGAGTACGCCTCCTTTAAAAAGCCAAAAGTGGTAGTATGGACTTATATGTCTAATGATCTCACGATGGACTTAATAGAAGAACAAAAAAATAAATCACTCCTAAACTATTTAAATTTACAAACCCAATCTCTTCGAACACGCACTTCTGAAATCAGCGAGATCCAAAAATCTTTATTGGATTCTCAATTTAAAAAATATAGCGAAGACTCTACTAGCTTCTTAGAACTTTTAAACTTTCCTCATCTTAGAGCAAATTTAGCCACTTTCTTTTTAAAGAAGATGAGACTACCACTAACTTTAAATGCTCAGAACACGGATTACACCAACAAAGATCCAATTAATTGGCTTTTATTCAAACAAATATTAATTACGGCTAATAAAATTACCTCAGAGTGGGGAGGACATTTAGTGTTTCTCTATCTTCCCGATGCAGGCCAATGGGTTCCCCAGCATAAAAAATCTGTCATCGCACTGAAGAATAAACTATTTCAAATAGCCAATAAAGAGAATATTTCTGTTTTGGACTACTCTCCCATTTTAGAAAATACTCAAAATCCGTTGGTTTATTATTCTGTATATAATGGTCAATACGGTCACTACAATAAGCAAGGACAAGATCTCTTGTTTCATTTTCTACACAGTAAACTTAACAATTATTAATTCATTATGATGACTTCTCACGATGAACCATCTCTTGCTCATCTCCTTTTAAATTTGAAATGAAAGAAAAATAACTTTCTAAACAAAGAGTATGGAAGAGTTTTAAAGTCGCCATTGATGTTGTCCGACAACATTTGAGTGTTATAATAGGACGCACCCCTGCCTCAATCGAAACTCAAAACAAGATGGTTCTACAAATGATTATGGATTTACTCAAGTAATTTTCAAAGTAAACAATTTAAATTTATAAATTACGGCGATACTGACCACCCACTTCATAAAGTGATTGAGTCATCTGGTAGAGTGAACAAACGCGGCTGGCCTCGAGAAGAGCTTCAAAAATATTTTCTCCTGCAACCACTTTCGCTTTAAGTTTTTTTAACTCTTGCACTGACTCTGGACTATTTACTTCTTGGTACTTGCGACAAGAATCAAGTTGGGCTTGTTTTTCTTCATAGGTCGCTCGCGCCAATTCAATTTTTGGTGGAATATAATTAGGATCAAGAGTTTTAGGATTAATAAACGTATTCACACCTATGATCGGTAATTCCCCAGAGTGCTTGAGATGCTCATAGTAAAGCGACTCTTCTTGAATTCTAGAGCGTTGGTATTGTGTTTCCATAGCCCCTAACACTCCACCACGCTCGTTAATTCGTAAAAACTCTTCAAGCACGGCCTCTTCCACCAACTCGGTCAGCTCTTCAACAAAATAAGACCCCTGAACAGGGTTTTCATTTTTCATCATTCCAAACTCTCGATTGATAATCATTTGTATTGCCATGGCTCGCCTCACTGACTCTTCAGTGGGAGTTGTAATCGCCTCATCGTAGGCATTCGTATGGAGAGAATTACAATTATCGTAAAGGGCAATCAAGGCCTGCAAGGTCGTGCGAATATCATTAAAATCAATTTCTTGTGCGTGAAGGGAACGACCACTGGTTTGAATGTGGTATTTTAATTTTTGCGATCGCTCATTAGCGCCATAACGATCTCTCATTACAATTGCCCAAATGCGACGAGCCACACGGCCCATCACTGTGTACTCTGGATCAAGACCATTACTAAAAAAGAAAGAAAGATTCGGCGCAAAATCATCAATGGACAATCCCCGTGAGAGATAATACTCCACAAAGGTAAATCCATTGGAAAGTGTAAAGGCCAACTGGCTAATAGGATTAGCTCCAGCCTCTGCAATGTGATAACCAGAAATACTGACCGAATAAAAATTTCTAATTTTCTTTTTTACAAAATACTCTTGGATATCTCCCATCATTTTCAATGCAAACTGAATGGAGAAAATACAAGTATTTTGTCCTTGGTCTTCTTTTAAAATATCAGCCTGGACGGTGCCCCGTACTTGCTGTAAAGTTTCATCCTGAAGCTGCGCAAATTCTGCTGGCGAAAGTTTTCGCCCGAGAGATTTTTCCCTCTTTTCCCTTTGCTGATCGATGGCCGTATTAAAGAAAAACGATAGGATCATTGGTGCTGGTCCATTGATTGTCATACTCACACTTGTGCTGGGGGCACAGAGGTCAAATCCCGCGTAGAGTTTTTTCATGTCATCAAGAGTGCAAATACTCACACCACTCTCACCCACTTTACCAAAAATATCAGGGCGCGTGTCAGGGTCTTGCCCATAGAGGGTAACGCTATCAAAAGCTGTTGAGAGACGATGGGCTTTTTCTCCTTTGCACAAATAATGAAAACGCAAATTTGTGCGATCGGGGCCACCCTCTCCAGCAAACATTCTCTTTGGTTCTTCATCGGCTCGCTTCAGCGGGAACACGCCCGCCGTAAAAGGAAACTCGCCTGGAACATTTTCTAATTTTAGATAACGAAACCGATCTCCCCAATCGCGAACTTTGGGTAAACAGACTTTGGGAATACGTAAACCACTCAAACTTTTTGAAACGAGTGGTTGAGAAAACTTTTGGTCACGCACTTGAAACTCTAGACTATCGCCTGCAAAACGGGACTGAAGCTCCTCCCACGATTCTACAAGTTTTAAGTCCGAAACCTCAAGAGAAGCACAGAGGGATTTAATTTGAGAGTCAAGGACTTCAGAACTTAATAAATTATTTTTATTTAATTCTTTCATTGCTCCCAGTAGACTGAGCTTTTGCGCTGATTCTTTAACTTTAGTTTTATAGTGACGAACAGAATGAACAATTTCTGAAAGATAATTCTGACGCTCACTGGGTATGATAATTTGTGCCTGTCTGGACTGACGATGGAGCAAATAATCATCACTGATGGTCCAACGCTCATCTTTTAAATGAAGTTTTTGATTGAGTGCCACAAAAAGCTGATCCACGCCTCCATCACAAAATTGCGCGGCTTGAGTTAAAAAGACTGGAACTGGCACCGAAGTGTCAAATATTTTTCGGGAGCGTCGATATTGTTTACTTACATCCCGAAGGGCATCTTTCGATCCTCGGTGATCTGATTTATTAATTGCAACCAAATCGGCGAAATCAATCATATCAATTTTTTCAAGCTGACTTTGAGCACCAAACTCCGAAGTCATCACGTAAAGACTCACATCACTTATTTCAGTGATCGCCACATTGCCCTGACCAATACCACTGGTTTCAGCGATGAGAAGATCAAAATCCAAAGTTTTACAAAAGCTCAACATCTCAGGCAAAGCTTCGGCAATTTCTTTTCCCGATCCTCTGGAGGCTAGCGAGCGCATAAAAACACGGGGGCGTCCTAAAGAATTCATCCGAATGCGATCCCCCAAAAGGCTTCCACCCGTTTTACGCTTGGAGGGATCAACACACAGCACTCCTAATTTAACTTCAGGATACGCCTCGAGAAATCGCAAAACTAGCTCGTCAATCAAGGAGGATTTACCCGCCCCTCCCGTTCCTGTGATCCCTAAAACTAAAGGCTTTTTGTTTTTTAACTTAAAAGAAGCGACTAACTCTTGAAGTCCCTGATCCAAACGATGGGACTCAATAGCACTCAGACACAAACCAATATCTCGATGGGGAATCACATCTATGGGATCAATGGGTTTTACATTTTTATCTCTATTATTTTTATTGAGTTGAATGGATTTTTGATACGCTTCTTCGAGCGAAAAATCACATCCCTCCATAATCACGCGAATCATGCCTTCAAGACCAAGTCGTCGCCCATCGTCAGGGTGAAAAATTTGAGCGATCCCGTAAGCTTCAAGCTCGGCCTTTTCGTCGTGGATGATCACACCACCACCACCACCATAAATTTGCACATATGAAGCCCCGGCCTCGTTGAGTAAATCACGCATGTACTTGAAATACTCCATATGCCCGCCCTGATAAGAGCTCATGCAAATTCCTTGCGCGCCTTCTTGCAACGCGGCCTTTACCACATCTAGAACAGATCGATTATGTCCTAAGTGGATAACTTCAGCTCCCGCCTCCTGCAACAGGCGACGAATCATATTAATAGAAGCATCATGACCATCAAATAATGAAGCTGCTGTTACAATTCGAATTGGGTTCTGAAGTTTATAAACCATTTTTATTGACCTCGTTAATTTTTAAATTCCCTGAAACTGTGCTTTACGCTTTTCAATAAAGGCGTTCATGCCTTCGCGACTGTCTTGCAATTGAAATAATTTACCAAAAGTATTGGCCTCAAGTGCTAGCGCCCCATCAGCATCAATATCATAGCCATCAAGCACCACACGTTTTACAGAAGCGACAGCTCTTGGTCCTCTAGAAATAATAGTTTGAGCCGTCTTCATCGCCTGCGCCATCAATTCGCTCGCGGGAAGAACTTTTTGAACCAAACCAACATGATGAGCCTCCTGAGCTGTCATCATGTCCCCGGTCATGGCTAGTTCTCGCGCCTTATTGAGACCCACTACTCTCGAAAGTCTTACACAACCCCCAAAGCCAGGCATTAAGCCCAAACTCACTTCAGGCAATCCAAATTTTGCATTTTCTGCGGCATAAATAAAATCACAGCTCAAAGCTAACTCTAATCCACCACCCAGAGCAAATCCATTCACCGCTGCGATGACGGGCATTCGTAGCATTTCTAGCTGACGAAAAACCTTTTGGCCTTTCTCAGCAAATAATTTTGCTTTATCAGAATCTAAGCTTACCATTTCTTTAATATCAGCGCCTGCAACAAAAGCTTTTTCTCCGCTTCCGGTCACAATCAACGCTCGCGCTTCCATCGGTGATTTTTCAAATAGATGAAGGACGGCTTTTTCTAACTCTAAAATGGTTTCTTGGTTTAGAGCATTGAGCGCTTGCGGACGATTCATCGTCAAAACCCAAATCCCCTGCTCTTCCTGTTTTAATTGAATGTTTTTAAATTCCATAAATTAAATCTCCATAAACTTTATTTATTATTTTGATAATTGTAAAATCCGCGTCCAGACTTGCGACCAAGCCATCCTGCCTCCACGTATTTTATCAACAAGGGGCAAGGGCGGTACTTTGGATCTCCCAACCCATCATAGAGTACGTTTAAAATAGCCAGACAAGTGTCAAGTCCCACAAAGTCTGCCAAAGTCAAAGGACCCATTGGCTGATTGGTTCCAAGCTTCATGGCTTCGTCAATTGCTTCAGGAGTTCCTATACCCTCATAGAGTACAAACATGGCTTCATTAATCATGGGCATCAAAATTCGATTCACTAAAAAGCCAGGCATATCCTTGGCTGATTCTACAAAAACTTTACCCATTTTCTCAGACATCACTCGAATCTGTTCAAAGGTTTCGTTCGAAGTTTGTAGCCCTCGGATGCCTTCCACTAATTTCATCAATGGAACTGGATTCATAAAATGCATCCCTGCCACCTTTTCAGGTCGACGAGTGGCCGCAGCCATTTTAGTAATAGAAATAGAAGACGTGTTTGAAACCAAAAGCGCATGAGCGGGTAAAACTTCATCGATTTGTTTAAAGATTTTTAATTTTAGCTCCACATACTCAGTCGCGGCTTCAATTACAATATCACACGTTTTAAATGATTGCACATCAGTCGTTCCTTTGATTCGACCCATGATCTCTGTTTTTTGAGCTTCTGTAACAGAGCCTTTTTTAATAAGTCGATCTAAACTCGTACGAATAGTATTTAATCCACGCTCAATGGCTTCATTGGAAATATCTTGCATCACTACATTAAATCCAGAAGCTGCCGCGACTTGTGCAATACCATTTCCCATTTGACCTGCGCCAACAATTCCTACACTTTTAATTTCCATTGTACTCTCCTTCATTTAAATTAACTTTGTGTACATTAACTTTGTTTATATTCACTTTGAGCCAATCCTCTCCCCTCAATTAGGAGAGAGTTAACACGCAACAATATACGCAATCCAACTCAAACAGGGCTCACCCACATTGGTCGCGCTAAAAACGCCATTTCCACTGCCATCACGCTTAGTCCCTTCCCAGTAAACTCGGGTATTTTTAAAACCCACATCCTCTAAAATGTCTCGTAACTCTGGAATGGTCCACATTCTCCAGTCATAGGAAAACACGCGCTCCATTTTTTCTTTACCATGCAGTTTAAAATTAATATTAAAGTGAGCCCGATGAGTGATGGGATCAAAATCCACTTGCTCCCAAAAATAAGTAAAATTTTTGTGCTTGGTTGATTCTTCATTGGCATCTTGGCACAAGCTTCCACCAAAACAGTCGACAATAAAAATGCCATCTCGATTTAAACTTTTCCTCGCTTTTAAAAAATACTCTTTCATGCGAGCGCGCGTTTTAAAAACAAAATAAGAAAAATTTGCCGCCACAATAATATCGGCCTTTGGCAATTGAGGGCTTAAAACATCCTTTTGAATAATGGTAACCCGACTTTGCTCCTCAACACTTAACTTTGGTAAGTAGTTATCCTTGCCATAAATGAGAGGATCAGGGTCCAAATCTATACCCACGGCCTTAAAAGACTTGTGAAGCTTCACCCATTCACAGGAGAGAGCAAAAGTTCCACAAAAATCTTCGCGAAAAACTTGCGGTAACTTGCCACGAATTTCTTTGTAAGTATCTCTGTAAAATTCCACATCGGTCTCAGCAGATTGAACAGCAGCGTGATACAAAGCATAGCGATCAAATAAAATCTCAGACTGCCCACCTTTTTTATGAAGTCTACTCATAACTTAGGGCTCCTCTAAACAAATTTCACGGATAGCTTGTGCGATATCCGCTAATTGTGGAACAGATGCATCTTCAAGAGGCGCAGCAAGTCCAATCCCTGGTAGATTTTTCCCAGCTAAGACTCTAGGACGCGCGTGGAGATGATAAAATAATTCTTGGATAGCACGATACACTAAGTGCTCACCAAAATTAGTGACCTCAGTATCTTCATTAACCACAAGAAGTCTGCGCGTTTTTAAAACGGACTCTTTTATGGCAGCCCAATCATAGGGGTAAATCGTTCGAAGATCGATGACCTCCACAGAAAACCCTTCGCCCCTCAAGTTGTCAGCAGCTTGATTGCAATTGAGAAGTTGGCGACCATAGCTAACCACCGTAATTTGCTCGCCAGCTCTGGTGACTTTAGCTTTGCCAATTGGAACAAAGTAACCTTCTACTTGTGGCCATTGTGCTTTCCAGTCACTGCGATCTCCAATCGGTGCATCGATCATGGATTTTAATTCTTTTTCTGATTCAGGTTCTCCCGGAATCAGCTCTTCGCCTCTAACGCGCATTAAAGCTTTTGGGTTCATAAACAAAACTGGATTAGGATCTTCAATCGCTGAGAGTAATAATCCGTAAGCATCAAGAGGCGTGGAAGGCATAACCACTTTCCATCCTACCAGACGAGAAGCCCAAGCATCAAAAGAATGACTGTGATAAATGGAGCCTCGAATACCCGCTCCCACCGGCGTCATCACCACCATCGGTAAATGAACATTTCCGTTGGTGACCCAAGCCGTATTTCCGGTCATTTTTAATAAATCCAACGTATTAAAAATATAATCGCAAAATTGAATTTCAGCCACACATCGCTCACCGGCCATGGCAATTCCCATCGCCATTCCAATAATTCCGCGCTCATCAAGAGGCGTGTTCCAAGCTGTTTTTAATCCCTGCGTTGCAGTAAAAACTCCTCCTAAGGGCGCACCAACATCTTGTCCAAAAATATCTTTCACACCCAAATGCTTTTCACCGTAGTGAAGGGCTAAACGAATTGATTGTGCCATGTTTGCCATTAGAACTTTCTCCAGTCTGCATTTTCGTTATTTGCATAAGTATGATCCCAAACAGTTCCAGGATCAGGAAAGGGTTCTTTTCGAACGTCATCGGCAATTTTTTGTGCCTCACTCTCATAAGACTCAAACAAAATTTGAGATTCTTTTGCTTTCAGATATCCCGCATCGATCAATTTTTTCTCAAAAAGAACTAAGCAATCATCTTCAGCTTTAACAAAGTTAGCGCCACTGGCAGAGGAGTGACCATACAAACGAGAAACCATCGTTTCAATAAAGGCGGGTTTTCCAGTTTTTCGAATGTAAGCGATGGACTCCTGAGTTTTTACATAGGACTCCACAGGATCATTTCCATTAATGGTGACGGCTGGCATATTAAAAGCTCTTGCGCGATCTGAAATATTAGTTTCTCCGTGCTGTCCCGAATAGTTCGTCGAGATACCCCAGCGATTATTTTGAACCGTTATTAACATGGGAAGCTCAGCCCCTTTTCGTGAAGACCAAATTAAACAAGAGGCAAAATCGCCTTCAGCAGTGCCGGCATCCCCACCCGTCACAATTGTAATGGCTTTTGAGCCCGAACGTTTTTGAACGTGAGCCGTACCGAGAGCTTGAATGTATTGCACCTCAATGGGAGAAGAAACAGGAGCCACATTCCACTCAGGAAAACAATAATGGTTTGAAAAGTTTCGTCCGCCGGTGCATCGATCCGTTGATCGATTCATGATTAAGCGAATGGAGTCAATCATGGGCATCCCCATGGAAAGCAAAGTGGGAGTTCCACGATAATGTAAATGCAACCAATCGTATTGAGGGCCTTTTCCTTTATTGACTAACAGACCCAAGGGAACACCCCAGGCCTCCTCGCCAGGAGCACCGATCCAAAAATAGGCATCACCAGCTTTATAAATTTTAATCAATCGCTCTTCAAGCGCGCGGCTTTGCACCATCAAATTATGAATTTTTAATAGTAGACCTTTTTCGAGCCCATAAAAGTGGGGCTTTTTCTGAGTGGCTTTTTTAGATGAGGCTTTTGATGTTTTTGATACTTTAGAAGTTGCTTTTAATGCTGATTGTTTAGTCGTTCTTTTTTCAGTGCGCAATGAAGTCATTCCCCTTCCCTTCAATTAGTCGTTTTCAATAATCGATGAATCATAATATATAGAAAATGAACTTTGTCGAGTTTCTTGTGGCTCAATCAGTCACATTCTATTGCCTCAGCATTTTACTTCGTGCTAGTTTCAAAGAATGAGTAAAACGACATCAAATTTATCAAATCAAGAGTCATCACTGTCACATTTTCAACCATTAAAACCGGTCACGCTCAACACACCGAGTGGTATCATTGAGTGGGGAAATCGAAAAAATTGGGTTTTATTTGCAGGCCCCGATATTATCGAAGATGAAGGTTTAGTTCTTGAAGTGGCCCAAGAATTAAAAAAACTAAGTGCACAAAAAGGAATTCCTTGGATTCTGAAGTGCTCTTACGACAAAGCCAACCGTCAAAGCTTAGGGAGTTTTCGTGGTCCCGGTTTTAAAGCAGCCCTTGAGCAATTAGGTCGCATTAAATCAAAAGTAGGATGCGCGCTCCTCACTGACGTGCATGAAACAATTCAGGTTGAGGCTGTGGCTGAAATTGCAGATGTGATTCAAATTCCGGCTTTTTTATGTCGTCAAACAGACTTAGTTGTCGAAGTGGCCAAGACAAAAAAAGTGATGCACATCAAGAAAGGTCAGTTTATGGCCCCTTGGGATATGGGAGCCATCGTAAAAAAAGCTGAAACACAAGGAAACGATAAAGTGTTGTTGTGCGAAAGAGGTTCTTCCTTTGGTTACAACCGACTCATCAATGATATGACCGGTCTGGTTGAAATGCGCACGTTTGGTAAACCCGTTATTATGGACATCACGCACTCAACGCAAATGCCGGGCGCAAACAACGGCACAAGCGGCGGACGACGGGACTTAGCTCCGGCACTCGCGCGAGCAGCTATGGGTGTTGGTGTGGATGGAATTTTTGTGGAAACTCATCCCAACCCTGAGGCCGCCCTCTGTGATGGCCCGACTTCCATTTTCTTAAATCAAATGCCAACACTCATTGATCAAATCGATCGAATTTGGAAAACCCACTCATTATGAGTTATAGTTTGTTTCTTATTTTTATGATTGGCTCACTGATTGTCTATGGCTTGATGTTTTGGATGTGGGTTGAAAAATGGGTTTCTCTCAAACTTATTCTTGGTGTTGTCACATTAAAATTTATCATCACCGTGGGCTGGGCCTATGGAGTTCGAGTTAAAAACATTCTCCAGCGCCACAAAAAAAATCCCCCTCCTGATGAGAATTAATCTTGTCTGCAAAGACCAAGTTTAATCACTTAACAGCTGGTTATTATTTTACAGCTCTTAGGAGTTTTAAATGCCTTTAATAAAATATGTGATTTTAATTTATATTTTAATTTTTAGTCTTAACAATATTTATGCTAGTGAGGGTTTTTATTTTTACGATGACATTCCTAAAAATGTTACTGGTTTAGCTAAGTCGAATACCATTGAAAAAACCTTACTTGCTTCTGGGGCTTTTTCATTAAAACGAGATCGAAAACTTAATAAAATAGATACTCAGAATTATTTCATTCAGAAATGCAAAGACCCGAGAATTAGTTTGTGGTTTGAGTCAGACTGTAAAAAAGTCAATGAATGTATTAGTTCTAAAGTTGAAAACTGTAATTTTGAGTCTGTTAGTTATTGCAGTGGAGTTGTTGTTGAAATAAAAAATAAAACTTATTTTGCTACAGCGAAGCACTGTGGAACCTCCAGCCCTCTTTTTAAAGCCAAATTTTTATCTAAAAATAAAAAAAGTATAATTGAAGTTCCCTTAGTAAAAACTCCTCAAAGTGAAAAATCGCTACCTTATGATATCGCCTTATATGACATTCCAAATTGGATTTCTTTAAATAGAAAGGCTGTTAAGCTGTCCTTTAAAATTTCTAATAATGAGCCAGTTTTTTCTGTTGGGTTTCCGTTTACAGTATATCGAACTGAAAAGAATGGACAATATAGTGATGCTTTAATGCCGTTCACTTTTCCCTCGGTATAGTTGAAGCAGAAGGGTAGACTTTCCT
>CAZTDX010000024.1:0-5552 GCA_964612425.1 uncultured Pseudobdellovibrionaceae bacterium
CTTGTTTTATTTACCCTTATCTATGGCCTAGGACTTTCCTCCGACGACCAGCGAATGGGGCGCTATACTTTTTATGCCAGCACACTAGCCGCCACAACTTCGATCATTATGGGAAGCCTTAGCCTCTTCTTTCTAAAGAGTTACTGTTTATTTTGTATGCTTGCATATTTTTTAAGCTTTATACAGTATTTCTGTTTCTGGAAATTAAATAACAGCTCTTTCGCTTCCAATTTTACGGGGGACTTTAAATACGCATTCACCCAAGGGCGTTGGATTGGAATCACTTCAATTTCTATCATTCCTCTTGTCTTTTTATTTAATAATATGTTTTTAGATCATTTCGGCGGAACTCTTTTACTCGAATCGGTTGAGACTTCCTTTTTATCCTGGAAAGAAAGCACTACACAAAATAACTTTACTCTCAATGGCCTAACAAAAGGTCCCGCAAGCTCAAAAATGGTCGTGGTAGAATTTGCTGATTTCCTTTGTCCACACTGTAAACACGCGGCTCCAACTTTAAAGGTATTTTCTGACACTCACCCTGATGTTAAATTTATTTTTAAAGCATTTCCTCTTGATGGATCATGTAATGCAGACTCGAAAATGCCAAAAGGTGACGGCACCCGCTGCTTGCTCACTAAAACTGTTTTTTGTGCTGAAAAGCTGGCTCAGAAAGGTTGGTTTTTTCACGAAACTATTTTCGAAAATCAGGAGAAGTTTTACGGGGGAGCCAATGCTCAAGAAATTTTAGCTCCCTTTATTGAAAAAAGTGGAATTGACCAAAAGGCCCTTGAGTCTTGTCGCAACAGTGAGGAAATCCACAAAATGATTTTGGATCAGTCTCAAGAGGGATCTCAAGCTAAAATTGAAGGGACTCCGTCAATATTTGTAAATGGAAAATTACTCTCGCGAGGTAATATGCTTCCCGTTTTACAGAAGGTTTATGATTCGCTCTAATTAATGAATAAGGGCTAAATGTAAGTTATTAATGCTTGCTAAAATAAGCGAACAATCCAATCTATCGCTTTATCAAGCCAATTGCCAACAACCGCCTCAAATACGGTCCACAGTCCGCCTGTTACTTCTTTTAAAAATGCAACAATGACTATAACTCCTGCTGCATAAATCACTGATCGTATAATCCAAATTGTGGATCTAACATCTTCTCTCCTCAATTGCTCCATAATTCGTTCCATTTTACTAATGGTCATTTGAAGTTCATTAAAATGATCCTTCGTTTTCTCCGCAATTTCTTGTTGCTTAGATCTTGTCAAACTATTCATACCTGGAAAATTTTTCTTTGCTCTAATGGCATTTACTAAATCAATAGCATGCTGAACTAATCTATACATTCTCATTTTAAACTCAGGAAAGTCAGAAGGATTATTGAGAAAATTATTTAACACCTGAATGGCATCATCAAATTTATCATCAGCAACAAAATTTAAAACTTCTGATTTTAAATTATCAATATCTATCACTTTAGCGATTTCATTATTTATTTCTACTGCTGACATACTGTACTTATCGACTTATATAAAAACTTCTAAAGTTATCTAACATTGAACTAATGACGATTTTTTAAAATTTCATTTAATCTTTTTAAAAAATCTAAAGAACGAAAGGGTTTAAGCAGGTATCCACAAATGCCTAGACTTAAGTAAGGCTTTAACTCTTCGTCAGCAGTCTCACCCGACAAAAATAAAAATGGGGCATCAATTTTCATGTTTCTTACCATTTTAAGTAAATCAATTCCAGAACCACCCGGCATATTTAAATCACTAATAATTAAATCAAAGCAAGCACTTTGCTGTGATAAATTTTTAACTTCTTGGATAGCCGAAGAAACTGATTCTGCCGTAACACAAGTATAACCTTCATCAGTCAACAACTCTGTCAGCATCTCACGTATATCGAACTCATCATCTACTAATAAAATTAATTTTGCCATTAAATCTCCCAGAATTACTCAATTCAAATAAGAGTCTGTGTACTACAATAGTAATCTAAGATCGATTTTAAGTTAACCAATTCATAATATAATCGCAAGCTAAGTATAATTTAAATTAACTTAAGATTCATTAATCCATTAATACTCAAGTCCTGTAAATATTATATCTAGCTATGATCGCAATTCCTTTATTGAAAATCTAGACCTAATATTTCACCTTAGATCCATAAATTATTGTTATTTATTACCGATATCAGCTTATGAAGTTAATGAGTCATTTTTGAGGAGAAAATAATGAATAATGAAATCACAACTATTGATACAAATGTGGAACTTTCATCTGAACAAAAGGGATTAACGAGAAAATATCTCATTTTCAAACTCAATGATAATCAATACGGAGTGCCCCTATCAGAAGTAAAAGAAGTAATTGGCCTACCTCCTTGTACTTTTGTTCCAGGCAGCCCTGACTATTTTCTTGGACTCATAAACTTGCGAGGACGAGTCATTTCTGCAATTGATTTAAGAAGTAAAATGGGCGTCGACAGCTCAAGCCGAAATATGAAGCGACCCGCAGTTATTATCACTGATATCGGAGAAATCACTTTAGGATGTGTCGTTGATTCTATCAGCGAAGTTATGTCGATTGCTAAAGATCAAATTGATAGTCACTTAGAAGTAAAAGTGAATGGTGATAGCGAATTTATTAAAGGTATTGCTCGTTTCCAAGATAGATCTATGATCTTAATTCTTGATCTTAAACATGCTGTTGACGTCTCAGACCTTATCAGACATAGAGCTGGTTAATAGTTCATTATTCATTTTGTTATAAATTCACTTAAAGAAAGAAGTGCTAAATGAAGGATTTAATAGCTGTTGATAGCGTTGTAGTAGTTGCAGAAGATAATGATGATCTTCGAGAGTCAATCATTGATGCACTAAAAACTCATTTCGGTAAAGTGATTGGGGTACCTAACGGCAAGAAGGTGATCGAAATTATGAAATCAACTTCAGTCAATGTTGTCGTAACAGATTATATGATGCCTGAAATGAACGGCCTGGAACTCATTCAATATATAAACACTCACCATCCAATGATTCCTGTATTAATGTTAACTGCAAATGGTATGGCTCCAGAAGTGACCAACGCATTAAAAAATGGAGCCTTCGATATTCTTGATAAACCGATTCGTAACGATCTTTTAAGAAATCGTATTCAAAATAGTTTATTAATGCCTGAACTATTAAAAGTCGTCTGGGCAGCTATGAGTTTAGAGCGCGGAACACCAAAACTCGAGGAGTTTCTTAAACAACCTTTTCGCAAACAAATGGAAGTTATTCATGCTTATAGTGCTTTTATTAGAACACGTGCACTAGCTAAGCGTGGGGAGTCTGCATGAGTGATGATTTTTTAAAGGAGATACAAGAAGGTTTTCTTCTTGAAGCAGATGATCTCTTAGAACAAGCTGAAGGTTTATTTCTTGCTTTAGAAAAAGGCGGAGATGACAGTCGTGCTACTTTTGATCATCTAAAAAGAATTGCTCACAACTTTAAAGGCTCTGGAAAAGCTGTGGGTTTTGATGAATTATCTAGTTTTTGTCATAGTCTTGAAAATTTACTTGTTGCCCTCAGCAGTGGAACTGTAAGGCTAAACCAATATATTACAGATTTACTTTTAGAATGTAACGATGTTTTAAGAAGTGATATCAGAATTTTAACGGAAGATAAGTCAGCCCCACTTGATCACGTTGAACTAAAAATTAAATTAGAAGAAGCAGTTCGCGAACACTCTAATCCAAATAATAGTTTTGATCTTAATAATCAATCATTTGATGCTCCCATTGATATGGATCAAACAGTAGTTAAATCAGAGAAATCTAAAGATGTTGTTCTTCATAAAAAAACTACGAATGATGAGTTCATTCGTGTTCCACTTAAAAAAATTGATGAGCTATTAAATACTTTTGGCGAACAAGTTATATTTCTTTCTGCACTCGATTTTTATAAGGAAGATTTATCTTCTTACAAAGAAGATGTTATCAGAACAGTTTTTAATTTAAAACGAATTGCCTTTGACCTTCAACAATCGACATTAACTCTACGAATGGTCACTTTAAAATCTCTTTTCTCGAAATTAGACAGAGCTATTAGAGATGCTTCCATCATGACTCGCAAAAAAATTAACACAGACATAAATGGTGGAGATAATGAACTTGATAAAGTGATTGTCGATCAACTTTCTGACTCACTCATTCACATGGTAAGAAACGCAGTTGACCATGGTATTGAAAATGCTGAGCTACGATCACAAAGAGGAAAGCCCACTACAGGCACAATAAAACTAAATGCCCAAAGAGAAGGTGGCTCCTTCGTTATCGAAGTTGAAGATGATGGTGGAGGTCTAGACCCTGATCGAATTTACAAAAAAGGAATTGAGCGTGGATTAATAAAAGAAGGTCAGCAAATGACTCGAAGTGAAATTTTCGAATTAATTTTCGAAAATGGATTTTCAACTAAAGACACCGCCTCTGAATTGTCAGGTCGAGGCGTTGGTATGAACGTAGTTAAGGAAACAATTCTTAGCCTTAAGGGCTCCTATGAAATCGTTTCTGAACTTAATAAGGGAACAAAATTTAGAGTAAGACTTCCCCTTTCGCTCTCACTTTTTAATGGGTTGCTTGTTATGGTAAGAGATGAGAAATTTGTTATTCCCTCCTCTCAAATTCAAGAAATTGTAAAAATAAATGATGTTGAACAATTAGAGATTGTTGGCGGAAACCGAGTTATCCAAATAAGAAATGAAGTCGTAGAACTCATTGAAATTTCATCTTATTTAGCTCGCCCCACATCTAAAGATGAAAGTAATGCCCAAAAGAAAAATATGGTTTTAATTTCTAATTTTGAAAAATCAAAAACAGGTTTTGTTGTAAGTCAAATATTGGGAATTCAGAGAATAGTTCAAAAGCCATTAAGTCCAGAAATGACTGCCTGCCCAGGCGCTAGCGGGGTTACAATACTAGGCGATGGAAGTCCGGCTATTATTTTAGACTTAAGAACTTTTAAAGAAGTGAGCCAAGCTGACAGATCAATGAAGGTAGTCGCTTAATGAATGATGCTTTTTTAAAAATATTTAATATTGAACCCTTAACTGCAAAAGAATTTGAAGCATATTCTAATTTGTTTAGAAAAATTTCAGGTATAAATATATTGCAAGAAAAAAAGGGGCTGATAGACTCAAGACTCAGAAAACGCTTCATTGCACTCCAAATGAACCCTACACAATATTTAAAATATGTCGAATCCAATTCTGATGAATTAAATGAATTTATAGATGCTTTAACAACACATAAAACGGATTGGATGCGTGAACCCATTCATTTTAGAATACTTACAGATTTTATTCAAAGAACCCGTATTAATAATTCTCGGTCTTCGATCCTCTCCCCCTTACATTGCTGGTCGGCAGCCAGCTCAACTGGTGAAGAAGCTTATTCAATTGCTATGACTTTAGATCAACACTTTCCTGAATATAAAAATTGGTCGATCCTAGGATCAGACATTAGTCAAAGTTGTATTGAGCATTGCCAGCAAGGTATTTATG
>CAZTDX010000024.1:5613-45178 GCA_964612425.1 uncultured Pseudobdellovibrionaceae bacterium
AGTTAGTAAAAAGATATTTTTTATCTCATATCGATCCAAAATTCAAAGATGTCTATAAATTTAGCCCTGAATTTGATTCCAAGATAAGATTTATGGAATACAATTTAGTTAAACCAGATATGCAATTGAATAAAAAATTCGATGTTATATTTCTTAGAAATGTTCTTATTTACTTTGAAAAACCAGTCATTGTACAAATCATAAAAAACCTCATGGTTCATTTAAATAAAGGGGGTTTACTGATTCTGGGACTTGCAGAATCACTCTCAAATCCAGAGCAATATCAGCTAAAACGACTAGAAAGTTCGGTGTACTCCAAATGAGTCTTAAAATACACCAACTTACACCAGGCCAAGTTCAACTTTCAGAAAATAATGAGGAATTACATACTATATTAAATAATTCTACGGTTGTTTGTATTCATGACAACAAATTAAATATTATTGGCATCTGTCACTTTCTGTTTCCAAACGAGGCTAAAGCTGCTAATGCCAATAAAAAAAATCCCAGTAACGGTCCATTTCACTATGGAGATTTTGCCATTCCAACTCTTTTAGGACTCTTTAAAAAGAAGGGTTCTGATCGAAACAACCTTGAAGTTTCAATATTAGGTAGTAGTTCTATTTCAAGCCATGATTTAGAAAATAAAATTGCCTCAGAAAATATTATTTGTGCTGAAGAATGGATTGCCCGATTTAATTTAAAATTAAAACAAAAAAAGACCGGACTGCCACCGGGTATGCTCGTAAAAATGGTACCTGCTTCAGGTGGAGTATTTTTAAAGCATTTATCTAAAGGTGAAACTGTTGATTCTAATTCAACTGCAATAAATACGCCTAAACCTTCAACGACTTTAAGTTCATCAACAGTTACAAATAATACATCAATGACTCCATCAGCACCTAATCTTCGAACACCAGTTTTAAAGGAAAGAACCAATCCTACGGTACTGCCGCTAAAATCAGTTAATTCACCACCATCTGTGCCTTTAAAATCCAACCTTACCAGTAAGCCTGTACAGTTAAAAGATGCTAACAATACTACTCCAGCGAGTTCTAATCTCAACGTTTCTTCAAATCACTTACCCAAAGAAAATGTAAAAACGAATAAAACTAATGGTAAAATTAAAGTCCTCATTGTTGATGACTCTAAAACCATTAGAACATTACTTTCTTCTATTATTGAAACTTCAGCCAATATGGAAGTGGTAGGTCAAGCAGCCGATGCCTTTGAGGCAGAGAGCCTGCGACTACGCTTGAATCCTGATGTCATAACATTAGATATTCACATGCCAGACAAAGATGGCGTAACTTATTTAGAAGAAATTTTAAGTAAAGAACCTGTACCTGTTGTAATGGTTTCAGATTTAAGTTTAAAGGAAGCCTCTCCTGTAATGAAAGCCTTGGAAATTGGAGCTTTTGATTATTTTCAAAAACCAGCAGCAAGCGAATTAGCTACACAAGGGCCAGAGTTAATAACAACTATAAAAACAGCGTATGAGAATAAAGATAAAATTAAAGCACGCTATTCTGAACGAAGAAAAAATCAAAATATTCTCACAAGCAAAAAAAATCTTCCCCCCAGTACTATAAAAGTAGACTCTTCAGTGCGACTAATAGCTATTGGTGCTTCTACGGGTGGACCTGATGCTATTCGTACGGTTCTATCTGAATTTCCAGAAAAATGCGCACCTACAGTTATTGTTCAACATATGCCTCCCAAATTTACTAAAACTTTTGCCGAAAGCTTGAACTTAACGAGTAGAGTTAAGGTAAAAGAAGCTGAAAATGGAGACTTACTTGAAGACTCAACAGTTTATATAGCTCCTGGTGGACTCCAAATGGCCATTGAAGAAAAAAATGGACGATTATATGTCTCACTAAAAGATGATCCACCAGTCAACCGCTTTAAGCCTTCCGTTGATTACACTTTTAATACTATTGAAAAAATCGATTTAAAAGGAAATCTAAGAGCAGCAATCCTGACAGGAATGGGCGCCGATGGAGCTTACGGTCTCCTTGGCCTCAAACGAAAAGGCAATTTCACTATAGCGCAAGACGAATCAACATGCGTTGTTTATGGAATGCCACGAGCAGCTGTAGAATTTAAAGCCGTCGATTCCATTTTACCACTAAACTTAATCGCCGATTCATTATTATCTCAGAAGAAAAAGGCCGGAAGCCAATCTGCTTAGCGGACTCTTAATTAATTTAACTAGACTATAGTCCATTAATATTCTTTGTCTCGATCATGCTGAGGCAGTCTTTTGACAGATCCTAGGTATAATCAGATAATTACTTGAGAAGTTCTTGCCAACCGTTTTTTCAAGGAGTGAATCAATGGAGCGCAGTCTATTGCTAGCAAAAAAATATCAGCATCTCAAAGTTACAGATGATCAAAGAGTTCAAGCTGAAATTGAAACTATGGCTCCATCCTATAATCCTTCGACAAAATCAGAAGCAATAGATTCACTCATTGCTCAAAATGAAGACCTCACTGCGCGCCTAAAGGTTTTGTTAAGAAGACTTTCAAGCATTGAAGAAGAAAATCATGTCCTCTCACAAGAACATCGAGAAATGAAACATCAGCTTTCGGCAGTAACAGATCAATTGTCTGTCTTTAAAGAAAAGGAAAACGATCTTAGGGATCGATCGCTGGCTGCTGAAGAAACTCTTGAAATCCAGCAATCTCAATTACGAGCAAAAGAAATCGAATTTGCAAAACTTCGCTCTCAAGAATGGGAATATAGAGAACACTTAAAATCGCAATTAGAGCTAGTTGAAAAGCAATTTAAAAAACTCTACCGATACAGGGCGAGAATCAAACAAATTGTCAGGCCCAGTTACAAAAATTTAAAACATCAAATCAATGAAAAAGAATTAAAAATTGAACAACATAAAAAAGAAATACAAAACACAGAAATTCAATGCCAAACTTTAATTCAAAAAAATCTAGAGATAGTAAAAAAGAGTCGAGAATCTGTAAAGCAGATAGAAGAAGAGAAACTACAATTAATATCACAATTTGAACAAGCTCTCAAAGATCAGCAAATTGAAGTTCAATCTCTCAAAGATCTTAATTTAGAGTTAAGAAAAAAAGCTGCGCTTTTGGATAAAAGCTTGGAACGACAAGATTTTCTAGAAAATCGCCTTATATTTTCGGAAAGAGAAAATAAGGAACTTCGAGAAAACTATAATGATGAGTACTCACAACTCCAAAATCAATTTTATGAATGGAGAACGCGCGCCCAAGGTTTAGAAGCCGAAAAGGAAAGTCTCGTGGCTCGATTGCATGAAACTGAAGCTCAGTATAGTCGTACAAAAGAAGTTGCAGATCGTTTGGATGAGCAAATGGAGTCCCTACGAATTTTATGGAAAGAAAAAGTTCACGAAAATGAACGTCTCAAAAGGAATCAAGAGACTTTAGAGACTCTTAACACAGAACTCTCTATTAAAATAAATGAGCTGAGAGCCTTTGAAATTTTAAATAACTAATTTTTGATTTAGACTCCAAAATCTGAATATGAATCATTTTGAGATGCTTAGTTAATTTCAACACAACTATCTTTAATGAAATCCTTCAAAAAACCGATCAGAAAAAGTATATTGCAATTGCATCAGGGGTTTATATGAAAAATCAATGGAGTCTTGGAGACCTATCAAATCAACAAGTTGAAAGCAACTTATCCCTAACTCTGTTGATTGAAAAAATTCAACAATCATTGGACTCAGGCGTTTCTGAACAGGACATAGTTATTTGGCAGCCAGAATGGAGGGATTGGAAATGCTTCAAAGATGTTCCTGAAATTAAAAATGAGATTCAGAAGCTAATGAATCAATCTGCAAAAGATTTACCTCCACCCTTGCCAAAGATAACCGTGCCACCACTACCTTCTATTTCAAATTCAAATTCAAATTCAAATAATAATTTATTAAAGAAAAATATGCAAAGGGCCACAGAAAATATTCAAAGTCAAAATTTAAAGTCTGAGCCTAAGCCAATCAAGCCAGAGAACACAATCACTCGTAGTAATGAGACTTTTATTCAAAAAAGAAAGCATCCACGAATTTTTGCACGACTTCGTTGTATTATTCGAACAGAAACCATTACATTTAGAACCTTCACTCAGGATATTTCACTCGGAGGAGTGAGCCTGGAAGATGAAATTCCCCAGGACTTAATTGGAAAGCAATGCAGCCTTTATATTTCTTCTCCTAAAATTAAAACCAATTTAAAATTTCATATTGATTTAACAGAACGTTGTGTTGCAAAATTCTTTTCGTTCCATGATGCACCATCATCGATCATTGATCAATTAGCACTGTGGATCAAGGATTTAGATAAAAACTCCAAAGCCTCTTAATAAAAATTAACAGAGTTATTTTGCTAATTTTATTTTTTGGTTCCCATCCCTTTTCGTTCAAATTGAAATGGATAAATCACAATAGTATTTTGACCGTTCTTTGCTTTCGGGAACATTATCTTCTTTATGATAGACTCTACACAACTAACTAAAGAGTTGGACTCTATATCGTTTTTGTAAACGTTGATCCAATCAACTGTGCCAGAAGCTTTAATTTGAAATTTATAAGAAACTCTTCCTCCAACACCTGATTTAATTTGCAGTGCTCGTTCATAACAAGTTCTTATTTCAGATTTATATCCTCTTATTGCACTCTGAACGGAAGCTCGATCAAGCCCTCCTTCAACCTGTGCTTCTAAGCCACTAGAAAACTCTCCTGAGCCAGACATTCCACCCTCTCCAGAAACTCCATAGTTGGCCTTAAATCCTTCTTTTAATACATTTCCTCTATTGGCGTTAATAGAGCCACTACCGATGGTATCTTTCATATTAACTTTTGTGGATGCGGCAGCTAATGTGTCACCAGCTTTTTGAAACTTATTATTGACGACGCCGCTTGCTGATTGCTGCAAAACAAAATTACTTTTGTCTCCGCTAACAGTATCGTCAATTAATCCGTTTTGAATGATTTGATCGGCTTTGACCATTCCAACATTTTTATTTTTTTTCAAAACCGCCAACAAACCCGTTTTATTAACTTGGGATTTTTGCACGGGGATATCTAATCCCCCTTTATTTTTGTCGACGACTCTTAAAGTTGACTTTACTTGCTTAGAGTTTTTATCAGAAATCTCTGCTATTACTTTTGGAGCTGGCTTCTGAGTAGCCTCTTTATCTGCATCTTTGACCATTCCATTAGGTTCTTTCTTCTTTTCATTTTCTACTTTCTTTTCTTCCGGTTGATCATCTAGTTTGATTGGAGGTAATTCCTGCTCAGGAGGGAGAGTTTCAGGCCGATTTTTTTCTGGTGGCGGTGGCGCTTTCAGTTCAAGAATTTCTACTTTTGCAATTCTTGGAGGAATAACTATAGCTTGTTTTTCATTTTTAACATTTCTAAAAATCAAATATAATCCGAAAGATCCAATGATTACACAAAAAACAGAAATTATATAAAATGGATCAGACCAAATTGAGCGTCGTGAAGAAGGACCAATCACTTTAGGAACTACACGAAAATAATACTCATGATCATTTGACTCTACATGTAGAACGTCATGCAAATAGAGAGAAACTTCACCTAATTCAGATTCATCTTGTCGACGGACCTGATGAATTAATTGTGATTTTGCCTGTTTTGGTAAACTTATATGTGCAGAACGAACTTTGTTATTTATCTGTGGAAATGCAGAAAACTGGGTAAGAACTGGATTGTTCCAGCTCTTAGGTTGAAGAAATGAGAAATGCTGAACATCAACAACCGAATTAATGTCATTACTCAGTGAAATGACTTCTAAAACACATGGTAAATTACCTTTAGGATAAATTGTTTTTTCTTCGTTGTCTGCTAATTGCTGACTAATTATTTTCCGACTTAGATCAGCCTCTACCAGCCGATCTTCAACCCAAGAAAATGTATAATCATTTATTTTTAAAGATTTCTCATAAAAAATTTGCCCCTGGCCTTTTATTGATTCTTTAAGCTTTTTTTCATCGTTATTTTGTAGTTTGAACGCTTCTGTGATAACCCACTCATCTCGAGATGAAAAATCAACTTGAAACTCTCCCTCTCCAATCCATTCCATAATAAATTGAACAGAACCAATACCGGGAGCTCTCAAAAGGACATCACATAGCGGAGATCGCCCCACGAGCACCAAGGGTTGAGTGATTCGAGTTCTGGAAACTTCTTTATCTCTGTATGCAATACTTAAAATTTTCACAGCTACTATTGCCCTCTATATTTTGGTTTTCTCTTCATATCTGTAGAATGAAAATCATTAAAATTCTTTCTCATAAAAATGAGTGTGTCTAAATTTGGCGCTTGTAAGTCCATTTGTACTAAAATACTTGGAGCATTACGTTCACCTTCAATCACGTCAGCATCAAAATCTAAAATTGTCTGTGTTTTTTGTGGCTTTTGATTTTTTTGCGAGTACGCATCACAAGTAAACAATATCATTAATAAATATGTTATATTTATTATGTGTTTCAATGTTTTCTCTCCTCAGAAGCGGTGCTACGATCACTGATGGTGTATCCAACAACTTTTCCCCATTCATTCATAACTACCGCTTGTTTGTAAGTAAGTAATTCCTCTTGCAAGTATTCTGCCGCAAAACTGTTTGGGAATTTGCTTAAAATGATATAATCTCTCCAACGATAAAATTCATCGGCATGTATTTTTCCAATTTCTTTTTGTGCCTCGAGAATAAGAAGTGCCCTTAACGGGTTGCCTTTTTTATATTCTGAATCTACTAACATGAGAGAAGGTGTCTTATTTCTTATCCACAATTCAATATTTTTGGGGATTGGTAAAATAGAACTTGCTTGCTCTACTTCTTTCGAAAGTATTGCTGACAACATTTTTTCATATTCACCAATTTGTTGGTAATATTCTATCGCAAAACTTTCCATTTGGGTTTTATATTCTTTACTTTCTTCTTTACTTAAATCCTTTGGAACCGGCGATTCGTCAAAAAACCAAGCCATCTTTTTTTCAATATTAATACCATTTAATAGAACACGCTTTTGAACAAAAGGAGTCTGCCCTTTAATATCCCTTACTATTTGACTTCGAACGGCTTTAATTCTGTCCATTGCATCAGGCGTCACCTTAGCTAAGCGAGTTTGGGACCATTGAGGCTGAGGAAATTCAATTTGTTTACTCAATTTTTCCGATTTTAAGATATTAGGTGGTTTAATTTCGCTACTCACAACTGAATTTAAGAATTTTTGCTCATAATTATTGAGCTCAATTTGTCTTTCTCCAGAGTTCATTTGTATACTAATCAACCAAACCTTTTTTTCATTCTCATTGACAGGGGGAAACGACTTAAAATAGTTTATAACAAAAGTTGGTTGAGCCACTGCCGCATGCGAAAGTATACTCAATCTAAATTCTGGCTGTGAAACAGATAATACTTTAAATTCCTTTAATGAAAGTGTTCCATTCAATCCAATAATTGCACGCACCCAATAGTAATCGAAGTTTCTATATTGTCCAAAAGAAGACCCTTTGCTCAAAAGCTCAAAGGACTCTTGAAACCGATTCATGGAAAACAAATTAATTAAAAGCTGTTCAAACGGCTTACTTAAAACACCTTCGAATTTTTTGTTGGAGGTCAATTTTGAATAATAATTTATAACTTTAATAAAATCTTGTTTAACAACTAATTTTTGTAAGTAATCGGCCATAACTAAATCGGCTTTTTCTGACTCGGGTTGCAAACCTAAATACTGAAATAAATATTTTTCATAATTATTAAAATCGTTTTTATCATTGAATTCTTTAGCTAAATTTAAACTGGACTCTCGAATCAAAAACTGTATTTCCTTTTGGTATTGACCATTTGTTGGAATTTGCTTCAGGTGCTTGATAACCTCTATGTTCTTTTTCAAATTGTATTGACAGAATATTTTTCTATAAAGGTTTTCACTATTATTTTCTTTATTCAGGATCTGAATAAGGTAGGGCTCAACTTCAGCAAATTTTTTCCCTGCAATATAAATTGATGTAAGTTTTTTTGTGAATGGAAGCCAGTCTTTCTCTTTCACTTGAGTGTCTACATAATTTTTTAATTCTTTTTCAAATTCTAACTGATACTTTTGATCTTTAGTTGCTAAATGTTCTAGAGCTAATACAATTTCCACTCGAGCCCTTGGCCATACTGACTTTAAATTCGCTTGCCTTAAAATCAATTTACTTATTTTTAATGAACATTCTGAATCCTTCAAATAAAGACAATTGTCTAACACTAACATATAGGTCTGACTAATTTTAGGCGAAGTCGGAAACCACGCAACATGATACCACAGCAGTCTTTGTAATTTATTTGCCAACTCAACTCCAGCAAGAGCTTCAGGAGTTTTGATTTTCTTAGAAATAGTATCGACATACGATGAAATAGAACGCTGAAGCTCAACTTCTAGATCAGTAGCAAAATACTTAAATACTTCTAACTCTGGTTTAATCCTCAAACTGGTCATTATAGAATCTATTTCATTTATATCCTTAAAAACCTGTAAGGAGGCATAACCCTTTTGATGGACAGAAAGCTTTCTGATCGCCAGTGTAACTTTCTTATCTGGCCTTTTTTCTAAACGTTGAATTTCATTATAGAGAGAGTTCAATTCAAGGTTGCCGTTTTGGCTCAGCATAATCATATAACAATTAGTATAAAATTCTATTAATACCTCTGGTTGATTTGTAGAAAAAAAGTTAACCCCAACTTCAATGATCTCTGTTTCCTTTTTATATGAAGCCACCACCTGAGCTAAATCTCGAATAGCGTCTTTACCAAAATCTCCGGCCCAGCTTTTGCCTGCAATTTTAATAAAGGCTTTTTCGGCATTTTCATATTGTTTAAGATTAAAATAGCACCATGCCGATTTATAAAGAGCTAAGGACATTTCTTCTTTATTGAGTCGGTTAAAATATTGGCTGTAATAAGGAAGGGCTATTTCATATTTTTCATGATCAAAATAATATTCACCAATAAAAACAGATAATCGTGGTGTCAATGATGACTTTGGATCGGCTTTAGTTGATTGTTCAAAGTAATCAACAGCCTTCAATTCATTTTCAAAATAAAGTGATGCCATACCATAAATATGAAATGCCTTTGCCCTTTGGGAATTACTTGATTGCTGATTGTTACTGGCCTCATTGGCTGCGTTCATTGCCAATTTCAAATAATTTTCCTTTTTTTGTTTTGCATTCGGAAGCTTTTCGTTAAGGTAATAATGTTTACCTAATGAAAGCAGTGTGATTGACTTAGATATTAATATTTCATTTTTTTTTAATTGAGACTTTTCCACTGGTAACAATGAGTTTAGTCCAGATAAGATTAAGTTTAATTCCTTTTCAGTGTGTGGCTTACTTTCAATAGTTGATGAAAAGAAAGAGTCTCCATATCTTTTTGCCTTTTTACTTGTTTTGTGATTCATGTTTTTATCATTAACAAAGCGATTAGACTCAGCAACAGCAACAATTGATAAAAAAGTTAAGAAAATAAAAAGTTTACCTGCCAGACCACTAATGAACACTGTGCTTATTTTTTTATTGGTGACGCTGTTTTGACACATAAGCTATCTCCTATAAAAAGATGACCACCAATTTCATCAACCCAATCTTCGGCATCATTTACTGCCCAAACTTCATCACCTTTGGACATCAAATCATCATGATTTATATCTTCGTGTTTAACAAAATTAAAGTCTTTAGATCCTAGCGCTATGTTAGAATAGGCAATTGCAGCTTCGAGATCTTTTTTATAGCGTGCAAGGTCTATTTCATATCTTTTGTTTAAAATATTTTTGATACTCGTCTTTTCTAAATCACGTTCTTCTTTTGAAATTTCAGGCATTATATTATTCTTTGAATTTAAAGAAACTAAACTTGAGAGTGATAGTACTTCGATATCTGTTTTAGTCCAATTGCGATAAAACTTTGCATCCTTTTTTTCAACCAACAATTTGATTAAGTTCAGTGTCTTTCTTAAATCTTTTAAATCTTCGTCACGACACAATTTTTTAAATATATAAACCTTAATCAAGTATGATTCAGGCTCCAGATAGTTTGAAAAATAAGACGATTCTTGTGAAGCAATAGCACCTAAAGCAATATCAATACGACCAGCCCTAAACCCTGCCCACATTTTCTCAAACAATACTTGTTTTATGCGTGGATAATTTTTTGGAATCCAACTGTAAACTTCCAATGCTTCATTAAACCTACTAGCCCCAAATAATGTTCTTCCCATGGATTGCACAGCTACTGAATAAAGAAATAAATTCTCACTACGCCCTCTTTTTATTTCTCCTTTAAGAAATAAAGCAATACTTTGATAAATTTTAAAAGCTTCATTATATTTTTCATTAAGCGAAAGCTGATCTGCTTTTTCAAATTGATCATTTATATTAAATTCTTTTTCGCTGATTTTTGGCTCTAATGGTCTTATTCTTTCCCACTTATAAATTAAGTCGTAACCAACTCGCGGATTATACATTAAGTATTTTCTTACATCTGACCACAATTTGTATGACAACTGTTTTTTAGCAATTTTTTTAACTGCAATCCTCATCGAAAGTGGATCAAAATATTTGGCATTTTCTTGAAAATTTTCTATTAATTCTTTAATAGTAATTTTACCGCTTCGAGAACCATCAACAATTGCGCCATTTGCGTTTTGTGCGACCAATAACGTAACAAAACTTAAGATTGATACTAAACAACTCTTATGTGGAGTTTTTTGAAAAATTTTTATTAACATTTTCATCTCCAACATTAAAAAGTTAATTACCTTCAGCTACAAATAGAATACTCTGAAAACCGCTTTGTCTAAAAAACTTACTTAGGTCGTACACTACGCTATATGGAGTCCTTCCGTCGGCTACCATATTTAAAAGAACTCCTGAGGATTTTGATTTTTGAGGCATAGCTGAAATATAATTTTTAATTTCTTCTAAAATGATTTTAGAATTATTCTCATCTTTTCGAAGTAAAACCTCAACTGGAATGGATTTTTTTAAAAATTTAAGCTCTACTTCATTATTATAAATCATCACTTGCGGTGCATTTTCTAAAGTTTCTTTATTTATACTTTTTGGCAACTTAAACTCTTTAGGAATAATTATATCTTCTTGACCAATTACTGTACCCATTACTAAGAAAATAATAAGTATCGCACAAATATCAATCATCGAAGTGAGATTTAAAATTAAAATTTTACTTTTACCGCCACCAACTGATGAACTCATTATTTCTCCGTTATTGTATCCGCTAATTGATATGAAATCAGGACCATATCTGGTAATATTTCACGCACGCCATCCATTGCTGAAATGAGCCACTGATATGGAATTGCTGACTGCATACCTATCTGAATAGTCTTTTCTTCAGGATATTGATCTTTAAACTTTTTCGTCATAGCTTTTATATCATCAACTATTTTATGTGAGTTTTTAAAAACATCTTCTTTAAAATTTATCGAGTCTGTTCCAGGCTTTTGTCCGCCCCATTTTAAAACAACCTTTATTGAGTTTTCAGTATGCGAATCTGATAGCACCATTAACTTTGCATTTATGGGAATCTTTGTAGAGCCGCTTTCAATAGAGGAGGTCGAGGAGGGCGGCAATACTATTTTAGTCATGCCGACCATTGAAGCCGAAAGGATCAGAAAAAAGACAATAGAAACAAACATATCCAAAATCGGAACGACGTTAAGATCGCTGATTGTTTTTTTTGGCCTTTTTGGAAACTCAAAATCAGTCATTAACTGCGGCTCTTTCAGATTGCTCAACCCAAGTTACTAATTTGTATCCAAGATCTTGAGCGTTAGCGACAATCTCTTCTCCCTTTGAAACACAAATCGAATGAATAACCATTGCTGTAATCCCTAACATAAGACCCGCCGCTGTTGCATACATAGCTTCTGAAATTCCTAAACCGAGAATTTCACCTTTTTTGGAAGGATCAGCTTCTGCTAGGGCTTGGAAAGTTTTAATTAATCCCGATATAGTTCCTAGTAATCCCAACAATGTGGAGATTCCAGCTATTAAGGCAATAATTGAAACGCGTCTTTCACAGTTTTTTGTTACTTCTAACACAGCACCACCTAATGCCGACTTCATAGCTTCTCTTCCATGTTCAGCAGCTAATAGTCCTGTCTTAGCAACATTTAATTCCGGTGAATCACTCACCATATTACAGATTTGCAAGGCCTCTGTATAAGATTTTTTTAGAATAAAAGTTCTTACTTTTTGGATAGCCTGATCAACATCTATTGAATATTTAAAATATAAAATGTAGGCCCGCTCGATAGCTACGACAACAAGCAACAATCCGGCCAGTAAAATAATCCATGCAGTAACCCCGCCCTCTTTTAATAAGATTTCTAAATTTGCCATTAACATTTCCCCCTATAAATAGAAAACCAAACCGGCTTCAATAAATAAAATTTCATTAAACTTTTCCTTTTCTTTATCCGTAAATCCAACAAATGTTTGCATATGATGTAAACCCGCAGCTAGTCTCACGTTAAAATATTTAGCTGCAAAATAAGTTTTACCTCCCATTAATGCATATCGAGCACCCTTCTTTTTCTCCTCCGGAAAATCCATTTGATAGTAACCAATTTTAAAAAATGTATCACTCCGAAACATTGTATAGGGTCCCCAACTATCTTTTCCATAGGCTGGAGCCCATAGTATTTCAGCACCGATTTGAGATTTTGGTTTAGCGTAATTGATTACAAATTTTTTCTTCTGGCCAGCACTATCATATATTTCTTGATCTCCAAGCATCTTTACGATTTTTCTTTCTTGGACAATGAATCCAGGAGCATAGTTTATATAAAACTCCCAAAAGTCAGACGGAGCATAGCCAAAGTTTAAGTTCATCGTGTAAAGGGTTGCTGGTCCATCGGAGAAGTCAATTCCAAGGTTAGAATTAAACAAAATATGTTTTGCTTTGTTTTTTGCTTTTCTTTGAACAACGACCATATCCCTAAAGACTTTACTTACATTATCTCCAACTTCTAATTTGACTTCATGATTCAAAATTTCTTGTTCTTCTACAAACTCTTGTGATGATTTTGGATTTTCTTTTTCTGGAGCTACCGGTACTTGAGCAAACAAACTAAAGTAGTAAAGATTTAAAATTATAAAAATTGTAAAATTATTTTTCATAACTTAAGATTAAAGTCTTAGCATACTTCTGTAAAATTAATTTCTAAATCCAGACCTAGCACCAGGAAATAAAAAAGCCAGAACAAGATCTTGTTCTGGCTTTTTTATTTTCCGTCTTTTGCTATCAAATTGTAGGTGTATTCTACCTTAAGAGTGAAAATACATTAGACTAAAGTCCCCATTGGCAATTATCTTAACCCTCAATTTTTCCATCTTTAGGATAAATAGCAAACTTATCAAACTCACCGTACTCATGAAGTTTGTTGTAGAGTGTTTTAATCGTGATTCCCAAGGCATTAGCCGCTTGAGTCTTATTACCTTGAAAATGCGCCAAGGCTTTCAAAATATAAATTCGCTCTAATTCATAGAGAGTCATTTTTGCATCATACGTAGTTAATAGTTGTTTCTGCTGTGGCATTTTAATTTGCTCAGGCAAATCATTTGGCATAATCGTATGACCATCACAAAGAATTTGTAATCGTTCACAAATATTTTGAAGCTCGCGAATATTTCCTGGCCAGTCATAAGCGCAAAGCAATTTCATGGCATCTTCATTAACTTGGCGACCTCGACCAAGGTAGGCCTGAGAGCCATGATTTAAGAAGTGACTCACTAAAACTGGAATATCTTCACGTCGAGTTCGAAGAGCTGGCGTTTGTAAAACAATGGTATTGATTCTATAAAACAAATCTTCTCGAAAGCTTCCTTGGCTTACTTCTTTTTCTATATTTCTATTCGTAGCACTTATAATTCGTACATCAACACGAATTGGCTCTTTACCACCAACTCGATAAAGTTCACCTTCTTGCAAAAATCTCAAAAGCTTCGCTTGTATACCGGGGGTGAGCTCACCAATCTCATCTAAAAATAAAGTTCCGCCATTGGCCATTTCTGCTAAACCAACTTTTCTATTATAGGCTCCTGTAAATGATCCTTTTTCGTGTCCAAAAAGTTCACTTTCTAAAAGTGCCTCTTGTAATGCGCCACAATTAATTGCCACAAAGGGCTTGTTGCGACGAGGGCTGCGCTCATGAATAGCATGAGCCATCAACTCTTTTCCTGTTCCAGACTCTCCTAAAACAAGAATTGCCGCTGTTGAGCTTGCAACCTTGTCGACTGTTTTCATTAGCGTGGACATCGATTCAGAGGTGAAAACCATTGCTTTTGATTCAATGACTCTCTGACCTTGAGCTGGATTCCAATATGACTGATATGGATTTTGTGAGCCTGGTAACATGGGGGAAGGCACTGGGGGCAAAACTGTAGACATACAACCTACCTTTTTTGTTTATATTGCACTTACAATTGGACGCACTGCATTGGCGTAGTAAAACTTATACCCTAATGTATAGAATTTTTTCAACTTAAAACTTCTACTGTATAAAATTTTCTCGAAAGCTAAACTAAATAATATGAGTTTAGATGCAATAGTGACATTAATTGTTCTTTTTTTAAAGGAGATGGACGAAATTGGTCACTTTAGTGTTCATACTTTAAGAGCCTACAAAAAAGATTTGGAACAAGTATTTTTATTTACTTTAGATAAAGACAAAGCCTGTAAGCCGCCAGAACTACCTAATCATCAATTAATAAACGATGTTTATTTACTTAAGTTAGCAAAAGAAGCTCAAGTCTCTTGGACTCATCTTGATTTATCAAGCAAACAAAGAAAATCTGCCACCCTAAAATCATTTTTTAATTGGCTCTATGATAAACGTTATATCCCATCTCCCCTTAGCCATAAAATTGAATCTCCTAAAGTGCCAAAAAAAATTCCCCATTTCATTTCTGTCGATGAAGCACTTTCTTTATTTCAAAATATTGATAAGCTAAAATTACCTGAAGAAAAGAACGCTCAATATATAGCACTGCTTTCATTACTTTATGGAGGAGGACTTCGCGTTTTTGAAGCTTGCAATATAAGGTGGAAGGATATTCGACTGACATCCTCTGAAATTCTCATTCATGGTAAAGGAAATAAGGAACGCATCGTTATTGTTCCCAAATTGGTTATTCAAAGTCTCCTAAGACTACCAAAAAACAGTGACTCTATTTGGGGAGAAAAACCGCTTTCCACTCGTCGTGCGTTTGACTGGATTAGAGCCCTCGGTAAGGCTGCTGGTCTTCAAAGTCCACTGAACCCCCATGCTCTTAGACACAGCTTTGCCACCCATCTCATTTCATCAGGAGTTAACTTACGTGCACTACAAGAACTCCTAGGACACGCTAGCCTAACTTCTACCGAGAAGTATACTCATTTAAGTATGGACCAATTATCTCGAACGATCGAAAATCATCACCCATTGGCAAAATCAACTAGAAGTAAAAGTGGCCTTGCAAGTTAACTACTTTTTTATCCTCGTCACCCGCTTGCTTCTCAAGTCCTAAATATAATTGTAAATCAAAATAATTAATCGGGAACCATTCCGTGCCTAAATAATAATTATTTGCATTTGTTTTTCTAATAAAGCTTTCAAACCCTTGTTCAAATTGCAAATAGGGTCTCAAACTAGAATCAGGCACAAAGGAATAGCGAATTAAAAAAGCTGAGGGATCTGATTTATTTTTATCCCGAATTTGCCGTAGTCCCAATTCACTTTGGATAAATGAATAATCAGTCAATGATACAATAGCATGAATATTTTGTTGAAATTCCTCAACTCCATCTCTCCAAAAACGCCCTACATTAAAACCCAGTTTATTTTTCGATTTTAATAACTGATCAAAACTGACAGCATACCCCTTAATGACATTATCTGAAACAATCAAACGAGAAGGAGAAATTAATGTTGCTACAATAACAACATTATCCGTATTAAACATGAGTTCTCCATTATTTGTTTCATGAAAAAAAGACCAGCCGAGTCCTTGCTGGGTGAGCACAGTATGATCCGGAAGTCCTAATCCATAACCCATTTTAAACTTACCAATTCGCAAGATCCAATTATCGTTAAACTGATAGGTTCCATATAAATTACGATTATAAAGCTTAAGCCTTTTATTTTCTGCGTCTATTGGCCTCCAAAGTGCTTCTGAAAATACTATAGATAGTTTTTGTTTGCTCAACGCCGCCATAACTTCCGTCTGCATGGGGAACAATCGAGCCCTTTGTATACTGGGAGTATCAGTCAGTAACTGCATCATTCTAAATTGAGCACCCACTTGCCACCAAGGTGGCTCTTCCTCAAGCGGGATTTCATTCTTATTATTTTTAAAAGAGTTATATAATTCTTGAGACATTGTTTTGCCATATGCAGTAAGTAATCCAGATCCTGTCGGACTGTAGTGGCAAGTGGCACAACTAAGATAACCGTGCCGGATCGTTTCTGGAAAACCGAAAGTGTTTGCTGGTAATAAAAATAATATAAGTACTAATACAATGTACTCTTTATTAAAGATAGACGTTGAAACTTTAAAAATCTTTTTATGAGCCATTCCTATACTAACTTTAAACTAATTGTTTAAAGCCCCCCGTGTTATCCACTCTCTAATTACCTTTTTTTCTTCATCACTTAGTGGACTATATCCTTGCTCAGGAGGAGGCATTTGATTTTTGCCATCGGTTCTCTCAATTGAAATGATTAGCTGGCTATTATCTGGATCCCCAGGAATTACAAACTCTTTTGCTGACTCCTCTGGACCATTGAGTAATTGATCGTAAATTCCTAATTCCAAACGGCAAGATTCTTTGTTATGCCCCTTTGATTCTTTAGAATTCAAACTCGAATCCACTTCCAAAGTTTTCGAAAGTATCTCTTGGCAACCTTTTGCCTGTGGATCATGACAGTCGCTGCAATATTTATTAAAAATCCGGGAATTAATACTAGAGTAAGTGGGCTGAAGCGGAGGAGGCGGTAAAGTAGGTTCTGTGGGCTCCACAGACGCAACTTCTGGAGCGCCCGCCTCAATCCAAGAAAGCAATAAACTCCGTAACGGAAGCGGTAACGTTTTATTTTTTGGCATCGATCCTTTCTCAAAGACGGTGGTATAAATACCACTTAGTTGAGAGTAAACCTCACGATAATTGGTTAGAGGAAACTGCCCTTTATTATGACAAGATAAACAATATGGATCGAGTACAAGTTGATTAACTTTTTGAAAACTTAAGCTGGCTTGTTCCTTCCTACTGAGGCGGGGAATATTGCCAACGGCACTATCTCCTTTCTTCCAAAGTGTATACTCACAAGAAATTATTTGCGACAACAACAAGGAAAGCAAAAGGAGAAAACTGAGTGTTCTTATGGAACTACTTCCTCACTTAAATATGCTCCATTTAAATCTAATAAAATATTTAGTTTATTTGTCGTTGTGATAGAAGTTAATGTAACAACTGCAACAATTTTTCCATTTATTTCTTTTTGGGCGATGGTTAAAGTTTGGAAATTTTCTGCAAACGGACGTAAGGCACTATTAGATTCATACTCATCTAATAAATGATGCAAACTAACTTCAGTTAAGGTGATTGGATCTTTTCCTGTCCATTGAACATCGGGTCCAGCAACACCACCACTGTTGACATTATAATTTAAAACTTTACCGCTAACATCTAAGTAAATTGATACACTCAATGGAGTTCCTTCTTGGGGCAAAGTTTGTGACGCAACAACCAGATAACGAGCACCGCTGGGATCATTCGCCGCCAATTTTATAAAATCCATTTTTTCAAATTTATTTAAAAAATTTTTATCAATTTTATTTTGAACAACCAGCCGATCAATTCTGTGACAAGCCAGTTCCGCGGCTTTAAGTGGCAGGAGAACTTGCCCAAAAGCCTGATTCAGTGAAAGTGTTAATAATAAAAAAAGTGATGATTTTAATAACTGAATCATAGTCTTCCTCTTCCTTACTTTTAATTGGTTACTGTGTTTATTCACTAGACTCTTTTTTTCAGCAGAATCTGAATAGACCCGCATTTTTGTAGGAAGAGATTTGCAACTGTTCTCAATTGAATGCAAGAAGAATAAACAAGTGTCATTAAAATTTAACAATTAATGTTAATCGAAATGATAACTTAAAATGTCGGAAATTTAATTTTAAGGCTGCTTTTTAGACCCGCCTTTGGCCTCAATATCACTAGCAACTCCTCGAATTTTCTGCCTAATATCTTCAGGCATACTTTTATAAAAGGACTCAGGATCAGCCTGAGCTTTTTGCAATAACTCCATCGCCTTGACAGGATCATTACCAACAGTTTTCATGAGCGCTGGCATAATATCAGCGGAGATATCGTATAACTTTTGACTTTGGGCCTGATCCCCACCCGTGACGGCATTGACTTTATTATCAGCATCTCTGGCTTTAGCATCATTTTTTAATACTTCATCTCTTTGAGATTTGTTTTTAAGTAAATCTTGAGTTTCCTTCATAGCATTATCAATGGCCGGGTCCTTTTGAGCAAAGGCTGTAAATGAAATAAGATTAGAACAAATTAAAAGTCCAAAAATAATAAACTTGAGTTGGATGTTAGTCATAAGATGCCCCTCTTTTATATAGAAATAGAATATATGGAACATTCAAATAATGCTATTAGTAGCTGAATCAAGTATCATTATGAAACAGGACCGTATCATTAACACATATTGAATAAAATAACCAAATCCTATTTAGGTAAATAAAAAACTTACCGACAGAGATTGTGAAGAATAATTATCTTCATAAGGTCAAAGGGGATACTTTGTAAGGTAATTTGAAAATTTGGAGGACAGTAACAATGAGTAAGCAACTTAGAATTCTATTGGTTGATGATTTTGAAATGATTCGCTCTCTGCTAAAACAGGCATTGAAACAATTGGGATACACTGATTTAACAGAAGCTGTTGATGGAATAGATGCTCTAGAAAAAATTAATAAAGCAAAAGAATCAGGTCAACCTTTCGACTTAGTATTTCTTGATTGGAACATGCCCAAAATGACTGGTATTGAAGTAGTTCAAAAATGCAAATCTGATGAGGGATTAAAAAATTTACCCTTTATTATGATTACTGCAGAGCGAGAGCAAAAAAGCGTTGTTACTGCATTAAAGGCAGGGGTTTCTGATTATGTGATTAAGCCCTTTTCTCCTCGCCAACTTTCAAGCAAAATCGAGAGAATTTTATCATCAACGACTACTGCAGCCTAAACTTTAAGAGGTAATATATGAGTGCAGCAGCTAAAAAAACGGATCCCCAGCTTACTCTAGATCAGCAAATGGTGGATATTATCGATAAAGCTATAAAAGAAACTTTTAGTTCTTTTATGGGTTTTATGCCAGTGCTTAAAAGCTCCGAACAGAGAGACAAAAGCTCAAGAGAACGTTTTGAAATTTCTGGAATCATTGCTTTCATCCAGGAATCCGTTGAAGGAACTTTAGCTATTCGTTTTCAACAAGATACGATTTTAAAACTGTTAAGTAAAATCTACGGTGAAGAGCTTACATCTCTTGATAATCGAGTGATCGGTGGTGTTGCAGAGCTCTCAAACGTGATTCACGGTATTGCAAAAGAAGATTTAAACCTCCAAGGTTATCATTATCAAATGTGTTTACCGGTCGTAATTATTGGAGACAATCATACTGTGGTCAGCGCACTCAGCGGCCAAAAACTAGTCATGAAATATGATCTCGACGGTGAAGAAGCCATTGTTGAACTGGTTATTCACAAGTAGAAAGTAGAATATAGAATAAACATAAAGGATTTACAGCTTAGGATAGGATTCATGAATTACAAAAGTATTTTAAAAAAATTTAACAATCGTTTTGCTAACGATACTTTTAAAAGCGAGTTAAATGAATTCATATCTGAATTAAAAGCGGGTAAGTCTCCGTCTAAACCTGAAGCCTGGACCGAACGACTAACACAACTCAACAATTACATTTCTTCAATCAATGAATCAAACTCTCAGTACGAACGCATGATTGATCTAGCAAATCAAAATATTGAAGGTGTCAGAAAAGAAAATCAAGAACTCATCGAAAATTCGCAAAATATGAACCGTATTCTTACGGGTCTAATTAACAGTCTTGATGACGGTTATATAATTATCAACAGAGACGGACGATGCGGTTCGTTTATTTCTCATCAAGCCAAAAAAACATTTAGTAAAGCCCTTCTGGCGAGCACTTGGCTGATATTATTGATCTTCCAGAGGAAAGCAGAGAATCCTTTGAAGATTGGCTTAATATGATTTTTATGGAAGTTCTCTCTTTCGATGAACTCGCTAAATTAGCTCCTACAGGATTTAAATTAAAAAATTCCAATAAGCACGTAAAAGTTAAATTTAAACCAATTCGTAACCCTGAAACAAACAAAATTACTGAAATCGCTATGGTTATTATTGATCCTACAGCTGAAAATATTGTCGCCAAAGAACTTGGTGAGCAAAAATTATTTACAGATATGATTATTAAATATCTAAATAATAAGCCTAGCTTTATCAAACTCATTCAAAGAACCAGAGAAACTACAGACACACTTAAATCTTGGACTTTTAATAACTCCTCAGATTTCCGCATCCAAGCTATTAATTTAGCAAAAGAACTCAATTCTCTTAAAAAAGATTTGAATTCGAATTGCATGTACTCATTAGGGTACAAGCTACATCAAGCTGAAGATGAAATAATTACTTTTTTTGATGTTTCATCAAACTCTCAAGACGGAGAGAATTTAATTCACCTCATTGGACAAGAAATTTTTGAATCTCTCACTGAGTTTTTAAATAAATATCGACATGTTTTTATCTTTGATAATAAAACAGCCATTACTAAAGAAATTCCCGTTGAAAGTATTTATAAATTTTGTGCTGAACTATTAAGAATGGGTCTCACTGACTTATTAAAATACTATGTTGATGAAATAGTCGCAGTTCCACTTTCAAGTTTATTTGCACCCATCGAAGCGCGAATGTACTCTCAGTCCCTTTCTCTGGATAGATCCATTGATTTTAATGTTATCGACTATAAAAAAATTCGAACTATTCCTGAGTTTTACTCATTGCTCTTCGAAGAGTTAGGTATCACATTCAATTCTATTATTGTATCTAAAAAGAATTCCAATCTTCAGGTCAATAGAATTAACATTACCTTGGATTTAGGAAAAAGAGGAAGTGAAAACAGTTTATTTATTAATTTTATGGTTGAGATTGATAAATTATTTAAATTTAACTTAGATGAGAACTCTGAAGTTTTTGAAGATGAAATTAATCTTTTTAAATTAAATAAAGTGGCCCAAGAAATGGGTGGGGTTTTAGAGTTAAGCTCCAATTCTTCTTCAACTTTTACTCAGTTTTGCATAAGTGTTCCCTATGTAAGTGAGCTAAACTCAGATGTCATGGATTGGCTTAGCTCTAATAGTTCAAAAACGGGGATACCTCTGCTTAGTAGTACAGGATGAAGTTTGAAGTTTTAATTTGATGTAGTTTATTATTTTAACTTTTTTTAAAAAAGGATCTCGATTGTGAAGTTTGAAGTTAAACCTGACATATTTGACAACTTCGTTGATTCAGTCTGCATCATCAATGCAGACTTCAGACCTGTTTATTTTAATTCAAGTTTTGCCAATTTAGTCGATGAAACTTCACTGGCTTCCATTCGCAAAAAAAGCCTTTCTGATCTAATACAAATTGATGATTTTGATTGGGAAAAACTAAAACTGGGGACAAAAGCTATACTTGAATCCCCCGTAAGAGAGTCGTTATTTCGCACAAGGAATAAAGATGGAAGAATGCAAATCACCTGGAAAAGTCTCCGTGATGAAAATGGTGACTACCATGTGTTGCTTTATTTTAAGGATGTCTCGCTCGAAGATGTATTAAGCCGTAAATATCATGAAGAACTAACACGAAAAGAAGAAACGATTAAAGCTTTGGATCAACACTTATTCCAAATCTCTTTAATTCGAGATGTTCTCGAAAGAACCACAACCTTTGATGATCCATTGGTTATGCTTAGAAATTTATTTTCCCATCTCTCTGGAATTCTAAAATTGGATTTGGCCTTATATTTTAAACAAGAAGAGAGTAATACTCCTTTACAACTTATGTCGTATACAGACAAGGGCGGACTCCCACAGAAAGATATTCGGGATATCGCTGAAAGTATTAAAGGAAACCTCGATACTAATGATTTATCTTACCAACGAATCGGTGACTATCATTGGCTAAGCTTTCGCTACTTGGATGATTCTGATCGCAAAAAGTTCTTCGTCTTTGCCAAGAGCGTTGAGTTTACCTATGATGACGAAAATCTTCTTGAGACTATTTGTGAACCACTGAGCTTCTCTCTCGATAATCGGGAACTCTTTAAAAAGGCGATGACTGATGAACTCACCGATCTTTACAATCCTCGGTATTTTAAAGTTCGTTTAGAAAATGAAATACGCGAACACAGTGAACGAAAAGGAACTTTTGGATTACTCCTTTTAGATTTGGATTATTTCAAAAAAGTAAATGATACCTATGGACATCTTGTCGGAGATATCGTTTTAAAAGTAACAGCTCAGTGCTTAAAAGACTTTTGTCGTTCTACTGACGTCCCCGCTCGCTACGGTGGCGAGGAGTTTGCTATTATTCTTCCTGACATTGAGGAGTCTAGCATTTATTTGGTTGGAGAACGACTTCGAGAGGCCATTGAAAACTTAGTTATACCAGTTCCGAATAAGGAAAAACCCCTCAAAATAACCGGTAGTATCGGGCTTAGCATCTTTCCAAAACATGGAAAAACAGCGACGGCACTCATCTCTTCTGCTGACGAAGCCCTCTATGAAGTTAAACGAAACGGAAGAAATGGCGCTTTACTCAGTAAAAAAACAGGCTAGGACATCTCTTCCTCTGCATATATATTATTCGAATTGTTTAGCTAATGACACAAAAGTTCTAATCATCGCTCCGCTAGCACCCTTTTTAGGGTTGTATGAAAAACGGTTTCCAGTAGACCAACCAGTTCCAGCAATATCGAAATGTGCCCATGGAATTTTGCTATCAACAAATTGCTCTAAAAATGCCGCTGCCGTAGCACTTCCCGCACCTTTTCCTGTTGAAAGATTGGATAAATCAGCATAGGTCCCTTTCATATCTTTTGTATGAAAATCACAAAGAGGCATTTGCCAAACTAACTCACCGGAAGCTTTTGCTGCACTTTCAATTTTATTTTTTAAATCATTATTTTTAGTAAAATAACCCGTATGAATATTACCTAATGCCACCTGCATAGCGCCAGTGAGAGTTGCTGCATCGACAATAAACTGAGGTTTTAACTCAGACGCAATACAAAGAGCATCCGAGAGGATTAAACGCCCTTCCGCATCGGTATTATTTACTTCGTAGGATTTTCCATTTCTTCCAAAAATAATATCTCCTGGCTTCACTGCAGACGGCCCAGGTAAATTTTCAGTGGCAGGAACTAAACCAACAACGTTTACTTTTAATTTTAATTTTGCAATCGCTAAAATTGTTCCAATGACATTTGCGCCCCCACACATATCGTATTTCATTTCTTCCATACTTGCTGAGGGTTTTATACTGATCCCGCCGGAGTCAAACGTTAAACCCTTTCCTACAAAAACCAAGGGCTTTTGAGATGCTTTTCCACCATTATATTCCATCTGAATAAAACGTGGTTCCTGATCACTCCCTTGAGCCACGCACAACAATCCACCCATACGTTCTTTTTTAATGCGCGCTTTATCCCAAACTGTAACTTTAATTTTTAAACCTTTAGCTCCACGCTTAGCTTCTTCAGCTAATATTGTTGGAGTCATTAAATTGCCAGGCATATCCCCTAGTCGACGAGAAAAACAAACTGTCTCAGCGATTACTTTTGCATTTTGTAATGCTTCTTTGAAAGAGCTAGTAACGGATGAAACCGCAATATTCACTTTAGTTTCTTTTAATTTATCTTTTTTGGCAGACATTAATTCATCAAAACGATAGGAGGCCAGCATCAGCCCTTCTGCCAACGCTTGGAGGAGTTCTGGTTGATGAGCAGACGTCCCAAGGGAATCAAAATCAACTACACACGAATTAATTTTATTAGCTCCAAGAGCAGTTTCTAAATACCCACCAGCTAATCTTATTACTTCATGCTCTTCGCTATTCCACGCCCCCAAGGATATAAACAGAGCGTGTTTAAAGCCCGCTGCCGATGCATTACGACAGAATAGAGTTTCACCAATGGCTCCCGTTAATGCTTTTTCCTCTATAGCTCCATGAAACAACTTCTTGAGGTCCTGTGGCAAATTTGCGCAACGAGGCGTTTTGTTCGTCTCGGAGTCCTCGGTCTTAGGTTGAGTTACAAATAGAACTAAAGTCGATGTGTCAGATTGAGGCTTTAAGCTTTGTTGTAATTCGATTTTCATATTTTTCCCTTTCCTCAAGTTTGTTGCGCACTGTTAACCAATTGATTGAAATAAGTGCATCTACTATGGAGCTAAAGTCCGTTTGGATTTATGTGACTTTAAGAGCGTATTTCCACAAAAGGCAAGATCGTAAAGGGTTCTAAACAAAAAGGAACGAGGCAGCAAAAAAACTAAAAAGGCAAAAATGAAATCCCATCAGATCCAAGGCCTAAATTCTATTTGTTTTATGTTTGTTTTCTAAAGTGTTTGCGATAAAAACCGAAAAGAAAAAAAGTCATGTGTAAATATGTATGACTAATGAGCAATTAGCTTAGAAGCAAATTTAAACCAAGGGAGTTTGAGTGGCACTCATTCCATACGTCATCGAACAGTCATCGCGAGGTGAAAGAAGTTACGATATTTATTCTCGTCTTCTTAAAGATCGAATTATCATACTGGGTAGCCCCGTTACTGACGACGTTGCTAACAGTATTATGGCACAGATACTTTTTCTAGAAGTTGATAACCCGGAAAAGGATATTCACCTTTATATAAATTCTCCTGGTGGAAGCGTTAGTGCGGGACTCGGTATTTACGATTTAATGCAATTCGTAAAATGTGATGTCGCTACCTATTGCATCGGAATGGCTGCCAGCATGGGATCACTACTCCTTGCCGCCGGAACCCACGGAAAAAGATATATTATGCCCAACTCTCGCGTCATGGTCCATCAACCCCTCATTCAAGGTGGACTCAGTGGTCAAGCGAGTGACATTGAAATTCAAGCTAAAGAAATGATTCGAACCAAAGAAAAATTGACTCGAATCTATGAAACACATACACAAAAATCATTTGATTTTTTAACTAAAGCTATGGATCGTGATAACTTTATGACGGCCCAAGAATCCAAAGAGTTTGGACTCGTTGACCATGTGGTCGACTTTAGAAAAGCAAGCAAAAGAGGTAACCCATGAACCGCAGCGAAACCTTCGGCACTTTACGATGTAGCTTTTGCGGAAAAACTCAACGAGAAGTTAAAAAATTAATTGCAGGGCCTGGCGTTTACATTTGTGATGAGTGCATTGACCTTTGCAATGATATTATCATTGAGGAGAAGGATCGAGAAGATACCTCCAAGGGTGGGTTCCGCGTTCCTCGTCCCTCTGAAATTAAATCTTATTTAGATGAGTATGTTATTGGCCAAGACTATGCCAAAAAAGCACTTTCTGTCGCCGTACATAACCACTATAAGCGCGTTAACAGCATAGGAAAAACTAAAAAAGAGGATGTGGAACTGCAAAAGAGTAACATCTTACTCATCGGACCGACTGGGTCTGGAAAAACCCTCTTAGCTCAAACTATTGCAAAAGTGCTCAATGTCCCCTTTGCTATGGCTGATGCGACAACGCTCACAGAAGCTGGTTATGTGGGTGAAGACGTTGAAAATGTCGTACTTAATTTATTACAAGCTGCTGATTATGACGTTGAGAAAGCTAAAAAAGGGGTCATTTATATCGATGAAATTGATAAGATTTCTCGTAAGTCAGAAAACCCCTCCATCACACGTGACGTGAGCGGAGAAGGCGTTCAACAAGCTCTTCTTAAAATTTTAGAAGGAACAGTTGCTAACTTACCTCCCAAAGGAGGAAGAAAACATCCGCAACAAGAATTTATTCAAGTAGACACTTCGAACATTCTCTTCATTTGCGGTGGCGCTTTTGTGGGATTAGATAAAATCATCGAAGGCCGTATCACTAATAAATCTATGGGGATTGCAGCAGACATCAAAACCCAATCAGAAAAAGATCGAGCTAAAGAAAATATATTGAGAAAACTTGAGCCCGATGATTTATCAAAGTTTGGTTTGATTCCAGAGTTTATTGGTCGACTCCCTGTATTAGCAGTCTTAGACCCACTGGAAGAAGATGCACTTATTGATATTTTATCGCGCCCCAAAAATGCCATCACAAAACAATATCAACGCCTTTTTGGATACGAAGGAGTTGATTTAAAGTTTACGGATCAAGCACTGAGAGCCGTAGCTCAAATGGCTTTAAAAAGAAAAACTGGAGCCCGCGGGTTAAGAGGTGTTTTAGAATCAGCCATGATTGATATCATGTATGACATTCCCTCCAGGCCAAACGTCAAGGAGTGCGTCATCGATGAAGATGTTATTAATTCAGGATCACCTCCTAAGATCACACTTAGGACGCCTGAAGAACAAGCAAAAAAAGATAATAGCGAAACAGCATCCTAGTCCTAAAGCAGATTAAATTAATATATTCATATCTTGGGCGGTTTTTTTAAATTAATAACCGCCCAATTTGTTTTTTTGCCTCAAAATAGAACTATCCTAGGCCCAAACTCTAATCCAACCATTCACCAATAAGTTTTTCTTACTTTTTAAAAAGATTTCTTAGATAATTTTAATAGGTGGCAGCGGCGCAAAGTCACTGGACTAGTAATGAATTTTTAAAATTTCATTATAAGTCAATTTGGAGCTGGACTTTATAAAACGAAGACACACAATAGTAGGGACGCATTTATATAAGGAGATATTTATGAGTGAAAGTAATAAAAAAGCGAATGCACTACCGCTCTTACCTTTGAGAGACTTAATTATTTTCCCTCACATGATGATGCCTCTCTTTGTGGGCCGCGAAAAAAGCATCAGCGCCCTTGAAGAGGCCATGAGCAAGCAAACAGATATTGTTTTAGCCGCCCAACGAGATGCTAAAACAAATAATCCTGACCCAAAAGATATTTATGATGTCGGTACCGTTGGAACGATCATTCAGCTCTTAAGATTACCCGATGGAACAGTAAAAGTTTTGGTCGAAGGTAAAAAAAGAGTTATCATAAAATCCTACCAATCCACGGAGCCTTTCTTTCGTGTGGATGTCGATGTGATCGAAGAGTCCGCGGGAAGTAAACTCGAAGCCCAGGCTTTGGTTCGCTCCGTTAAATCGACCTTCGAAACCTATGTCAAATTGAACAAACGAATTCCACCTGAAATACTGATGCGCGTTTCAACCATTGAATCTGAAGGAGAACTTGCAGATATTATCGTAGCTCAACTCAATTTAAAAATTGAAGAAAAGCAAAAAGTTCTCGAAATCTTTGATCCCGCCAAACGATTAGAGCATTTACTCAATACAATGACTGGAGAAATTGAAATTCTCGAGGTGGAGAGAAAGATTCGAAGCCGTGTTAAAAAACAAATGGAAAAATCACAAAAAGAGTACTACCTCAACGAACAAATGCAGGCCATTCAAAAAGAGCTTGGCGAAAAAGACGATTATCAAGCCGAACTTCAAGAGCTAGAAGAAAAAGTTAAAACTAAAAAAATGAGCAAAGAGGCCAAGGATAAAGTCCATAAAGAAATCAAAAAGCTCAAATTGATGTCGCCCATGAGTGCCGAAGCCACCGTGGTAAGAAATTATATTGATTGGGTCCTTTCTTTACCATGGTCTGAATATTCAGAAGATCGTCATGATGTTCGTGAGGCTGAGAAAATTTTAGATCATGACCATTGGGGGCTTGAAAAAGTAAAGGAAAGAATCACGGAGTTTCTTTCTGTTCTAGCCCTATCAAAAAACATGAAAGGTCCGATTCTTTGTCTCGTTGGCCCTCCAGGAGTTGGTAAAACATCCTTGGCGAGATCCATCGCCCAAGCTCTGGGACGCCCTTTCGCGCGAATTTCTTTAGGAGGAGTTCGTGATGAAGCGGAGATCAGAGGACACCGAAAAACTTATGTCGGCGCGATGCCCGGAAAAATACTTCAAGCTCTTCGAAAAGTAGATAAAGGGAATCCCCTGCTTTTGTTAGATGAAATTGACAAAATGGCCTCTGATTTTAGAGGAGACCCTGCCTCTGCCATGCTAGAAGTGTTGGACCCAGAACAGAACCACGCCTTTCAAGATCACTATTTAGAGTTGGATTACGACTTATCCAAAGTGATGTTTATTGCAACGGCCAATACTCTCCACACCGTTCCCCGTCCGCTCCTTGATCGTATGGAAATTATTGGTCTAGAGGGTTATACTGAAACAGAAAAATTTCATATCGCCAAAAATTATTTGATTCCTAAACAAATTGAGGCGCACGGTTTAAAAGATCGCAAAGTGGAACTCCAAGATGTTACCGTGAAAAACATCATTCGCTACTACACGCGCGAGGCCGGCGTCAGAAATCTTGAGCGCCAACTGGCGAATGTTAGCCGAAAAGTGGCGCGCGATATCGTAAAAGCGGACATGGCTCTTGAAGATAAAAAAGGAAAAAAACCGACGGTTCCAACCAACAACAAATACATTGTGACGCCTAAAAAGCTAATTGAATTGCTTGGACCCCACAAATACAAAGTCGGAACCATTGAAGAAAAGAATGAAGTCGGTTTAACCAACGGAATGGCGTGGACCGAAGTGGGTGGCGATTTACTCGCTGTTGAAGTCAGTGTTGTGCCAGGTTCAGGAAAATTCACCATCACAGGTCAATTAGGTGATGTCATGAAAGAATCTTGTACTGCCGCAATGAGCTACGTTCGTTCTCGGGGACCGCTTTTTGATTTAGGAAAAGAGTACTTCCTAAATCACGATGTTCATATTCACTTACCTGAGGGTGCTGTTCCTAAAGATGGCCCCTCAGCAGGGATTGCGCTTACAACGAGTATTGTTTCTGCAATGACCAAAATACCTGTAAAACGCACAGTGGCTATGACGGGGGAAATTTCTCTTCGCGGTAAGGTACTGGCTATCGGTGGCCTCAAAGAAAAAATCTTAGCAGCCCACCGTGGTGGTATAAAAATAATCATCTGCCCGAAAGAAAATGAAAAAGACTTGAAAGATATTCCAAAAGAAATTTTAAAGGATTTAAAAGTTATTTTGGTCGATCATGTTGATCAAGTTTTAGTAAATGCACTTGATATTAAAAATGCAAAAGAAGTATTCAAAAATCGCGGTGCCTCTGATAGTGGCTTAAAGGCTCAGTATACGGGCCAATCGGTTCATGCAACGCATTAATCATTCAAGTTAGAGTTCTGAAAACTGTTATTCAGAACTCTAAAATTCAAGTATCTTTTTACTTACCTCAACTGTTTTTGTTTTGCACTGTATCTTTACTTGTGAATTTATCTCAGTGCTTAAAAACTGAGGATTGTATTGACCTTCAATTAAGTCTCTGTAAGAAATTATGAATACTCGAGGGACTATGAGTTTATCACAACATGCTTACGAAATTGGAAAGCTTTATTTTGATCGCGGTGATTTTCATTTAGCTATTCCACAATTGAAGGAAGCTGCCTCACATTATTTTTCCAAGCGCGATTTCGGTGAGTATCTCAAATGTCAAAACCTCCTTTTAAGAATGTATGCTGAGCGCGAAGATCATGATGAGATAAATCAAACAAAAGAAATACTTCAAGACTTAGTCTTAAAAGAAGGCTTTGAGCTGAACGCTAAAACCTACTATACGCTGGCTCTCTGTGCTGCTTACAAATCACAAAGTGATACTGCTCTTGAGTACCTTCAAAAATCCTTATCCATCTCATTAGCCTCTGATAATAAAATGGATATGTGTTATGCTATTTGCGGATTAGCTATATGCTATAATAATATGGGTAGACCCACGGATGCCCTTCGAGAAATCTATAACTTACAGGTTTTCTTTCAAGTTATTGAACTTCCTGAACTTCAACTCTCCGCTCAAATTGTAAACGCTAAGATTTTCAGAAGCCTTAAAAAATATGATGAGGCTCTTGTTATATTATGGGCTGCTTACGAGGTTCTAAAATCTTCCAAAAGCCTTCTCTATTATATTAACATTCTTTATGAGTTAGGTTTAACATATCTTGGCCTTGGCGATAAAAGCTTAGCAAAAACTTATCTACAACTTGCCATTAAGTCGGTTGATCCTATTAATATGAAGTATGTTCATAAAAATTTAACTGAACTCCTCAACGGCATTGGTGGCTCTGAGGAACAGGATTTTGACCTTATATTTGATGGCGAAAACAAAACGGTTATTGAAAATAAAATTGGTAAGGTGGATTTTAAAAATCAATTCATACTACTTGATCTACTCAAATTATTTTTACTTAATCCTGGGCAAATTTTTTCAAAAGAAGCTCTGGTCGAAGAGATTTGGCAGCAACCCTATAATCCTGAGGTTCATGATAACAAAATCTACGTCACGATTAAACGGTTAAGAAAAATGATTGAGCCTGATTTTGATAAGCCCAAATACATCTTCCGATCAAAGAACGGATATTTTCTTAATAAAACAACCAAAGTCCTTATGGACCAATAAAATGGACAAAAAATAATTGTGGAGAATTTACAATGAAAAAAAGCTTGCTAACATCCCTGTTTTACTTCTTGTTTAGCTTTATGCCATTATTTCTTGGCACTTCATCCGCAATAGCTAGAGGAGTAGACCCTTGGCCGTGGTCAACTCGAATGCCATTTCCTTGGGAAAATATTCAAGGCACATGGACAGAGCGTAACTCTCAATTTACGTTTTCCTTTAAAGTTGTAAACAACACTCAAGGTGAAAAGCATATATTAATTAAGCAGTTAGATCCTAGCACTGGAGCTGTAGTTTCTCAGGGTATTGGCTTTGAAAACTCCGAAAAAGTAGTTGTTGCAGGCATGACTAGCGGAGATAATGGTCAGTTTAGAATGACTGTTCGTGCCCTGAAAAATGTTTATAGTTGGGGAACTCAAGAGTTTACAGGTGTTACAATTGAATCATTTGATGGAGATCTATTATTTCATTTTGAAATCAGAAAAATTAACGATTTACCATTGACTGATTCAAAAGAACAAAGCTATAAGAACCTCCGCTGCGAAAATATTTTCAAATAGAGTCACAAGTTCAAGACTTTATTTCGACAGGGAGTTAGCTCAGTTGGTAGAGCGCCACCCTTACAAGGTGGATGTCGCAGGTTCGAATCCTGTACTCCCTACCATTTTGGTAACCTCGCAGAGGCAAATCTCCCTCACTATGTTTAGTTTTTAAAATGAATTCATCCGGTCGCGTAGCTCAGCTGGATAGAGCAACTGCCTTCTAAGCAGTAGGTCGGAGGTTCGAGTCCTCCCGCGATCACCAGTTAAATCAATACGCCCATTGTTGGGGCTCTTCTCACGACAGGCTCTTCGGCTCTTCTCGGCATCACTCAGAGATGTCAACGATAAAGGTTTTGGTTTCTGACCAAGGAGAGGCGTCATTTCCAAAACTATTTTTCACTTTCCAAAAAAACTTACCTGTTTTTGGCAATTCAATATCTATTTTATTTAGTGGCACAATTCTAGTGATTAATACGGGTTTAAATAAATCGTTCGTGGCAATTTGCAAAATATATGACTTGGCCTCTTTAGGTCCTGCTCCCCAAATAAAATGAACATTCAATTTACTCTTTTTTTGAAAATAAATAGTGCTCTCATGAAATGGCGCTCTAGTTGAAGGTGCCGCATATCGACTATTTGTATTTAATTTATCAACAAGGATTTCATTTTTTTCATCTTCAGTGATTTCTTTTGATGAAGGGGCTGTTTGATTCTGCATTTCAGTACTGCTAGTCTGTTTTTTTTCTTTCACATCTGGCAATATGCTTTTGGTCGCTTTAATTATTGGCTGAGCTTGTTTTAATTTTTTATCATTGGATTTAATACTACGGCTTTGTTTTATTTCATTTTCCTTGGGATCTTTTTCCTCTTTCAATTCATCAGTCTTATCCATCTGAGTTTGTGTATTTTTTTGAGCGGAGCTTACATCCGCGATGAGATTACCATTATCATCCGTGATATGTACAATTGTTGCTGGAGCGTCACTCTCATTATTTTTGGCTTGCTTGAATTGCTCTTTGTTTGCAATATCTTTTAACTCCATCAATGCATTTAGTGAAATAAAAATTTCAGGGGGCGATTGCGGTTTGATCTCCTTTACTTTTCCATTGTGCAATACGCTTAAATCACCATTTTTTGCAACAACTTGAAAGGAGTTATTTTTCTTGATTTCTATTTGCGAACACGCATTTGGTCCAGATTTAAGCTCCAGATATTCATCTTGGTGTCGGATTTTCCATTCGGTAGGTTTATTAGATTTAAGTTCTAATTGTCCGTAAGATAAATCTAATTCAAAAGATTTTTTCTCAGTTTTATCATTTGAAACTGACTTCAATTGCTTTTCATCGAACTTTAGCCTGACTAAAGTATTGGAATTCATTATAAGCTCGTTTTTATCTTTAAATTCGATTTCAATTTTAGAATTTTTTCCTGTAAAAAGAGAGTCGCCAACACCCAGGGGTGCATTCAGCTTAATGGGGCGCCAAGTGATTTGCTGAATGGCCTTTATGCGTGCATCATTTGAAAAAGTTTTGACGATAGCAATTTGTTTCTCTGTGGGTATCTCCTTCTGAGAACCAAGATCAAGCCAATATAAAACTCCGGCAAATAGTCCGGCAACAAAGGCTCCAAAGATTAGATTTTTTGAATTTGCTTTAATATACTTCCCTTTTTTTAAATAAGTGAAAGAATAATAATTAGAGTAAACAAACAATTTACGTTTAGTTTAAGGATGACACAAAAAATTGTCATCAATAAAAAATATCGCGGGAAGAATTAGATCTTCTAATTCTTCTTAATGCCATCAGTAAATATAAAAATGCCGAGTCGTGCTCGACGACAGTCATTTTTTTTAATTTGGGGGTATCAGAGACGACCCCAATCAAACAGGAACTTGACGTGATTGACGGTAGTCCAACAAGACAAGTTTTTAAAATTAGGGAGTCTGAGTTTGAATCGCAGTGGATCTGATTTCTCAATTAAAGCTAAAATACTGACTTCCTTAATCGGTATTCCTGCAATAATGCTCGCCTTTAACCTGATTTGGTCCCTAGAAATATTCCGCAAAGATAAGATGGCTTATGTATTTGATACAACAAGTTCAATTTCAAATTCAACTTCGAGTCAAATTTCAACAAAATTTAAACAAATTGAAGATCAGGCAAAAATTATCACGGATCAATGGATTGGGTCAGATATAAAAAGTGACTGGACCCCACAGTCTAAAAAGTTGTTCTTTGAATATGAATCCATCGAGGCAATAGTTCTTTATAAAACCACAACTAACCAGACTTTAAATGGTCATGAACAGATAGCCTTTATTGAGAGACAACAAGATTTAGTTAAAACGGTACTTAGTACTCATCCAAAATTAAAAATTTGGTTATTAGAATTAGAAAAAAAGTCAGAAATAATTGAGTTTCAAGAAAATAAAAATTTACTCTTTTTTGGGTTTTACCAAAAACCGTACAAGATTCTAATGTTATTGAACCCTAATACGACAATAGGATCAATGCGTAAGCCGGGACCATTTACAAATATTCTTATTAACAAATCAAATCAAGTGTTGGTAACGACGGACGGTTTTAACCCATCACAGATAAGCACCGGCATTCTGCCAATAGTCTATCAAGAAACAAGCTCAACAAAATTAATTAAAAACAAAAAAGGCGATGAATTCTTAGTTGCTTATACTCCCTTGCAAGACTTTTCGCAAATTACACTCGCAAGTATTATACCGAAGTCTGAAGCGTTAAGCGTACTCCAATCAATCACAAAAAAATCATTACTTATTTTTGTTATTTTATTAGCTAGTGCCGCAATTATCGGAGCCCTTTTAACAGATGAAATTACTGATTCTCTCAATGATATTTTAGCCGCCACATTAAAAATCACAGGCGGCGTTTTTAATATTAAAGTCAAAATAAAAAGAGATGACGAGATTGGTATTATTGCGAAAAGCATTAATATAATGGCTGTTGAAATTAAACGTTTGCTCCTAGAGACTGAAGAAAAAGTGCGAATGGAGCAAGAGTTGAAAGTGGCACAAGTGCTACAAACCACTTTTTTTCCGAAAAATGAAATGCAGTACCCAAACTGCAAAATTTCTGGCTTTTTCGAGCCAGCATCGGAATGTAGTGGTGATTGGTGGTATCATGTGCAGCACAACGATAAAATTTATTTTTTTATAGGCGATGCCACCGGTCACGGCGTTTCAGCGGCTCTATTGACAAGTACGGCATTTACCACACTTAAAATGTTATTTGAATCTTCGCTTCCTATAAATACTATAGTGACTACGCTCAATCGAATTATTTACAAAATATATCAAGGGCAAATATTAATGACTTTTCTATTGGCTGAATTTGATCCTTCAAGTCGTACTTTAAAATATATTAATGCTTCTCATGACCCTGCTGTGGTCTTAAGAAAAAGTAAAGAGAAGTTAAAAAAGAAAGATCTTGAGCACCTTATGGATGATCTTGGACCAAGATTAGGAGAAGGTGAAAATTACGATTATAAACATGTAGAAGTAAATTTGATCCCGGGCGACAGAGTCTTTTTTTACACTGATGGAATATTTGCTATTAAAAATGCAGAATTAAAAAACTTAGCTGAACGTCAATTCTATCAATTTCTCATTGATAGCCATGCGGGCAGTGACAATGTTAGTAATTTTACCAGCCAATTTAAAAATGAATTGGCTCAATTTCAATATCAAGCATCTAATGACGATATTACCTTTTTTGCTATAGAGGTAGAATAGTAATTGCTCCCTCATCGGTCGATTTAATTTTAAATAATTTTTTCTTTGCTTTGGCAAAATCAAGTTTTGTTTCTGGAATTTCAAAAACCCCTTTTTTAGTAATGATAGAACCAGTCATTACAGCAGGCTCTGTATTTCCATAACTATTGTAAAAACTGAATTCAACAGTATAGTTGCCAGATTCAATTTGTGGGGTCTCCCACATTTCAACCCCAGGACCAGATCGAGAATCTACTATAAACTTGGCTGAACTTTCTTTATAGGCTCGATTTTGGTAGTCGTACATTCTGCCAAAAGAGTCTGTTACTCGCAAGTCAATATCGTGCTGTGGGGTGGTCCAATTGAGGACAATGATCATAAAATTGTTATTTTTAAAATCAGCCTTGAGCCCCAGATTTTCATTATTTAATTTTTCAACTTCCCTTGAAAATCCATCGATTTTCAAATTTAAGCCTGACAAATCGGCCAGGAGCGATTTGATATTGGCTTTAAGCCCACCAATCTCTTTTTGATTATTTGCAATTGTTGTTTTGAGTAAGGCAGTTTCTTCAATTAATTTTTTCTCATTGCCACTGGGTAGTTGCTTACCTTGTTGTTTCTGAACCTGCTGCAATTCGCCTTGAAGTTGTAGGGCTAAGCTTTTGTACTTCGTATTTTCTTCATCAAGTGATTTTAACTTTTTGATTTTTTCATTCAACTGTTCATTTAAATTAGCCACTTCTTTTTTGGTATCCAAAAGTTTTAGTTCCTTTTCTTTAATGGCTTTTTCCAATTCTTCCAGTGAGTTTCTGCCGGCAAGAATATCAGAAAAAACTTTATCAGGGCGGCCTTGGGTTTCCATTGCAATCGAGTAGAGCATAACAAATAATCCAAATAAAAGGGTCATCAAATCGGCATAAGAAATTAACCACTTTTCATTGACATGTTCTTCTGAGTTGTCCTCATAGTTTTCAAGTTCTGTGTAAGGAGTTTCTTCGAGCTTATCAGTTAAACGACGCACATAGGGAATTGCTTTTTTTTGCATACGACCCACAGCCTCTACGAAGCATTTGCTTTATGTTGTTTATCTTTTTTAGGTTGAGATTCCTCTACCGGCCAATTTTTTGAGAGTTTAACTTTTTTTCTTTCTGTGGGATGCAAATGACTTTTAAGTATCTCAACAATAAATTGAGGGGATTCATTTTTTTTGATCATTAAAAGCCCCTCCATAATAATTAATCTTGTATGCGCATCCTCTTGGGCAATCTTATTTGCAAAATCACTGAGTGGAAGAAAAACCAAATTAGCAAGTCCTATCCCCCAAAAAGTTGCAACAAGAGCAATGGCCATCGCTGCTCCAATTTTTTGAGAGCCCCCGTTATTTAAGTTGAGCATCATTGTAATCATTCCAGTGCTTGCTCCCAGCAATCCAAAGGCCGGTGGGAATTTACTTAATGCCGTTAAAAGTTTTACATCATTTTGCATTTTTTTTCGAAAAGCCATGATTCGCTTAAGGAGAATTTCTTGAATCTGATTAGCGTCAAAATCACCCGATACCAAAAACATAAACCCTTCATTGATAAACGGGTGAGCGAATTCAAGTGGGCTCGCTAATTTTTTATATTTATTAAATTGCTGAGCCACATCGTATAGTTCTTCAACCACGCGATAATCAGGGAGCTTGTTTCGAATGAGCCAAATCGATAAAGTGTCAAACAGAGTGACCAATTGCTTAAATGGAAAGGCAATAAGTGAGGCTGAAAGTGTCCCCCCGCAAACAAGAATAAGGGCGTGTGAGTCTAAATAAAAAAGAGGGTTTGATACGGACTTAAAAACTCCAAACCAGAGTGTGGCAATTGCTAAGAAAATACCAGATAACAAGGACTTATTCATATGCATCCAGTATAGGGCTTTTGATTTAGCAGCATCAAATCAAAATTCAAGATATGGACCAAGGTAAATTTGCGATGCTTGACTTTTGTCTTTGCTTTGCAAGTTCATCCCTAAGTTTTGATAAACGAATTCAACACCCCAACCCCCGATTTGATTTCGATTTTTTCTAGAGTAGGTGAATCGAGTTGAGAATATGCTTTGGGAATTAAAATTCATAAAAAAAGTTTCTAACGAAAATAGATTTCTGTGACTCAATCGATATTTCAATAGTCCGCCAACAGCAAAATTACTTGATATATAAAAGTAGTTTAAAACTTTCACCACCCCATTGATAACATAAGCATAAGCCCTTGGCTCTAGATACCAGTTCTTTTTCTCCATAAAGGTATAACCGACATACCCCATAGTTTCCGTGTGATTGAAGTAGCTGTTAGGATCAACGGAGGGGATACTTGTCATTCCTTGGCCGCCAAAACTGTAATTGGGACTAAAGGGTCTTAATTCAAAGGTAACAAGTGCTGAGGCCTTAGTAATAGCTTTTTGGGCCGAATTGGTTTTAAGGTTCATATTAATCATCCCAAAAGAAAATACAAACGCAGAAATGGGCCGTATGATTTCAGTTTTTTCAACGATTATTGAAAATGGATAATGATTATTTTGCCACTCAAATTCAATTTTTCCGACTTCTTGTTTATTGAAACTATTGAGCTGTACTCCGAGATCAAAATTTTTCCAATTTTTACCTTTCCCTTTTGATTCAAAGAGAGAGTTCGAGGCCCATGCCATTTCAATAGGTGAAGTCACTGCCAATCTGACTCCAGCAGGGATCACCTCACACTTATATGCAAGATAATAGGGAATATCGATTTGACTGTCAGAAACTAATTTTTTCAATACCTTTTTTGTATCCGTCGAAGCCACAATGCTTGGCTCTAATTTTAAGTTAAGTTCTTCACAGTCTTGTTCAACTATGATGGGATTTGGAAACGTAAGCTGCACATTGATTTCAACATGACTATTATCTTTAAGGGTCACAAGTAATTGATCGCTGACAGATTTTAAACCAACATAAAGAGTTTGATCACCGCCACTCGGTGGTGCGCTTTCATCTTTAACACCCATTTCAGACTTCTGAGCTTGCACACTTGTGATGCCAACTTTACCCGGCATTTTTAATTGCAACGCCCAAAAAAATTCGATTCCTCCATCAGCATTTTTTTTCCAAATAGGTTTTATTTTATAAGGCCATTTAACCGACTTTAATTCAGCGCCTTCAACGCTTGATTGGATTTTTACTTTTGGTAATTGTTCGATGGGTTCAGCCTTGCATAATGAAGCAACGACATTAAAACTGATCAATATAAATATAAAGACGTAAAACAACGTGTTCATTTTGGAGTTCAAAAGTTTTGTAGAATTGCAATTGATTCCCATCATTTAAGTATCACAAATATGAATAGAATGGTCAAATTACCAAATGAGAATTTAGCTCTTAATCTAAAATATTGAGTATTATGTTGATTATTTCACATGTGAATTTTCATGAATTTAGCACCTAAACCTCGTTTATATTTTTGCATCACTTTAGTACGGTTACGTTCGAGGAGTTCACTCTGATTAACTCAGAGAACAATAACTTGGGGAACCTTTAGCGTGGTTCAAAAAGAGAATTTTAAAAATTTCATAAGAAAATCAACAAAGGGTCTAATGTTTTGTCAAAAATTGACGATAGGACCTAGGGCTAAAGTTAAATGGCGATACTATTTAAGTGAACCATGTTGTTGGGTAAGCAGGATGGTTAGTAATGAGGTTGCTTAAAGAGATAGAGGTCCGTTAATGAAAAACACTTCATTGATTTTATACTTCTTATTTTTTGCAAATTATTTCTTAGTGGGATGTGGGGGATCAAGTGGTTCTGTCATTGACACCAGTACATTTTCTAGTCCAACTCCTTGTGTAATAGATGCCGTAAATTCAAAGCCTTGTAGTGTAGAATCAACTGACGTTGCAGTAACTAAATCTATTGGTGAAAATGTAGTCCAATGGTCAAACAGTCAATCTTCTACATCTATCTCCGCCGAAATTCCGGCGGGATTTTACACTGACAAAACTGTTTCTTTTGACGACCCTGAATTAAAACCATCAAATATTAAAGCCGGTGTTACAATTTTTGGTGTTACCGGCAATGCCTCGGGTATTCTTGGTGACTGCAATGTTAATGGTCTGCAAAGCGCAAGTTGTACCGCCGCTGCAAATAGTTTTTGGACTACAATATTAGGTACAAATGTGAATGGCTCAGCTGGCAGCCTGGCAGCTACTATTCCCGCTGGTTATTATGACGGCTCGAAAACGGCAACAATGAGTGATAGCAATCTCATTGCTTCCAATATTAAATTTGGGACTACTATTTTTGGAGTAGCTGGCTCATTAACCTCTGTTTACCCAACTTGCGTAGAAGACAATGGGACGATTAATGCAGCCGTTTGTTCAACGGGTGCAACGAATCGCTATGTGAGCTCAGTCCTTGGAGACAATATCACCTCTGGTTCCAATGCAGGAGCTACCACAACAG
>CAZTDX010000025.1:0-44937 GCA_964612425.1 uncultured Pseudobdellovibrionaceae bacterium
ACAGCATTCCAGATTTTGCAATGATGTGAATTTATTTATGCACAGCTATATATAATAAGTATCCGTGGTTCTGATTTAAGATCGGATTGCCGCTTTAATCCAAAAACTTTAAGTATTGCTTGCTCTGGTAGAATCTATAATCAATATAAAAATGCAAAATCATCTGAAAAGGAAGTCATTCTGTTTTTTCTGTTCCATGAAGTATTGGGTACTTTGGGTTATGAGGATTTTGACTTTCAAAGCAGCTTAAAAGCCTATCTGTTTTTCAAGCATCCAACAAGTCATAGTAGGATTGAAATTAAAAGGAGAATAATAGGGACCCCTTTGATTTTAGCCGATGGAGGCTCCACTGTGGGTGGTGGCGGCGGTGAATTGTTTTTATTTAATGTTAAACGAAAATTACTTCAATATCTTGTTAAAAAAAGTAAAGGCTGGGACTTGATTGAGAGATTGTTAAATTATTCTATAGCCTACGATGTTTCCGATGAAATATTTGATTTGCTGAATCCTATGGTGAATTTTACACCTTCAAGCGTAGACGTAACATCTCAATTTTTTAAGAATGAGAGCAGAGGTTACTTATCTTTAAAAGCGTTATATCTAACAAGATCTGGTACGAATAGGAATAAGGTAATTAAGGTTAATAAAATCTTGTGGGCGGCTCTAGATTCTATTGTTTCACTCAAAGAATCAAAAGAAGTATCGGACTTCATCATTAATGTATGTAAGTTCTTAAATGCTAGAATTGGAATTACAGAAGAGCAATTTAATAAGCTAAAAAATATTATTTTAATCAAAAGTGAAGAGGTAAATTTAGAGGAATCTGAATCAATAGCAGTTATGGTGTATATAAGAAGATTTGCTGAACAAATTTATACAATATTGGAACAGCCTTCAGAAGCAATGAGTTATGACTTTTTAATTGGACATCTTTTAGACGAAATGGAATTTCGCAGCAGCAAATAGTTTAGTTTTAGAGAATTTATAGTTCAACATTTAATTGTTATTTTTACGTTTAGTAGTCAAGCTTCATTCATAGTAAAGGTTCTAAATTTTGTATTCCATTCACAATACTTAGAAGAAGCTCTTAAAAGTAAATAACTTGGGATGATTTATCTTGTAAACGTAATAGTGACATAGCAAAAAACAATATCATGCTAATCATCGCTGATCAGCAAAATAAGTCGTCATGATTTTTTCAAACTCGGGAAATCGACTCATCAGCTTTCGTGTTTTAGGAGTTGCTGTCGGTCCAAAATAAATTTCTTGATAGGCATTATTGTTTCTCAGTTGTGGCAATTCATTGAGGCAATTTTGAATTTTGTTGGAGCATTGTGGAAATTCAGCTTTTAATATTCCACCTAAACAATGAGACATTCTTTTTGGTGCTGCATAACTTTTAAGAAGCTGTTCAAAAATAAGAGCTGAGACTTTTCGATTCAAGCGGTTTTTCTTATTGTAAAATCGATCGACCAGGACCTCATCCAGTTCTACATGGTAAATTTCTTCTAATAAATGCAATTTATGGACTTCTCGAAAGACAGAGTTTATAGCCCCCTGATCCTTTCGTAAATAGGACTTTGAATAGACAATAGTTCGCTCCTCAAAATAAACTGTAAACCAAAGCCAGGCAGTGAGAAAATCAGGGTAGTCTCTCATTAAACGAATAACATGAAATGAGCGTGGGCTTGCTTGACGGCATAAGTAATACTGATCTTTTTGTTTATTGTTGTAAAATTCAGGTTCAGCAAATCGATTTAATGTTTCAAACATTTCAGAGTGTTTTTCTTCTTCTTCACAAAACCACTTAAGGCACTGCTGAAAAGTTTGATCGTCATTAAATCTAGTAATCATTTTTTTTAAAATAGGAACTAACATTTCATTTTCTAGTACCGTAAAAATTTCATTGATCGCAAGAGCATAAAGCTGATTATATCTTTTGCGAATTTTTTGATCCAAATTGTGGTACGACTCTAGGTAATACCAAGGAGTGATAAACTCAGGAGTCCAAAATTCATCGTGTGAAATGGACTTAAAAAAATCAAGTGGGGGTATTGTAAATCGATTTGATTTATATTTATGAAGGATAGAGTGCGGATGATCCTCTTGCTTCTGGGGGCTGGGTTCGATCGCTAGCTCCAACGGTTGAGTTTTTGACTGATCGCTGCTCGTCTGATAACTTTTCAATAGTTCCATTTTTACCATCCAATCTAACACGATCTCCTGTAGAGAGAAGTGAGGTGATTTGTGGAATTGCAATGACCGAAGGAATACCCATTTCACGGGCAATAATCGCCGAATGAGAGAGCATTGAACCTTTTTCCACAATAACTCCTTTGACTAAAGCAAACAAGGGAGTCCAACCTGGGTCAGTTCTTTCTGCTAAAAGAATTTTTCCTGAAACATTGGGAACTTTGGTCAATTCAGTAACTAACACAATTTCCCCTTCACAAAATCCCTGAGCTGCGGGCAAGCCATTCCAGATATTTGTGGATTGAAGGCTATCACTGGGTAAATTTATATTGGCAGACAAAGTAAACGGCGAAGTGGGAGGAAATGAGAGTTTGACTTGCCCAGGCGTTTTCATATTTTGATATTTTTCAAAATCCAAGTGACGGAGAGAGATAAGTTCTTTAGTACTGGCAGTTACCATTTTTCCTGAACCGATATCAAAAATTTCCTGATGAGTAAGATAAAAAATATCTCTTTTTGTTTGCAATAACCCACGCTGTGTCCACTTAATTCCAAGAGCTAAATAGAGCTCACGCATCAATCCAAAATTGCGTGTGCGATGGAGCCTCATTTTTTCCCTTGCCGAAATGGAAGTTTTTACAGCTTTCACTCTTGGTTTAAGCATCATGCGATCCCACAATGACATATTTTTTATAATTTCAGCAAAAGGGCTTAAAAGTACGTCGTGGTTTTCAGTAGTGCGAACAATCTCGGTCTTTAAGTGCAATCCATTTTCAATATATTGACGAATAATGTTAAAAAGAATTTCTGGATCTTGCCGCATGGTAATGGTTTCTAGCTTTAACTCACCCATGCATCGATCACCATAGAGACTAATATAATTCTTTACTTTAAAACATAAGCTGGGATGGAAAATCTCTAAGGTTTTTAAGAGCTGGGGCGCTGATTGAGTAAACAATATTTGTGCTATTGCTGGATCACTGGAAAAATCCTTTGAAAGTTGATGGATTTCTAAGGTAGGCTTTAAGCTTTCAATTTCTGTCCCCGCTATAATGCTTTTTAACTCCCCTTCAAAACCATATTTATTGAGTACTCGTTTTACTTTACCCATATCCATCATTACTTTGGTATCATTCAATACGGGTATGGACCATTTCTCTAAGAATTGCTCTTGATAAAATTTGATCTTTTCAAAAATCTCAACCTCATTGAGTAAATGGATTTTATCTATTTCTGCTGACTTATAAAGTCGCCAAAACCAAGTATCAAAATCATCAACTAGTTTGGAAATTCTCACAAACCTCATCAACATGACCGCTACGAGCTTGATCATTTTAGGTAACCGCAGAAGCTTTTGCGAGAGTGTTAAATTATGACCATGAACAAAATCGACCGGACTTTCCAGCCCCATCATTTCTTCCATCTCTTTTTTTCGTTTTCCAAAAGAAGGCAAATAAAGGAGTCCTGCGTACCAGTTATTTATGTTGTAATAAACACGACCATTAACTAAGCCTAACATATTTTTTAAATTCCACTGAGCCTTTGCAATCTCATCATCACTCATCAGCATAAATTTCATTAACTGCGTGTAGACTAAATGATAACAAACAGAAGCAAAGGTAAAAGTCAGCGGCGTCGTAACCCCGCAGTAGCTTTCTTGGATATTACTATTATCAAAAACAGTCACTGAGTCTGTTTTATTGTCCCAGACTGTCGTAATCGGTCGTACTTGTAAAATCCAAAGTCTCTCTCCATCGTAAGCCCATTCAACATCTTGGGAACCATTTAACTTTCGCTCTAGATCTAAACAGAGTGTGGATAATTCTTTTAATAGACTCTCTGGAATTTCTAATGATGATTCTTTAAGTTTTTTAATTTTTCCTGCTTCAAATAAATATTCTTCCCCTGAAACCAAGCCAGAGACTAGTTGATCACCCAGACCGGATGTTGCAGAAATCCAAACGGACTCAGAGACGACGGACTTCATAGGATGGTTCGTAAAGGCAACGCCAGAAAATCGTGGCTGCACCATTTTTTGTACAATAATGGCCGGTCGAATGAGTCTCCGAAAAAAAATTTCGTGGTTACCATCATCTGGTGATTGTTCAACTGGTGATAGCTCAGCAAATGATGAACTTCGGTGGACTCGATAGGAAAGTGCAATTTCACTGTAAAAACTTTCAATCACTTTGACGAGCGCTTCTGCTGCATCAACCGCACCATTCACATTTAATACACTTTCATGAATTCCCGCAAAAGAATCCTCACTCCCATCTTCATCGAGAGCTGAGGAGCGAATAGCGACATTTTGCCAATTCTCTGGCTCTATTTTTTGAATTTCTTCAAGAAGTAGATGCTTCAACACACTTCTTTGATTTTTAAAATCCTTTATCGAATTAATTTCAGCTTTCTTTAAAAACTCATTGATCGTTGAGTTTGATATGGCTTTAAAATCAGGAACCCAATATCCATTAGATTTGAGCCATACTAAACCCACCAATTTTCCACCAAAGTCGAATAAATTGACGGTGTTTATATGATCAATTGATGTTAACATAAGGATTTTGACTCCCATTCTTTGGCAAGCGTTTCTAAATTAGAGAGAAGTCTATCAATGAAGTGGCAAAAATTAAACTCTGCTAAGATAAAATAAAAAGGAAGTCTTCGAACAATAAATTCTTGAGTGACTTTTTTAAGACTCTCCTGCCAATGATTAATACTCATTAAGTCTTCGCCAACAAGTTGGTGATGAATAGCTCCCCATTTTTCAAAATGAGAAACTATATTTTTAGAGTCAGAAATAAAAATCAAAAACTCGACGAGATCGCGTTGCGGGAGCCCCCAGGCGGCAAATTCAAAGTCAAAAAATAATACTTGTTTAGAACTCTTATTAATGGCCATATTGCGAGGGTTAAAATCAAAATGAATCAGCGAGTGAGGGTATTGACGTAAGTCACAAAGCAATTCCTCAAAATCCTGTAGTGACTGATCATAAAGACGAAACAAATTAGGATATTGTAATTTTAATTTTGAGTAAGAGAGACTAAACAACGAATCCCACAGTTCTAGCTGCTCGTCTAATTGTTTTTGATCTGAATAATCTATCAAGTGAGGACTAATACTAAAAGCCTGATCTTTTTTTAATAAATAGAATTTATGAAGTCTACTGATTTTCTCGACCACTTCAAAGATAGCTTCCTCTGTCCAAATCGCTATATCATTAACCTCGCTAATGGTAAAATCTTGTCCCATCAACTCTTGAATGACGATAAAGGTCTCTTTTTCTTTATCAACAAAAGATCCTAAAAATTCTGGAATCATATTTGGAATAATATGCTTTTCATTTGTGAGAATTTCAATTTCTCGAATATGGGAATTTTTAAACGGTAAAAAGTCGCGTCTTTTTAATAGAACTTCTGCTAAACCAGAATTAATCGATTGCAAAATCTTAGCAGCCCCTAGCACGATTTCTCTCTCGTGTGCTTTCAACTTTAAAAAAGCATTTTTCGTGGTCAGAGAATTGGACGCATTTCTTGATTGAATTTGATAAGCAAAAATGCCTGTTTTTTTCTTTGAAACTTGCAATGCAATATCGGTAATGTAACCTTGTTTATTTTCAGTTTTAATTTCTTGAACCTTGGTAATTCCCTGATCATCGAGACTTCTCTTAAAAAAATCCTCATTTAAATCAGCACTTTTTAGAGAAGGTAACGACGCCTTTCTTGCACCGTTTTCATGGGCGTCGACAAACTGCCCACCAGAGACCGCTGAAACGGTTGATAACTCTAAAGCCAAGGCAAAGGAAGCAATCGTCTGCGCCAGGCGATCGGCACTATTTTCTCCCTGCAAACAACCTAACAAATCTAAATTATCTCGAAAGCTCGGAAGGTGTGTGCCTCCTCCAATTGTTCCTACGATTAAACTTGGCATGTAGAGAGTGGCATAGAGATCCTCACCCATAGCTTCTAAGTGAAGTTCGGCGATAGAACTTTCATGGATGCAGGCAGCATCTTGCCCCGTGGCTAAAAAAAGTCCTGACACAATATTTGAAACATTAATGTTAAATCCAATTTGGCCTGTAAAAATTCGAGCAGATTTGCTTCTAGCAAATCTCAGTAAAAGTTCATTTGCTGAAACTTTTAATACTCGTTTTAATACATTTTTTTTAATCACTGCTTCGGCAATAACAGATCGTCCCCGCCCCTCATAAGCGGAAAGGAAGGAAATTTTTTTATCACTCGAAAGATTTCCTTCAATAATGGAGTCAAGGCATTGAGAGTTTGGATGAGCTCTCTGAAACTCTTGCAGTATCCACTGACATAAATAAGCAGTACAAAAAGTCGTCATATTTTGACCAGCGGCATTTCCGGTACTATAAATAAAACGTGCATGAACCGTTCGTCCGATACAGTGGGTCTTTAACTCTATCAACTGAGCATGCTGAGAGCGATTTTTGACTAGTTTTTTTAATTGCTCTATTTGATTCTCTAACCAATTTGAAAAAATTAAAGCACTGTCTAATGTTTCAAACTCAAATTGTGGAGCGCGACTCATGCGATTGCTGAGAACACGAGTACGAACTCCTCCTGATAAATTTATTGCAATCGCACCACGATGAACAGATGAAACTAAAGCTCCTTCCGTAGTTGCAATAGGGGCATACACATCATTAAATTCATCTTGTTTATAATTAATTTTTAGTGGCCCAGCAACACCAACGGGGATGCTAATCGTACCAATAAAGTTTTCAATATTACCGCTCACAGAACGAGGATCAATCAAAGAACTAGCATAAGAAGGCAATCGCGCACCCGTCATATCACGCAAAGTGACTAAGCGAGCCTTCCGATCTACTTCTGTATAACGAGAGCGTCGACTGCGTGCTCTCTCAGGAGATAAATCCTCATTCTCAAAAGGTAACTTCATTGCAGTTTAACTCCCGTTAAAACATGACCGCACTGATGGGTAATGCAAAGGCAACGCCGCCCCAAGTTTGCAATAAAATTCTATTATATTTAGCAACATCGCTCGTAACATCAACTGGTTTTCCATTTCGAGTCACAGTTCTTGTAGTTGTAATTTCTGGAAAAATCTTTTGATAAGCACTTGTTTTCCAAGCTGTTGCCATTCCATATTTATAATTTCTAACTGATTTCATTTGTCCCCAAGCCGATATTTTTGTATATTTAATACCTGTCTCCCAATCTTGAGGGTAAAGTTCCGATAAACTCTCTGGTGGATTACAGTAAAACCCAGCAATATTCATTGTGATTCTTTCATTGCTGATAAGAACACTATCCATTGTTGATGGTGGTGCTTCAGCATCGCATTTCACAATAGTTTTTGTATCGTTCACAGCATTCATACCAGTAATCAGAGTTTGAAGATTAGACAGCGAAGTCCCCACAGTTCTCTGAAATACTTGGGCCACTCTTGAGTCAAATAAATAAGAATTGTCAGAATTGTTACTTGGGTTTTGACTTGTAATAAAGGCTGCATTTGCTGAGCGCGCTGATGTAACGAGATACCTATATGCCTTCTCCATAGCATCTCTTCCATAATTACCATTTAACTTAAAAAGTTCTGGGTGCGAATTTAAAATTCCAATTCGAGCAAATGAGGTAAATCCGTCACCGCCAAGATTTGCAAAACTATTCATGTTTAATGTACCATTCTCCATTTTGGATTTTAAACTATTAAAATTAACATTGGGGTTAAATATATCACCATCCAGACTCAAATCATTCATGGTGATGCCAATTCCAAAAAAGTGACCGTTAGACTTCAAGACTTCCTGTAAACCGGTAAACGTATAAGCGATTGTACTATAGAGTGAGCTTAAAGCTAAAGAAAAACCGGAGTACATGGCATTTAATTCGACAAATCCTAATTTAATAAATCGATCATTACTAACAGGCATATTTGAAAATGCCATAAACATTTTATTGTCCCACCAAATCTCGGCACTTGTATTTTTCGCAATTTCTCCAAAATCGTTATGAACTTTCGAGAGTTCGCTAGCAATATGCGTATATGCGCGATATAGTGTTTCATCTGTACTAATCTCAAATTCAATATCAGGAGTTGGCTCTGTTATGTAACGAAATACCACTTCCCATTGATTATTAGCACTTGCTGTAAATGGAAAGAGCATGTTGATTCCGGACATTTGCGCATTTAGCATTGACACAATCATAGTTCGGGCCGCTGAAACACGCCCAGTGTATTGCCTCGCTCTAAAAATAAATCCTCTAAATGGAGCCAAAGCTCTTAATTGTAATGCCACTAGTTTTGCAGGCAAACTCAATGAACTGTATTTTGTTGGATTCGAATACTCCATAATAATAGCTTGTAACGAATTAGCATTTTGAACACCTTTTGACTTAGAACCATCACCAATTAACTTATTTCGAAGCTCAACGAAATCTTTATCCTTTGCCAAAATGTCATCATAGGTAACATCCGTTTTAGACTTTGCTGAAGACGGCTTTCTTAATTCGCTCTTTTCTTTTTTTAATATTTCAGAATAAAATTTATTATCATTAAAAGGTAAATAATGTTCTTCAATCGGTGCTATTTCATACTTTATTTGCTTTGTTGATTTTTTAAATCCTGCATGAGCTTGAACAGCTCCTATGACACTGGCTAATAAAATAACTCGTCTCATTGGCAAACCTCCAAAATTAATTGTGTACTAAACAAAAATTATGCTAGCCTTAAATAGAGTTTCTAAACAAAATAAAAGAATAAACTGGACCTTCGTCTTTATGAAAATTAATATTGTCCTAAAAAACTTGCACTATTTTTTTCTTAAACTACAGCGATGGGCTATTTTAAACCCTAAATTTGTTTTATTTACTACTCTTGTTGGATTCTTACTCATTAGCGCTGGATCACACAAACTCCAGTTTTTACTCAGTATTGATGATTTGATTGATCCTGATTTTAAAACCTATGAGCACCTTCAATTAGTTAACCGTGAATTTAAAGATAAAAACTCGATCATATTATCTGTGGAATCTAAAAATCCGTTTCAAAAGGAATTTCTTTGCCGTATAGGCCGTTGGATTAATAGTACTGCTGATAATCATGAGGAAATCATTCGTGTGCAATCCACATTTGGTATTCGACAAGCTGAAATTGACGGAACTCATTTTGAAATGGAAAGCTACCTTAAAACGAGCTGTGATAATTCCGAAGATGAAACTGAGCTGATAAAAAATCGATTTGAAATCATAAAAAAATCTCCTTGGTATGGAATACTGACAACACTAAATAACTACGCCCTAACCTTTAATATTATTATTCACGACCCAGCCGATAAAAAATTTGGCTCCATTGACACTCAAATCGTTGGTAAACTTAAAACAGAATTCCAACACGAATTTAAAAATGAATTAACAGCTCCAAAATTTTCTGCTAATTCCATTGAAGCCTATTGGGGCGGCATACTCACTTATCAAAGTGATCTCAGAAACGCCTTTGATCAAACACAACTACTCAATGGACTCATGTTTTTATTGTGTCTATTAATATTTCGATTTTGTCTTTCCAGCTGGAAAGCAGGATTTATATTTAATGGCACTATTATTTATACACTAGGAATTGTCTATGGGTTCATGGGTTATTTTCAAATTCCTGTGGATGTTCTCACTAACGCGACAGGATTAATGGTTATTATTAGCTGCCTTGAAGATTTTGTCTTTATTATTTTTGGAATGCTAAAATTTAATTGGTCCATGAGAAAATCCATCCGCCGCTTTATATTACCCGGATTTTTTACATCTCTCACAACTGCCATTGGTTTTGGCTCTTTAGTTACATCAGATTTAGGCATCATACGACGATTTGGAGTGATTAGCGCCATTGCTACTTTGTGTGAATGGTTTATTTGCTTTATTGTACTCCCGGCCCTCATTAAGCAATTTCCCAATATAAGCAAAATAAACTTCAATAAAAAGCGTTTAATGCTAAAAGACCCCATGCAAAAGAAATTTTCTCCAGCGCTGGCATTTTCCTTAATCATCGGTGTGGCCATTACATTATTTTTATGGGATCGTATAACTATTAAGGACTCTCCCAACGAATTTTTCTTTAAAGATCATTCGATCAATAAAACCAGTGAGCATTTTTTAAAGTCTCGCGGTTGGGTTAATGAACTCAGCCTCTTATTTAAAGACGATTTAACTCCAGAGCGAAAACATCAAATCGTTGAAGAAGTTAAATCAATTCCAATTGTTTCAAATATTGAAACTTCAGAAGTAGTTAAGTCTTATCTCAGCGCCAAAGTGGATGGGAGTGATAAAAAGCTAGTCCATAGACTTTGGGAGTCTTCGCCTTTTTCAAAAAGACTACTTAGCGATACAGGCGTAGAGAGAGCACAAGTATTTATCAATGGCATGGAAAATGAGCAAATTAATTTTTTAAAATCTTCGGTAAACAAAATTTGTGGTAATGACTGTGATATTGTGGGAAGCCTTATCTCTTACAATGAGTTTAGTGTTCGCGTGTTGGAGACTTTATTTTCAAGTCTAGGTATGAGCTTAATCCTAGTAATTCTCATTCTCATTTTTTTGGGATTTCAACTACCACTCAGGGATTTAAGTGCCGCGATTGTTTCCTCGCTTTGGGGACCACTGGCACTTCTCGCTGTATTTATAGTTTTTAAAATTCCACTCTTTTTTGTATCTTGTATTTGTGCATCAGTTTTAGTGGGCCTGGCGGGTGATAATGCGATTCAATTTATTTTTCATTCATTCAAAAAATCGCATCAAAAAACCCTTCTCACGCAATCTGTCGATCAGCTTACAGAGGCAAGTCTAATTATTTCCTTTGGTATGATGTTATTGACGGGAGTTTTCTTGCTCTCATCACTGGCTCCTCTATTTAAACTTGGTTTATTTATTTTACTTGGGTTTGTCCTCTGTTACCTTGGAGATATTTGGATTCTTCGAGGACTATTAGGAAAGGGAAAAAACCATGACTCCAATCCAAGATAGCATACCAGAGTCACTTCCTCCAAAACTTTCCATCCATAACATTTGCGATCGACTTTACTTAAATGCCATTTTAAAATCACAGGAAATCGCTATCACCACAGAATCAGAAACCCCACTGACCTACGAAGACTTAACTCAAAAGACCAATCAAGCGCGTATGAACTTAAAAAAATTGGGACTCAAAAAGGGAGACCGAGTTCTTTGTCTTTTCCCAATGGGGATAGACTTCATCATTACGTTATTTTCCCTCTTTGCTGAAGACATTACTGTGGTGCTTATCGATCCGAGATTGAAAAAATCACGCTGGAAGCAAATTATCAATGAGGCAAAGATCTCAGCCATTATTTCGACCCCCAAAATATTGCAGCTAAAATGGTTTTTTTGGTGGCTGAATCAATATCAACACATTAAAATTGCAGACTTAAAAAAGAATTTAAATTCATCCCACACAATTTCAAACTTTAATACCCCACTTAAAGTCGAAGACTACAATGTGAGCTTACTCACTCTCACTTCTGGAACAACGGGTAAGCCTAAATTAATCCCCAGAAACTTTAAAACTTTAAAGTTTCAGCAAACATTTTCCTGTTCTAATTTACCTGCTATTAAAAATGATTTTCATCTTTCACTTTATGGTTTAGCCACGATGACAGACCTTATTCGTGGTGAAAAAACATTTTTAATAAAAAACCAAAAGCCTCAAAATATTTATGTACAGATTATAAAACACTCAATTACCCGTTTATCATTACCACCTGGAACATTATCTCAAGTGTGTCAGTTTTTAGAATCCAACCAACTCACGATCAATGGGATTCAATCTCTACTAACCGGTGGTGCTCCCATTCCTCGATGGCTTATATTGCAAGCCAGTCGTTTGTTTCCAAAAGCACAAATAACGATTGTTTATGGAAGTACGGAGTGTGAACCCATCAGCTTTAAAATAGTCGACGCTTCTTTTTTTAATCAACTCCATTTTGGATATAACATCGGAAAACCAATTAAAGAATTACAAGTCATTAAAAATTATTTACCTCCCTGGAACTCACTCTCATTATTTGAAATTGAACTCAAAGGTTTAAATTGTGTTCCCAACAATGAACGGAGCACACTCTTGACAGGAGATATTGCCTATGAAAATGAACATGGAGACTTAGTCCTCGTTGGGAGGAAGGTGGATTTGGTGGACTTTCCTTTTCTTGGCTACCTTGAAGAACACTTGGAAAGAATCGAGGGTCTCCGCCGTGTCGCCTGCATCCCCAGGAATCGGGACGAAATTCATATCTTTATTGAATTAGAAAAAGTAAAAAATAATTCTCTCAATAAAAATAAAATAATGAATGAAATAAATAACATTATTTTTGAAGAACCTTATCATTTAAGGCTCATTCCCATTCAATATCACTTTATCAATAAAATTCCTGTAGATCCTCGTCATCACTGGAAAATCCAGCGCCACGAATTAAAAAACTTTCTTACTCATTAGAGCATAGGAAGTCGTATTAAAACTGCAAGAACGAAACATGGACTCTGGCTTATTGCCCTCAACCATCAGACACGCTAAGCAGGATTGATATTTTTTTCTGGCAGCCCTATAAACTTCAAACATAAGTTGTCGACCCACATACTTAACATGGGCCCCTTTTTTTTGAACTCCTATGGTTTTAAAAAGTAAACGCTTATTGTTTGCTACGTCTTTAAGACATAAACTATAACCAACAAGCTCCCCATTTTTATCTAAAGCTATTTTTGATGCCTCAGAATCTATAGCTGGCAGAATTTTTTCATTAAAAAATTGCTGAAAGGAAGAATAAGGAATTTTTTGATACAAATAGTTATGAGAAAAAACCGAGTCCGTTAGCTCATACATGGACTTAAGATAACTTTGAAAATTAATGGAATTTAAACTTTTTAAATAAATTTGACGACGTGTACGAAATCGAGCCCAGAATCCAACAAGAATGACTTTTAGTAAAAACAAAGTGTTTCCTTTTACCTTAAATTCATGAGAAAAATATTTTTTTTCAAATTCAAAACCTAAATTCAATAATTGATCAACAGATTCAGGGCTATTTGCGGGCTCTCCAAAATAATGGGGTTGATCAAACTGATTGAGCTTAAGTCGGTAATTAAAATAGGTTGAGAAATCAATGGGTCCTACGATTTTATGACAGCCACTTACTCTCGCAACAGATTCTAGATGATTCATGGCTAAGGCGAGGTCAGTTTCGCTTCCCCACTGAACCTCACCAAAAAGTAAGCTCTTACCCACATCTTTAAAGCCTGATGGTAAAAAATAATAGCGACATCGAAATTGACCAAATGAAATGGATTGGCTCTGTAAACTTGGATACTCCGATTGGAGATCAGACCCAACCTCATCCCACAGCATTAAAAAACCAACTTTTTATGATGGGAAACAGAAATGTATACGCGCTGAGTAGTGCAACCATTAATTCATTTTTTTTTCTCGCTGCTGCGTTTGGTTTTTTAATAAACTGGAACGAACTCCATCCAAATAAAATAAAAATTGATCCCAGTCCCAAGAGAATGACGGGATGCTTGATGTCTAGTGATTCAAAAAAGTAATAGGAAATTGCTGAAGAAAAGAAAGCTGAACCAAAAAGCAATACCATGGATTTTCTAACTCCCCATAGTTTTGTGTAAGAAGCATCACCCGTTTCTTCTTCCCTGCCTTTGCATTTTCTCGCCAATTCATAAAGCCATCCCGTCATTAAAACAGAAGCTAAGCCAAACATAATGGGTTTAGACGTTATATAGAAAAGCTGCTGAAGATTCATTTTTGAATTTAGTAAAATTAAAAAGAATAAAATTAAAGGTGAAATCATCAGATGCAGTAGTCCATATAAGAATAAATTTCTTTTTAGCCACTCTTTAACAAAAAACTCTTTAACCATGAGCGCTGTCCAAAACCACAAAATAAAAAATCCCAAAAGAGCTGAGTTATTGGGTTTGAGAGCAATAAATGCAATAATCTGCAGAATAAAAGCTAAAACCCCAAGCTGCTTAACTTCTTCTAATTTAAAGAGACCTCTTTGAATTACTCTATGGGGATAGTGAATGCGATCCGATTCAAAGTCTTTATGTTCATCGAAAACTCTCAGTAAAAATAAATGGAGGCAGGGGATTAGCATTCCAAAGACATTCTGCCACCAATTTCCCTCATTTTGAATCAACCCCTGAAAATCAAAAGAAAACCTGCCAGCCTCCGATGAATTCATGATCGGAATAGTCACAATGGCTTTAGCAAATAAGAAAAGTAAAAAGCCCGAAAAAAAATTGATAGGCGGAAATCGTTCATTAAGCCATAATTGTAGTCGTTTAAAATAATGAAATGGTTCACCATCTAATTTTAGAGTTTCCATATCCTTTATGGTAAGAATAAAATTTTACTAATGATAATAAATAAATTATATTGATGCATAATGCTAACCTTTAAATATCCTAGGAACCCTTATTTTCCAACGATAGTATTATACGATGCCTAGTAATGAAAACTTTTTTGAATCCTTAAATTATTCTTTAGGAAATGAAGACAGTCATATTGAGGCTCAATTATCTTCGAACGCTCATTCCATTTTAGCCATTGCGGGTTCAGGTTCGCGTCTAGTCCCCCTACTCTCCAACAATCCAAAACACATGACCGTTCTAGATCTTTCCCCTGTCCAACTTAATTTTGCAAGAATTCGAATTGAAGCCATTAAGTCTCTCGAGTTTGATGAGTTTTTGGGGTTCTGGGGTTATCAATATTTAAACCCTTCGATGCGAAAAAGTTTATTTGAAAAATTAAAACTTCCTCCTCCTCTAAAACAATTTTGGTCGGCACGCGAGGACCAATGGCTTTATGAGGGATGGTATGGGATGGGCCGATGGGAACAATCTCTGAAAAAGCTAGGACGAACTTTCAGTAAGTGGTTTCACTTTGACCCAGAACCCCTTTTTACCGCAACCAGTTTAGAGGAACAAAAGCTTATCAATAAAAGCTATTGGCCAGAACATCGAGCGAAGTTATTTTTTAAATTTGCAGCTAATAATTTAATACTAGATCGTTTACTTTACAAAGGTCATTTACTTTCACCAGGTTACGAATACGAAAAAAATACTTCTGAATTTCTATTGAAAACCTTTATTCGACTATTCAATACTGGCATTGCGCGAAATAATTTTTTTCTTCAGTGGATTTTTTTGGGTCAAGTAAAATACTTTGAAAATACTCTTCCAGAAACTAATCTCTATTGGTTCACAAGAGCAAAGAACTCTCACACTGAAATTAATTATCAATTAAATGATGCCCTCACCTTTACCCTCAATAGTTACCCTTTTGATTCCTATTCTTTTTCAGATATTGTCTCCTATATGGGACCTGATTCGATTGAGCAGTTATTAGTAAATATTTCCACCCATACTAAAAATCAAAAAGCAATTTTCAGATCCTTTTTAAAACACCCACGCTCACCACTTGAATTCTCATCCCGCGGCTGGTCTCGCATAAGGCACGAGGAAGATTTTGCCAGCGAATCGGATCGCACAGGCGTTTATCGCTTTCATATTTATGAACGAAACTCCACTCAAAACCAAACTCCCTCCCCACCCATCAATTCAAATTATAATTCACACTTATCGCCATAAGGATTTCAAGATGAATTACAAACAGATTTACTTTATAACTTTAACAAGTTTATTTTTATTTTTAAACTCCTTCGATTTCACACTTGCTGAAGCCGCCAATCAAAGATTTGGTGTGCGCACTGATCCGCAAGGACGAAGCCTCATTTTTGACAAATCTAATTATCAAAATATTAATTTGTGGGGGGTCAATTATTACCCAATGGGATCACTCACTCAGTGGCTCATGAAAAAATCAGGCTTAACAAATATGGAGCAATGGAAAACTGAGATTCAAAAAGATCTTCAAGATCTTGCATTTATACACGTTAATTTTATTCGTATCCACGTTTTTGATAGAGAAATTTCAAATGCCTGTGGTGACTTAGTTGATAACGAGCATCTTGATTTACTAGAGTATTTAATTGACCAAGCTGGGCAAAAGGGAATGACCGTTCAACTAACGCCGATAGGATGGTGGTGGAGTCCCTACACCCAATCGTCATCGCTGAGTCACATATGGCATAAAAAAGCATTTATCTTAGGTGGAATGTTTAACCCTAAGAGCAAGGGGCTTAAAAAAACTAACGACTGCGGAGAAAATACTTCTCTTTGGGATCGACAAAATCGATTTACCTCACAACTGCTAAGTAAAATAAACCGCTACAATAAAATAAGTATGGGACATCAACCCTCTATTGCCATGATCGAAATAATGAATGAACCTGAGTTTTGGAATTACGACGAAGTTAAAAAGGCCGCCGATGCTGCGTGGGCACCTAGCTCACTTCCAGAAGATGTTCAAAAGATTCCGTGGTATTTAAATGATTTAAAATTAGTGTGAGCAGACTACCAAGATATATTGGCCTATAATCATTGGGCTGATAATGCTTGGGCCTGGGGTGAAATGCTCTTTTGGCGCACCTACGATTACATCAATTACATGACTCAAACTGTCCGACTCCAATCACATTCTGATATGCTTGTTGGCTTTTCCTTATTCGGAAAAAATTCGTGGGGTGATTCTCACTCTGGAGAGAGTCAAATTCGAACTCGATATCTTGATGCTGTTTCTCAAAGCACTGTAGATTTTGTCACTGAAGCCTTTTATCCTGCATTAGGCGCGGCCTGCAATCCAGCCTGGAAGTGTGATGCTGACAATTTTAATTTATTATCGAGTCCCATTGACCAACAAATTAATTCTTGGAAATCAACTCTCAAATTTAATTACAATGACTTAATGAAATCCAAGGGCCGTATTGTTTACGAATGGGGTGTTGCGGGAAATAATAATAAAGCTTATGCCATGGTTCCAATGGCCAGAGAAATGCGTCAAGCAGGCGTTCAAGCCGCGGCATTCTTTCAATATGATACTCGAAGTTCCGCTCAACTCAATGGTATTTACAGTGATTACGAAGCTCCCAGTCTGCCAGAAGTCTATAATATTCATTTCTTGAATTTATATCACTCCCCTTCTCAGGCCATCGATTTTTTTGCCGCTCGAAAAGCCTTTTGGAATATACCACTCTGGGGTCAATATAAAGCCCCTTCGCATGATCAATGGGCTTGGGCTACGTTTTCATCCTACAAAAATAATTTTTCAGTAGCCTCTGACCCCTGGTCCTATGCTCAAAGCCGCTCCACAACGAGTTACAATCCTGTAGAGTGGTTTTATTTACAAGACGTTGGAGACATCGTCACCTGTGTAGGCTCATGTCGCTACTGGAACTACGAGGGCACGGGAGCTGTTCGCTTTGAGGTTATTAATGATCGAGAAGCCACGTTAACCGTTTGTCCTGATGTTACAAGACTGAGAACAACCCTTTACGCCGATAGCGCTAATCCGAACCAACCCATTACGCAGTTAAGTAGTGGAACCGTTCGCACTTTAAAGTTTATCAACGGACTTGCTGGTGATAAACAAATTGAGTTTACAGTTCCTACGATTTGTTCCGTCGTATCCACTGTTTCATGGTAATTTTCGGTAATCATTCCATATCAACCGTTTTTTTAACTCTTAACCGATAAAAACTCTCTTGACATCGAATTCTCTCCTTTGTTAATGGTCCACGAGCGGAGGAGAGTCTATGAAAATTATATATGGCATTTTTATTGTTTTAATGGGATGTGCGTCTCAAGAAGTCCCTTTTCAAAAATTAAATAACGGCATTGGCTATACCGTTGAACAAAAGAGTAAAAATAATTTAATAATAAAAGCAAATATCCCACCCTCCATCTTGACTAGAACAAAAACTCGTTATTTTGCAAGAGCCGTTGGCGAAGAATGCCTTAAACTTGGTTTTGCTTATTTTGATTATACTGAACCTGTCGATTCTGCATCAGAAGGGTTCTGCTTTCCCAATAATAAGCGAATTGCCTTTGCAATTAAATTTAAAATGGACAAATTGGATTCCGTACCTCCAGAATTTATAGTTGAATATTTAAACCAGAAAGCCAAAACATTCCTTCAAATAAATGATAAAATAATCAAAATTAATGATATCGAACCTCACTCTATTGCTGAACTTAAGAAATATGCATTTAGCTTGGGAGAAAAAAATATCCAATCCGTAAAAATTGAACTCCTTCGAAATGGAAAAACTTTACATATTGAAGAACCTATGGCGGTACTCTCCTCTGGAAGCTATGGTCCTGAAGACCTACAGTCTCTTAGAGAGAATTAGTAAATTCTTACATCTGAATTCATATCAGCAAAACTTTTAGCATTTTACATTAGCACAAAAGTTTTTGTTACGGGAAGATCATTATAATGATGAAAATAAGCTGGTGTATAGCTCTTACATTATTGTTAATTAATTGCTCCCATGTGCATATCCTTCAAGTTCAAAGTAAAAAAGAACTTTACGATATCTGGCAACTAAACGAAACAAATTCCCTTGAAAATATTTCTGGATTTAAACCAAACATAACTCCTCGTAGCCGATTTGGAGGAACTCTTACATATAAAGAAAATGCCACAGGATATTTTTATACTGCTAAAATCAATAATCGCTGGTGGTTAGTATATCGCGTTTAGTTAGTGCTTGTATATTTCGAATAAAGTATCTCCAATTATAGTCACTCTGGAATTATTTCTATGTATTTCACAATGTACGGAGGATTATTTGAAGAGAATCATCAAATTGAGAGCAGCATTAGTTTTTACACTCCTTATTCTTAGCAATTTATTCTTATACGCAAGTGAATTGGAATTTGTGATCAAGGTTCCTGCCAATACTCCAAACGAACTTCTTTTTTTGACAGGTCAAGGTACCGAGCTCTGTAACTGGAAGCCAGATTGCATTCAACTGACTGCAATTGGTCCCAGAACTTTTCATGCCATTATTCAAATAGAAAAAAGTACTCCGTCCATCGAGTACAAAGTGACTCGTGGGAGCTGGAGCACCGAGGCTTCCGATGCTTCAGGCAAGCCCCTTGAAAACTTGAAAGCTAATTCCCAGTCGTCGCCGATTGTTTATTCTATTATCAACTGGGTTGATCAAACTCCTCTTGGAGTCACAGGAAATTTGGAACTGTTGAAACACGTTTATTCACCTGAGCTGAATAATTTTCGAGACGTTATCGTATGGCTTCCTCCTCACTATCATGATGAATCAGAAAAGCATTTTCCAGTTCTCTATTTGCAAGATGGACAAAACATTTTTGATCCCTCGACTTCAAATTATGGAGTGGACTGGGGCATTGATGAAACAATGACAAAATTAATTTCACGTCACTTGGTCCCCGAGACGATTGTTGTCGGTATTTACAGTACCGAAGCTCGTACCAGTGAATATGATTACGAAGAGTCAGGCCATAAATATGGAAAATTCCTTGTTGATGAAATAAAACCGCTGATCGACTCGAAATACAGAACTCTTTCTGACCGGTCACACACTTGGCTCATGGGGTCTTCGTTGGGAGCAATTATCTCTATTGCTCTGCTTTGGAAATATCCGGAGGTTTTCTCAAAAGCTGCCGCAGTATCCATTCCTGTCTACGTTAAGAACGGATCACTGAATAAAACCATCGCTTCAAGTCCGTTACCAAGCTCACCGATTAGCATCTATATGGATCATGGAGATTATGATATCGACGCTCAGTTCAGGCCATCAGCTCAAGCTTTTTATGATCATTTGTTAAAATTAGGAATGCCTTCGCAGCAGCTCAAATATGAAGTTATTCCCTTTGCCGAACACAAGGAAGTAGACTGGGCAAGGCGTGTAGATACGATCCTTGTGGGAATATTAAATCCGTGAATGTTAAATCCTTAGTCAACCGTAGTTTTCTTTGGCATTCCTCAAAATTTGAAAAATGTCTAAAGTCATAAACCTCTCTGGGATATGGCCTCTCCCTTGCATAATTGATCGTTGAGGCTCTATGAAGAATTACCATCTAACTCAAATGCTCACGCAAACGCTATTGCTATCTGCTTTTCTTTTGCCAAACTATGCATTGGCCGAAGATCATTTACCTTTAAGAGATCCAATGTTGCTTCCTGGTCCCGTTCAATCTGAGACGGCATTGAGAAATACACAGGTGCAAGTTGTAGTGGCTAACTACACTGCCATTCGTGAAGATTTCAAATTTTTGCGCGATGTCTCGACGGCCGAGATCGATAAGTGGCTACGCGACAATGCTCTTATATCAAAGGCCCAAGCGGCTCAAACCGAATTTAACACTCAGATTTCGACAGCCCCCTATGAAGGAAAAGCATTACGTCCCAAAAAATATGGGCGAGCCATGGTGGCGGTAACCCCCGAGGGCGCTCTCATCGATCAAAAAGGTGCCGGAAGTGATAATCCTCGTTATGATTGGCAGGCTCCTGACCCACGCAATGGTAATTTTATGCTTGCTGAAGCTCTTCGTGAATTTTTCTGGACGGCCGCCATGCAAATGGTGACTGATCATGCAAAAATTCAGGTGAAAAATCTCAAAGGTGAAATTCACACGATCAGACCTGTTAAAGCCTATGCCGTGCTGTCGGCAGGATTTTCTGTTATTCAACGCAATAATAAAAGGGAGAATTTGGGCCACGATCCTGCTGGATATCTTTATCGCCAAAGTCACACACGATTTGAAGATCCCGAAGCAAAACATATCGCGAATAAAGGCATCTATTATGAATGGAACGAGCGCATCAGTCTTCAAGTGGAACGAGCTCTCAGAAAATATGGAATCACCTCTGAAGGAGCTGGTCGCACAGGAGATCAAAAAAAAGGTGGTATCAATATTCAAGGAACCAAAGAAGTTATTGGAATGATGGATTTTGGTAATTATGTCGTTGTTGACCACTTTCCAGAACACCCTGTTTATAGTTTTGAAGGCGACAAAGTATTAATTGCTCCTGGCCCTAAATTTAAACAACCTGATCCGAAGATTAATTTACCTTCTTCGATCTGGGGACCCTCTCGCGAGGGACACATTGAAGCGCGCGAAGACAAACCTGCTATCTGGGCTCATGATACCGCAAAATATGTTGTTCAAATGTTTGAACAAGGTCGTTTTGATGAAGGTCGAAGGGCTGCAGAGAATTACGGAAAAACATTACTAACCCCGATTCATGAAAAATTAAGGGTCTCACTCCCATTTGAAATTGAACATAAAAAAGCTGTATTGAAAACAAAGCTTCGACAGTGCTCTGCGGTGCTTTTAGGTGCATGAAAAACCTTTAGAGTCATTAAAATAAGTGTGGGGAACATCAATCTTTTATTGCTATGATCAAAAGATTTTTTTGGATTTAAAAAGTGAGGCAACACGGAATGCCAATTTACTCGTCGAGTTTTTTGCCACAGTCATGACAGTAAATGTTCCGATTTTTCCGACGAATTGCGTGCAGCTCTTTGCTACAAGAGTTTTTGATGGCAGCATTCAGAATCTTTCCACAGTCCGTGCAATAGCGAATCGAAACAGTGCTTCGTCCGTGGTTCATATTCTGACAATTGATCTTTGCTGACATTTAGTGAATCCAGTTCTTTGAAACTAAACTTTGTGCTTCCGCAAGTTCTTCTGGAGTAGCTTCTCGAGCCTCGGTCGTTTCGATTTCAAAAATCAAATCCTGACCAGCCAGTGGATGGTTTTCGTCTAAAGAAACCAAGTCTCCGTGAATTTGGATAATTTGATAAGTACGCAACTTCCCTGTTTTAGAAAGAATGGAAACCGATTGTCCGCAGCGAATACTTTGAAAGTTGGGAATCTTATTCAGTGGAAATAGAATTACTTTATTTGGATCATAAAATCCATACGCATCTTCTGCCTTCAAGCGGATCGATCGATGTTCGCCTTTTTCTAATCCATGTAAAGCTTGAGCCAACCCTTTTAGAGGAGCGCCTTCACCAGAATGTGAAGTTAGAACATCCCGATTGAATGAGGAACTAATTAATTGTCCAGATGCATTCTTCAGTATACATTTAAATGAAACTACCTGAGCCTGCATACAGTATTCCCCTTTTGAAGTTTGTAAAAAAAATAAGGCCGGCTTAAAAAGCCGGCTTTATTAAAAAGTATCAATTAAGACAATTTTGTCGATTAGTACGAACGGCGAGAATTGAATCCACCGCCGCGGTTATTTCCACCATTGCGACGTGGTTCTTGTGGCTTAGCTTCAGAAATGTTCATTGCTCGTCCACCTAGTTCTTGACCATTTAATTTCTCAATCGCTGTTTGCGCTTCGTTCGGAGCCGACATCTCAACAAAAGCGAAACCTTTGCTGCGACCCGTATCGCGATCCATGATCACATTGGAAGAAGCCACTGTACCGAATTCAGAGAATAACTCTGTGAGTTGATTTGAATCAACAGTGAAAGATAGATTACCGACATATATTTTATTACCCATTTTGCCTCCTAAAAAAAGCAGGGAGTCATTCGCAGAAGACAAAAGACCATCTCATGAACTACTTGAACGACATTGAATCAATATCAGTAGAACACATCCACGAAAGAATAGATACAATAAAATTTGCGAATTACTCAAAACTCAATATTCTTTTGTAGCAAGGAGCACCGACGATTTGAGGTCGAAACTACCGACCTTTTTTTATATTTTTCACATTGGAGTCACGAGTCGATAGGAAAAATTTATGCATTTTATGGACTTATCACTCATTAATTCGACTCTTTCAGTTTATAGTCCAATCATGTGTCCAGGTTTATTTTTTCTTAAATTACAGTTATGCAAACGACCCGCTCGAAGCTCCAATTTTGGACGCTATTTACAAAAATTGTCATCAAAATAACCTCTATAAAAAGTAAATTGAATTTAAGCTTGGCATAAATTTTGTAGATAAGGGTTGGCCTTGGTGATGAGTCGTCATCACCCGACTTGATTTGCTAACCCAAGGGAGTACCCATGAAATTACATTCCATGAAATTCGCTTTATCGCTAACAATGTGCTTGGGACTAACCCTCAATTCATTCACGGTTTTGGCTCAAACAAAACAAAGCCAAATGCAATGTAAAGCGAAGGCGAAAGAAGCTTCTAAAATTGCTTTTGATGACTGTATGGTTTTAGCAAAAGAAGGTGAAGTCGAAAATTTAAAAAAAGAATACAAAGTAAAAGTCACAAAATTAAAAGAATACTATATTCAAAAAATTAAAAAATTAGTGGGACAAAAGAAAAAAGAAAATCAACAAAATGCTGTTATCCCTGCTTCAAACTCTGGCGGAGCATTACCGACAACTCTTCCTCAGAAGGTAGAGACTCCAATTGTCACTGAATCTGAAAGTTCTAAATCCAATTTTGAAGCTCCAGTTCCTGTCAACACAACAACCTCATCACCTACTGCAAATAGTTCCAATGAGGATTCTTCTGCTCCATCATCAGCAGAAGTAACAGATACGTATAAAACAGAAGTGAGTGATGTTCCCTCTCGCAACATCATCGAAAAAGAGTTTTCCTCTCCAGCATCGAGAAACTCTGAGCCTACAGTTCGACTCAGAGAGGTCTCTCCAAAAGCTGAAAGCTTACTACCCCCTGAATCAATTAAAATTAACGAGGAACCACCTGCTACACTTTAATAAAAGTACTACAACTCATAAAAACTATGAGGAAGTGTTTAGCAGAGAAACATGTCACCGCGGTACAACAACTCTATTTTGTATTGGTGGGAGTTGCTAGCACCCATTCAGGCTTTAATCGGCTTCCACTTAAAATATAGCTTTGATTTTTTTTATCAGATCGAAGCATTAATGTACCCTGCAATCCATTTCGCACGACAGTCTTGCCATTAAATTGAAATTTCGATTTTAGTTCAGCTAAAGAACCTTGCAAATCTTTAACAACAAAATCTTGATCAATTTGTGTAAAACTTCCATTGAGATTTTTAAACGTCAGATGACTCAACTCTTCGGGAATTTCAAATGGCCAATACTCCAAGTGAGTCCTTGGGCTTACAATGGACTGAATTTGAATTTTACCGTCCACCGCCGATGAATTTCCTTCAAAGTCGATACGAGGCTTCTCAAGGACAATATCATTGAGTGTCGCTTGATCTAATTTAATTAAGCCTTTCAAGTATGAAACTCTACCATCCATAAAATGAACGGAGAGCTTACCATCTAATGGCGCCAGCTCTCCATGAAGTGTCATCAAACTTTCAACTTCAGGATTTAATTCAATCTGCTCAAACTGGGATTCAACTCCAACCAGTTTTTGATTTTGATCGATATTAATTTGAACATCACCATTCCAATGTCCACCTTTTAATGCAATATTTTTTAACGTGCCCGACCACTGATTGGCTCCACCCGATAAATTGATATCAATATTATTAACGACCTGAACCATTCTTCGTCCCCGACTGGAAAATATCACATGCAAATCACTCCAATTTCCATTCAGAGATACAAGTTCATTATTTACAAAATTGGCTTCAGCATTCAGTAAACCAAATTTATCGAAAGCAGAAAATCGCTCTTGCCACCCCATCATTTTAGTTAACAAATCAATATTAACTTCTTTAGCAAGAATTTTATAAGGACTTACCTGCCAACCTTTGGGATCAATGGTTTGATCAATCACCATTTTGCCCAATAAAAAATCACCGACTTCTCCTTCAATATGAGCTTCTTCGACTTCAATATGCTCTGGAGTACCCGGATGATGTTCCCACTCGACTGACCCCGAAAGCCAAGACTGCGTTGAAATAGGAATCGTGTCTTCTTGTTGACCCAATACTTGGGCCAAAACTAAGACTTGTCCCCAAGGAATTTGTTTAAAATGCCCCTTCCACATAAATTCTTTTTGTTTAGGAAGCCAATACCCATCAAATTCCAAACGCCCTTCTCTCCAGGCTCCATTGATTTTCACTGAAACTTTTTCAACTTCAGAGTCCATTTCTAAATGAGCATTAATCCCCTGAAGTGGATAGCGAGAGGGATCTGACGTCAGCGAAATCAAACCCTCAATATGGGTTTTAGCTTCCCCTTTATTAGGTAAATGCACATCCACATTTTTTAAATTCCAATAAAATAATGGCCACTCCTCGATTTGAAATTGAACTTGATGAAAAATAATATGTCTCAGAAGACTCGACTCAACAGACATTGTTTGTATTAGAGGTGGTGCTTCGAGAGTTTTTGCTGTTGGTTCTTTTTTAATTTGATCAAGAGAGGGATTCGCTGATTGAAGACCACTTCCACAAGCCTCGCGTTTTGATTTCATTGATAGTTTTAACTGACCGACTTCGATTCGCTTAAAGATCAGGTTTCGATCTAGCAAAGAAGATAACGCTACTGGCAGCTCAAGATTTTCAATAGAAGCTTTTGCCTCATAAAGACACGGATCAGAGGTTTCTAATTTTAAAGAATCAATCACGATTGCCAAACGGGGCCACAACCCTTCAGATAAACTCAAGTGAGCCCCTTGCACAGATGTTTTTATTCGAGAGTCCGCGGCACTCAAAACTCGTTCAATTTCATATTGAATTCGCTTGGGAGAAAAGACCGCTTTAAATGTTAAACTAAAAAGGATGGCAATACTCAGCCCTAAAAAAAGAACGCGCCATCCCTTTTGCTCTGCAATTAAAAACTTATCTGCATTTTCTCGCTTACGATTATTCATTCAAAACTAAACGACAAGACCTCGTATTCTTTTTCTGCCTTGGCTCCTTTTACTAAAATCACTTCACCGGCTTTTTTGCCAATTAAAGATCTTGCAATTGGAGACATCACAGAAATTCGCCCTTGCTTTACATCGGCTTCGTCGATCCCCACGATTTGATAGGTTATTTCATCTTCTGATTCTAACTCCATTAATTTAACTGTGGCTCCAAAAACAATGCGATCTGATTTAATTGTTTTTGGATCAACCACTTCAGCACCAGCTAATTTGCCCTGAATATCAGCAATTCGTCCTTCAACGAGCGATTGCCGCTCCTTGGCAGCATCATACTCTGCATTTTCACTGATATCGCCATGGGCCCTAGCCTCTTCGATAGCCTTGATAATCGCTGGTCGCTCCTCATGAAGGAGCCTTTTTAATTCTGTTTCTAAGAGGGCTTTTCCTCTTAATGTCATAGGCATTTTGTCTTCAGCCATAGGCTCAACTCCTTCCGTTACACTTCACGTCTCTTTTTACTTACTTTAAAAAGTCCTACTATATTTAATAACTTTGACCTCCTCAAGCTTAAAGCTCATGATTATTTAGAGTAATTGCGTTATGAATCGACAAAAAAAGAAAACTGACATCATCTGCCGCTGCAATAATATCTCAAGAGAGACCATTGAAGCCGCCATTCGCGGTGGTTGCAGCACTATGAACGATATTTTTGACGAAACAACCGCTGGGGTTGGGCCTTGCGGTGGGAGTTGCCGGCGTCGAATTGTACCAATACTACAGACCTATTTAGAAACAGGTAAGTTCCCTTCTCCCACCTCACAGTCAAAGCACTCACCTTCAGAAAATTCACCATCAGAAACTACACAGTCTAATGACCAGGTGCCCGAAAATTCTACCATCGCCAATGATGATAGGTCCCAAGATAAAACTCCAAACAATACGGGCCAGAAAGACCCGAGCAGGACTTGATGCTCTCTTGATCCTTTGGCAGCCTAATTAATATGCTTATGGCAACAATTCCTCACTCCGGTGAAAAAATACCACCCGAAGCTCTTTGGCTGAAGGACCTTGATGAGGTCACTTTGATGGGAGACGTTGATCGCTATGTTGACCACCTTTATGAAGAAAGCCTTAAAAAACTAAAGATCCCATACATAAAAACAGAGTGGCATCGCTATGCGGCCGATCTCAATCGCCTTGATACAGATGTTGATGCGGACGCCGTCGTTGGGAATTCCAATCCATCAGGCACTTTCCCAAGAGGTTTTCATTGGGTTTACTCGACTCAAGGAGAAAAAATTTTAAAATCACCCTTAAGCCTCAAAAATCATCATGATTTAATTGCACGGGTTTACGCCCCCTTTCACCAAGATGTTCAATCTCTGGCGCAGCAACTTCTCAAGCAAGGAAAATCTCTTTATCATCTTGATTTGCACAGCATGCCATCCGTCGGCACAACTCAGCATCGCGATCCCGGGGAGCGCCGCAAAGATGTCGTCATCAGCGACTCTAAAGGAAAAAGCTGCTCCCCTGAATTTAAAGATTGGGTTATCAAAAGCTTCTCAACAGAAGGCTTTTCTGTCTCTTATAATTGGCCCTACTTTGGCGGAAGACTCACAGAACGCTACGGACACCCTGAGCAAAATCATCATGTCATTCAAGTGGAACTCAATCGCGCTCTTTATATGAATGAAAGCACTAAAAAATTAAATTCCGATGTTTCTGAAATTAAACATAAATTATTTAATGCTTTAGGGAATATAAAAAATGCAACTCAATGTTAATCTCCCAGGCTATGAAGATCTAACCGTTGATCTCAATGAACAGGGCTTTATTATTGGCTATCACTTGCAAGGATCAATAAAAACGGTAGAACTCTTTCATCAATTAAAAGAAAAATTTGGAGATGAAATCATCCGCTGGCCTAATTTAGTCGATGAACGAACCCAACTACATTCTCGTTCTCCGCAAGAACGACGATCCCTTTTACTCCTTCAAGAATTAGTCCTCAAAGCGCAAGGAAGAAAAAATGTTCCCTATTCAGGGGAAATCGTTTGTGAATGTCGGCAGGTGAGCTCAGAGACCATCGATAAAGCATTGCTGGCAAGTGCCTCAAGCGTCGAGGAAGTGGCTGCCTGGACAACCGCCTGCACGTCATGCACCTCTTGTAAAAGTAAAATCGAAGAAATTATACAATATCGTTTTCCTAATAAATCTGCTTAAGCTCATTCCTTTCTTTGTCGAAGATGAGTCTAAAAATGGGAGAGAAAAATGAAGTCAAAATGGTTCTATTTAATACCAATACTTTTTATTAGCATATTATCGGCCTGTTTACTGCTACCAAAAACTCACACCCTTACATTAAACTCCCAAAGAACCCCCGCTAGCACTAATGAACCCTGTGACTATCGAAATGATTTTTTGGGTGAAAACAACGAGGTGCTTCAAGAATGGCTCAGTAAAGCTCCAGGAGATCGCTATAAAGGAGTCCTAAAATTTGTTTATCAAGTTACATCAACTGGTGAACTCAATCCCAAGCCTTATTTTTTAAATCCTTCAAAATGTGATTTTCATTGGGAGTTTGTTAAAAGTTGGGATCCGAGCACCTCCACTTTAAGTCCTCAAAAAATTGAAGATTTTAGTTTTAAAAAAGAGGGGCGGAAATATATTTTTGGTGCTTTTAGTGGATTTTCAGGAAAAGTCGAAATTGATTTTCCAGTTCGAACTAGTTTTCAACTTACCACCAAAGAACTCTTACCCATTTCAACGATCAGTCAAATTCAAAAATCACTCCAAGCAGCGGGGGTGGTTCATTTTACTATGCAGGATGAAAAAGAAAAATTGGGGATCGATTTTACTCCTACGGGTCAACAAAAATCAGAAATTTTAAGTCAAGTATCCCAATTTTTTGATGCTGGAATTCCCGTTGTCCTTGACGATCAAAGTCACCAAACTATTTATACTTCAGCTTGGGGAGTTGGCACTCTTCGATATTACACTAGCTCAGATTTGCAGAAAAACTTTAACAGTATAACTAAAGATACCATTCTTTTATTAGATTCAGAAATTTTTGATATACCACTGGTTTCTGGCATTATCACCAACCAGCAACTCACACCTTCCAGTCACCTTGTATTTTTAGCACAAATGTATGGAATACCCATTGTCACTATTCCAAAATATAAACAAAAGGGTGAAGTAAATCCTCGCTTTGAAGAATATAAAAATCTCGTAAACAAAACAATTTTTATGGAGACCAACCACGAAACTAATCAATTTGATTTTGTTTCAGATGTTAATCTGGAAACCTTATCTCAACTACGTCCAAAACCTGTATTAAATATTAAATTCGATCCTCAGCATAATCCAGCAGCAGTAGCCCCCATCAAGCCAGTCTCCGAGTTAGATTGGATAGATATCAGTCAATATGGTGGAAAATCAGTTCAAATGGGAGTCCTTTTTAAAAACATCGATGATCAAAATCACCACGAACTGTCACTGGGAATTCCTATTTCATTTTATCGAAACCACCGCTCGCAGTTCGAAGAAAAGTTTAAGGAACTCATCAATTCTCTACCTGCAAATTATACCTACACTCAGATCGCTGAAGTTTCTAAAAGCATTCAACAGTTAATCATTGACACTCCTTTAAATAAAGGTGATTTATTGACGATTCAAACCGCGCTCAATAACGTATTCTCCAATCTCACCGACATAAAAAGTGGGAAAAAAGTTAAATTAAAATTGCGCAGCAGTAGCAATATTGAAGATGGCGAGCAATTCAATGGAGCTGGCCTTTATGACTCAAAAGGAGTATGTTTTTTTAATTGCAGTGAAAAATCTTCCGATGAAGATCGCTTAAAAAAACTAGAGTCCGCAATAAAAATTGTTTGGTCTTCTCTCTATAACGCCCGCGCCCTCTGGGCCAGAAAGCAATTTTTGATCACTAACGAACAAGAAATTAACTATGTCGGAATGGGCATCACGGTTAATCCAGCTGTAAAAAATGAGATTACCAATGGAGTTGTCACTGCAAAGGTTCAAGATAGCAGTCGATTTGTAGTTACCGTAATTGAATCTAAAGGCGGCGATGAATCAGCAGACCCCAAAGACTTAGAAACAGGAAATATTGGAAAAAAACAGATCACTCACGGCGGTTCCGAATATGGAATAACAACGATTGTTGGTTACTTTGATAGTGATTCCACCTTTATTAAACTTGTAAAACCCCCTCAACTCATGAGGCCAGATAAATATTCGCAACTCTACCAAATAATGAAAAAACTTTTTCTGTATTACAAAACACAGTTTAATACTCCAGAAAATAGCTTAGAGATTGAAACGGAATTTAAACTGCGATCCACAGAATCTCCCGTATTAATAAAACAAGTAAGAAGGGTTCCACATAAGCCTCAAGTGAAGATATCCGATGGCTCAAAATTTATTCTCATCGGAGGAAACTATGAGTTCAAAGTTTCTTCAGCTATTAAATCAACTATCGCAACTGATGAATTTAAAAGACCTCAAATCGTAAAAATAAATATCCCCACGATAACATCAAAGAAATTAAGTGGCGAAAGCTTTAAAGCCACTCACATTAGTATTTCAAGTAAAGATCTACAAACAAATGAAGAAAAAGTATCGACTTGTACAGACACGAAAGGAAAAATTACTTTAGATAAATCAAAGAAAAAGATTGCCCTCTTAGAATTTCAATGTTCAGCGCCGTTTTTAGGACTCTCGACTTTAAGATTTCGATTTGATCGCTACTATGATGACTCTCAATTTAGGCTTCTAAACAGTTCTCAATTATATCCTGAAATAGAATTTTTAGATTCAGCGAATCATCGAATGATTAAGGAAGTCAACAGCAGTACAACTTTCGAAATGCGCAGGGAAGATCTCGACACCATCGTAATCAACCCACCTTTTTGCCAATATAGTGATTTTGATGTTCAATACTCTCAAGAAGAGCTTGAATCAACCTGCTCAACTTCAATTCCTAAACATATGGATAAAGTAATATCTAATCTATTTTTAAAGTTTCAAATCGAACCCTATTTTGGCTTGTATGACACTGAATGGTCTTATATAACTAAAGTTTATTTATTTAAAAAAGATCCTAAAAATAAAGATTCTTGGACTTTTGTTAAGAACTATGCCATTTCACCGACTGAACTCAAATTTACCTACGTTTACCGAAAACTGCATGATAGTTTAATGCAAATCCTTATCGATCTACCAAATGCTAACCGTGAGCTTTTCACGCAATTGGGTCAATTAGGTATTAAAGATGCACGTTATTTTTGGCTCAATAATGACGTCATGGATGGTTCTCACTTCATTCAACTTGATAAAAATGGCAAAGCTAAACTCCTTAACATGAGTGGTGAGATTGAAAAAGTTAAGCTACAGAAACACCGTGGTGAGGATGAATAGTTCTCAGTTTGTTACAAAAAGGACTGTTACACACTTTGTCAATGTACTTAAAAGCAAACCATAGTCTAGTTTCTAATTTCTTCTCTTAATATAATCCTCGATCAGCCGATAGTCTGTGTGAGGATTTTATGATGCGTAAACTAGATTTATTTTGGATTGCCTTTTCTTTTGCTCTTACTTGGGGTATTGACCGCTTTACAAAAGTCAAAGCCCTCGCCCTTTACGGTGTTAAATCCTATGGGGCTCTCGAGTTTTCACTACACTATAATCCAGGTGCTATTTTAGGACTTTTCAGCCAACTCCCTCCCGTATTAAGAGTCGTTACTTTATCCACGGGTGGCGCATTTTTAATTTTTACATTTTTAATTTTACAGTACCTCATACCCATTCGCGCTTTGGCCTTAAGAATTGGCATGGCACTCCTCTTGGGTGGAATCATTGGAAATGTCTGGGATCGAATCATTTGGGGTCATGTTGTTGATTTTATCAGTTTTCGCTTTGGGACATGGTCATCGCCCATTTTTAACATTGCTGATGCCATTCAATGGGTAGGGCATATTCTCGTCATGTACAGTTTACTCAAACACGCTGATCTTTTCTGGCCCGAATCCAACTCCAGAAAAAGTCAGTGGATCAATTTAAAATTCCAACTAAAATACTGCCTTATATTAATGATCGTAAGCCTTGGAATGGGCATTGTGGCATGGACATTATCCTACACATATTTACGAGTCACCTTGCTCACTCTTACGGGTGAAAATCATGCGCTTTTAAACCAGTACCTCATCCCATTTTCGCTGAGCTTTGTTGCTATCTGTGGAATTTTTGTTTGGACTTCGTTTTTAATTGGAAAAGCCTTTTCTTTAAGAGTCGCTGGCCCTGTTTTTGCCTTTGAACGGTATTTGGAAGATCTTCTTAAAGGAAAATTCCGTGACTTTAAAGTGCGACGAAGTGACGAGTTTCAACATCTCAATGAAATTGCCATCAAACTAAGAGAACACTTATCTCAAACTATTCCTGAAAATTTAGAAAAAACACCCAATCCTCTAGACTCAAAAATAGAGGAATTTAGCTCTGAGATCATCGAAACTAGGGATAATTCAACAGAAGAAACTTCTGAAGTCACTGAAAAGAATCAAACCGTGAAGAAAACTCAGTCGTCGGCTTCTTAAAATGACAACTCCAATAGACGATAAAGCTCCATATCATAACTAATAGTAATCTATTTTTTGCAATACTAAAATTGGATTCCGTCAACGCACCAATATGAAATGTAATTTGAGATAATAAAATTCCCAAGAATAAATATTGTAACTTTTTTTGTTTTAATAAAAAATAATGACGATAAATTTGATAATTAATTTTTAAAATTAGCCAACACCAAATCAGATAAAACAATAACCCTATGATCCCTGTTCCTGCTAAAAAATGTAGATACTGATTATGAGCATGTCCCTCGAATTGTCCTCTTGGTATATTCAACTGATCGTAATATTCCCTGAGTCTCCGCTTATTTTCACTATAGCCAATTCCAAGTAAAGGATTCTCTTTAAAAATATGCCAATTGGTCTTCCAAATAACCATCCTCTCACTGTCATAACTTTTCTTGGCATCAAAGGCTTGGAAGAGTCGCTCATTAAATCTGGGCCAACTGATCATTAAAATAGCGGCACTGATTACAACGAACAAAATTGATAATACTCCCAAACGACGGTTTACTAAAAATCCACCAACAATACTTGAAATAACTAAAGCCATCCACACACCACGAGTAAAGGTGAACAAGACAGCTAAAGCTGTTATAAAAAATGTTGTTAAAATTATAATCTGAAACGGAGTCTTTTTTTCTTTCGAAAAAAGAATCCCAATCGAAAATGGTGCCATGATCATCAGAAGAGGGCCGTAGGACTGAGCCAACGCCATGGCATTAGAGTAAAATCCGCCCGTTCTCCATAACCCCTCTAAGTTGCTTGCTCGATCGGACCAATTCTGCGTGAGAGGATCAAATCCAATAACAAAAACAAACACTGCAAAAGCGGAGCCTAAGGAAAGAATGGCTAAAAGATTTTGAATAAATTTTTTATTGAGTTTCATCCACGACCACATAGAAATTAACAGTGGAAATAGGGGCAACCAAATAAATTCACGGATCAGTGATCCTACCAGTTTTTTTTCAGGACTTTTTATGATAAAATCCAAAACAAGATAAGTAAACCAAAGACAAGGCAAGAGAAACCATTTTATATTGGAAATTTGAAAAACTTCCTTCAGTTTTGATTCTTTGAGAAGTGCGTAGAATAGAATCAGCACCAAAAGCACCGTAAACAAATCCATTATACTTTGCGAAGCAATAAGTCCCACAAATAAGCCATAAAATAATCCATTAAATATCAACTGCATATAAGCCGGAAATCGTATCGAAAAATAGAGTTAAAGTCTATGACTCTCCCCCGAGATTTGACCACCAACGTCAGAATTACCACCGCATCCCACTTTTGGTTATCAATCTTATTCATGAATTGCTTTTTCTGATGCCAGTCTACAAACTAAATTTGTATATCTCTAAAGGTTAAAAAGGATTCCTAGTGATTGATAAAATGAACAACTTATCTATTTCAAAAAATAATCACGAGCTAATCCAAGAAATTGAGACGCTTCATCAAAAGATCGCCCTATTCACACCAGATGTACTTCTCCAGCGCTCGCAAAAACTCACACATTATAGAGCGCAAAGCTCTTCTACTCTACAAAAGTCAAAACATGATTCATGGGTTGAAGTAAACACGTTCGCCAGCGAAAGGATTAAACGGAACGAGTATCCCAATTGGAATCATGTGCAAGAGATAAATAAAATTCTAGACCCAAATAAAGGAGGCGAAGTTCGTAATGTTGAAATATTTATTGGGCAACATTCTGCGCCCTCTCCAAACGAACTTCCAACGCTCCTTGATCACTATATTAATCACATACTTCCACAATCAGAATCTCTCCATCCCTTAATTCACGCAACAGCTGTTCGCTATTGGCTTGTCACCCTTCATCCTTTCATCGATGGCAATGGACGAACGAGCAACTTAATCTGTGATTGGATCTTAGCTCTTAATGGATATCTTCCTCTCACTCATCAACTCAAAGTCGACTCCCTGATTGGCGGATGGGGACCTCGCTCGCAATTTTCCAATTTTGATTTTGCATTTTCAAAAACCATGAATGCCGTTAAAAACTCCTGTCTTCTCTTTTTAGAAGATTAAAGTAAGTTTTCAAATTGGACACGGTGTTTTTACAAACTCGGGATAAGGAATATTGAGTTGTTCCCCCTCATAGGCAATTGCCAATAGAGAAAGTTTTGATATCCAACCATAAACATTCTCACACGGACACTCACTTAATTTGAAAGTCAAATCAGCGATACACATTTTTTTATATACAGCGCCAGGGCTATTGAGACTTTCACTCTCGGATTTCTCCTTGTGCGTTCTGAAAAAACCACCAGCAAGATGGCAACCCACCATGTATATGACTGGCTCAGCCGTTGCGCCTTCATCAGATTTAACAATGGAGGGAATCCCCTCTTGAATCACAACAGCATCAACGTCTTTTCCGCCTTTGGCGGCCTTCATTTTTTTTCGTGACTTGTAATTGAGTGACTTAAAATCTTCTCCTGAAACTACTTTAACAACCCCTAAGCCATATGTTCCTGAGTTGTTTTTAACAAACACAAAAGGCTCATGTTGAATTTGGCGTTTTTCATATTCTCGCTTTAAATCAGCTATCATCATATCCACTCGCCCCGCGACTTGATCCACACTGGCTTCATCGGTAATATCAAAATGGGGAAATTCCTCCGTTTTCACGTTCAGCAAAAATGGATCAAGTTCTGCAATCGCACAAAACTCTTCCACCAATTTATTATAGAAATGAAAGAAATTACTTTTTTTTCTCTGATACCATCCCAGTTCTCTCGGTGGCACAATGGGAATTGAAATCGTCTTTGCCCACTCAGCCTTTTCATCCGAAAAATCATTATTACTAATAATCAAATCCGGTGCAAACTCCTGAACAGTAGGATGATCCAGAAGCGCAGAATGAACGGTTATTTTTTTTCCTGAGGCAGACTCAAGCTCTAAGGGTTTCTCTAATAGTCGAGGGAACCCAACTAACACAAGCCCTCCGGCCTCTTCCAGAAGTTTTTTAATCGTAAATACATTGTCCCAATAATAAGGGTTATTCGTATGCTCCTCAGTCACTAAAAGAATTTTTTTCTTTGATTTTGGATAGTGATTTTCTAAGTAAGCTTTAAATAACTGAGGAGCTTCTTCCAAATCCGTTGGACAAATATTATTAAATCCAGCAGGGAATATATTGGCATCCACAATTCCAACCTTATATCCAGCATCCCGAACATCATAACTGGAATAAATGGGATAGGCTAATTGGGAGGCTTTATCGCCATACCACTTAACAAGCTTATCATAGTGTTCACATATTTTTTGATGTACCAATGGATGTGCCATATAAATCCTCTTTATTTACTAATGAATTTTTTTCTTTGGCAAGGCTGACCTGCCTAAGTCCCAATTTTCATCAACCTCTGACTTTTGCTTTTTTAAGTTGAGTTTCTCTGTCTGCGATAGAGCTGAATTAACATCAAAACTCTCCGAGCTTGGCATACGCTCTAACGGTATATCCCAAGGTTTTTTTAATAATTCTTGATTCAATAAAGCCACGGCACGAGTCTCTATTGTTTTTATTTGATTATAAACGGCTGCTGTTTTTAAAAAGGCCGTCGTTTCTGGTGGAGATTCAAAACTTTTTAACTTCTCAATGGCTTCTAAGTATTGTGAGAGTAATTCCGATTTTTTTTCTCCCTCTTTGACCCAATCCATTTGCCAATCCGAACTAGGTGCCACCTTATAGTTTTCAATAAAATTCCATAAATTGGTATAAATTCTGAGCAAGGCTTTTTCGCTCTCTTGACTCCATATTGAATTTGATAATTCAATCGATTGAATCAAAAAACGCTGATTCCGAATCAAGGTTCGAATATTTTGTATAAAGCTCGACTCATCCACTTGGGTAAGCGATAAACCACCCATTTTATAAAGAGTTCGCGCAATGAATTCTGAGTCATTATTTTTTCTCATGGAACGCAATTGCTGAATCCCTCTCTCAGCCTTTTTAGTAAATTGATCCGCAAATAGTGGCTGATTCATTCGTGCATAGACAGAAGCGACTCTCGCAGGAATTTCGGCTAGGGTAATTTCAAGAGGTAGGTAGGATTTCAACCTTGCAGCATCCATCAAAGAGGCTAAAGCTTTTTCATTATCGAGCATCACTTCATAACAGTACGCCCGACGATGCATAGCAAGCGCCACATATTCCCATTGCTGTTCTGTTGAGCGACCAATAATATTTTGATAAACTTGCAAAGCACCACTCCAGTCTTCTAAACCCTCTTTTGCTAAACCGTAGGTGAACATGATTCCATACCAGTGCTTTGAAAAATTAAGTTCTCCAATAGAATTGGTAATTTCGTTATTTACTTTTAAATACTCTTTCTTTTCTAAAAGTTGTTGCCACTGTGTAAGGGCCTGCGCTTCATTTTCATATCGAAGTTGTGACGGTTTTAAGGCAACGTCTTTTTTCGTGAATGTAGAAACGCACGCTGGTAGCACCCAGAGTACAAAAATAAAAGCGCTTTTAATTTCAATATTTTTTAAACTTAATATATTTATTTTCGACATGAAATCACCTTCAAGATTTTGATTTTTGGATCTCAACCCACTTGTAGTCCTCGACCAATTGTACCAACCCCTTAATATCAGCAATATCATGATCATACTCCGGCAACATTAAAATATCCAAATCTTTAATAGAATTTGTCATATCCAAAAGTGAGTGGAGCCGCGCTTCGTAATAATCATTTAATTTTTTGCAATAATGATCAGCAACAGAATTTGTTTGAAAGGATTTTGGTAACCAATTAGGGAAGGAGCGATTGATAGTCATAAAATCCAAATGATAACCTGATTTTCTTAATTCTGCGACGAAAGCCTTAGCTTCTTCCACTTTGGCTCGATCATAAGCTGTCACTAAATTAAAACTTGTCTCCGAAGACAATAAAAGCTCATTCACTTTCACCGTTCGCCCTTCGAGTTTTGATTGCCATGACTCAATGGTTTTAAAAAACGCTTGCAATTCCAAAACAAATTCTGAACCTGTTAAAGTTTGTAGTATTTGAAAAGCCTTTTGTGCGCTCAATTGAAAAATTTGTTGAAACCAAGGCGTTTTTTTCGAAAATCTAAACCACTGCACAATGGACTCACTAAACAGACTCGATATTTTTTGTGGAGCCTTCAAAAAATCAATGGCGTGTTTGGTTGGCGGGGTATCGAGTATAATCAAATCGTATTTACCACTCTCATAGGCAGAATAAAGTTTTTCTAAGGCTGTAAACTCTTGGGAGCCACTGAGAGTCGTTGAGAGTTGCTGATAGAGTTTATTTTTAAAGATGGATTGAGCATCTGCCCCTTTTGCTGCCGCACGCAGAACAAAGTCATCAAAAATTTGCTTTGAATTTAAAACACTGGCCCACAATTCTCCCGAGATTTTATGGTCAGCAAGTAAAACTCTTTGCTCCGTTCCATCGGGTTTTAATCCCAATGTGCTTGCAAGTCTTCGGGCAGGATCAACTGTAAGCACCAGAACTTTTTTACCTTGCTTTGCTCCCCACACTCCAAGCGAAGCCGCGACTGTTGTTTTTCCAACGCCTCCACTACCAATACAAACAAGAATTTTAGCCGATAAAATCACGGTAAACTCTCCACCAATCGAGCAATAATTTCCTGTGGCTCTGTACTAAAAACCATTGGAAGCTGATGCAGCTGAGAATATCGATGTTGAAGATAATGAACCCATCCTTTTTGTCGCTGAATTAAGTCCACTAAACCATTCATAAACTTTTGTTCGTCTACATTGAACTGAGCAAAATCCAATTTTTCCTCATTGATAGACCAAACTTTATTACACAATAATTTTGGTGCAATACCCACTTCACTCGTAATATCACGGCAAAGCTCATCGGCCTCAAGGGCCGGCAATTCTTCTGGTAAGGTCACAATGACATACTCACTTATTTTAGGATTTCTAATGGTTTCTAACATACTTTGAGTTTGCTCCGCCATAGGGCCAAACTGAATGGTTTCATTAAGCCCTCTTGGAGCTTTTAAGAGCGCCATCATATGTCCTGTGGCATAGGCATCCACAATAATAATATCATAGTCAAGTTTGGGCCCTACCCCGCGAACGCCGCTCGTAATTTTCCCAAGAATGGAGAGTTCTGAGAGCGCGGGAGCCACGTCGATGAGTGTGCGACTCAAACGATTTTCAAAAAATAATTTATAAAGGCTTTCTAACTTTAACAGATGAAGAGCGTATTCTTTTAAGCACTCCATTCCTGACCAAAGTGCCACATCAATACCCTCGCGATACTTTTGAGGTTGATAACCGACATTGATCCCTAAAAAATCAGCGTAAAAGCTTCTAACCCCTAACTCAACAAGTAATACCTTTGGGGACTTTTCTGATTTATGTGAGTGACTCTTTGCATATTTATGAGCCAAAGCTAAGGCAACCACGGACTTCCCAACGCCGCCTTTTCCTGTCACAAAAATGATCTTTTGATTTACGTTCAACATTTCACATAAGCTTTCACAATAGTTAAATTAGCCGTAATTATCATAATAATATTATAGCCATTACCAAATAACTTACGCCAATTCCAATTCCCTTTCCTTAATCCTGTACCAGAGTTTCTATAGAATTGAACTGAGTTTGTAATATTGACTAAAGTTACAATCTTCCTAGGACTATTTCATTGATTTCCTTAATTTCTTCCCTTATATACCAACTCTTCCAAATAAGTTAATAGCCAAGGAGCGTTAATGAAAACTCAAATTGAAAAAGTGTCATCATTAGGTCGTAAATTAAGTGTTGAAATACCAGCCACTCTTGTGACATCCACTTTAAATCGAATCTATCAAGATGTTCAGCAGAATGCTGAATTAAAAGGATTCCGTAAAGGCAAAGCCCCAATCAATTTAATTAAAAAACTTTATTCTGATCGAGTTAAAAGTGACACAACTCAAGAACTTTTAAAAATAGGCTTTGGCAAGGGACTTGAAGAGCATAAATTAAATCCCGTTGATTACCCCCAATTTGAGTTTGATGAAGTGATTGATGGCAATAACTTCAACTTTTCAGCTCAATTTGAAGTAACTCCTGAGGTTGAACTTAAATTTTATGAAGGACTTGAGTTAGAAAAGGCTATTTTCTCTGTTGATCCCAAAGAAGTCGATTCCATTTTAGAAAATATTAGAAAGTCCCATGCAACAAATGAAGAAGTAAAAGAGACTCGCCCCGCTCAAAATGGTGACATCGCTGCGATTGATTTCAAAGGTTTTATCGATGGCAAACCCCTAGAAAGAGGAGAGGGAACAGATCACCCCCTTGAGCTAGGTTCCAATAGCTTTGTGCCAGGTTTTGAGGAAGGGATTATTGGAATGACTGTTGGTCAAACAAAGACTTTAAATTTGAAGTTTCCAGAGAATTATCATGCCGATTTATCCAATAAAGATGTCACTTTTGAAGTCACTCTTAAAAAATTAAGCACCAAGGTATTGCCAGAGCTAAACGATGAATTTGTGAATAAAATCAGCGGCGGCAAAGGAAATTTAGAAGAGTTAAAGAAAAATATTCTTCAAGATATTGAAGAGCGACAAAAAAAGAAAACTGATGATACCTTGAGAGAACTTTTACTTAAAAAACTCGTAACATTAAACCCAGTTGAAGTTCCTAGCACACTCATACGAGATCAAAAGAAGCTCCTCGTAGACGACACACAAAAGCGCATGGAGCGCGAAGGCATGTCTCCTGAAGAGTACGAAGAGTATAAAACAAAATGGGATGCAGAGTTTGAAAACTCCGCTAAAGAAATGCTTCAATTAGCCTATATTATTGATGCCATTGCTGATAAACATAAATTATTTTGCACCAAAGAAGACATCGAAGCTAAATTTGATGAGTACGCAAAACAAACCGGCATAGAATTAGCTCGTATTAAAGAACATTACTCAAAAGCTGAGTCCATGAACCGATTGGCTCAAAAAATTTCTGAAGATAAAGTTGTTAACTTCTTGCTTTCAAAAGCTAATATCAAAGAAATTATAAAGTAAATTCTAATGAAAATGGCTCGACCAATTAAATCGAGCCATTTTCACTAACGACTGTCTATTGCTTTACCCCATTAAGTCTCAAGTGAGGCTAAAGTACTTGCAAGATCCCTTACTTTAAAATTTTCAAAATCTTTTTCCCTTTTTAAGTTAAAAACTAGATGTAAGGCCTTCTCGGGCTTTAAACGTTTAGAAAAATATTCTAAATGAGGATTAAAACCATCATCAGAAGATTTAACTTCCATTAGGTGACTTAATTTATTGTTACAAGTCACAACAAAATCGATTTCTCGCTTTTTTTTATCTCTGATATAGCAAAGGCGTGAATTGCTACCAAGCGTATCATCCAAAAATTGATTTCGTTTTAAAAGATGTAGAGCGACTAAATTTTCAATTTTAAATCCTACGTCACTTTGTACTTGACCAATATCATAAAAATAAATTTTTGGTTCCTTTTTAACAGCATCTAAAACGTTTTTAGTATATGGATACACTCTGAAAATGACAAAAAGTGATTCTAAAATCTCGATCCATTTTTTAATCGTATGTGGACTGACTTGCAATTCTGTAGCAAGATTTTGGTAAACAATTTGCTGCCCCACTCTTAACCTTAGAGCATCTACAAGTAACTCAATGCTAATAATGTCCCTGACTAATTCAGTTTGAATTAAATCCTGCCTAATGATGATATCCAGATGACTTTTTCTCCACAATGCAGCCCTTTTTGAAGAGCCGCTCAAGAAAGGCTCTGGAAAGGAGCCCAACTCTAACATCTCATTTGCAATTTCTTTTGCATTAAACTTACTTTTATTTCCGATTACTTCTTTTAAAGATAGAGGATTTAAACGAATTGAAAAATTTCTTCCGGCAAGAGAATCTCCCACTTTTTTAAGGGCATCCATTCGTGCTGACCCAGTTAAAATATATTTATTTAACCTATCTTCAGTGTCGTAAATTCCTTTTATCCATTGCTTCCATTTTTTCATTTTATGGATTTCATCAAATATGACTAATTGTCCGTTTCGAAGCCAAGACTTTTCATGGATTACTTTTCTGTGCTCACTTAAATCGAAATTAAAGTACTGATATTTATTACTGATTTGTTTGGATAAAAATGTTTTTCCCACCTGCCTAGGACCAGATAACAATATTATTTTTTCATCAAGAAATTCTGTAATTGCTGTTTCAATAGTTCGTTCAATAACCACGCCCATTTATCTCCTATGATTTAGTAGCGCCAAGCTAAAATTTCTTTCACTTAGCTCTGATTATGCAGTATCACCAAAAGTAAGGCAAGTGCATTTTGGTAGTAACCAATATGCACTACTATGCATTTTGGCGACGTTAAATCTAAGAGTAAAACAGGAAAACAAAGTACTTATAAAATTCGTAACACCAGTTCTAGAGTTTCTTGAAACCAGGACCATTATCTCCCACTCAGGTGGGAAGTATATTGTAAATCAAAGCTTTATTTTTATTCACAAAGACTCCCCTTTGTTTTCACATCAACAAAATTTCTGGAGACAAAAAGCTATAGAGTCAGTGTATGAAAACAAGCCAGAGCACTTGCATTTTGCTTCGATTTTTACTGTTTCTGAAAAAGATTTAAAAAAGATCAAGGATGTGCTGTTAAAATCAATTGAAGATACCACTGAAATCATTAAACCTTCTAAAGAAGAAAAACTTTATTCAATTTGCATGGATTTATTCGAAGTAAAGTAACTCCCCATTAAGAAATTAATTTACTTCTCGTCCAACATATTTTTTAAAGTTTAAACCCTGCCGATTCAGCGTCTGCTTTAAAAGTTTTAACCGTATCTAAGCTCATTTGCTTTAAATCCTTATTAAAGAGGCTCATTTTTTTAATAATATCGGGCGGCACTGTAATGATATGACATCCGGCTTGTTCTGCTTGAACAATATTGAGCGCTTCTCGAGTTGAAGCCCATAGCAATTCAATATTTTTATCAATGCCTTTACAAAGTTCTGCGGCAGCGGTCATCATCGGAATAGGACAAACTCCCGTGTCTGCAATACGTCCTGCAAAGACTGAAACAATGGAGGGAGCTCCGCCTTTAAGGGTCATAACGGTTTCAATAATTTGATCCCATGTAAAAATAGCCGTTACGTTCAAATTGACTTTATTTTGAGTTAATTCCTTCACTAAAGGAATCGAAGATTCTCCTTCTGAGTTGGTAATAGGAATTTTGACATAAACATTTTTTCCCCAAGAAGCAATTTCCAGAGCTTGTTTTTTCATTTCTGAAAAATGATCAGAAAATACCTCAAATGAAATTGGTTTATCTTTTATTTCAGCCAGTATTTCTCGGCAATAACTTCGGTAATCACTCACCCCTGCTTTTTTCATTAAGCTGGGATTTGTTGTTAGGCCTTGAATTTTAGGATTTTTCGCCATTTCCAACATGGATGCTTTATCAGCTCCATCAGAATAAATCTTAATTTTCATTGCTGAGTTCTCCTTATTTAAAAATTAACGCTATTACTTCACTTAATATAAGTATACTTTTACCGAAGGCAATCTTAATTCAACAGCGCACTTCACCCTTTGAGGGTTACAATAGTCTAAGAAGCCTACGGCACAGGCGCTCCTTTTGCACATCCGTTTAGCATTACTCTCTATAACTTTGATTTCTCTTGACTCACTTGGGAGGATTACGCTCTTTTAAAGGACTAGATTAAAATTCAACTATTGTAATACCTATTGCAGGAGTTTAAATGAGCCCACTTAATTTCATCGCGAGAATAAATAATCAATTCAATCAAGATTTCAAAAGTTTCACCTTGGGTGGAATCGTTATAAGTCTATTGGTATTAGTTGCCCCCTTTTCATTAAAAGCAGCTGAAGGTGCAAAGAGTGAGGCTAAGCACGAAAATATCGAGTACTACCATAAACTACCCCCAGCCTCTGAAAATGCCCAACGCCCTTCAATACCAAAATTAGTTTCTCCAGCACCATTGAGCGAAGTCGAAGGTTCAAATATCGAACTTAAATGGAATAAAATTGAAGAGGCTACAGCCTATGCCCTTCAAGTTTCTCCAGACCCAATCTTTTTTCAATTGATTGTGAATGAACCCCTTTATAAAGAAACTAGTTACAAGATTTCTAATATTAAATTTGAATCAGGAAAACACTACTACTGGCGAGTGGCGTCCGTAAAAGAAGAAAATCAACCGGGAACAATCAAAAGTCTTTTTAATAGAAGCAGCTTTACAGTAAAATAGTTTATCCATTGATTGCAAAATATTTCTCAATGTCAAAGAGGGTTATAAATATTAAAAACCCTCTTGTTGTTTGCAGTGTCAATTTATTTAGTTTCTTTTTAATCATTAGTACTTTTTATAGACCTTCTTTATTGGCACTTACAAATTCCAATTCAAAACTCAATTCCATCCCCATTCAATCCCAAGATTTTAATGAAGACGACTTTTTTCAAACTTTAAACTCAGAACACTTAAAAATATTTTCTCGCACCGAAACCTTATCATATGAATCTCAATTACATTCACTCAGTCAAAAGGGTTTAACCTGGTTGCCTAAACTCCCCCTCCTGTCTGAGGACGATAAAAAAGAAAATCCGTGCTCAATCGCTCGGTATAAAGATGATTTATTAAAGAGTTCTCTTTCCAATGAACTCATTTACAAATATTGGAATGAGTGTGAATCGAAATGGCGACTTAATACCTTTAACCCCCTCACTCAAGCCCAACAAATACTTCGTACAGACTATGAGCCCGCACTCCTTCCCTCCGTTCGCATGATTCAATGGACTTTGGAAAATAAAATAAAACTTCGTGGATTTCTTTTTTTAAAAGGTCCTGTAAAGCGCCCCTTGGTGATTGTACGCCCAGGTATTTTTTCGCATCTTAAAACGAGCATGGCAGAAAAATTTATTTTAATGCAACTCTTCGACGAAGGCCCCTTTCATATTTTGTTTTTACCCGGAAATACTTCAAAAGATTACATTGTCGACAATCATAAATTTGCTCTCGGAGGAGAAATTGAAGGCGAACAAACATTTGAAGTTGTAAGGCAATTAAGCAATACCTCAGAGCCCTTAAATCAATGGATCAATAAAATTAATTTTGTGGGTATCAGTATGGGTGGCCATGGACTTTTAAAAACCCATTCCTTAATTCAAGCCTCGCCATCAATGACAGATAAAAATAATTTGATAGGAAAAACAATCTTACTTTGTCCCTTGGTCAACCTTGAATCGACAATGAAACTTCAAGATAAAAATCCTCTTTTTACTTTCTTGCTCAATCTCTGGTTTAAACTTCGTCTCAACGCCCTCAGAACTGAATTAGGATTATCCGAAGACGAAAGTCTTATGGAGTATAAAAAAAGAATCACCACTGATTATAAAGA
>CAZTDX010000026.1:0-43325 GCA_964612425.1 uncultured Pseudobdellovibrionaceae bacterium
AAGAGTCAATTATACGCCACATATTATCGTGATACATATTATCAGAAAAGTACCGACCCTTCATAATGATATCATCTTGATAAATTGGATGAGCTAAACTTTTTTGCAGCGCTAATAAAACAAACTCAGTCACATCTCGAGAAAGCTCAGCTTTATAAAAATGCGTTAAAGCTGTTAACCAGTCTACTTTAGATGAATCATTGAGCATTTGATTTATTTGAACATCAACAGCCAAAACATCTTCCAGTTTTTCCTCTTTGCTTTTAGTATAAATCCTCGGCCGTTCCATATTCACTTCATGAATAATAATTTTAGCCTGTTGCTTTTCAGTTAGTAATTCAAAATCAGGCAGGATATAAGTCTTTCCTGGAATATAAATTTTTTCCTTAGAATATTCATCTTTCTTTACATAATGTCCAGGTACTGTATAGGCTGGCAATACAAATTTTTCATTCTCAAGTGTGTAACCATACTTTTGAAGCACACTCTGATATTCTTCTTTTATTTTTTTATAAATTTCACTTTTGACATCTTTAATTTTTATAATATTTTCTCTTCTATCTAAATATTCGTCTACATAATATTTAAGCAAGTTACTACCCATTACGGAATTAACAGTTTCAATAATATTATTTATCTCCGACAATGTATTAGGAGAAATAGTATAGTAATGGGAATAAGTTTTAGTTCCGCGCTCTACCTTTTCACCAATAAGAAGACCCATTTCTGGCAAGGTTACATATTGACCTGTGCTAGTTTTATACACGCCGCCACCACCTTCAGTGCCAGTGCTACTTTGAGCAAAGGCTTGAGAGATTAGTACTGTTGTTATAATAAATCCTAAAAATAGTTTTTTCATTTTTTACCTCTTTGTTTTAGTTAAATTATTTTTATTTAAGTTCAAAAAAATTGATTAATAGCGTATAAACTTTTGTTTTTTGCGAACTCTTCTCAAATAAGACTGACATCTTGCTTTTAAATTCACGAATAATCTGTTTTGCTTGCTCCATTTGACTTGGATCAACAGCTATTGTTTGACTACCCACATATTTTTCTGTGTTTGACTTTGGCAAACTATCAATCGCTTTTTCCATCAGTTGTCTATGAAAACCTCTTAATGCTTCGTTCGCTTTATCACTGGCAAAAACCCCAGCAGAGTAAGTTTTCTTATAGATACCCGGCGAAGTTTGTTTTAAAAGATTCAATCGCAATAAACGTTCAATAGCCTCTGTTACTTCATACGGATGCAGTTTAAGCTCCTTAGCAATCATAGGGATAGACCACTTAAAATGAGTGAGTTCACTCATTTCTAGCAGAGCAATATGATGCCATTGTGAAATTGCCTTGAAGGCATCAATATCAAGCCTTTGAATTGGCCCCTTGGGGCTTAAACTTGAAGCCTGCCGTAAATAAGAATCCTTTATTTCTAAGGATGGAGCATTTTCAGCTTGCACGAGGCAGAAAAAATAATTTTTTTCTGAACCCTGTAGCCCTAATGGCGAAACAATTCGCTCTGCCATTTGCAACGATAAATTTCTCTTTTTTCTTATCACTTGAGATAAATAAGTTGGGTTTACTCCCAACTGTTGGGCCATTCCTCGAAGTGAATAACGAGAATTCCTTGCTATTTTGGCAGACAGCCAACCTTTTAAAAATTGTCTATAATCTTCATATTCGTAAATCATGAAAAGGTTATAACATATAGAATAATGCGCTGCAATATCTTAGCACACATTCCGTGTGCTAAGTGCATACAAGGTTGTAATTATTGATATTTTCCGTATTATTAAATATATTTTATTTATGGATTACGGATGTTCCAGCATGGCTTCACTCTTCTAAACCTTAATGTAATTCAATTCTATGTTTAATGTGTTCAAATTTTTTACGAGAAGGACAATTCTCGCAAGAGTTTAGATTATTTCTCATCTAAATAATTTAAGTTTATTTGAAGGTCAACAATTATGCTATATTAAACCAATCTATATTTAAGCAATATAGTTTTTCACTTTTTGAAGTATCAATTACTTTTACAAACTCATCTATAAAGTCCACAATTCTTTGACGTAAAATCATAATATCTTTTTCAGCTAAAGTTGCTGGCATTGTTAGAAAAAGTTCACTTGGACCAATCAGATCCATTTTTTCAAACCCCTTAATTCTCCAATTTTGATGATGCCTGCTCACCAATGGAGAATCGGCGCCAAGATGAGTATTGGCAGGGCCTGGCTTAATTTTATCATTAGCTTCAACACAAAGGCCAACTGATAATAAGAACTCAAGAACTTTATTTATTTGAACTAATGGTATTCCTAATTTTTTAGAAATTATTTCTGCTGAATGATTTCCTGGAATAGATGTAATAAGCTTAGTCGCAGTGTAAAACCATTGAGAATAAAAAAAGGCATTATCTTCTTCACTTAGAGTTGCATCTTTACTCAATCGATTCTTTAATGACTCAGACTGGAGTTTTAATCTGGTTAAATCTCTTTGGCATTTTTGCCTGGCTTCATTAGTTCCTGCCCTTTCCAATTGAACCAAAGAGACAAAATAATCAGTTTCAATTTCTGTAAAACCAAAATAAATGCAGATTCCACATGCTTGCTCAAACGTAAGATGTTTAGTCCCATTAAAAATTTGGCTGACCATACTTGTATGTATGTTTAAATGTTTTGCGATACGACTGTATTCTCCATAGCCCTTGTTAGTTACATTAAGTAATTTTTTACGAACAAATTCTTTATAATCACTAAAATTAAAAACACTCATATATTATGTATTATCGGATAGTTATTAATACTTTTTACTAAAAATTAATAAAATCGTTAGTTTTTTACCAAAAAAATGAAGACACATTATGCATTGCATTATATATTGGCTCAAATTTTGAACATAAAGGAGATAATATGAAAAACAATATTTCAAAAGTAACAAAAAAAAGTCTAATAATACTTGTTTCGCTAATGCTAAATACATTCGCACTAGCTGTTGATCGTGCGGGAGGAGGAGGCGGAGGAATATACAATCCTGCTGATGGCACCATTTATACAGTAGCGGAGACCGGAGTATCATCATCTCTGCCTGAAGTAGTTACTTCTAATAAACAGTTCAAACCTCGACCAACGTATTACTCAATCCCTTTAAAGGTTTATGACAATTATACAGAGATTATGCAAAATATCAGAAAAATTATTCCTGGTTTTTCATTTTCACGAGATTTTAGTTTTAGTCCTAGTAAGGATCAACTTGTTAGCAAACTTGACGCAAAGTCAGAGGACTTTAAGGAAATTTACGAGAAAATTAAGAATGAATATCGTCAAGTCTATGAAAAACTTGGGCAGACCTTTGATAGTAATAATTTTGTTTTAACTGCCTACACTGAAAATTACGTTACATATATTTTACCTGATTTTAATAAGTTAAGCCCAATGCAACAAGCTAAAACTTTAATTCATGAGGCAAATATGCGGGATGCCTATTTATCTACTCATACTCGGCTAGAAACTCTAGAAAGAGCTTTAGCAATTGATTCTTTAATTGAGCAATTGGCATTTCCAAAACAAAATTCCAAGTTAAATACCTTTGGAGTTTTAAAGCAAATGGCTAAACTGGGAATGATAGATAAAAATGGGGTATTTCAACAGATTTTATTTATGATGTACAAAGATATGAATGAAACTTTTACAACATATGATTTAGTAGATTTAGGATTGCACTTTGACAATAATCATAGGGTCACGCAAAAAACAGTAAAATTAGATGGATCGTACATTCAAGAAATTCAACAACAAAAAGAATTAAAATTTAATTATGCATCTTTGCTCAACGATTCAGAAGTGCGCTTTGGAAGTACTGATTTTTACTACGATTCAAAACATCCAAATGTAGTAAATAAATATTGCAGCAAGAATACTTCTAATAATGAAATAGTAAAAATTATTCCTGATCCTTTTAACTTAAGCTTGCGCCATCATAGTGCTGAAGCCCCTAATTTACCCATTAAAGGATTAGTACTAGCGAAGTGTTCAACCAATTGGGTAGGTACATATTTAACAACTATTGATCTTGTTTTAAATAAAGCCAGTCAAGATATTACAACAATTTCAAATGACCGATAGTGCACCTGCTGATAGTTAAATCTGTTCATTTAGCGATAGAACAGTGACTTTTGCAATTTATTTCGATGGTCTCTCTCCAAGGCTCATTTTAATCGTTTAAGTCCCTATGGACATAAACGATTAAAATGAGCCTACTCAACAGCTTTACAATTAATATATACATTGGACCATCGTTTAAGAGGATTATTTAATTGAATCAGAATCTCACTGGCCTTCACCTCTCTATTCAAGAGATTTTGAGGGATGAAGATAAATAAACGGCCTAAGTTACCACTGCGCATATAGCGATAGACTCGTTGAAGGTCTCCTTGCTCGTTAACTTCGTTGGTAAAGTACTTAGCTTCAATCGAAGGGTATAAGGGATCACTCTCGCGACTTTCCATATTAAGCTTATCTTGCTCAACACCGATAAGCAGTTCGCCGCGAAAATCTTCCCACTCATTTTTACCCAATGAATTCTCACCATTTCGCTCCCAATGGCAGCTAAAAGAGATAGAACTCTCCCCATTCGCAAATGAACAGAAAAAAATAAAAAAAATTCCTAGGGCCAAGAAATGAGTATAAATAATTTTCCTAATTTCACGCTGAGTATTGATGAAATTGTTAGTGACACGTACCACTTTTTGCACCTTGTCCAATTAATTTAAATGATTTATTTTCTGGGGTAATTAGTAAAGTGGGAGACCACCCATCTGTTTGAATTAAATACCGCCTGTCTTCAGTGGAAAAGAACTCTGAGCCTTCTATGACAAGTGGTAAACGCAATAAAAATTCACCGTGATATTTTAAGTTGCCAGCGAAGTCTAAACAAACTGAATCTTTAAGTTCTGGATTTGTAAATAGCTCATAGTTTGCTCCAGCAAAAACTTTAGATCCCATGAAAATAATCAATACCAAAAGTCGCTTCATAACATGACCTCCTTAATTCAATATCTTGGATGAAAGATTTATTTTATATTTTATTACAAAGATAATAACTTTGAACTATGTTTGTGATAGAGATAATCAATTTGCTTGAGCGCTTGTTTTAACCAATGATTGCAACTAGGAGGCGTACTCAATTGCTAATTGCTATTACAAATAAACCTCGCAGAGGAATTTCACCTCAGTGGAGTCAATAGTCGGCTCGAGCAAATCAACACCGGACATACCTGCATCTGCAGTTTTAGGAAATTCATTATAATTCGCAAGAAGTCCAGTGCCCTTCAAACGCCAAGCCCAACTTTTATGATCGTATCCATAAAAAATATTGAGATCGTGGTGAGGAGCGCGATGCCACAAATTGGATAAATCCATCGCCTCACTACTTTTATACAAATAGGAAATGCCATAGACTGATCCCTGTTTTTGGTTATTTTCAAATTCTAATTTCAAAACTTGCGCTGGGCGACCCGGTAAAGGATTTCCTCTCTGCCAGGGAATAGAAGTGGCATTAACCGCATCTTGATAATTATAATACAACTTTAACTTTTGATCTTCAGACCATTTTTTTTCTAATTTTAATTCCAAACCTCTTGCTTGAATTTGCCCAATAGAGATTGTCTTTGCCGCTATTTGCGAGGTTGCCATCATTATGGGTTCATTGTGGGTCTCCTCATAATAGGCATTGAGTTCAGCAGACCAATTATTATGTTTCATCCAAGGCCCTAAAGAAAATCGAAGCCCCTCTGAAAGATCTAAATCATCATTGCCTTGTAAGCTGCGCCCATCACCAAAGCGCTGACTGGGTTTGGGGTGCTGAGTGAATTTTCTCCACGCACTCTTCATCCCCCAAGATTGTACATGAGGTGTCGAAACTTCAACACCAAGATCGTAAGACAACGGCTGCATTGAAGTTTGATTCGGTTTAGAGTTTAAATAAGAACTGGGTTCATTGGACTCCATACTATCCGAAACAAGATCGGTACGGAGAGCGAATTTTCCATCAAGTTCACTAACCCATGATGAGAGCGAAAACGGTTGATTCATACTTAATTGTATATTTTGTCTTTCAAATTGTGTTTGAATTTTTTGTGAGTAAGCTCTTTTGAGATTTGTATTATTAACGCCTAAGTCTAGTTGGGTTGGTGGTATTTCTTTTGATAGGAGTGAAAATTTATTTTTATATTTTAACCCATATTGCACTTCATGGGATGAGGAGGAGCTTAGTCCACTCACTTCTGAATTAAATTGATTTTGTTGAGCACGTAAATACACTAAATAGGATTGTTCTGAGGGAATATCTTTAAAGAGCGAACTCAATGATTCTTGTTGGGTTGAAGAAAACCCGTTCACTCTTGATCCTAAAAATGATTTTTTATTTTCTGAGTCCAGTTCTGGTAAAAAATCCCATCGTCCTGTATTCAGGTGAAACTTAATAAATGAATTTTCTTTATAATTATTTACACTTGCTTTGGTTGAATATTGTGGTTCAAAGGGGTTGATTTTATTGTCTTGATAATAAATGGTACGCTGGTCGAGCGATCGTCCAAATTCAAAATGACTTTTCCCAGACGCTAACTTTTTAATTGAACGGCCTCTAATCACAGAATAGCCATTCATTCCCTCGCCATGAAATTGTGCCTGAGAAGGGTTCCGCCACCAATTGAAGTCTCTTCGCTCTAGAGAGACATCAGGATCATCCTCAAGGTGATTTAATAAAACACCTAATTCATTTTGAGGAGAATCAATGACTTTAGAGCCATAGCCATTCGGCACTTGAATCTGAAAAGTTTCAGATAGAGAGTCTTGATCTTTATTTTCTTGATTCTCTTCCTCAATCTGTGCGCCCTTAATTTTTACGAGTGGAATGGTAACGTCCTGTGACTCTTGAGCTACAGCAAAATGGAATGACTGCAAGATCATTAAAAAAAGAATCAATAGAAACAATTGGCGTGCACGCATCACATTAAACAATGGTCTGAGTTGCTCTGAGATCTGAATGGCGTTGTTTGATCCAAGCAACAACAGAATCAAGTCCTGAACCACTTTGAGCACTTGTTATTAAAATTGGTGCAAAAGAGTTTAATCTTCGAATGTTTTCCAAGGTTTTATCGAGCGACCAATTTAAATGAGGAGCTAAATCCATTTTAGTTAGCATAACGAGCGAGGCCTGAGAAAAAAGTGAAGGGTATTTAAGAGGTTTATCCTCCCCTTCTGCACAAGAAAGCAAAGCTATTTTTGCGGACTCTCCTAAATCAAACATTGAGGGACAAACAAGGTTTCCGACATTTTCAATAATTAAGACATCAGTATTACCTGCACCAACGAATGTTGATAACTCTGATTCAATATGAGGAGCATCTAAATGGCACGAGTTTGGTGTATTTATTTGTTTAATGGCAGCCCCTTTATGAAGAAGCCGATCGGCATCCAATGCCGTTGCCTGATCTCCTACTAAAACAGAAGTCTTTAACTCTGAAGCAAGAAGAGGAAGAATTTTTTCCAGTAAAAGTGTTTTACCCGATCCTGGGGAGCTAATCATATTGAGGGCTAGTATTTTATTTTTGAAAAACCAGAGGCGATTGTTTTGCGCTATCTGGTCATTACGAGCTAGTACCGCCTTTACCGGATCAAAAGAGAAATTTTTTGTTTTGGTATTTTCAGCTGGAGTATTTTCAACTGGATTAGTTTCTGCTTGAGCACTTTCCATCGGAGAAGCGTGTTGGTGTGCGTGTGAATGACCATGATCATGTGAGTGGTCATGATGGTGATGATGCTCGTGATCATGTGAGTGCTCATCATGAGAATGCCATTTTCCATCGCCATGATGGTGCCACGTTGCTGAACCTTCGATCCCACACCCACAATCTTTACACATCCATTAAACCCCTTTTTCATTACTTTCAAAGAGAGGTGTTGGGTACTTTCCATCAAAGCAAGCCGCGCAGAATTTTTCAGAACTTGTCTTCATGGCTGCAAATAATCCCTCTAACGATAAATAAGATAAAGAATCAGCATTAATAAAACGTCTGATTTCTTCGATCGACTGATGGGAGGCAATCAGTTGCGATTTATTGGGAGTGTCCACGCCATAATAACAAGGACTGATCGTCGGAGGTGCGGCAATTCGCATATGAACTTCTTTAGCACCCGCTGCACGAACCAAACCAATAATTTTATTCGAAGTCGTTCCTCTCACCAAGGAATCATCAATAACAATCACGCGCTTTCCTTGAAGAATGGCCGATTGCGGATTCAATTTAATTTTAACTCCAAAACTTCGAATGCTTTGTTGTGGCTGAATAAAAGTTCGCCCCACATAGTGGTTTCGAATAATTCCTAACTCAAAAGGGATTCCGCTCTCTAAACTATAACCAATCGCTGCCGGAACACCACTGTCTGGAACGGGCACGACAATATCGGCATCAACTTTATTTTCTTTTGCTAAATAGCGACCAAAGTTTTTGCGAGATTCATAAACGCTGTGACCAAAAACAATGGAATCAGGTCTCGCAAAATAAACATGTTCAAAAATACATCGAGCTTGCCTTGGAACTTTTTTATCCATCATCATTTGATGTTCGCCGTTGTGATCCACCCAAAAAATTTCTCCGGGTTCAATCTCTCGCACCAAATGGGCACCGATTAAGTCAAAAGCGCAGGTCTCGGAGGCCACAATATAGGACCACTGATCATCGGCATTTTTCTTTTTACCAAGCACCAGAGGACGAAAACCGTAAGGGTCACGAATCGCCACCAATTTATCATGGCTCATCACCACAAAACTATAAGCTCCTTCTAGTTTTTCTACCGAATCTTTTAGAGCCGTAATAAGATCATTGCTCGGATGACGAGCTAAGAGGTGCATTAAAACTTCTGTATCATTAGTACCGTGAAAAATACTTCCCTCTTGCTGTAATCCTTTTCGAAGATTGGAGGCGTTGACAAGATTTCCATTGTGAGCAACAGCCAGAGGGCCATTTAAAAGCTGTGCTGTGATCGGTTGCGCGTTGGTAAGAAGGTTTTGACCTGTGGTCGAATAACGAGCGTGACCAATTGCTGCACTCCCTTTGAGACGAATTAAATCACCCTCGGTAAATACATCTCCCACTAAACCCAAGCCTTTGTGATGAATATGGCTTTTTTCATAGAGTGAGACCACGCCTGCTGATTCTTGCCCGCGATGTTGCATAGCAAACAAACCTAAATAGGCTAATCGCGAAGCCTCTTCATGATTCCACACTCCGATAACAGCACACTCTTCACGCCAAGTTTTCAAAATAACTCCTCCAAGATTTTTCATATTTTTCTTTAAGCTCTTTCAAAGTCATTTGATAAGATTCCGAGGGATGAAAATCTCCCGGGGTTGTCAAACCCACGAAATGAAGTGACACTGGCAACGTACCATCAAATATCTGGCTCAAAGTGTTTTTTAAATCTTTTCCTGCGACTAAGAGTTGATAAAATCCTGGAGCGCTATCTTTAAGATTCGTTTCCTTTTTCAAATCACCTTGTTTTTCGCTCTTAATTCCAGTGCCATCAAGACTCATTTTCATCAGAGTTGTCATCATTCCTGCAGAACCCACAACTCTCAAAACAGACACTTCAGATTTTTGACTGAGCTCTCGCGTTTTTCGAATAAACTCAGCGACATGGGAAGTATTCCACTCACCAAACCAAAATGGTTTATCAGACCATAAATCAGAATGATGAATCATATTTAAACTGACTAAGTAAACTTCTTCTCCAGACTTAACAAACTGACTGCCCTTAAGAGTTTTAAAATCGTGAGAAGCGCGAAGCCCCACAAGTCCTGTAGCAGGAGTGGATGTAATATTCACTCCTAACGTCTCATTATAAAAACTCACATTGCCACTCACCACCGGAGCATCAAGCGCGTGCGCCATTTCACTAATGGCCTCAACACTTGCGACAAACTCACTCATAATTTCCGGTTTTTCTGGGTTTCCAAAATTCAAACAATCCGTGATGGCCACCGTCTCTATTCCTTGCGCTGCCAATTGTAGCGCGGGATAGGCAATACTATCATAAGCTCCCAACTTTGCATCCAAGCGCATGACTTCAGGACGACATCCAACAGCCACTCCCAACCCACGACCAGAATCAGGAAGCTTCATTAATGCCACCGGAAACTCACAATCTTGAACCGTCTTAATTCCTACACGTTGGTCATATTGTTTAGTAATAAATCGCCGAGACATTTGATCAGGAGTTCCCCAACGAGGCTCAACAGATAAAGAAGTTTTAGTTGAGTTATCCACTTCTTTTTTATTTTTCCAAGACCAAGTATAAAAAGGACGCTCGTAACGAGGACACTGTTCTACTAACAAATCAGGATCAATCTCTGTAAGAACTTCGCCTTTCCACAATAGACGCACTCGTCGCTCAGGCAAAATTGTTCCAACAACTGCGGCATCCAATCCCCACTTAGTAAAAATGGATTGAATCGCTTCAAATTGGCTGGGTTCCACGACCATCAGCATTCGCTCTTGGCTTTCAGAAAGTAAAATTTCCTCTGGTGTCATTGTTGAATCACGCAAGGGAACTTTATCAAGTACAAGCTCCATTCCTACTTGCCCCTTGAAGGCCATTTCAAAACTGGAAGAGGTTAAGCCCGCAGCACCCATATCTTGGATCGATACGACTAAGTCCTTTTGGATCACCTCTAAACAAGATTCAATGAGTAGCTTTTCAAAGTAAGGATCACCAATTTGCACATTAGGCTTTTTCTTTTCAGAATCCGCATCAAAGGATTCACTCGCCATGCTCGCACCATGAACGCCGTCCTTTCCGGTTTTTGCTCCCACATAAACAACCCAATTTCCAGGCCCCGTTGCTTTTGAGAGTGCAATTTTTTCTCCCGGTCTAAAAAGTCCAACGGCCATCGCGTTAACTAAAATATTATTATTATAGCTCGAGTGAAAATTTGTTTGCCCCGTTACGGTCGGAACGCCAACACAATTTCCATAGCCCCCAATACCACGAACCACTCCATCAACGAGCGGCTCCATTCGAGGAGCCTTCGGTTCGCCAAAACAGAGATAATCGGCAAGCGCAATGGGACGAGCGCCCATCGTAAAAATATCGCGGAGAATTCCGCCCACTCCCGTGGCTGCTCCTTGATAGGGTTCAATAAAGCTCGGGTGATTATGACTTTCCATTTTAAAGGCAATACGCTCACCCTCTCCTAAATCTACCACTCCCGCATTTTCGCCTTCGGCCTCAAGCACGCGGGCATTTTTATTATAGAATTTTCGTAAATGAACTTTAGAACTTTTATAGCTACAATGTTCACTCCAAAGAGCTGAGAATAAAGGCCACTCGATATCTTTGAGTTCGCGGCCAACTAAACCGCAGGCCTTTTGGTACTCCGCTTGATTTAAACGATAGTGCTTTAATTTTTTTTGCAGATTTTGTTCTTGATTGTTGTTTGATGGAACCATTTTCTACCCCAATACGCTTTCAAATAAACTATCAAAAATAGATCGACCATCCTCTGAACCCATCCAAGATTGCATGGCGCGCTCAGGATGCGGCATTAAGGCCGCAACATTCTTATTATCACTCATGACCCCAGCAATATCTTGCAAGGACCCATTGGGATTTTGTTTATAAGTAAACCAAATTTGTTGATTATCCCAAAGTCTCTTTAACTCATCCTCTTTTGCATAAAAGCGACCTTCTCCATGAGCAATCGGTAATCGCAATGAGGCTTCTGATTTTAGTTTTGAACCAAAGGACTTGTGAGGAGTAACAAGTTTTAAATCCACCCACTCATCTTGAAATCGCAAACTTTCGTTTTTAACTAAGGCTCCTGGCAATAAATGACTCTCGCATAAGATTTGAAAGCCATTGCAAATTCCAAGCACCGGAACGCCAAAGCTTGCCGCCTCTCGCACAGAGTCCATAACACTCGATCGTGCGGCTAAAGCTCCAGCCCGTAAGTAATCACCAAAGCTAAATCCCCCGGGTAAAATAATGGCACTGAATTTTTTGGGTTCAAATCGATCTAAATGCCAAAGCCACTCAGCCTTGAGTCCCACCATCTGAACCGCTTCAAAAACATCGCGATCGCAATTGGTTCCAGGAAATCGAATCACTCCCACGGGTTGATTCACGACGGCCTCCCAGAATTTAAGGGAATCAGTTCAAAAGTTTCTATCAAAGGATTATGTAACACAGTTTCTGCAATGGATTTAGCCTTTTGCATGGCTTGATCTTGATTCTCAGTTTGTAAATCCAATTCCACAAAGCGGCCCACACGACAGTGTTCCACCGTTAATTTTTTTTGTTTCAGAATTCCTTCAACCGCTCGTCCTTGGGTGTCGAGGATGACCTCTCTGGGCATTACTTTAACACCAATTCGAAAAATAGTATTTCCAGTATTCATTGCTCTGCTCATGGTTGACCTCCTACGCATTTTTTAAGTCTCATTAAAACTTCTTGATAGTATTGATCAATATCACCTAAATCACGACGAAAACGATCTTTATCCATTTTCTCGCCGGTTTTCTCATCCCAAAGCCGACAGCAATCAGGTGTGATTTCATCTGCTAAAAGAATTTGTCCAGAAGATGTTCGACCGAACTCGACTTTAAAATCCACCAGTTTGATACCCATGCGGTGAAACAAATCCAAGAGTGATTGATTAATTAAAAGGGCTTGTCGTTTTAATTCTGCAATGACTTTTTCGTCTGCAATTTTGAAAGCGATAATTTGATCGTCACTGACAAAGGGATCATTGAGTTCGTCTTTTTTAAAGTAAAACTCAACGAGCGGACGATCGAGCTTCTCCCCTTCGTCGCGCCCCATTTTTTTGGCGGTTGAACCAGCTAAAATATTTCGAACGACCACTTCCAAGGGAATGATTTCAACTCGTTTTGTTTTCATTCCTCGTTCGCCAATATTTTCTATAAAATGAGAAGCGACTCCCTTGCTAGCCAGTTCCTTAAAAATAAGGGCCGCAATATTTCGATTAATCACACCTTTGGATTCAAAGGACCCTTTTTTTTGGGCGTTAAAAGCAGTTAAGCTATCTTTAAACTCCATCAAAACATGATCGGGTTCATTGGGAATATCAAAGATTTTCTTTGCTTTTCCTTCATAAATTAAATTTGTTGAGGCTTGTTGCTTTTCCATACTTCCTCGTTTCTTTTGTCTATGATCATTTTCCTAATGATTTAATTTGTCCTTAGGATTTTAAAACATTTTCTAAAATTTTCCCAATCGCTTGAGTGTGCCGCTTACCTGAGAATATTTCATTGAGCTCTTTCGACTTCAGTAATTTATGTGTTTCTGGGTCTTTCATTAAACTCTCTCGTAAATGCTCTCCAGGGCTTAAAGCGTGACTGTGTTTTTGGACAATCTTATAAGCCTCTTCTCGCGTGAGACCCTTATCAACCAAAGCAAGCAAAACATGCGAGCTAAATAAAGTTCCTTGAGCACGATCAATATTTTCAAGCATTCGTTCTTTATTGACCGTGAGTCCATTGAGGAGCTGAGTCATTCTATAGAGTGCATAGTCGGCCAAAATAAACGCATCCGGAAACGCAACCCGCTCCACCGACGAATGACTGATATCACGTTCATGCCACAACGCCACGTTCTCCATGGAAGCAAAAGCGTAAGATCTCAAAAGACGAGAAAGACCTGTGATATTTTCTGCGGTGATGGGATTTTTTTTATGGGGCATGGCTGATGAACCCTTTTGCCCTTTTTGAAACCCCTCGACAACCTCTCCCACTTCGCTTCGTTGCAAGTGTCGAAGTTCAATCGCTAATCGCTCCATCCCCGATCCTAATAACGCCAGCGTCATCATCAAATTCGCATGGCGATCTCGAGGGATCACTTGGGTGGCAATTACTTCTGTCTTCAGTTTTAGTTTTTTTGCCACCGCCGCCTCCACTTTGGGAGATTGGCTGGAATAAGTTCCGACAGCGCCACTCAACTTACAAATCATCATTTCATCAAGCGCCAGCTCTAAACGTTTTTTATTGCGCTGAAGTTCGGCTAAAAAGCCCGCCATTTTAAATCCGAAAGTGGTGGGTTCAGCATACATACCGTGAGTGCGACCCGCACACAAAGTGTGGGCTTCTTTTTTTATTAATTGTGCGAGAGACTTTTCTAATCCCTCCACACCATTCAACAAAACCGCTCCCGCTTCGCGAACTTGCAAACTCATCGCTGTATCCAGAACATCACTGCTCGTCATCCCAAAATGGATATAGCGACCATAGGCTCCCACATTTTCGGCAACGTTACTTACAAAGGCAATCACATCGTGTTTTGTTTCAAGTTCAATTTCCGCGATTCGAGCCACATTGAATCGCCCTCGTTTACGAATGGCTGGAGCCGCTTCCTTGGGGATCAAGCCCATTTCAGATTGAACTTCAGCCACCGCAATTTCAACTTCAAGCATTTTCGCAAATTTATTTTCAAGCTCCCACAAGGAACCCATCTCCGGACGCGTGTAGCGGTCAATCATAATTGCAACTCCTTTTCTCTCTGTTCTACGCTGAGATCTCCCCACCAGCGCCGCAAATCGTGAACAATTTTATTTTGAGATCGCAAAATTGAATCCCAAGAATACGAAGGCCAATACTCCGGCTGACTAAACCACAAGTTTTTTAAATTAATTCCTGTTGGATGCTCTAGATCCTGAGTTCGATACAGGGGAAATAAACTCGCCCCTAAATCTTTAAAGTGACTGGTGGCCTCCTCGGGCAGCTTTATATTTTTAACTTTTAGTCGTGGATTTCTTAACTTGAGCTCTTCAATCAGCGGCTGAATTCGTTGCTCTAAATACTCACGATGAAAACGCTGACTATAAGGAAGACGCATCCACACATGATAAGAATTTTGCAAAATAGATCGCCTAAAAATCACAAAATTATCATGGGACCATGGCAACATGATGTCATCAATCCAGAGAAAATCCTGCGGTAATTGATTTAAATCCCTAGAGAGTTCAAAATCCAATTGATAACGGAGCCAAGCCCACTCAGGCTCAAGAGTCTTTCCCTTATAGAGTTTTAAAAACGCTCGCGGCGAGAAAAAAGATGTTTCATGAGAAGAGAGTAGCCAAATCAGTTGATGACAGCGGACAAAACCGGACTTCTCCGCATTGACTTCAAGTCCTTGGATCAAGTGATTCTCAATGGAGAGGTCAGGAATATGAGCCTCCTCCACAACGGTAACTCCTTGCTCACGACACCACTCTAAACTTTGTTTTAAATTTCTTTCCTCGGGGAGTCGAGTCCAATATTTTTCAAAAAGGGAGCAAGGTTGCGTACGCAAGAAGGCTCTATTAGCACTTCCGCTTTCATTACTCATGAGGTCACTTGCAAGACTTGCAATCCATCGTTCTCCAAACTCTAAATCTTGAAGTTTTTCGTTTATACTTTTATCAAGAACGCTCTTCCGATCCGCACTACCACTGGGTCCCCATTTTTGCGTAAATTGAAGTGCACTCTCTGCTTGTCGTAGCGCACGCGCTCGATGATCAGAGGTCTCTCCACGAAACTCCCAAGGACCATTTTTTAACCAAAGTGAATATCCATGATTTTGCTCACGGCAAGCTCCTAGAGAATTAAGAGCCTCAAACTCTGAATTTTTCCACTCTTTGGAGTCAAAAAAACCAAACGGCCCATCTTGATCAACATTTCGATAAGATCCCAAGCGATTGGTGACATCCACTAATTGAACATTAAATCCGAGACGATGGAGCATGACCGATAACCAGTGGCCACGACCAAAAGCCGATGCAACAATAACTCTCGGTGAGTTTAACATGCTTCACACCTCCGAACAGCCTCGACTACTAATTTATTTTCACACATTTGTAAGCGTCGCCTTGCCTCTTCTAGCGAAAGGGCTTTGGAACGGACCTCAAAAGATTGAGCCTCAAAAACTTTCTCTTGGAGCAAAATCGGCCCAGCATCTAGATCCGGAGTCACCCAGTGAATAGTAACACCCATGGCAGCCCCTTCCTCAAAACTTCTTTCGATGGCCTTTAAACCTTTATAGTTTGGTAACAAGCTAGGATGGAGATTCAATATTTTTTGCGACCACTCTTGTATAAATCTTTCTGGCACAATTTTCATAAACCCTAGTAAAAATAGGAAATCGATTTTTTTATCTTTTAACTTTAAAGAAAGCTCTGACCAATCCACCTCTTTAGGTAAAATATGGACAGGAACGCCAGCCCGCTCGGCACGACGAACGCCAGGAGCCTCAGGCTTATTTGAAACGACGAGTTCAATATCAATGGGGGGTTGAGCATCGAGAAGAGCTTGCAAATTCGTACCTTGACCAGAAATAAAAACGGCCCATTTGCAGCGCTTCAAACTTAACCCCTCCCTGTCGGTGTCGCGAAATTGAAAAAATTGAGCGACAGCGACTATATATCAATAAAAATACTTTAGATTCCGATAATCTCCTCACCGGAAGTTTTTCTAGAAACAATCAAACCTAAATCAAACGATGTAAAACCGCAGGATTGTATAGAAGTCTCAATAGCAGCTCTTTCAGAAGCCGGAGCCATCAACACGAATCCCACACCACAATTTAGAGTTCTTAACATTTCTTGAGATGACATTCCCGTGCGCTTTTGTACTTCAATAAAGGGCTCAGGCCACTTCCAGGCTTTTCCTTCCCATGCTAAATGAGACGGCAATACCCGTGGAACGTTTTCAATTCCTTCACCTGTAATATGAGCTGCCGCATGCAATGGAATTTTTTTGTCTAAAAGAGTTTTCATTAAGGCCACATAGAGATGAGTCGGTCTCAATAAATAATCAATCCAGGTTTCTAAATCTTTCTCAAAAACTTTTCGCAAAAGAGAATAACCATTACTGTGAAAGCCATTGCTGCTCACACCGATGACAACATCACCTTCTTGAACGCGATGGGGGCCCAAAGCCTTAACTTCATCTACCACGCCAACAGCAAATCCCGCACAATCAAAATCTTTCTGAGAATAGACGCCTGGCATTTCCGCCGTTTCGCCGCCAACTAAGGCACACAATGAGACATCACACGCATTTTGAACACCGCTTAAGAAATCTTTTGCGGCCTCTAATTCTAATTTTCCCGTAGCGTAATAGTCTAAGAAGAGAAGCGGAAGACCACCACAACAGATCAAATCATTAACGCACATTGCAACTAAATCTTGGCCTAAGGAAGAATAGCGGCCAAACTGACTACCCAATTTAACCTTTGTTCCCACTCCATCAGTGCAAGTTACTAAACAAGGTTTTTCCATTTCATTAAAATTGACACGAAATAAAGAGGCAAAACCACCAATCCCTGAAACAATATTTTTTTGATAGTGCTTTTTACCCGCTGACGATTGAACAAGCCACTGAACAAGAGCCTCACCTGCAACCACATCAACGCCAGCCTCTTTGTAATTGAGTGCCATAGTTCCGCTCCCCCTTGATTTTGGTGGCTATTTTGTAACAAGATTTACAAAGCGTCTCAAACAAAATCCGTAGAATTATCAAGAGGAACGCAGCTAGGCATTTTTAATTTTTCAAGCACTGACTTTATAAAGTCATCCCTATCGATAACTTATGCTAAAGATTTTATCAAAATTATTATCGTCACTCTATTTTATGGTTAATTTATTGTCATGCGACTGATAAATTAACCCTTGATCATTAGGCAATGAAAAATAATGAGCTAGTGCCGGCGAGTGTTTAGCATCCAGAGTAAGCACCACAGAAGATGGCGAATTAATTTGCTTTGTAAAACTATTCTGAGTCTCTACTTCTGGAACAATCAGCACTTCATAATAATAAACAAAAATACCCGAAGTTTAAAAAGGGTGTTTTTGTTTAAGAGTTGTCTCAAAAATAAACTATTCTTCAAAAACAACTCTAGTTTACTCGTCAATAGTAAATTATACTTTAATCATAATTTATAACAATTTACCATTGTTTTATTGCGAAAATGACTCTACTTTTTAGGAGGTTTTACTGCTGTTTTTTGTTTTGCATTACCTGACTCATAATCCATCTGAAACTTTAAATTCTTAGATACTTCATTGCAATTATTCTTTGATTCTTCTTCGGTTTTACCGTATTCACAAAAACTATTACGTTCATTATTTTCCCTTATTTCTTCTTGCGAAAGAATCTTATTTGTGATGTGTCCATTAGCTGGATTTACTTGATAGGTAATAACATTGACAACATTCTCGGTTTCTTTATACCCACAAGATCTATAACTGTCTTCAGAACGTTTAATCGCTGGCCCGTAATCCTCAACTCGAAGAACCTTATTACTTTTTAATGTTTTTTTCACTCTGTATTCATTAGATAAATTTCCTTTATAATTTTCACAGGTCTTTGCCATAATTTGACCTTGTATATCAGAAATTAGCTGGGAACTATAAGTTTTACTATCTAACTCACCTTTGATTAAATCTAAAGAGCCGTATGTGGCCAAGTTTATCACTCCATCAACCTGTGACTTTACAAGATACATAGGCATGGTTAAGTAGGTTTGTAATGCACTTCCAGCAGGAAATTTTGCATGAAAGGCCCAAACATGTATATCATTATCAAAAACTTCTTTACCAAGTGCAATATCATCAAAATCAGACGTTAAAACTGGAGCTACTGCAACATGTACACTGCATAACAGGGAATGTGTATCAGAGGCAACATCCACTAAACCACCTAATGTCGAAGATATGTTCTCCCTATTACTACAATTTATTTTGTCGCTTAATACTTTTGTAATACACCATTCATAGGAACCAGAAACTTCTTCCATTTTTTCTCCTTCTCTGATGTATTTATCAAGTTTACCAATTCCGCTCGTTTGATAGGCCAACGCATTTGTTGCAAAGGCAAACGATATTGCGACAAGACACATTTTAAAATTAAATCGATTCATAACAACTCCTTTTACCGTTGTAGAGTTATGAGATTAATTTCCCAAAACTTTGTATTTTTAAAAACGGTTTATTTTTATTTATAAATAGATTTAAATTATTTTTTAAAAATTCTCTTTCATTGATTTCTAATAATTAATGCCAAAATTTGTCACCAACTAAACTAAGTTGTAAACCAGCCATTATCTGAATAGGCCGCTTGAAGCTCTTTTAGATGCTTGCCTCTTCTATAAGGTAGGAGTAGGTTGACTCAATGAAAACAATTTTAATTTTGCTCTTTCTACAACACTTCACCCTACAAAATTCCTTCGCAGCAGGAGGCCCAAACACTATGACTAATGATTCCACCCCCAAATATGCCAAACCCACAAAAGATGAACTCAAGAAAAAACTCACGCCTGAGCAGTATGCTTGTACTCAAGAAGAAGGAACCGAAAAACCCTTTCATAATAAATACTGGGATAATAAAGAGGACGGAATTTATGTCGATGTCGTCAGCGGTGAGCCTCTTTTTAGCTCTCTGGATAAATACGACTCTGGATCTGGATGGCCGAGCTTTACTAAACCTCTTGCCGTTCAATCTCTTCAGTTAAAAAAAGACCTCAAATTAGGAATCGAGCGAACAGAAGTTCGATCACACTCAGCGAATTCTCACCTCGGTCACGTCTTCGATGACGGCCCTCAAGACAAGGGAGGCCTTCGCTATTGTATTAACTCTGCCTCACTGAATTTTATACCTCTTGATAAACTAAAGGAAAATAATTTAGGCTCTCTCCTTTTTACTTTTGCCTCTAAAAAGAAGTGGGAAATAGCAACTTTGGCGGGTGGTTGCTTTTGGGGCGTCGAAGACATTCTCCGCTCCCAGCCAGGAGTGATTGAAACCATGGTTGGCTATACAGGCGGCACAATTGATCGCCCCAATTACACCATCGTTAAAACCGGCACAACTGGGCACGCAGAAGCGGTTCGCATTTTGTTTGATCCGAAAAAAATAAAATATGAAGATCTGCTTTTGCTCTTTTTTAAACTTCATGACCCAACAACAAAAAATCAGCAAGGTAACGACATTGGAACTCAATATCGCTCAGCAATTTTCTATGAGTCGGACGAGCAAAAAGTGATTGCTGAAAAAATTAAAGACCGTGTTCAAAAATCAGGGGCCTGGAAAAAGCCCCTAGTCACCGAAATCACAAAAGCCTCAACCTTTTGGAGTGCGGAGGAGTACCACCAAAAGTATTTAGTTAAAAACCCTGGTGGCTACACTTGCCATTTTATCCGCGACATAAAGCTATGAAACTTTATTCGTCGTCGACGTCTTCGGTATGCTGACTTTCTGACAAATCACCTTCCTCAAGGGGAGGTAGTTCTTTGCCATTCGTTCTAGGATTCAACTTTAAGTACTCTTTAATTTTAAGAGGATCTGGAGCTAAGAGTAAAAACATTTGCTTTCCTTCAAGCTTTGGAGCCACTTCTGTTAAAGCAATATCTTGTAAACCTTGAACGACTTTAATCAGGAGTTGCACACCCAAATCTTGGTGAGCCATCTCTCGACCCATAAAGCGTAAATTGACCTTCACCTTATCGCCGTCAAGAATAAAGCGTCTGGCGTGTTTTAGCTTAGTCTCTAAATCATGCTGGTCAGTCCGAGGGCGCAACTGTAACTCTTTGATCGTTACAATGACTTGCTTTTTACGAGCAGCTGCCGCCTTCTTTTTATTTTCATATTTGTACTTACCATAATCCATGATTTTACAGGTGGGGGGGGTCGCTGTAGGCGCAATCTCAATCAAATCAAGCCCTTTATCTTCAGCTATTCGAAGAGCTTCTGGAACTGACATCACGCCAACCATTCCGCCCTCATCATCGATCACACGCACCTGTACTGCGCGAATCTCTCGATTCACTCTGAGCTGATCTTTACCTCGTTCCTTTTTATGGGGAACGTTGCTATTGTTATTGCCGCCGCCTTTAAAATCCCTTGGTGGACCTTTGAAGCTAATGGTTGGCCTCCTGGTTATAGGGGGATACGAGATCCCGGTTGTTTACTTCATTGAGAATTGTTTTTTCAAACTCTTCTATTTTTATATTTGCAATGGTTTTTCCGCTTCGAAGACGAAGTGATAACTCGCCGACTTCGGCTTCGCGATCGCCGATGATAATCATATAGGGAACTTTTTGTAGTTGAGCTTCACGAATTTTAAAATTCAGTTTTTCACTACGTCGATCAAACTCCACTCGGAGTCCCTTCTCATGCCAGCTCTTCTCTAACGTTTCACAAAAAGCATTCACTCGATCCGTCACATTTAAAATACAAACCTGCAGCGGAGATAACCACGTTGGTAAATGCCCGGACGTGTGCTCCAAATAAACACCAATAAAGCGTTCTAGTGATCCTAGAATCGCTCGATGTAAAATAACAGGTCGGTGCTCTTGATTGTCTTCTCCCACATATTTTAAATCAAAATTGTTTGGTAAGTTAAAATCACATTGTATAGTCCCGAGCTGCCAAGGCCGCTTGATCGCATCGACAAACATAATATCAAGCTTGGGTCCATAAAAAGCCCCATCCCCAGGATTGATTGTAAAGGGGAGATTTAAACTCTCTAATGCTTTTTGCAAAGCCGACTCGGCCTTATCCCAAACTTCATCGGAACCCATTCGCTGTTCAGGGCGCGTCGATAAATAAATATGATATTCGGTCATTCCTAGTTTATGGTATATTCGATTAAGAAGAGCCACGAACCCGGCAATTTCAGTTTGCAATTGATTCAAAGTACAAAAGATATGGGCATCATCTTGGCAAAAAGTCCGAACACGAGTGAGACCATGAATAGCCCCTGCACGCTCAAAGCGATGAAGTCGACCGAAATCAGCCATTCTGAGTGGAAGTTCACGGTAAGAGTGTTTTTCCATGGAGTAGAGCACGCAATGCCCTGGGCAGTTCATTGGCTTTACAGAAAACTCTCTTTCATCGATTTCTGTAAAATACATATTTTCTTTGTAGTTTTGATAATGTCCCGAAGTATGAAACATCTCTACATCAAAAATTTGGGGTGTGATCACTTCTTGATAACCCACTTCATGATAAAGTTCACGGATGTATTGGACGAGTTGGTTATAAACCATAGCTCCTTTACCAGTAAAAAAGGGAGCCCCGGGTGAGTACGATGAGAAGTAAAAAAGCCCTAATTCTTTGCCCAGCTTTCGGTGGTCTCTCTTTTTAGCTTCTTCAATTTGATGAAGATATTCATCCAACTCCTTTTTCTCTCGAAAGGCCGTTGCATAAACTCTCTGAAGCATGGGATTTTTTTCGTTTCCACGCCAGTAGGCACCCGCCACCGATAAAAGTTTAAAGGCCTTTATTTGACCCGTGGACTGAATATGAGGTCCTCGACAGAGATCAAACCAATCTCCTTGGTGGTAAATCCCCACTTTCGTTTCACCCTTAGTGGCAAGATCTTGAATAAGCTCAACTTTAAAACGCTCACCTAATTTTGTGAAAACCTCTATGGCACGATCAATGGGCCATTCTTCACGCACCAGCGGCATGTCTTTTTGAACCAAGGCCGTCATTTTTGCTTCAATGGCCACAAAATCTTCTTCTTTAAAGGCGCGCGGAGAATCAAAATCGTAATAAAAACCATCATCAATCACAGGGCCAATGGTTACTTTCACGTCAGGCCACAACTCTTGAACCGCTTGGGCCATTAAATGAGCACAAGAGTGTCGAATCACGCTGTTGGACTCTACTTGCTTGGTCGTAATCAACTCAATTTTGGTTCCATCTTTTAAAACAGAACGTAAGTCACTGATTTCTTTAGAACCATTGATCTTCACACCAAGGGTCTCTTTAGCAAGGCGGGCTCCAATGGACTGGGCCACTTCCAGTGCTGTGGGCTCATGGTCAAAACTCTTTGTACTCTGATCTGGTAAAATAATTGAAATCATTGAATTGAAATTTCTCACAAAATAGTCATAAGGATTAAAAGGTTTTAAAATAAAGAAAAGTCAGTGTGGCGGCCGTCATAGTCTCTAACGCCAAACAAACTTTGTGTATTTTTATATTTTTGAAATGCTTATTAAATAAACAACACATACTCTAATAGGAATTGTATAGTTAAAATCCGTCGTCGGTCAATCGAAGGTTTAATAAAACCCCCGCATATTTCAAATATTTCCTATTTTCAACATTTTCACTCAATCCCTCTATAGAACCCAATGTATTCATGCCAACAAAGCTCCCCCATACCCCCTTTACACTTGAACAATAAATCACCATTAACTTTTAAACAGTTGTAAAATTAATAACACTATAAAAATAAATATATTTTATTTATAATCTGTCAATGATCTTGAAGATTTTACCTTATTTAAAAATCATTTTTATTTCTTTTAATTTGCTTCAACAGTCAGCTCAAGCCTCTGTTCAATCTTGCACGCTTTTATTCAGCACCCCATCCATAAGCAAACCACCTCTAGAGGTAACACCACAGGATACAAGTCATCGATCGGATCTCGTATTAATGTCCTCCCTAGGACACACGACCTATACCACTAATCGCCCGCTGGGCTTTATTGCACCGAGCTTGTCTCAACCCTTTTTTTATCGAAAAAAGAATTCCTCTGGATTTAGAAAGTACTCTTATTTAGAAAGCTTAAATAAGCTTGAACCTCAGGATGTCGTTATAAATTTAGGAACAGGCCAGTTTTTAGAAGCCTTGGTGTTTGCTTCTAAAACTCCCTGGAGCATTTTAAACTCACAAAATAGAGAGTTCTCAATAAAAAAGCCTGGTCACATCTCTACTGATATACTCAATATAACGAAAGCACTCCATGAACTCGAAGTCAGTAATAAAAACCAATTGTTCACTCCTGAACTACTACTTGCTGAATTAATAACTAAACATCCTGAATTTACAACCTTCGACCCCCAAACCAATCAACAGATACTCCAACCTCATCTTGCCGAATACGTTATTGGTCTTCAGAAAATGTTTCAAAAAAGCACTGAAGAAAAACCTCAATTTGTTGGGATTTCTTACGAAAATCTTCTTACGGATTCACATTCATTAAGCTCCAAACAACATTATTTAACGGATCGTTTTTTTCAAGACATCAGCCTCAGCGAGTTAAAATCTTTTGGCCCCGTTCGTTTAGCTATCGATATTTTTGGCGTCACTCACTATAGCTCTCATCATGATCAGCTTTTGCATAAAATGCTTTCTCTTTTAGAACTCAATGGAGAAATTTTTATTATTACAGGCAACAATTATCGAGTCTTTAAAACACCGCCTCAATCCAGTGAGCATGCCCGGCAAGCCATAAAAAGCGAAGAAGGAATATTCTTTTGGCAGTATATGTCCAACAAAGTAGAAGGAGCTGAAATTTCCATTGCTTACTCTGATGTTGATATTTCGCTCGTGCATATAAAAAAGACCAGCTCAAAATTTAAGATTCCCCAGCTCGAGCAGCTTTTTCACTCCACAGAAAAAGCTCCTATGACGTATTATTTACATCCGCTCCGGGACAGGGATACCCAATAAGCTTAACCCCTCTTTCAATACCAAGGCTGTTGCTGTAGCAAGTGCTAAACGATCTTTCTTTAGCTCCTCTGTTTCGGCATGTCCGATGGAACATTCATGGTAAAATTGAGAAAATTGTTTTGCCACTTCATAGAGATAATTACAAACCACATTGGGTCGGTACGATTCGATTGCTAAAGAGACTTGCGAGTTGAGTTGCCCTAGTAGAAGTAATAATTGTAACTCTGAAGGCTGCTTTAAGTAAACACCCGTTATTTGACTGTCACTCTTTTCTAAGCTGGGCTTTTCTAGCTTATGCATTTCAAATTTTCTTAAAATACTTTGGATACGAGCGTAAGCATATTGAATATATGGACCTGACTCCCCATCCAATTTGAGCCACTCGTTCATATCAAAAACAATTTTTTTATTGGGGTCCATACGAAGCATACCGTATTTGATCGCACCTTGAGCCACTACTGTAGCGGTCGAATCAATTTCAGCTTGGCTCCACTCCGTCGCATAGCGACTGAGGTAATTGTCCTTAACCTGTTTTTCCATTTGATGAATCAACTGCACTAAGGGAACAATATTCCCTTTTCGAGAACTCATTGCCCCATCCGGTAACTCCACAAAATTATACTGTAAATGAAAGCATTGATCGGCAAAAGAAAATCCCAGTCGCTTTAGACTGGCAAATACTTGTTTAAAATGGAGCGCTTGGCGCATGTCTACGACATAAACGCTGCGCTCAATGGCGTGGTCTTCGAATTTCCTTCGCGCCAACTCAACATCTTTTGTTGAGTACAAGCCATTACCATCAGATTTTAACAACACACAAAAACCTAAGTTTTCAGAGCTTAAATCCATGCCAATGGCACCTTCGCTCTCCACTAATTTTCCGTCAGCAAAGTACTTCTTAATGGTTTTTACTGAATTCGAATCCACGTCGCTTTCCCAATACCAATGATCAAAGCTGATACCACACCACTGATAAACTTCTTTCATTAATTCAATCGACCACGCTCTCGTCTCTTGCCACAATTGATAGTACTCACCTGTTTTAGCTTCTATTTCTTTGAGAATACGCGAGAGGATTTCACGATCTTTTTCTTCCTCTGGTGTGCCTTCATGATCTTCTAAGAGAAGGTGTGCTTTAGAGTACATCTTACCGAGCCACTCACCACGATTGGCTTGCGGTATGGGTTCTTGATTATGATATTTCAAATACCACAAACATTTCGCCACATGAGTTCCCACGTCTCCTGGAAAAGTGGAGCTAATCACCGGAATCCCTGCATAGCGGGACAAGCGAACTAGCGCATCTCCTAAACACGCATTTCTCATATGACCCACGTGGAGTTCTTTATGCGTGTTGGGCTGGGAATACTCGATCATTGTACGAGGAGCTGAATCAAATAGCTTTTGTTTGAGGCTGGTGCCGAGTAAAATTGGGCTAGCAATATATTCAAATAAAATTTTCCCAGAAAAAGAAAAGTTCACATAGGGGCCCGCTGCTTGAACACTTTCAAAGGAATACTCGCTCATCGCCTCAGCCAGTTGCTTAGCAATCACAGGAGGCGGCTGCTTGAGAGACTTTGCCAAAGGGAATACGCCAAAGGCAAGATGACCCATTTCTTTTTGCGGAGGGAGTACTAATAGATGATAAACCTCTTCTATTGATAAAGAAACTTCACTCCATTTTTGAGTCAAAGCCTGAGCGATTTTAGATGCCAGGCTTTTTTTGAGTTCATCAAACAATAATTTTTTCATTAGTCCTTTTAGTAAGTGACGTGATGATTGAGGGCCTCATGCATTCGAGGATCTTTGATAGCAACAGGAGAATTCTTTTCAAAGAAGCGAAATACAGAAAGCATAAAGACGCCGGCCATTCCTGCAAACACAAGCAACTCAAGAATACCAAAACTAAGTTGGTTTTCGTTGAAGTTAGGGTAAATAATCCAATACAAATCCACAAATTGCATTAAGAGAACACCCCAGCAGACAATCTTTAAAGTTCCCTCATTGCGCTTTACTCCTCGAGGTAATAAAACTAAAAATGGAACAATAAATCTAAAGATCAGAAGTCCTAAGGAAATCCCCATCCAACCATTCTGCGCTCGAAGTAAATAAAACTCGGTTTCCTCAGGAATATTGGCATACCATATAAGCATATACTGACTAAAGGCAATGTAGGCCCAAAATACTGTAAAACCTTTTAAGAATTTTGCTAAGTCATGAATATGTTCTTCATTGATATATCCTTTAACCGCTCCACTGTTATTAATGGCGTAGGCCAGTAGAATCATAAAGGCAAACGTGGCTTGCACTAATCCTGAAAAGCAATAAACTCCCCAAATCGTGCTGTACCAATAAGGTAAAAGTGCCATCAACAAGTCAACACTGAACAAACTAAATCCTAGAGCAAAAACAAACATAAAAGCAATGCTCCACGGAACCGCTGAAGTAGTTAAAACATGATCTCCATTTTGATCTTGAGCCAAAGACCGTCCAACAATTTGTTTACTAAAAAGCCACATTAATAGCGAGAAACCTACAATCCGAATCATAAAGAAAGGGAAATTTAAATAACTTTTCTTTACTTGAAGTAAATGATCAGTCGCCATTCTTTCGGCATCGGCCCAAGGATAGAGATATTTTAAACCCAATGCCAAAATCAAACCACAGACGAGCATAAACGGAATAAAGGCTGTCATAGATTCTGCAATTCTGCGAACCGAGGCGCTCCAGCCGGCTTTTGTAACGGATTGAAGAGCACTAAAAAATAATCCACCGATCGCTAAGCAAGCGAAATAAAAAAATGCAAGTAAGTAAGCGGGCCAAACTCTTTCTTGAAATTTAAAAATTCCAATGATGAGCGCCAAGGCTCCTAGAGCAGCCGCTGCCATGGCAGCAGTCTTTGCTCCAGAGCTCGGCATAAATTTAGAGGCTTGTAACTGAACTTGATGATTTGATGCCATAATTACTTTGTCCCCTTTTGAAGATGTCTAATGTATTGAACAACGGACCACTTCCACTCTTCACGCGGCAAATGAGAAGCGTATGGTCCCATAATACCTTGTCCCATTTGAATCACGTGATAGATTTGACCATCTTTCCATCCTTTAATTTTATCAGAAGTTAAAGGAGGAGGCTTTAAAGCCATTTTCTCGGCCACTAAACTTTTTCCGTCGGCTTTTTCACCGTGGCATACAGCACAGTGAATATCATAATATTTTTGTCCCGTAATTAAAACTTCCGGCGAAAAATCTCCTGCTAAAGGATTTGGGTTATTCGTAGCACCCACATAATCAGTAGCAAAACGATAGGGCTTAAATCCTACAGGAACGGTATGCTCTGGTGGCACTCTCATACCTCGGTTGTCTGGAGAGATATCACTGTATTCTTGAGCTTTTACAGCAGGGGATTCCATCATGTCTTGAAGAAGTTCTACGTTCGGCTTATCTCCCCCACTACAAGAAATGAGGGTCCAATTTAACATAATCAAAAGTGCTATCAATTTTTTCATACTTAGTACTCCGCCATTTTCTTCACTTCAGTAGCACCGAGCTGCTTAAAGAGTTCGGAAATTTTACTCTCATCATATCCAACATCGTCCTTTGGAATAAAAATAGCAAATTTGTGACTGGTGAGATCTGGATCAATCAATGGTGGATCAATCTTGGGTAAACGACAAAAACAAAACAAAGCTCCTACAGAGGAAAGCGCTGCAAAGAGAATTGTTAATTCAAATAAAATGGGAATAAAAGCTGGCAAACTAAAAAATGGTTTTCCACCCACGTTAATCGCCCAATTCACAGCACTGGTCCACCACGTCAGTAAAAGCCCTGACGAACAACCAATAAGACCCGCGATAAAAGTAACATACGGAATGTTCGAACGCTTGATCTCAAGCGCATCTTCCATCCCGTGCACTGGGTATGGAGTGATAGCATCCATTTTTTTAAACCCCACAGATTTACACTTTTTAACAGCGTCTAAAAGCTTGTGCTCATCGAGCCAAATACCTGCCATTCCTGCTTGATACTTACTTGTATTAGCCATGATGTCCTCCCTGATGATCGTAACCCACACGCATAACAGGTTTTACTTCTGCAATAGAAACCGCTGGAAACAATCTCAAATAAAGTAAGAATAAAGTAAAAAACATTCCAAAACTTCCAACGAGAATGGAAGTGTCCATCCACGTCCAACCATACATACCCCAACTAGCAGGTAAGAAGTCGCGGTGAAGAGAGGTCACTGTAATCACGAATCGTTCAAACCACATTCCAATATTCACAAATATAGAAACCACAAACATGACAGGAATTGAACGGCGAGCGGCTTTAAACCAAAATACTTGAGGAGAAAGCACGTTACAGCTTACCATTGTCCAATATGCCCAAGCATAGGGTCCAAGCGCACGATTCAAAAATGCGTAACGCTCATAGGGATTTCCTGAATACCACGCGATAAACATTTCAGAAGCATAAGCATATCCAACGAGAAGACCCGTCGTCATAATGATTTTATTCATCACTTCCATATGATCAAGCGTGATGTAGTTTTTAAATTGCGGAAATCCAATACGCACTAAAGTCATCAGAGTGATCACCATTCCAAAACCAGAAAAAATCGCTCCCGCCACAAAGTAAGGAGGGAAAATTGTGGTATGCCACCCTGGTAAATTTGAAACCGCGAAGTCAAAAGAAACGATTGTATGAACGGACAAAACAAGAGGTGTTGATAACCCTGCAAGAAGCAAGTAAAGCATCTCGTAATGACTCCAATCGCGAGCAGAACCGCGCCATCCCATAGAGAGGGCTCCATAAATCACACGTCGCGCTTTATTTTTAGCTCGATCTCGAAGGGTTGCAAAATCAGGAATTAAACCAATGTACCAAAACACCATAGAAACAGTAGCGTAGGTCGAAACCGCAAACACGTCCCACAAAAGTGGTGAGCGAAAGTTCGTCCACAAAGGTCCCCTTTGATTGGGGTAAGGAAAAAGCCAATAATCAAACCAAGGACGACCTGTGTGAAGAAGCGGAAACAAGCCCGCTGTCATCACTGCAAAAACGGTCATGGCTTCGGCCGTTCGTGCCACTGATGTTCTCCATTTTTGTCTAAATAAAAATAATATGGCTGAAATTAAAGTCCCTGCGTGACCGATCCCGATCCAAAAAACGAAGGTCACAATCATTGTCCCCCAGCCGATCGGATTATTAATACCGAGAAGCCCCGTTCCCGTCGCCACGAGAATTCCAATACAAACTATATAATAGATAAAAAGAGCTTTCGCACTCAAGAATAGGCCAAGCCAACCTCCTGAGGGCAACGTTTCAACGGGTGCACAAATATCGTCACTGATATCTTTTAGGTTCTTATTACCAAGAACCAATGGGTTACGCTTCATCATGCGTGATCCCCTTTCTTCGCTTCTTCGTGATGGGAGTTAATCACTCTTTCGTTATTATTTCTAATTTTAGTTTGATAACGGACCGACGGTGCCGCGTGAAATTCCTCTAAAAGAGAATAACTTCGAGGATCATCCTTAAAGATTTTATGCACCTGACTGTTAGGATCGTTCACATCACCAAAAACAATCGCTCCTGTTGGGCATGTTTGCTGACATGCTGTTTGAAGCTCACCATCTTTGAGCGTGCGACCTTCTTGTTTTACCGTATCTTTAACAGACTTGATTCTTTGAACGCAGAAAGTACATTTCTCCATAACCCCCCGTTGGCGCACGGTCACTTCTGGGTTGAGAGCTAAGGCTTCTGTTTTTGTTAAATCTTTTCGGTAATTGAACCAGTTATAGCGACGGACTTTGTAAGGACAGTTGTTCACGCAGTACCTTGTTCCAACGCAACGGTTATAGGCCATTTCATTAAGACCTTCATTACTGTGAACCGTGGCAAGAACAGGACATACCGTTTCGCAAGGAGCATTATCACAATGCTGACACATAACCGGTTGAAAAACAGTTTCTGCATTCGATGGATCACCTGTGTAGTAGCGATCGATTCGAATCCACTGCATTTCACGTCCTTGAAGAACATATTTTTTGCCAACAATAGGAATATTATTTTCAGACTGACAAGCGACCACGCAAGCACTACAGCCCGTACACACATTCAAGTCGAGAGACATTGCCCATTTGTGCCCATCATATTTATGATAAGGCCAAATAGAAAATATTTTATGTTTATGGATGCCGGCTGATTTATTTTCTAAATACTCATTGAGTGTGGCTTCAATAACAATCGCACGGCCTTCCATGGAGTGATGACCTTGAACGTTTGCAAGAGCATACTTTTCGCCCGTAGCCGAAACTTTTACCGGCTGTCCCGAAACTACAGCGCTATTGTTTTTATAATCCACTAAACCATAAGCATTATAACCAATACCATTACCGATACGTCCCGCGCGAGTTCGTCCATAACCCAAGGCAATGGCAACGACACTGTCATGGAGACCAGGCTGGATGTGAGCTGGTATCGTAAACTTTTGGCCATTCACTTCAACCTCGACAAGATCTCCCTCGCTGAGTTTTAACTTCTCAGCCATAGATACAGAGAGTGAAGCATAGTTATCCCAAACAATTTTTGTGACAGGGTCAGGCAACTCTTGCAGCCAACCAATATTGGCAAGCTCTCCTTGTCCTAATTGAACGGTAGGATAAAGCACAAGTTCCATGCCTTCTTGAGGCTTTGGTTTTAATCCTAATAGTTTTTCTACTTTGGGATTTCGAACAGCTTCTTTTTCTTCTCGAAGTGTTCCAACCGAACCTTTTTGTAAAAGTTCGAGCCAAAAATCCTCAAAAGAACCTTTGCCGTGAGTGGGAAATACTTTGTCTTTCCAAAAAGATCTTACAGCGTCGTAATCAGATTCTGATTTTGCAAGCTCACTGCTTGGTTTAGCCCATTTAGTAAATCCTAATAAAGCACTTCGAGTATCATACATTGGACGAATGGTTGGCTGTTGAATAGCATAGACTCCAGCAACAGCTTCACTATCTCCCCATGCTTCAAGAGGATGATGATCGGTCGCCACAAAATCAGCTTTGATGGCTGTCTCATCCATGTGAGTGCCCACATAGACGACCGTCTCCACTTTGGAAAGAGCTGAACTAAAGCGCTCTCCCAAATAGTAAACAGGATTTACTGAGTGAATAATTAAAGTTTTTACTTTTCCAGAATTCATGGCTTCTAACATCTTTGCCAAGTCTTTATGAGAGCCGTTGTGAGAAGTTAAGGGTTGGCCATAAACAATCGTGTTTCCATCATTACCTAAAGCAGAGTTAAGGGCATTGACTGCCACCTGTAAAAGTTCTGCTTGTGATGTTTGTGCAGCCATTCCACCAGCTACCACCAAAGACTCCCCTTTGGCAGCAATAAGGCTTTTAGCGACTTTCTCTAATGCTTTTTCATCGGAAAATCCCAACATTTTAGAGGCCTCAGCAAAGGCTGATAAAGTCTCTTTTAGTCCACCTAATGAGGCAAGACTTGAGTTTCCAGCCTTCACAACCACTTCATAGAGGAGTCCCATGACCACTGTCAGTTGCTCAGAAGGTTTGATTTTAATTCGCTTGTCGGCATTTGAGCCCGTGAGAGAATAATTGGAATCAAATACAACCAATTCACTCATTCCAACTACATCACGACGTTTTTCAGCAAACTGTCGGTTAAATGCTGTAGGAGTTAACCAAGTTCCAAGAAAGTCAGCGTCCACACTCACGATCACACGCGCACGATCAAATCGATACTGTGGAACCAGCGCTGTACCGTAGCTCGACATCTGCCCATCAGCAATGGCCTCCGGTGATGTTGGCTCCCACACGACGTGCTCTGCTTTGCTCGAAGCTTGAAAAGACTTAATCATTTGTCGCAAAGTAGGAGATCCTAAATGACCTGTTAAAACATAAGTGCTTCCGGCATTAACGGCAGCACTCACTTTTTCGTCTAATGATTCCCAACTGATACTAATAGTTTCTGCGTTAGTGCGATCTTTTCTCTGTAAATTTTGTTTAGGAGCTTGAAGGCGATCGGGATCATAACATGATAATAAATGAGCTTGAGCCCGCGCACTCAAAGCACCACGGCTAACGGGGTGCTGTGGGTGTCCTTCATATTTTATCGGACGACCTTCTCTTGTTTTTACCAGTAAACCAAAAGTTTCTGACCCATCAAACCACGTCGATGAATAATTAAGGGCTTGTCCTAAAGTTACTTCTTCTGGTTGTTTTGCATAGGGAACAATTTTTTGAATAGGGCGACGTAAACATCCAGCTGATCCTAATGCCAGAGAGGCTCCCATTAGTTTTAAAAATTCACGGCGAGCCCAACCATCCTGACGATCATCTTCTTGTAAGGGAGAAACCATAAACTCCCGCTCCGCCAGCTTTTGAAACTCAGGGTCGTTTCCCCACTGTTCTAAACTTAACCAATAGCGCTCATCTCGCTCGACCTGAGGACGCATGGATTTAGGGTCATCATGATCATGGTGCATATCAGACATAGTCTTTATTCTCCCTCAAATTTATTTAACAATTCATTTAGAATTAATTGTGACAAGTCGTGCAGTTTAGCGGCGCTTTATTTTCTGGCTGTCGATGACAATTCACACACCAACCCATCGATAAATCTTTATACTGATAAACTGTCTTCATCGTATCAACAGGACCGTGACAAGTACTACAGCTAACCCCTTTTTGTACGTGGGCTGAGTGATTGAATTGAACGTGATCTGGTAACATATGAACTCTCACCCATTCAATGGAACTATTCTTTTCATAGGCCTCGCGAAGTTTAGCAATAAAGGGAGAATCCGTCTTTACTTGCACGTGGCAATTCATACAAGTGCTCAGCGCCGGCACGTTAGAGTGCTTGGCTCGTTCCACCTGATTATGGCAGTACTGACATTTTATTTGATATTGTCCCGCATGAAGGGAGTGATCAAAGGGAAGAGGTTGAGTGGGTTGGTAGTCTTTATTATAACCAATACCTGGTTGAAACTTACTACAGGCACCAAATACCAATATAAATGTACCCAAAGTTAACCAAGTCCACCATCGTTGTTTTGCTAATCTATTGCGCATATCCTCTTCCCGTGAATTTGGCTTGAAGAATCAGTTTATAATTTAAAGATGATGTCCCTCAAACCATTGGTGAAAATTTCATTTAATTTGCAAGTCCTCATATAAAGACTATTTTTTTAAATTGTCTACGAACTTTTTCTATTTTTTTTGAATTGCTAGTTTCATAAACGATCTTCACTTTGAATTTGCTAAAACAACAAGCAAAAGAACAAATATCCTCCTCCAAAGTTTCATCTCATTATTAAACATAAAAATGTCTCACAAGGAGATGCATAAACATTACTGTAGAGCAAAACTTGTTTTTTATTTTCAACATAAACAATTTTTATTCTCTGTCTCATATTTAGAATGATCCATTTTTAATAATCAATTTCATCATCTGGAAAGATTTATTTGGTTGGTACGTTTATAGCACAAACAAAAACTGAATAATAATTTTTATTTTTTAAAGGTGTTCGTTCAAAACAATAAAACAAAGGAAATTAAAATGAGATTCTTAGATAAATGCAAATTGCTGATGGTGCCGATCTTGGCGCTTGTGCTGGTCAACTGTACCGGCAAAAACGATGGGAAAGTTTCATTCTCATCACAAAATGATATTGGAACAAATGCTACTGCGACAAAGGCTTCGACTAAAAAAGTATCACGAAGCAACAAAGTGAAAGCTGTTAACAGAAGAGACAAGCCAGCTAAAGCAGTTGGCTTCGAGTATGGACCCAATATTTTTGAAAATTATGATATCCTTGATGATATTGATCATATTGCTTTAGGAGACGTATCAACTCCTACAATGCTTTTAACTTTATTTCAAACTGCTCCCAATTTTGACATTGGCTATAAATTGTGTTTAGCCGCTAATCGCCAAAATGATGATAGCTGCTATTACTCTTTAGGGTACGATAATATCGGTTACGGACTTTGTATGGCCGCTGGTCGTGATGAAAACGAATGTATGCACGCCCTTGGAAGCGCCAACACTGGTTTTGGTATGTGTATGAGCAACCCATTAAATTCATTCAATGATTGCGATGATGCTCTTGGCGCAACAAACATTGGTTTTGGTATTTGTATGGCTCAAGACGTACAAAACGGAAGCTATAACCCTTATGATTGTTATGATGCTCTCACTTACGCGTCTGACAATACCGGGTACGGTATCTGTATCGCTGCTGGTTTTGGATACAACACTTGTAGCGAAGCCCTTAGTGACCTTAACTCTGGTTACGGACTTTGTATGGCTTCGATGAATAACAACTATCCTTCTACAGCATCTGACAATTGTTACTTAGCTCTAGCGAACCAACACGATAGCGAAAATATTGGTTTCGGACTTTGTATGGCTGGTAATGATTATAAAAATACATTAAACCTTTGCGAGCCCTCACTTGGACACAACAATCTTGGTTTCGGACTTTGCTCTTCAGCACAACGTGATAACTTCAACTTCTGGGGCGACTACAATTGCGATGTTGCTCTCTATGACTCCTACTACAATCCAGCCAACAACGTTGGTTACGGAATTTGTATGGCCGCTGGTCGACCACAAAATCAGTGTGATGACTTAGTTGTTGAGAATGCTCGAAAAGTAGGTGCCGCTGACAATGAAAATATCGGTGCGGGTATCTGTTTATCCAATACCAGCAATTACGATAATGATTGTGACGAGGTCATCGGTAAAGATGCTACTGGTTATGGACTTTGTATGGCCGCCGGAAAATCTTATTATGATTGTTCTCCATCCATTGGCTCTGACAACGCAGGATTTGGAATTTGTATGACTCACAGAAGTTACTATGATTGCCAAAGCGGTCTTGATTACTCTAACGAAACTGGTTTAGGTCTTGATTCAAACATTGGTTACGGAATTTGTATGAGCAATACCGCAAACCAAGATAATGATTGTTACTCTAGCACAACTGGTGGAGCAAGCATCGGCTTTGGAGTTTGTATGAAAATCTACAAAGATTTTAACCGTTGCTATAGAACGCTTGATTACGATAGCGTAGGATATGCCGCTTGCTTAGCTGATCCAGAAAGCAGCAACAGCAGCTATCTCTCTGGTGATACTAATATTGAAGGTATTTGCTACGAGTATGCTTCTGAAAATCCAAAAGCTAAATACATGATCACTCAAGGCTCTACGACAGAAGAGATCCTTAACAAAAAGATCTCTCGCAACGCTTTCACATACATTGACCTTGATTTCAATGTTCCAACTCTTGATGCCAATCAAAAAGCAGATGTCTTTGTTGTTGCACGATACAAAGATTACTCTGGAAGAGAAACTTGGTACCAAAAGAACGGATATACTTGGAATATTTGGGATGGCACTTTCCAACACTTATTTGCTGACCACTCTAACTATAAATTAAAGAGCACTACTGACATCATGCCTATTTACAGTGGTAACTTGCATGATCTTCCTGGCTACTTCCGCCTTTACTGGGGATATAGAATCAAAGGTGATCCTATCGATGCAGTAAACTACAATGCCTTTAAGCACTTTGATCTCGAAGTGACTTATTAAAAAACAAATTTAATGCTCACTTTCTCTGCAACAAAAGAGTCTTGAGCATTAAATAATTAGTAAATCGAAAAAAGACCGGCTATAAAACCGGTCTTTTTTCATTTTTATCTCGATGACTATTTTGACACATCCCTTGTGCCGAAAAGTCCCAGTATTTTGGAATTTATAAATATTAGTTTCTAAACTATTAATAATAATTCAGAATATAAAATGATGGAAAACCTCACCTTTCTTCTTTACGCTAGCCAAGCCTTAAATACTCTCGAAGAGAGTGCTCGCTTGGCATTGGAGAAGAAATCCCAACTTTACACAGACTTAAAAGAAATTACGGGTGTCCTTGTTTATAGACAGGGGTTTTTTATGCAGTATCTGGAGGGCCACGAAACCTCTGTTTTAGATCTTTTCCGAAAACTTCGTGGGAACGAACATCACTATAATGTCAGAGTGCTTAGTCGAGGACTTATTGATAAGAGACTCTTTCCTAATTGGACGATGCGAATTGTAAAAGACCAAAGAAGCGTCCCGTCCTCTCAATCGCTCATTGATCTTTTTGAAACCGTTTTGTCACAAAAAAGTCAGTCATCAAATGAAATTAATTTAGTCTTAAATCGGTTTTGGAAAGACTCCGAAATTCTACATCTTAATTTATAGATTAAAAAAATAACACAAATTTAATAATTCCTTCATCTTTCTGCAAAGAATACGCTTAAAAATTATTCTTGTTAATAATTCAGCAACGATCATGCGCATAAAATAAACCGAGTCAATTTGATTTAGATCATTTAATCAGTGACAAAGATCTTGTTTCAACATCCAATCTTCGGATGTTGCGTCCGGTTTTCGCACTTCTATTATTCTATGGACTCTTTGAACTCTTCCCAACCGTTGCATGGGGAAGACCCTCAATTCAATTTGCTCGGTCAAATATTTCTTTTGAAAACTACTACTCCATTGATTCACAATCGACTGTAAGTGCAATCCAACATAACTCTAAAAAGCATTCACAAAATTCGCTTGATGTATCACCTTTTTTTTCTTTTCTCTCTTTGACTCAAACCCCATTAGGCATCAATAAAGATGACTCCGACTCAATTCCACTTCTTCATTGGATTCTAATTAAAGACTCCTCTTACCAAGAGCCGCCCCCTTATAATCGTGCTCAACAATTTAAATCTTGGATTAAAGATCCAACTCAGCAAACATGTTTGAATATTCGAGGTTTAGTTCTTAAGCGCCAGGCCCACGGCGACATCGTAACAAACCCCAAAAGCCCGTGCACCATAATTTCTTCTGAATGGTACGATCCCTACACCGACACGACTTTTCACAGCTCCCAAGATTTACAAATTGATCATGTGGTTCCTCTTAAAAATGCCTATCTTGCTGGAGCCTGGAGTTGGTCACAGAGCAAACGTTGTCACTACGCCAATTTTATTGAAGACAACACACATCTTATTGCTGTGGCTAGAAATGCTAACGAAGGCAAAGGCGATAGTGCTCCTGATAAATATATGCCGCCCAACGCTCAATTCAAGTGTCAGTATTTAGCTATTTGGTTAAAGATTAAGGCTGTCTGGAATTTAAAAATTTCAGTGAATGAAGGAAGCGCAATTCGCTCCCTCATTCAAGAAAATAATTGTTCTGAAAACTTATTTTATTTATCTGATAGCGAGTTTAACAACTTACAAAGCGATGCTGAAATTGCACCCGCTGCTTGCCAATAGCAAAAAGAAAACTCTCTTTAAGCTACTTTTTTATGATTTTTCATATACTGCTGGTACTTCTTCTCAAAGTCCTTTGCAAAGTGCCCATCAACAGTAACAAGACCCTCTTTAAACCACGAATAGTGCTCATCGCAAAAGCCTGCTCGTTGTGATTTAGATTTGCAGCCTTCTACTTTACAACGATCAATGACAAGAGCCACTACATTATTGGAATTTCCACCTTGATGATGACCTTTATTTTCAGTTTGTTCTTTTTTGGACATTGTTACACCCCTTTACTTTGAACCTACCAAATTCATCGGGTGTTTGGTTTACAAACTAAAGTCTCATCTCATTTCGAATTAAATCGAAGAACTTTTTGACAAAATCCCACTTTTAATTAAATTTATTTTATTTATTGTTGTAATCTTTGCAATTGATTTCTAAGACGATTTAACTGCTCTTCTAAAGTTCTCACTTTTTCTTTTAACTGAACATTTTCAAGTGCCAAATCTGCTGAAGCAGCTTTAGAATCTGGTGGTGGGGTCGAGGCAAAAGTAAACTCTCCCGATGTCTCTTCGATTTTCTTCACCTTTACTTTTTCTATTTCTTCATAGGCCTTCATCTGCTCAACTAAGGAGTCTCTGTTTGCCACCATTGATGAAATCTGCGTAGCATTTTTTGGGTTATTCTTAATGGCACCCATTTGTTGAAACACAAACCCCGCAACGAACTCAACCTTCTTTGCCACTGTTTGTAGGTCAGCCATTGTCGGAGGGAACTTTCTCATGATCACGGAAACCGTTACCATATATAAAAACAAACCAATAATGATTGATGTGAGCACAGCTTTGAAAATTTCAGATATAAAGCGAACGACTAAATAACGCATATTTATATCATAATCAAATGAAGCAAAATACCAAGCTTACTCCCTCAAATCTAGACTCTCCTCACTCAACGCAGAGGAACTAAACCTCGTTCGCCTTAAACCTCGTTTTATTTGAACCTTTTCTCAATTAACCTTTTTACATTGAACCTTTCGCCTCGAATTAAGCTCTTTCCATCAGAATCTGCTTAGACGATGATCGAGTTTAAAGAAGCGGGATGGGAGGGCGGCTTTTACTTTGCCCCCCCATCCCGCGCTTCGTCTCGCATTCACGATAAACTTCCTAAATTCCCACTTGGCTTAAGCTATTGACGATAGCACCAAGGGGTGAGTTTAAGACCTGTGCTTTGAGATCCAGTAAGAATTCATCATCCGATTGCTCATCAATGAGTTTAACTAAAACCCATAGTAAATCATCGCTAGTGATAAATCCCACCATCTCATCTTTATCATTGACCACCACTAAACTGGATATTTTTTTCTCGAGCATCCTAAGAGCCACATGTTTCAGAGAATCGCTTTCTAGAATGGCTTGAACATCCCAGCTCATAAAATCCTGAACTTGATGCTCGGGATTAAAATACTCTTCAACCATTTTTATCGACCCGGCCTGCTCTACATGGGAGACCATCGCTCGTTGAAAGTCGCGGTCACTGATAACGCCGACGACATAATCATCTTCATCGATGACGACTAGATGTCGCACCCGATTCTCCTTGAGAGATAAATACGCTTCCATAATGCTATCTTCAGGTGTAACGGTTAGTATTTTTCGACTCATGGCTTCACTCATTCTGACTTTCATAACGACCCCCTTCTAAGGAATTGATTGATTTAATAAAAACACTTTGCAAATTCAGTGTGGCTCTTCTCAATTAAAGAGCTCAAGCTTTCTCTTAAAAAGCGGCCAATTGTTCCCAAGGAAAATCCCTTTTAAAAAAGGAATTATTTTCAAAATTAAACCTCATCTGAAGGAAAATGGATGACGAAAGTCGGGATTTTAATTAAAAACTCGTTTTCAATGTCTAAAAGGCTTTTTAAATGGGCGACCCGAGGGAGATTTTTAAAATAGGATGATAACTGAAAATTCTATTCCTTCAGGAATTAAAATCTCAAACCTTACCTTAACTTACCAACGTCACCCGGCCATTCACCATCTGTCAGGAACTTTTATTGCTGGAACTTTGAATTGCATCATGGGACCTAATGGAGGCGGCAAATCAACCTTTCTTAAATGTTTGGCGGGTCTCCACCCCATTGATGAGGGTACGATTGATCGATCTCCAAACTTGGGACTTTCCCAAACGGCCTATTTAGCTCAAAATCAATCTTGGGACCGACAATTTCCACTGACGGTTTTTGAATTAGCAGCCCAGGGACTTATCGAGGAGCTTCCGTTTTGGAAATCCATGAACTCAACACAAAAAAAACGCGTTTTTGAGGCTCTCAATCAAGTTCATTTACTCAAGCTTAAAGATGAACCCATTGAAAATTTGTCACTCGGTCAATTTCAACGGGCTTTATTAGCTCGAGTGATTGTACAAAATGCACAAGTGATTTTACTTGATGAGCCACTCAATGGCCTTGATGAACCATCCATCAATGATTTGCTCCAACTCTTACATGATTGGCAACGTCAGGGCAAAACCATCATCGTCGTTTTGCATGATAGAGAGTTGGCGGCCAAACATTTTGAATACGGACTTTTTCTTAATAAAGAAGTTAAAGCCTGGGGGCCGATCAAAGAAATATTTAATGTGCCCTCGATTCAATCTCAGAATCTCAATCCAGCGCCTTTAAGTTCTCTTGATTTTTTTTATGCAGAAGCTGAAGACCTCTCAAAGAAATCTTCGAAAGATGAGGAATGTTTAAGATGAGCGCTGAAATCACTCACTTCAGTTCCCTCTTTACAGATTTTTTTAATGCCATGAATGAGTTTGATTTTTTAAGACAAGCTCTTATCGTCCAAGTGATCACGGGATTCGTAACCGCTCCTCTAGGTGTTTTACTTGTTTTAAGGCGAATGAGTCTTATGGGCGATGCTGTTAGCCATGGGCTTTTACCAGGCGTGGCTTTAAGTTATTTTTTCTTTGGACTATCAATTCCAATGATGATGTTAGGTGGCTTTTTCACCGGTGTCCTGATTGTTTATTTTACTGTTTGGTCGCAAAAACATTCCCCTCTTAAGGAGGATAGCAGCTTTGCTGCATTTTATTTACTTTCCTTAGCGCTCGGAGTTCTACTCATTTCTCAAAAAGGGGGATCTACCGTGCTTTTACATCTCCTGTTTGGGTCACCTCTCACCGTAACTAAAGAAAGTTTATTTATCATCGCGAGTGTTTGTGTCCTTGTAACGACACTCTTTTGGTTTTCAAAACGTTTGTTTTTAATTGAAATCTTTGACCCCACATACTTAAAGTCTCGTGGCAAAAATCCTTTTTGGTTACAAACATTTTTTCTATTGCTTGTTGTCGGTGGGCTGGTGGTCAGCTTTCAATCTAATGGTACACTGCTTGCTATGGGACAATTAATATTTCCGGCAATTATTGCCCGCATGTGGACACAAAGAATCCACCGACTGTTTGCACTTGCCATTCTTGTTTCCTGCCTGGGTTCTAGTTTAGGATTATTCGTTTCGTTCCATTTGGATTGGCCCCTTGGTCCTTCAACACTACTTCTTTGGGGAAGTTTTTATTTGTGCAGCTTAATTTTAAATCCCTACCAAGGCTTACTAAAAACATTGATCCATCAAAAACACTACGGGCATTAGTAAATTTATGGTTTCCTTAATAAGAATTCTTTATAAACAATTATTATGTTTCATCGTTTTAACGATTCTTTTTTTGTTATTCCCTTATAATTCAGCAAGAGGAGAAAATAATAAAAACTCTCAACATGAACCACTACAATTAAAAATTGCCGTCAGTGTTCCTATTTTGAAGCTCATTACTCAGGAAGTGACCGGTCCAAATGCGGAAATTATATCCCTAACTCATTCTGGAGAGGATTCACATCACTTAGAGCTAAGCCCTAAAACTATAATGCAACTTAAAAAGTTTAATTTTTTTATTTTTAATGGGATGGGTTTAGATAATCACTGGGTGCAAAATTTAAAAAATAACTCATCACTTAAAATAAAATACATTGAAGCCTCTAAACAAATTAAAGTGAGTCTTTTAAGTTCAGACCGAACTCCTGATCCTCATGCTTGGCACAATCCAGACAACTTAATTTCCTATCTTGAGACCATTTCCCTCGACTTGCAAAACTCCCTCGCGGCACAACCCAATGCGAAGGAATGGGTGTCTCATATACAAAAAAATACAAATTCCTTCAAAGAAAAGCTCATTCGTTGGAAAGAAACTCAATTAGAACTATTTAATAAAAAAATAAAGGACTCAAATAATATTGCCAACTCTAAATCGATTGTCGTTCTTACGATGCATAGCGAATTTAATTATCTTTTCAATTTTTTTAAACTGCCGACTTTTGCTATTATCGAAAGTCATAATGAAGATTCACTCTCCCCTAAATCTTTAACAAAAAATTTAACTGAAATAAAACAATTTAAAAAAAGAATTTTCTTTAATGAAGAGGGCCTAGACCCTTCCCTCTTTAAGGAGTGGTCTACAAAAACCGGAAGTCTAGTGGGAGGAACCCTCTGGGGTGATCTTCCAAAAGACGATAGTAAATCGCTCACGCTCCTAGACTACCTCAACCACAATATGGGTATTTTGCTCAAAGAACTAAACTAAACCCAGACTTAATGCCTAACGAAACCAACTTTTAATAAGCCTTAGACTCCAGATTTTCTTAAACTTTCCGAAGGGTAGTTTAATAATAATTGATAAAGTTAAATAAATAATAAGGGTTTATGGTTGGTTTAAAAAAAATCGAAAAAAATCTATTTAAATCAAAAGATTTGATTTTTGAATCCAGTCAATTTGTCATTTACTCAGAAGATGCCATTACGATAGTTGAAGACAAAAATATTGCTCCTTGGTCTGTAGAATTCACTCAACTAATATTTGAAAAATTGTGTCTTATGGGTCATAGCCAACCATTAAATATTCTTATTTTACTCAGCGATATTCAAGATGGGAGCGATGCCATCACAGAACTCATTAATAACATTACAAAGCTCCATAACTTTCACCGTGGCGCTGTTATATCAACCTGGAATCTTAAAATAAAATCGCTTTTTGATAAAAGCGAAGCCGTCGAACAATCTCATCAATGGAGCTTTTTGTCAGACACTTCAAAAGGATTCACTTTTTTAAAGCAAAGCCATATCCCAATTATAGCTGCAGCAAATATAGCAGGTGCCTATGATGATATTTATCGTCAAATCATCAATACGGCGCCAGCAATACTTTACAGTTGTTCACCTACAATTCCATTTCAAATTCAATTTATCAGCGACAAAGTTGAGGAGCTTGGTTTTGATAAAAACCTAATAATAAATAATCGAAACTTTTGGATTGACTATGTTCATCCCGATGATCTCAATGATTTTTTAAATGGTTTTTCTAACTGTAGCTTAAATCAAACCAATCACCTTCACTTTAGAATCTATGATCGAAATGGTGATCATCGTTGGTACAAAAACAGTTTTAAATAT